>JAZKGC010000077.1:43104-64417 GCA_040386115.1 Pseudomonadota bacterium
GGATCGAACTAGCTTCCTGACGCGGCGCGGTCGATGAACAGGCTTCCCTTGGTGATGATGTTCTCGCCAGGGGAGAGATTGCCCTTCACTTCGACGAGATCGCCGTTGGCGAGGCCAACCTTGATCTGGCGCAATTCGATGGTTTTGTCGTCGCGCGCGACCCACACCCGCACCTGATCGCCTTCATAGATCAGCGCCTGTTTCGGCACCCCGATGGCGGGACGGTCGCCTGCGGAATAGATCGTGACATTGGCGAACATTTCCGGTTTCAGCGATCCGTCCGTATTTTCGATAGTGGCACGTACCATAAGGCGGCGCGTGGTTGGTTCGATCGCTGCCGGGACGTAGTTGATGCGCGCATTCAGCACACGTCCGGGGAAAGCCAGCACGCTGAATGCGATCTCCTGCCCGACATCCACGGCTGGCGCGTCGGTCTCGCGCACGAAGGCCGTCAGCCACACGGTCGAGAGATCGCCGATGACGAACACCGGATCGCTCGCGCCCGCATTCACGTATTGGCCGGGACCGACTTTCCGCTGCACCACCGTGCCGGCGATCGGCGCAAAGATCGTCGTCTCGGGATTGATGCGGCCCTTTTCCTGGAAGGCGGCGATGGCGTCATCGGTGAGGCCGAGAATGCGCAGGCGATTGCGCGCGACCTGAAAAGCCGTTTCCGATGAACGCATGTCGTTCTGCGCAGAAATGAGCGCCGCCTGCGACTGCTGGTAGTCCTTCAGCGGCGCGGCCTTGCCCTCAAAGAGATCATGCGCGCGCTTGTCCTGGATCTGCGCCAGTTCAAGCTGCGATTTAGCCTTGTTCATTCCGGTCGCGGCCGAAATGAAATCGTTCTGCGCCTGCACGTTGTCGGCGGCCTCGATGACGAACAGCGACTGGCCTTGGGTGACGCGATCACCGGGCCGTGCAAGGAGTTTGGTGACGCGTCCGGCGTAAGGCGAGAAAACCGGCGTCGCGCGGTCTTCATCAACCGCAATCTTGCCTTCGGTGACGTGTTCAGCGCGGAACGCCCGCTCCACCACCGGCTGGATCGTCAGACTGGCCCATTCGGCAGCGGTCGGCGTGTAGCGCAACAGTCCCTTCCGCGACTGACTCGACACATCGGAATGATTCTTCGGTGTCTGGCCAACCCGCGAGAGCCCGAATATGGCCACGCCTGTGAGCACCGCCAGACCTGCGCCGACAGCCCATCTCTGCTTGTTAAGCTGCTGAAATCGCAAGAGAAAAATTCCAGATTGTGATTTCTTTTCAAACACGCACGAACCCCATGGGTCAGAATGTCGCAGCTTCGCTAATAGGGCCACTTTGATGATTTGGACAATCGAAAAACGCCGGGATGGACATTATTTTCGGTTAACGTCAGAGGCGTGACGGCCACACGGATTCGTGAGATCCCAGCGGCATGGCTGGCCGCAACCAGAGCGCGGGTGTTTTCGACATCACGGCTGAGTGCCGCACTGCACGCAGCGCGCCAAAACCCGAAGCGCTTTCTTCCATGAATGGCGCGATCGCGTCGCCTCCAACGTCTCTGGTTGCAAGCCCGCTCGGGAATCGTCCCAGATTCCAAAGCCAGCGTCCGGTCTGCGCCAATGAGACCCTGACGTGCCAACTCCCCCCTTCACGCGCCTGCCGCAGCCGCGCCATCATTGCCCCGAACGCCATCAGATAACCTGACGCATGGTCGAGAATTTGCATCGGGAGTTCTTTGGGCCCGTCCACACCTGCGGCTCATCAAGGCATCAGTGAAAATCCCGTGAGCGCGGCAGAATACGGACATTGCGCGGATGGCGTATCTTGTGGACGGAATTTTTTTGATGCGCGCGCCGCTCATCCTCCAGCGATTCAATCAGCGCCACGCCGGCAGGCAAATGATGCTTTCGTCCCAACGCATCGTTGGCAAGATTTTGCAGATCGTGCGAACGGTCGAATAGCCGCGCGGCCACCAGATGAACCACCTTGTCCGGGCTGCTCTGAATGATCCCCTCGACTTCAATCAACCGCGCGCCCATCACTTCCTTGCGAAATTGCTCCATCACCTTCGGCCACACCACGATGTTGGCGATGCCGGTTTCGTCCTCCAGCGTCATGAATACGACGCCTTTGGCGCTTCCGGGCCGCTGCCGCACCAGCACGACCCCGGCACAGCGCACGCGCCGCCTGTCATTAGCGTGGGTTACGGCTGCGCATGCGATCACGCCCTCGCGCGAAAACATCGGCCGCAGGAATTCCATCGGGTGCCCCTTCAGTGACAGCCTGATGGTCTGATAATCGGCTACCACCTGCTCCGGCAGCGGCATGACGGGTAGCGGTTTCGCAGCTTCGTCGGGCTGTTCGCGCGCGGCGGCGGCGGAGAATAGCGGCAGCGGAACATCGTCCGGCAGACGCCGCACCGTCCACAAGGCCTCACGGCGGTCGAGGCCGAGCGAGCGGAACGCATCGGCATCGGCCAGCAGGATCAGCGCGCGCTTCGGCAGCCGCGTCTCGCGCGCGAAATCTTCCAGCGAGGTGAATGGCTTTCGCATCCGCGCGGCAATAATCCGCTGATCCCAATAATCCTCGCGAGGCTTCTTTTGAACCTTGTCGAATTTCTCGGTCAACCCGTCATCGACATCGAACACCTCGAAGCCGTCGATCTGGCGGAAGCCGAGCCGCAGCGCGTGATATTGTCCGCTTTGTTCTTCCAGCGTGTTCTGGCCATCGCTGAACGAGACATCGATCTCGCGCACCTCGACGTCATTTTGTCGCGCGTCGCCGACGATCTGCGCCGGCGCGTAAAACCCCATCGGCTGCGAATTCAAAAGCCCGCAAGCGAAAGCATCCGGATGATAGTGCTTGAGCCATGACGACACATAGACAAGCTGTGCAAATGCGGCGGCATGGCTTTCGGGGAAACCGTAGCTGCCAAAGCCCTTGATCTGGTCAAAGCAACTCACAGCGAATTCGGGATCGTATCCGCGCGCGATCATACGATCCACCATTCGTCTTTCAAATTTCGGCATGGTGCCGACATTGCGGAATGTCGCCATCGCGCGGCGCAGACCGTTGGCCTCCTCGGGCGTGAACTTCGCCGCCTGCATGGCGATGCGCATCGCCTGCTCCTGAAACAGCGGAACGCCGAGGGTCTTGTGAAGAACATCTTTCAGTTCGTTTTCATTACCCCCTTTCGGATAGGGATATTCGATGTCTTCTGGTTTCATCCCTCGCCGCTTCAGATATGGATGCACCATGTTGCCCTGGATTGGCCCCGGCCGCACGATGGCGACCTCGATGACAAGATCGTAAAACGTGCGCGGCCTCAGACGCGGCAGCATGTTCATCTGCGCCCGGCTCTCGACCTGGAACACGCCGAGGGATTCGCCCCGGCACAGCATGTCGAAGACCTCACCGCTGTCCTCGTTTTCTGCCTTGATGTCTGCCAGCGCATATCGCTTACCCTTATGGTCCGCGATCAGATCGAAGCACTTGCGGATGCAGGTCAGCATGCCGAGCGCCAGCACATCGACCTTCATCATCTTCAGCGTGTCGATGTCGTCCTTGTCCCATTCGATGAAGGTACGACCGTCCATCGCCGCATTGCCGATGGGGACGCAAGTATCCAGACGGTCCTGCGTCAGCACGAAGCCGCCGACATGCTGTGACAGGTGACGCGGAAACCGGATCAGTTCGGTTGCAAGTTCGACGGCGCGGCGGATCATCCCGTTCTGCGGATCGAACCCCGCCTGCCTGATCTGCATGTCACTGACACCCTTGCCCCAGCTTCCCCACACCGTATCTGCGAGCGCCGCCGTGACATCTTCCGTCAGCCCCAGCGCCTTGCCGACATCGCGGATCGCGCTGCGCGGCCGATAGTGAATGACGGTAGCGACAATGGCGGCGCGATGGCGGCCGTAACGCCTGTAGATGTATTGCATCACCTCCTCGCGGCGCGAGTGCTCGAAATCGACATCGATATCGGGAGGCTCCAGGCGTTCTTCGGAGATGAATCGTTCGAACAACACGTCAGTCTCTGCCGGATTCACTGACGTGATGCCGAGCACGTAGCAAACAGCGGAATTGGCGGCCGAGCCGCGACCCTGACAGAGGATTTCCTGCGAGCGCGCGTAGCGCACGATGTCATGCACCGTCAGGAAGTAGTGCGCATATTTGAGCTTCTCGATCAGCCGCAATTCCTTGTTGATCGTCTCACGGAGCTTGTCGCCGATCTCACCCTGAAAATAATGCCTGATGCCAGCCTCAGTCAGATCCGCAAGATGCTGCTGTGCGGTTTTGCCCTGCGGCACAGGCTCGTCGGGATAACTATATTGCAAATGCTTCAGGCTGAATTTGATACGGTCAGCAAAGCGAATTGTTTCTTCAAGAGCTTGCGGGAAATCCTTATAAAGACGAGCCATACTCTCGTGGGGCAGCAAATGACGCTCTGCGTGAGTTTCGAGCATTTTGCCCGCCTCATGAATACTTGTCTTTTCGCGGATGCAGATCACCACATCCTGCAAAACGCGCCTGCGGTGGAAATGATACAGGACGTCATTGGTCGCGATGAGAGGCACGCGAGCGGCCGTTGCGATTCTATCGAGGCTCGACATCCGGCGACGGTCATCACCATGAAAAAACATGGTGGCCGCGAGCCACACACCTTCAACCTTGAGTTTGCGCAGGGCTTCAAGCACCCGGAGGATTTTGCCACTCTCAAGCCGGTATGACGGCATCAAGACCAGCAGTTGACCTTCGCTGAATTCCGCAAGGTCATCGAACCTTAAATGACATTCGCCCTTCCGGCCTCGCAGCTTGCCTTTGCTGAGCAACTGGCAAAGACGTCCATAAGCCTCCCGGTCGCGGGGATAGACAAGAATATCCGGAGTGCCATCGGTAAAAACGAGGCGCGAACCGATCAGAAGTTTTGGATTGTATCGGACCTTCCGGTTCTTGTTGCCCAATTCGGCATAGGCGCGCACCACACCTGCCAATGTGTTTCTGTCGGCAATGCCGACAGCATACAAACCATAACGACTGGCTTTATGTACATATTCCTGCGGATGCGATGCTCCCCGCAGGAATGAGAAGTTCGTCGTGATGCCGATTTCCGCATAGATCATGCGAAAACACCCTGCATGAACCAGCGGAATGTTTTGACTTCTCGCTGGTAAACACCTTCGCGATACAGCCAGAATCGACAGCCACCATCATCCTCGATGCGGAAATAATCGCGTGTTCGCGATTCCCTGTTTTGAACCGGGTTGAGATCAAGCGACTGCCTCCACCATTCCGTCGCAAGGCGTTCCGGTCCTTCAGCATACGCGATGCGATGCCTCGCCCTGCGCCATGTAAACTGCGCAGGCGGACCGTCGGGAAACATTGCCACGACATTGATCTCCTCCGGCCTCTCGAACAGCCGCAGCGGCCGCAACGGCGGTTCAGCCTCGACTCGCGCAGGCCATATCGCTTGCGATGCTGCTGCAAGATGCTGCTGCGCGGGCGCCGCCATCGCCGCGCGTTCCGGAATATGCGTGTCCCGCGGCAGGTGCACTACGACGCGCTTGCCGCCGATGCGCGCGGCGATGCGGTCGATCAGCGCTGCCACGTCATCATTATCCTGGGTGCGGGTGTCGAAGACGCGTTGCTCCTGCACCACAATCTCGACGTGGCTTGCGGACAGGCGAATGAGATCGAAACCAAAACCTGGATCGAGCGGATCGGCCAGCGCATCGAGCCGTTCGCGAAACAGGCGATCGACGACATTGGCCTTGGTAATGGGCTGCCCGGCATCCACCGTAATGATGCGTACCGCGCCGTCGGTGCGGAAGAATCTTGCCTCCAGCCGCCGCGCGCCCTTGCCGTGACGTTCCATGGCGGCGACCAGCATTTGCGCGAGGCCCGACAGGATCGCGGCAATGACGTTGTCGGTCGCAACAGGCTCGGCGAAACGCTTCTCCACCATGTAATCCGGGACCGGCTTGCGTGGGCTTATCGGCGCGTCGCCCTGCCCGAGCGCCTGCTGCAACAGGCCCGTGAAGGCAGCACCAAACCGCGCGGTGATTTCGTGCGGCGCGCGCGCGGCCACGTCGCCGATGGTCTTGAGCCCGGCGCGGCGCAACCCGCGCATGATTGCATCGTCGGCACCCAGCGCAAACACCGGCAACGGAGAGACGGCGCGCGCCTCCTCGCCATCCGGAACGATGCAACTGCGCGCAGCCCGCGTCATGGTGCGCGCGCAAACCGGCGTGCTTGCAATCGCCGCGTTGACGATGAAGCCTTGCCGCGCCAGCGCCGAACACACCGTGCGCAGCATCGAAGCTTCGCCGCCGAACAGATGCGCGCAACCGCTGATGTCGAGCGACAATCCATAAGGCGGATCGAGCGCCACCAGCGGCGTGAAGCGGTCGCACCAGTCGGCAATATCGCCGAGCAATTTCTTGTCTGCTGCCTCGTCGGCATCGAACACCTGCACATCGGGACAGATCGCGCGCACATTGGCCAGCGGCAGACCTGTTTCAAGGCCGATGTCCACCGCGGCATCGTTGAGCGCGGAGATTTGCAGCGCGTTGTTCAGCTTGGCGACGACGACGCAGGGATGATCGTCATCCGGCGCGGCGTCGCGCCCCGAAAACTGGCGCTTCAATCGGTCGGTCGGCAGGCGCGGCAGCCACAGGCTGAGAATACGCCGAGTCCTTACGGAATACGCCTTCACGGAAGATTCTGTCACGGAATAAGCCCTCATCGCATTTCCACTCCATGATCCATTGCCCGGTCGCGCCGTGACGGTTGCGAACAAGTCGGGTGTCAAGCATCGGTGCGCCCCATGCCTCCATCGCGGGTGGTGAACGCGCGGCGCGCACGATCCAGCGCGTCTCCGCCGTGCTGGCGGATGGCGTCGCCGCCGTGCGCAACATCAGACACGCGACGTTCGATGCCCGTGCCGCCAGCGTCAGCCTGCGGCTCGCGACCAGATCGAGCGCACGCACCTCGCCCCAGACATCCAGCACGACGGCACCGAGCGCGTCGCAGGCCAGCGCGTCGGCAGCCGCGCGCAGCGCCGTCTCGGCATCCGCGGCGCGCACCGTCACCAGCAGGCGCGGATCGAGACCAAGTTCGTTAAGCCCGCTCATGGACAGCGCGCCGGATTCAACTTCCGTGAAATCCTGCCGCACCCACACCAGCGGCCGCCGCCCGGCCAGACGATGCGCAATGCCTGCGATGAAACCTGTCGCCGCCGCGCCGTGCCGTCCGCCGTCCGCGAACACCTCATGCAGCGCGCCGCGCAGCAGCCCGCCCTGCAGCATTGCGTCCGCGCCCGCATGGCCGAGCGCCACGCGGTGAAGCGCATCGGCCTCGCCTTCAAGGCGACCGATGGTCCCTCGCAAAGTCGCAAGCGTACTCATGCGCGCGCTGGTCATGCGCCGCTCCTGGAATTCGGGCCTGCCATCCTGAGGAATGCAGGTCATTTGTTCATGATATGTTCTAATATAAAGCTAACACCGGCCAGCGAGTCAATGGGCCGCTGAAAGTAAATTTTTCACTTTAAAAACAAGCTGGTAGATGTCCGCACATCATCATTTCAAGCCAACGAAAGCATCCGGTGTCCTGGCGAGACACCGGATGCGTCATTGATTGCCGGAACGGCTTGTCAGGCCGCCAGCGCTTCGGAATTCACTCCGGATTCCGCGAGAGCCGTCAGATCCTTGTCGGTCTTGCGTTCCTGCTGAAGCGTTTCGTCGAGAAGGCTTGCCGCATCGTTCATGCCGAGCTTGGTGGCCCACGCCTTCAGCGTGCCATAACGCGATATCTCGTAATGCTCGACCGCCTGTGCCGCGGCAAGAAGCCCGGCATCTAGCGCTTCGGTGCCTTTATAATCCTGCATAATCTCCTTGCCTTCATCGAGAATTCCCATGATCGCGTCACAGGTTTTTCCCTTCGCCGGCTTGTCGATCAGCTTGAACACCCGCTCCAGACGCTTGACCTGTCCTTCGGTCTCGCCGTGGTGCTTCTTGAATGCTGCGGTCAATTCGCCGGACTGCGCGGCCTTGGCCATTTTCGGCAATGCCTTTAAAATCTGCTTTTCCGCAAAATAGATATCTTTGAGCGTGTCATGAAACAGGTCGCTCAGGAGCTTTTCCTTGCCGGCCGGCTTCCTGGGCGCTGACTTCTTCGCCGGCTTTCTGGCCGATTTTTTCGCCGATTTTTTCGCTGCCATGTGTCCCACTCCAGTTGAAATTACGGGATCGTTCCCGCCTTTCAACGCGACGTGGTGAGCATGGTTCCGAATGAATGTATGATTGAGGCGGATCGACAACTCGTCGGTCAGACCGCCAGTTGCGTTTCCACCAGCTTGATCCAGTACGACGAGCCATAGACGATAGCGTCATCGTTAAAATTGTAGGCCGGATGATGCAGCCCGGCACTGTCGCCATTGCCGATAAAAATGAAAGCGCCCGGCCGCGCTTCCAGCATGTAGGCGAAATCCTCCGCCCCCATGACGGGCGGAATTTCGGAACTGACGTTATCCTGCCCCGCAACATCGGCGGCGACCCGCATCGCGATATCGGTCTCGGCGGCATGATTGACCAGAACCGGATAGCTGCGCTCGTACTCCAGCGTGATCTTCGCACCCGACAGCAGCGCGACGCCGGCGACCACCTCGCCGACGCGTTGTTCGATCAGATCGCGCACCTCCGCCGTGAGGGTGCGGGCCGTGCCGAACAGTTCCGCCGTCTGCGGGATGACGTTGCGCGCGTTCCCCGCGTGGAACTCGCACATCGAAATCACCGCCGCGTCCAGCGGATCGACGCTGCGCGACACGATGGACTGCAACGCCGTCACGAGTTGCGCGCCGACCAGCACCGAGTCGATGCTCTTGTGCGGCCGCGCGGCATGTCCGCCGAGGCCTTCAATCCGGATATTGATGTGATCGGTCGCCGCCATGGTCGGTCCGACGCGCGACGCGAACGTGCCGATGGGCATGCCGGGACTGTTGTGCATCCCATAAACCTGTTCGATCTTGAAACGATCCATCAAACCATCGGCAATCATCGCGGCCGCGCCAGCGCCGCCCTCTTCTGCCGGCTGGAAGATCATCACCGCGTCGCCCGCGAAATTTCGCGTCTCGGCGAGATATCGCGCGGCACCCAGCAGCATCGCGGTGTGTCCGTCGTGGCCGCAGGCGTGCATCTTGCCCGGCACGGTGGAGCGATAGGCGACGCCGGTTTCTTCCTCGATCGGCAGCGCGTCCATGTCGGCGCGCAAACCGATGGCTTTCAGGTCGCCGCCATTGGCGCGCTTGCGCCCCTTGATGACACCGACGACGCCGGTGCGGCCCAAACCTGTGGCCACCTCGTCGCAGCCGAATTCCCGCAACCGCTCGGCGACAAAGGCCGCCGTGCGATGCACGTCGTACATCAGTTCCGGATGGGCATGAAGATCGCGCCGCCACCCCATGATGTCGGGTTGCAGATCGGCGACGCGGTTGACGATAGGCATGACGGATGACTCGTGATCGGTTTGAGAACAGGCCAAAGCTAGCATGAGCGCGCGACAGACCCAACATCCATGCAAACGGGAATTGCACAGGATCGGACTGTACAGCGAACCCCGGCCGGGGTCATAACGTGGGAGAAACATGCAAAATAAAGCAAACGGGACGGAAAATGGCGCAACGCCTCGAGGGAGATTTCGACTACATCGTTGTCGGTGCCGGGACCGCGGGCTGCATCGTCGCCAATCGCCTTTCAGCAGACAGCCGCAAGCGCGTGCTGATCCTGGAAGCCGGCGGCAAGGATAACTGGATCTGGTTTCATATTCCGGTGGGATACCTGTTCGCCATCGGCAATCCCCGCTCCGACTGGATGTTCAAGACCGAACCCGAAGCCGGGCTCAACGGCCGCGCTCTGGCCTATCCGCGCGGCAAGGTGATCGGCGGATCGTCGGCGATCAACGCCATGATCTCGATGCGCGGACAGGCCGCGGACTACGATCACTGGCGGCAGCTCGGACTCACCGGCTGGGGATGGGACGACGTGCTGCCCGCGTTCAAGACACTCGAAGATCATTTTCTTGGGCCGAGCGAGCATCACGGCACCGGGGGCGGCTGGCGGATTGAAGCACCGCGTCTGTCGTGGAAGGTTCTCGATGCGGTGGCCGACGCGGCCCACGAGATGGGTATTCGCAAGACCCCGGATTTCAACACCGGCGATAACGAAGGCATCGGCTACTTTCACGTCAACCAGAAGCGCGGGCGGCGCTGGTCGTCGGCACGCGGATTTCTGAAGCCCGCATTGTCGCGTCCGAACCTGCGGCTGGAAACCTGCGTGCTGGTGGACAAGGTGATCGTCGAGAACGGACGCGCTGTCGGTGTGCGTTTCATGCAAGGCGGCGAGACCATTGAAGCACGCACCAAGGGTGAAGTGATCCTCTGCTCCGGATCGGTCGGCTCGACGCAGCTTCTGCATCGCTCCGGCATCGGCCCTCAGGAATGGCTTGCGCCACTCGGCATCGAGACCGTGCTCGATCGTCAGGGCGTCGGCCGCAACCTGCAGGATCATCTCCAGCAGCGCGCCATCTACAAGGTCGAAGGCGTCCGCACGCTCAACGAGACTTATTATAATCTGTTCAGGCGCGGCTGGATGGGCGTCGATTATGCACTGAGGCGGCGCGGGCCGCTGACCATGGCCCCGTCGCAACTCGGCATTTTCACGCGTTCCGACGCGCATCAGGAGCGCGCCAACATCCAGTTTCACGTCCAGCCGCTGTCGCTGGATAAATTCGGCGAGCCGCTGCATCGCTTTCCAGCCATCACCATCGCCGCCTGCAACCTGCGGCCGACGTCGCGCGGCACCATCCGCATCAGGTCGAACGCGCCCGAAGAAGCGCCGGCGATCGCGCCGAATTATCTGTCAACGCCGGAAGACCGTCAGGTCGCCGCCGATGCCATTCGCGTGACGCGCAAGCTGATGAAACAGCACGCGCTGGCCGGCTATCATCCGCAGGAATATCTCCCCGGCCCCTCGGTCGGCGATGACGATGCGTCGCTGGCGAAAGCCGCCGGCGACATCGGCACCACGATCTTCCATCCGGTCGGCACGGCGAAGATGGGCGCGGCGAGCGATCCCCTCGCCGTGGTGGACGAACGGCTGCGCCTTCACGGCCTCAAAGGGCTGCGCGTGGTCGATGCGTCGGTGATGCCGACGATTACGTCGGGCAACACCAACACGCCCACCGCGATGATCGCGGAAAAGGGCGCGGCGATGATTATTGCTGACGCCAGATAATCACGGCCTGATCGCCATGCGCGCCACGCCGAGCGTGCGCAGCGGCTCGGCGAGCCGCGCGAATTCACACAGCAGCGAACGCGTCTTGCGCGGATCGATGATTTCCTCGACCCAGAATTTCTCCGCAGAACGAAACGGAGAACGCAGCTTGTTGAGACGCTCCTCAATCTCGGCAAGTTTCGCCTTGGGGTCTTCGGCCTCCGCAATGTCGGCGCGATAAGCCGCCTCAATGCCGCCCTCCAGCGGCAGCGATCCCCAGTAGGCCGAGGGCCACGCATAGCGCAGCGAGAAGCGGCCCGCAGGCTGATGCACGACGCCCGCGACGCCGAATGAATTGCGCACGATGATCGTGCACCACGGCACCGTGGTCTGGTTGACGGCGGCCATCGCGCGCACGCCATGACGGATCGTCGCCGCCTTCTCCGCCTCAAGACCGATCATGAAGCCGGGGCAATCCATCAGATAAACGATGGGGAGGTGAAACGTCTCTGCCAGATCGACGAACCGCACCACCTTCTGGCAGGCATCGGCGGTCCACGATCCGCCATAGATATAGGGGTCGCTCGCCAGCAGCAGCACCGCGCGGCCTTCGAGCCGGGCCAATCCGGCGATCACCGACCGCCCGAAATTCTGGCTCATCTCAAAGAACGAGCCCTTATCGACCACCGACTCGATGATCGGGCGCATCTTGTAGATCTGCTTGCGGCTGCGCGGCACGATGTTGATGAGCGCCTCGTCGGTGCGCTCCGGATCGTCGTTGCAGGGAATCGTCGGCGGGAGATCGAACACCGATGACGGCAGGTACGACAGGAATCTGCGCGCGCATTCGAACGCCTCCTCCTCGGTCTCGACGGCATGATCGACGCCGCCGGCCTTGGTCTGGATCGCCGCGCCGCCAAGCTCCTGCTTCTCGAGCGATTGACCGAGCCGCGCCACCACCGGCGGGCCCGCGACGAACATTGCGGATGACTTCGTCATCACTGAATAATGACTGGCCGCGAGCCGTGCCGCGCCCAGCCCTGCGACCGATCCCAGCCCGAGCCCCACCACAGGCACCCGTGCCATGTTGGCCGTCGTGTACCAGTACCATTCCGTGCCGCCGATGCCGCCGGGCAGATTGGCGGCGCCCTTGGTTTCGATCGTCTTCACCGAGCCGCCGCCACCCGACCCTTCGATGACGCGGATAATCGGCATCCGGAAATCGTGCGCCATCTGCTCGGCCATGGTCGGCTTCGCGGAAATCGACGCGTCCGCCGATCCGCCCCGCACGGTAAAGTCGTCACCGACGACAACGACGGGCCGGTCATCGATCTTGCCGCGGCCAAACACGCAGTTGGCCGGCGTCACGGTTTTCAGTTCGTTGTTCTCGTCATATTCCGCGACGCCCGAAATCATGCCGATCTCATGAAAGCTTTTTCGATCCACCAGCTTGTCGATGCGCTCGCGCACCGTGAGACGGCCCTGATCGTGCTGACGTTTGACCTTGTCAGCGCCGCCCATTTCCATGGCGAACGCCTCGCGCCGCGCGAGTTCGTCGAGTTCGGGCTTCCAGTTCATTCAGCAACTCCTCGAGTGCGCGCAACGAACGCGTCTTTTTCATTCTGTTCTGCGGAATAAAGTTTCCTCTTGCGGAACACGCTACCCCGAGCAATCTTCGCTCACAACAAGAAGCCGCGCGCGCCGGGCATACGCCTCGCGCACAACGGACCACCGGGGATACGGGGATACGATGGCTGAGATCAAGATCACGACCGAGGTTGCCGGACGCATCTGCGTTCTTCCTGTCGAGGCCGGCGGGAGCGTCGGCAACGGCGACGACATCGCCTTCGTGGAAGCCATGAAGATGGAAATTCCAGTCCCGTCACCTGCCGCGGGAAAAATCAAATCGATCCTTGTGAAGATCGACGACGTTGTCGCCGAGGGCCAGACAATCGCGATCCTCGAGACCTGATATCTGCTGGTTGTGAGCAATTCCGCGACAAACTGTCCGGCGCTCGATGGAAGACTTCTTGACGTTGCACTCGCGCGGGAACGCGTGCAATGATCCTGCCAATCAAAACCGCATTTCGCACAGCGAAAGCACTTTAAAAACACTTGGGAGGAATGCTCGATGACGCGTTACATCACTACGCTTGCGACGATGGCTCTGACCGCTTCGGCTGCGATGCCGCTCGCGCAGGCGCAGGAAGTCAAGCTTGCGCCGACGATGGCGTTCACCGCCTACGACACCGGAACCTCGGGCTTCAACATCGCTGTCGGCGTCGGCAAGATGATGAAGGACAAGTACGGTTCTGACATTCGCGTGCTGCCGGCGGGCAACGACGTGGCGCGTCTCGCGCCGCTGCGGGCAGGCCGCGCCGTGCTGGCATGGATGGGCACCGGCGTTTATTTCGCACAGGAAGGCGTGTTCGAATTCGGCGTCAAGGAATGGGGTCCGCAGGCGTTGCAGATGACCCTTTCGACGATCGATTGCAACGGACTGTCGGTCGGCGTCGCCAAGGATGCCGGCGTGAAGGAGTGGAAGGATTTCCGCGGCAAACGGCTCGGATTTGTGGTCGGCTCGCCCGCGCTCAACCAGAACGCGCTCGCGATCATCGCCTATGGCGGACTCACGCAGAAGGACGTCAAGATCGTCGAATTCGCCAGCTACGGCGCGATGTGGAAAGGTCTCATCAACAACGATGCCGATGGCGCATTCGCCTCTACCGTGACCGGCCCCGCGAAGGAACTCGAAAGCTCGCCGCGCGGTCTGGTATGGCCGCCGCTTCCACCGGAGGACAAGGCGGCATGGGAGCGCGTCAAGAAAGTCGGCGCGTTCTTCAATCCTCACGTGACAACCTGCGGTGCGGCTATCGAAGCCTCAAAACCGCAGCAGCTCGCAACCTACCCCTACCCGATCGCGACGACTTACGGGACGCAGCCGGCGGATCAGGTTTATTCGATCACCAAGGCGATGATCGACGGCTATAGCTCCTACAAGGACTCCGCTCCCGGCGCGACCGGCCTTGAAGCCAAGCGCCAGACCAAGCCGTGGGTGATTCCTTACCATCCCGGCGCTGCGAAGGCGCTGAAAGAAGCCGGCCAATGGTCCGACGCCGACGAGAAAACCAACAACGATCTGATCAAGCGGCAAGGCGTTCTGGCTGCTGCCTGGGCTGGCTACAACACGGCAAGCGCGCCGTCGGAGCCGGCTCCATTCCTTGCCGGCTGGATGACCGCTCGCAAGGCAGCGCTCGCGAAAGCCAACATGCCGAACGGCTTTGAGGACTAGCAGCTTCGATCTCTGCACGACGGACGGCGCTATTACTCAATCCAGGATCGATCATGTCAGCTTCGTCCAGTAACAACGGCGCTCCGGCATCCGCAATTGCGGCAGCCGGAGCCCCAGCGAAAATCCAGTTCGACGATCCCCACGCCGGCGTCGGCGGCCTTCAGGAAGCCGAAGTCACGCGCGTGCGCACGCTGAAAGGCGTATGGCGCTGGGCACTTGTGGTGGCGACCGCCGCCACAATTCTGCTCTGCATCAACCAGCAATTCACGCTGCGTTTCTTTATCGACTTCACGCAGCTCAACACCGAGTACTTTTACCTGCTGATCGCGCTGATGCTGCCGTTCACGTTCCTGATCTTTCCAGGCACGACAACCGCGCCGCTCGATCGCATACCCTGGTACGACATCGCGCTGTTCATCATGACGTTCGTATCTGCGATCTGGCTGATGATGAACATTCGCAAGGCCGCAGCGCTCGGCTGGGAATATTCCGGCGCGCCGACGTCCGTGATCGCGGGCGGTCTCGTGATGTGGGCGGTGCTGATGGAAGCGCTGCGCCGCACCGGCGGCTGGAGTCTGCTGCTGTGTGTTTTTCCGTTCACCGTCTATCCGCTGTTCGCCGAATCCAGCTGGCTCGGGCCATTCCGGGGCAGTCAGGCCTCGCTCGATCAGGCCACCGCCTATCACGTGCTGTCCGGTGAAAGCCTGCTCGGGATTCCGATCCAGGCATTCGCCGACACGGTGATCGGCTTCCTCGTGTTCGGCACCGCGCTGATGATGACCGGCGCGGGCAAATTCTTCATCAACATCTCGTTCGCGCTGTGCGGAACATTCCGCGGTGGCGCGGCAAAAGTCTGTATTTTCGCCAGCGGACTGCTGGGCATGATGTCCGGATCGATCATCTCGAACGTGCTGACCGCCGGCACCATGACTATTCCGGTCATGAAGAAAAGCGGTTTCCGCGCTTCTTATGCGGCCGCCATCGAAGCCTGCGCATCGACCGGCGCGGTGCTGGCGCCGCCCGTGATGGGCGCGACGGCTTTCGTCATCGCCCAGTTCCTGAACGTCAGCTACGCCGACGTCGCCCTCGCCGCGATTATTCCGGCGGTGCTGTATTACGCCGGGCTGTTCATGCAGGTCGATGCATATGCAGCGCGTCACGGGCTGGAAGGCATTCCGCGCTCGGAGCTTCCGAAGATCTGGGATTCGGTCAAGGAAGGCTGGTACTATATCTTCGTCATCGTATTGCTTGTCGTTATGCTGCTGCACTTCAAGCGCGAAAGTCACGCGCCGTTCTATGCCACGGCGCTGCTGCTGGTGCTCAACCAGTTGTTCTCGAAAGACACGCGCTGGACACTCGCGACAATCGGAAAATTTCTCGAGGTCAACGGCCGCACGTTTGTCGAACTGATCGGCATTCTGGCCGGATGCGGTCTTCTGATCGGCGCGTTCTCGATGACGGGCGTGATCTCGAGCCTTGCCAACGATCTTCTTAGAATTGCCGGAGACGACGCGCTTCTCCTGCTTGTGATGTGCGCCTTCACCAGCCTCGTTCTCGGCCTCGGGCTGACGACGACGGCCTGCTACATTTTCCTCGCCATTCTTGTCGCGCCCGCACTGGAAAAACTCGGCCTCAACAAGATGGCCGTGCACATGTTCATCTTCTACTGGGGCATGCTGTCGTCGATCACGCCGCCGGTGGCGATCGCGTCATTCGCAGCCGCAGGCATCGCGGGGTCACCTGCGATGAAGACCGGCTGGGAGTCGATGTGGGTCGGCAGCATCATCTACTTCATTCCATTCTTCTTCGTGCTCAACCCCGCGCTCGTGCTGCAAGGCCCAAATCCTTATCTTGAGGCACTCGGCCTGATGTCGCTGGCGGCCCTCGGCACGCTGTTCATCTGCGGCGGTATTCAGGGCTATCAGGCCTTCGTCGGAGATCTTCGCCGAACGGGCTTGATCGAATGGCCGCTCCGCGTGCTGCTGGTGATCGGCGGTTTCATCATCGCCACTCCAGGGGGCGGGATTTTGCCGATATCGGCTCTGCAAATGATCGCGCTGGGCGCAGCCGTTCTGGTTCCAACAGTTGCCATCGCCGTAATTCTCGCGAAGCGTAATCCGCTGGGCCCGATGAACCCGCCAAGACGCATGGCGTGATCGGGGAAAGGGAACCGCTTTGTTTCTGCATGAACGAAGCGAATGGAAATGTGGCGACACAGCGCTGACGCGCCGCAATCTGTGCACTAGCGCCACACCCCCGATAAAATACAGAGACCATGTTGCAATGTGAAAGACTTGCGACTGGCATTCTGATGAGGCAGACCTATAGTCCTCGTAATCGAATGATCTCTCGAATGCTCTCCTGGACTAGGGGTTACAATGTTCAAATCGCTGCTTGTCGCTGTCTTGCTTGCAACAACCGCACCCGCGGCCTTCGCCCAGAATCAGCAGCGCGGCGGCACGGCGGAAGAACAAAAAGCATGCTCTCCGGATGTCTCGCGCTATTGCCGCGCCGTGATGAACGATGGCGATCTCACGATCCTCGGCTGCCTTCAGGCGAACCGGCCCAAGATCAGCAAAAAGTGCGACCAGGTTCTGCGCAGCCACGGCCAGTGACATATTTCCTGCGCCGGGATTCGCTGACTTTTAGAAATTGACAGGAAAAATTCAATCGGCCTGACGCGTCAGGCCGATTTTCGCGCTGCGTTATCAACCAGCGTCTTGCCGAGCGACCAGATCGCGCCGGGCACGCGGTGGCTGTTTTCGATCACGTTGTCGAACGCCCCGGTGATCCAGTCGCAATCCTCATTGGTCAGCGTCAGCGGCGGGATCAGCTTGATGGTATGACTGGCGTGGCCGGAGACCTGGGTGAGGATCTTGTGATCCTTGAACAGCGGAATGGTGATCAACTGGCAGAACAGCCCTTTGCTCGCCGCCTCGAGCATTGCCCATGACGCTTTGAGCTTCAGGGATTTCGGCGGACCGAACTCGACGCCGATCATCATTCCCTTGCCGCGCACATCCTTGAGCAACTCATAGCGCGGCACCATCGCCGACAACGCCGAGAGCAATTGCTCGCCGCGCACTGCCGCATTCTCGATCAGCTTCTCGGATTTGAGCACGTCCAGCGTTGCAATACCGGCCGCCATCGCGAGATCGTTTTTCGCGAATGTCGATCCGTGCACCACCGCGCGATCCATGCGGTCGAAAATCTTGTCGAAGATCGCCTTGCGCGTCAGCACGGCACCCACGGGGACTTGGCCGCCGGAGAGCGATTTCGACAGCAGCACCATGTCCGGCTCGACGTTCCAGTGCTCGACCGCAAGAAAGCGGCCGGTGCGGCCCATTCCGGTCTGGATTTCATCCGCGACGAAGATCGTTCCGTAGCGCTTGCACAGCGCTGCCACGCCGGCGAGGTAACCGTCGTCGGGCATGTTCACGCCCTTGCCCTGGATCGGCTCGACAATGAAAGCCGCGACCTGGCGCGACATCAGCGCCTTCTCGAGGGCGGCAAGATCGTTGAACGGGATCGATGCACAATCCGGCAGCAGAGGCCCGAAGCCGTCGCGGAAGTTGCGGTCGCCGGTCAGGGACAGCGAGCCGTAAGACAGGCCGTGATAGGCATGATCGCAATAGACAATGCCGGGCCGTCCGGTCGAGCCGCGCGCGAATTTAATCGCAGCTTCGACACATTCAGTCCCTGAATTCGCAAAGAATACCTTGTCCAGATAAGGCACATGCGCGATCAGCCGTTCGGCCAGAATACCGGCCAGCGTCGATAGATCGAGCTGAACGAGATTAGGCAGATCGCTGTCGAGCACGCTCTTCAAGGCGTTTTTGACGGTGGGGTGATTGCGGCCAAGCGCGAAAACGCCGAAGCCGCTCAACAGGTCGAGGTAGCGATCGCCGTCACGGTCGAACAGGTACTGGCCCTGCGCACGCTGAAATCCAACGTCATAGCCGATGGTTTTGAGTACCCGGACAAGTTGCTCGTTCAGGTAACGCGTGTGCAAGGCGTTGCGCTGGAACTGGCGATCCGCGAACATCTCTGAAATGTCTAGATTTGACTCCATGGTGTCATACATACTTCGTTTGTTAGGTGCCTAGTCAACTCAAAATGGTGTATGCGTCGTTTTGTCTGTTACTGGAACAATGAACGATTCTTGTGCTTTAGGTGAGTTGCAGTGCACGCGAGGATTCATGCGGAAAATAGCCTGTAGTGGAATATTTTTTCTCGCCGCCATGGGCATCGCCCACGCCGCAGATCCGATTGGCGAATGGCGGGACGAAGATGGCAAGGCGACGATCAAGATTGTCGAGTGCAAGTCGCGGCTCTGGGGCATTCTGGCTTCGGAAAAAGTCCCCGGTACCATGGACGCGAACAATCCCGATAAAGCCAAGCGAAGCCGCCCTACCTTGGGCATGCCGATCCTCCTCAATCTGAAGAAGGTCGAGGATGAAAAGGACAAGTGGGAAGGGGAAATCTACGACCCCATCCGCGGCAAGGTCTTCGCGTCGTCGCTTGAGGTCAAATCCGCCAACGCCCTTCGCGTCGAGGGGTGCGTGGCAATGGTTCTCTGCGGCGGTCAGACGTGGTCCAGGGTTCAGGATGGTGCCTCCGGCTTCACATATGCGCCCTTTTTGAAGACCGGCGCTGTCACGTCACCTGCGCCGACCGCATTACCGAAGGCCACGACGGCTCCCTCGCCATTCCCGACGCCTGCCGGCGCGCCCAAGACCGCAGCACCCGCACCCGCTGCATCGAAGGGTGTCGCAGGAGCCAAGGCCGCCGCGAGCACCGACCCGGCCACCCTGCATATTTGCGCAATTCCCGAGATCGCGTCGGCGCCGGTCAAGTGACCGGCGAGTAACCCGCAAGTAACCGGCAAGAGACCAGATAGACTTCACCCCTCCCCGCTATCGCGGGGTTTGCCCATCAACGCGGGCTGAAACAGCACGGCCGCTGCAAGGGTCGTCACCAGCGACAGTGCCAGCAACTTGCCCATGCTCGACGTGCCGGGATGGCTCGAAAGCCAAAGGCTGCCGAACGCCGTCGCCGTCGTCAGCGCACTGAAGAAGATCGCACGCGTCAGGCTGGACTGCAGCAGGTCGGTCTGGCCGTTCCGCCACGCCGTCACGTAATAGATCTTGAACGCCACGCCGATACCCAGCAGCAGCGGCAACGCGATGATGTTGGCGAAGTTCATCGGCAAGCCGATGAGGACGCAAATTTCAAGCGTGACCACCCCCGCGAGGATGAGCGGCACCAGCGTCAGCAGCACGTCGCCGATCCTCCGCAGCACGATCCAGAGCAGAATCGCGATCGAGAGCAGCGCCCACAAGCCTGCCTGGATGAACGCGGACACGATGGTGTCCCCCGATTTCAGAATGGAAATCGGGCCGCCGATCGCGTCCGGCTGAACCTTCAGAACCGCGCCGGCGAATGTGCGCAGCGTGTCGTTATCGTTGGGATCTCCCTTCGGCTGCGCCTCGACGCGGGTGCGCCCGTCGGTGGCCGTCCAGTCGCCGAGTATTTCCGGCGGCAACGTCTTGATGCTGACCGGTTGGGCCTTGAGCAGGCCGCGCACCTGATCCAGCGCCACGTTCAGCGGCGAAATGAAGACAGCTTCGGCCTTGTCGCGCAGAGGCTTGTCGGCGTCCGCGAGTTTGGCCAGCCCATCGGCAAGCCGGCGGGCGGCGACCGCTCCCGGCCCCTTGTCGTCGCCAGCGGTCTTGCGCAGGCTGACCACGGAGCCCTTCAGCGCGCCGATGTTTTCGGCGTCCGAGGGCGGCGAGCCGCGCGATGTCTCGTTCAGGATCGGATTGAGCGAGGCGGCTGCCTTGCGGATGATCGCAAGCTTTGCCGGCTGATCCTCAGGAATGAAGGTGTCGAGAGAAACCGTCCGGGATACTTCGGGCAATTTTGCGAGGCGGGCTTCGATCTCCTTCGCCGCCGCCTGTGACGGCGCGATGACCTCGACGGCGTTGGTTCCGGTATTCGGATCGCGGCGGAGATCGAGATAGGCCGCAACCGATTCAACTTTCGCGCTGCGCAGGTTCATCGGATTGAAGTCGAACTGCAGGAAATACAGCAGCGGCAGGCCGAGAACCGCCACGCCGAGCGTTGCGACCACAACGCCGACACGATGCCGTTCCAGAAAACTATCGACCGGCGCAAGAAACTTGAAGCCAAGCGGTTCAGCCTCGCCCGGCGGATTCAATATCTGGAGCAAGGCAGGCAGCACGGTGATGGCGGCAAAGAACGCGATCATCATGCCGGCACCGGCGATTTTGCCGAGCTCCGACACGCCTTTGTAATCGGTCGGCAGGAACGACAGGAAGCCGGCGGCTGTCGCCACGGCCGCCAGCGTCAGCGGAACGGCGGAATACTCGGCAGCCTTTACAAGCGCCGGGCCAAGTTCATCGGCGTCGTGACGTTCGGCACGGTAGCGCACGCTGTACTGAATGCCGAAATCCACACCGATTCCGATGAACAGCACGAAGAAGGCAATCGAAATCAGATTGAACGCGCCTACGATCATGAGCCCGACCGCGGTGGTGATCGAAAGGCCGATCACAAGCGTGGCAAAAACCGCGCCGATGATTTTGGATGACTTGAGCGCGCACCACAGGATGAACAGCACAATCAGAACGGTGCCCGTGTGGGTGACAAGCGCCCCTTCCTGCACCGTTGCGAACTCGTCGTTGGCGATGGGAACGGGGCCGGTCAAACGCACCCGTGCGCCGTATTCGCCGGCGAGGTTGAGCTC
>JAZKGC010000077.1:64517-88349 GCA_040386115.1 Pseudomonadota bacterium
GAACCGGCCAACCCGAATTCCAGCACGCCGGTCAGTCCCCGCAGGCTTGGGTCGTCCATCAGGATATCGAAGAGCGGGGCCGCCGAGGCGAGCTGGCTGGTCTGCTTGGCGACCTCAGGGGTCGGCAGAAACAACAGGCCATTATTGTCGAAAAATGCCCCACTGCCCGGCCGGCGGACCCAGATGAATTTGTCGGTCTGGGGAACCAGCTTCTTTTCGAGCGCCGCACCCGCCTGACGGGCGAGTTCCGGGGTCGGAGCCTCCACAACGGCCAGGATCAGGTCATTTCGGCCCGGAAAGGCCTTCTCGAACTCGATTTCGCGCTTCCGCCAGTCGATATCAGGCGAAATCAGCGTCGCAACGTCCGTATTGATGGCAAAGTTCCGGTGAGTATAGACACCTGCCGCGGCGGCCAGCGCTATCCCGGCCAGGAGCACGAGCCATGCGTGGCGCGTGCAAAAACGAACAAGCGATACAATGGTCCTTGTCAGCACAGTTTTTCTTTCTATGTCTTCAGATCAGCTATGGCCGGGCATCGGGGCGGGCGGTTAACTCTGGACACGCAAAACGATGCCCTTAAGTCACACAATAGTGGCATAACGCCAGCAGTTGCTCAGAAATACTGCTGAATAGCTGCCATAATGCTACACTGCAAAATGTTCCTGTCTTGTTCTAATGTCGCACTGGAAGCCTTGGTATGACCTCATCGACCCCATTGCTCGACGCAATCAAATCGCCCGCCGATCTTCGCAAGTTGAAGGAAAGCGAACTGCCTCAAGTCGCGGCAGAGTTGCGCGCGGAAACGATCAACGCGGTAGCGGTCACTGGTGGTCATCTCGGCTCCGGTTTGGGCGTGGTGGAACTGACCGTGGCGATACATCATGTTTTTAATACGCCATCCGATCGCGTCATCTGGGATGTGGGCCATCAGGCGTACCCGCACAAGATTTTGACGGAGCGGCGCGACAGGATTCGCACCCTCCGCCAGGGCGGTGGTTTGTCAGGCTTCACCAAGCGTGCCGAGAGCGAATACGACTGTTTCGGCGCAGCCCATTCCTCGACCTCCATTTCAGCAGGCTTGGGCATGGCCGTCGCGCGCGATCTTGCGGGCGAGGAGCGAAATATCGTCGCAGTCATCGGTGACGGCGCGATGTCGGCGGGCATGGCCTACGAGGCGATGAACAACGCCGGCGCGATGGATTCGCGCCTGATCGTGATTCTCAACGACAATGAAATGTCGATTGCGCCGCCGGTCGGCGCGATGTCGTCCTATCTGTCGCGCCTGACATCCAGCAACACTTACCGTTCGCTCCGCGAAGTCGGCAAGCAGGTCGCCAAGCATCTTCCAAAATTCGTCGAAAAGGGCGCGCAGCGCGCGGAGGAATATGCCCGCGGCATGCTGTCGGGCGGTACGCTGTTCGAGGAACTGGGCTTCTACTATGTCGGCCCGATCGACGGCCATAATCTCGACCACCTGCTGCCCGTGCTCAGGAACGTGCGGGATTCAAAGGTCGGTCCAACCCTGATTCACGTCGTCACGCAGAAGGGCAAAGGCTACAGCCACGCCGAGACGGCCTCCGACAAGTATCACGGCGTCGTCAAATTCGATGTCGCCACCGGCAAGCAGGCCAAGTCGCAGCCCAACGCGCCCTCCTACACCAAGGTGTTCGGCGACAGCCTGGTTCAGGAAGCCGAGAAGGACGACAAGATCGTTGCCATCACCGCGGCGATGCCGTCCGGCACCGGCATCGATATTTTCGGCAAAGCCTTCCCGAAACGGACTTTCGACGTCGGCATCGCCGAGCAGCATGGCGTTACATTTGCCGCCGGTCTGGCATCCGAGGGTATGAAGCCCGTCGTCGCGATCTACTCGACATTCCTCCAGCGCGCCTACGATCAGGTGGTCCACGACGTCGCCATCCAGCGGCTGCCCGTGCGCTTCGCCATCGACCGCGCCGGTCTGGTCGGCGCCGACGGCCCGACCCATGCAGGTTCGTTCGACCTCGCCTATCTCGGCTGCCTGCCGAATTTCATCATCATGGCCGCGGCCGACGAAGCCGACCTCCGGCACATGGTCGCGACCTCAATCGCCATCGACGACCGCCCCTCGGCCTTCCGATTCCCGCGCGGCGACGGCATCGGCGTCGAAATGCCGTCGATTGGTGTGCCGCTGGAAATCGGCAAGGGCCGCATCGTCCGCGAAGGCACCTCGGTGGCGCTGGTGTCGCTCGGCACGCGCCTCACCGAATGCCTCAAGGCTGCAGATATTCTAAAATCGCACGGCTTAACGACGACCGTGGCGGATGCCAGATTTGCCAAGCCTATCGACACCGATCTGATCCTGCGTCTGGCGCGCGAGCATGAAGTGCTCGTCACTGTCGAGGAAGGCTCAATCGGCGGCTTTGGCGCGCAGGTCTTGCACACCCTTGCTGAGAATGGCGCGCTGGATAAGGGATTGAAGGTTCGTTGCATGGTTCTGCCGGATACGTTCATCGATCAGGACAGCCCGGCTGCGATGTATGCGAAGGCCGGTCTCGACGCCAAGGGCATCGTGATCCGCGTATTCGAGGCATTGGGCCGCGAAGCAGATTTCAACGCGGTGCAGCTTGCCTGATCACGCCTCCAGTCCCACGCCCATGAAGATCCTGCTGGCTCAGCCGCGCGGGTTCTGCGCGGGCGTCGTGCGTGCAATCGAGATCGTCGAGCGCGCGCTGGAGAAGTACGGCCCGCCGGTCTATGTTCGCCACGAAATCGTACACAACAAATACGTGGTCGAAAGCCTCAAGGCCAAGGGCGCGGTCTTCGTCGAGGATCTGCACGAAGTACCGGCCAACGCGATCACCGTGTTCAGCGCCCACGGCGTTGCCAAGAGCGTCGAGGAAGAGGCTGCCTCGCGTGGCCTCCCCGTGCTGAATGCCACCTGCCCGCTGGTCACGAAAGTTCACAATCAGGGCAAGCGTTACGTCTCCAAGGGCCGCAAGCTGGTGTTGATCGGCCATGAGGGACATCCGGAAGTCGTGGGAACCATGGGTCAGGTTCCCGGCCCTGTCATTCTGATCCAGAGCGTTGCGGACGTTGCAGGGCTCGACCTGCCGAATGACGCGCCGATGGCCTACATTACCCAGACCACGCTCAGCGTGGACGACACCAAGGACATTATTGCCGCCCTCGAGGACCGTTTTACGGACATTGAGGGGCCGGATACCCGCGATATTTGCTATGCGACACAAAATCGCCAGTCTTCAGTAAGAGACCTCAGCAAGCTCGTTGACGTCATTCTGGTCGTCGGCGCGACCAACAGTTCCAACTCCAACCGTTTGCGGGAGATCGGGACCGAAGTTGGCGTCCCGAGTTATCTGCTCGCCGACGGCAGCCAGCTCAATCCCGAATGGTTGAAGGACGCAAAAACCGTCGGCATCACCGCCGGTGCCTCCGCGCCGGAAGTGCTTGTCGATGACGTGATTGACGCCCTGCGGCGAATCGGACCCGTGACTGTGTCCGTGCTGCCGGGCCGGGAAGAAAACATTGAATTCAGGCTGCCCGCCGAATTGACGTCGCGGCAGACCCAACTCACTCCTGCGATGCAAGAAAGATAGTTCTTCATGGCCATTCCGTTTTTCAAAGAAATGATGATCGGCTCCTACCTGGTGAAGCAGAAGCTGCTTGGCCGGAAGCGCTATCCGCTGGTGCTGATGCTGGAGCCGCTGTTCCGCTGCAACCTCGCCTGCGTCGGTTGCGGCAAAATCGATTATCCCGATGCGATCCTGAACCGCCGCATGTCGGCACAGGAATGCTGGGACGCCGCCGACGAATGCGGCGCGCCGATGGTCGCGATCCCCGGCGGCGAGCCGCTGATCCACAAGGAGATCGGCGAGATCGTGCGCGGCCTCGTTGAGCGCAAGAAGTTCGTCTCGCTCTGCACCAACGCGCTGCTGCTCGAGAAGAAGCTCGATCTGTTCGAGCCGTCGCCGTATCTGTTTTTCTCCGTCCATCTCGACGGCCTGAAGGACCACCACGACAAGGCCGTGTCGCAGAAAGGCGTTTTCGATCGCGCCGTTTCCGCGATCAAGGCCGCCAAGGCGCGCGGCTTCACCGTGAATGTGAATGCAACCATATTCGACGGCCATGCCGCCGAGGACATCGCAAAATTCCTCGACTACACGACCGAACTTGGCGTCGGCGTTTCGATGTCGCCGGGCTACGCCTATGAGCGCGCGCCCGATCAGGAGCACTTCCTGAACCGCACCAAAACCAAGAAGCTGTTCCGCGACGTGTTCGCGCTCGGCAAGGGCAAGAAGTGGAACTTCATGCACTCGGGCCTGTTCCTGGATTTCCTCGCCGGAAATCAGGAATACGAATGCAAGCCGTGGGGCATGCCCGCGCGCAATATCTTCGGATGGCAGAAGCCCTGCTATCTGCTCGGCGAAGGCTATACCAAGACCTTCAAGGAGCTGATGGAAACCACCGATTGGGAAACCTACGGCACCGGCAAGTACGCGAAGTGCGCCGACTGCATGGCCCATTGCGGTTACGAGCCGACTGCGGCCGATGCGGCGCTGACCAATCCGTTGAAGGCATTGTGGGTGTCGCTGCGCGGCGTGAAGACCACCGGCCCGATGGCACCGGAGATCGACCTGACCAATCAGCGCCCGGCGCAATACATCTTCTCGTCGGAAGTGCAGAAGCGTCTGTCGGAAATCCGCGCAGACGAAGCGAAGGCAGCGGAAGCCAAGGTCGCCAAGCTCGCGGCACAGACAGCGGCCGCTCCCGCAAACAGCGCATCCACCGCGGCCTGATTTCAAACCGCACGCATTCAAAAGGCGCGATGAATGCTCGCGCCTTTTTTTGTTACGACCTTTTCGAAATGGCTCTAGCCTCGCGCCGCGCTCTTGAAGGCAGCAGAGAGTGCCGCAAGCGCATCGCGCGGCCGGCCGTCCTTGACCCGCGAGTGCAGCAGAACCGGCAAGCGCGGCAAATCGGGAAGCTTGAGTCTGGCGCCGACGTCAACTGCACCAAATGGCAGCATGCGCGGAGCCAGCGCAGCAACGCCGAGCCCAGCCATGACGGCCGCGGCGACCGCCGCAACGCCGCCGCCGACGAAAATTTCTGTCCACGGCACGCCTGCAGCATCGAGAAGCTGCCCGGCCATCGCACGCACGCCGCAGGGCTCGGCCATTGTGGCAAGCGGCAAGGGCTCGCCGGCCCGATGCTGCCAACCGGGTGCTGCGAACCAGCCGAATTTTTCTTCGGTCAGAATTTCCCCGTCGTTGCGACCCGCATGCAGACGGACGATCACCGTGTCGAGCTCCCGCCTATCGAAGCTTTGAAGCAGGTCACTAGACGTTGCGATCCGGATTTCGATTAGCTGCTGCGGATCTTGCGCATTCATGCGCGCGATCAGCGCGGGCAGCTCCGGCCCCGCAACATGGTCGCTGATCCCGATGGTCAGACGCTGCCGGGCTTCTGAAAATGTAGCGAGCGCACGATCCTGCACCTCCAAAAGTTCGCGGGCGTGTTCGAGAAAGGCGACGCCCCGCGCCGAAAGCTCCACGTGCCTTGGCGTCCGCTCGATGAGCCGACAGCCGAGCCTTTCCTCGAGCCGCTTCAATTTCAAACTGACCGCACCCTGCGTTGTCTGCATGGCCTCAGCGGCGCGCGTGAAACTGCCCAGCTCTGCGATGCGGACAAAAGCCTGGACGGCATCCAGGTCGAGGGGATGTTCTATCATTTACAAACATCATAGCTGATATCTATAGCCATAGCATATCAAAATAGTTAGGCCGCATCTAGTAAGGCACGACAAAATGGAAAGGAACCACGATGCCGATCGCTTATATCTCGATGCGCGCTGGAAAGCCGGAAGCCTACCGGCAGGCGATCTTCGACAGCCTCTACCGCGCAATGCGCGAAGGGCTCAACGTGCCCGAAGACGACCAGTTCATGACCATCACGGAGCATGACGCTGCAAATTTCCGTTACGGCTCGTCTTATCTCGGCATCGCCCGGAGCGACGATCTCATCTACATCCAGATTACCGTGTTCGACACCCGCACGGTGGACCAGAAGAAAGCGCTGTTCCGGCGGCTTGTCGAACTGCTCGGCGAAAGCCCCGGCATCCGCCCCGACGACGTATTCGTAAACGTCCTTGAGGCCGCGAAGGAGAATTGGTCCATCGGCCACGGCGTCGCGCAATTCGCATGATGCGATGTTCAAGCGCGGCAAAGCGTGATTTGGCGGATTAAAGCGCGGCCCGGGGACAGGCTTAACCCAGCGCGCCCCGACAGCCGCGTAACGATCGCAGGGCGCGGCTGAAATCGCGCCCTGTCGAAATCAAGTGCGGGATCGTCTTCGGATTGCGCGCGATCCCGCGCATGACCTTCCACATATCGACATTGCCGTTCGGCTTGATGGCGTTCATCGTCAGTTCGGGCAACGAACGATGCGATGGATCGCTGATGACGCGCACCGCCGCGAAAGGCAAGCCGTGGTGTTCGGCATAACGTGCCGCGATGTGGCTTTCCATATCGACCGCATCGGCGCCGGTGGTGGCGCGCAGCGCCGCCTTCGCAACCTGACCCGTCACCACTTCTTCCACGCCGGCGAGAATTCCGGGGACCACCGCACGGCGTTTCACCGGCAGCGCGATCAGGTTTTCAGTCAGTGCCGATGCCGTGGACCAGCTTTGTTGCGCGGTCACGATTTCGGAGGCGATAACGACATCGCCTGATCGCAGTAAAGGATTGAGTCCGCCCGCGACGCCGAAGCTCACGATGCCGCGAATGCTCGCCGGATCGAACGACGTCATCATCTCGCGCAACTGAACCGGATTGCTCGAACTGCAGATAACGGTCAGACCGGGGCCGGCAGCGATGCGGGCCTCCTGTTTCAAGCCGGTAACGATCAGAACCGGCAATCCGTCATGTGCAGCGTCCCCGCCCGCGCCAATAATCACATTCCGACTCCTGCGAACCGGCTGTTACTATTGCGCAAATTTCGATACCGCGCCAGCGCCCACAGCGGGAAGAACTTGGAATAGCCGTGATAGCGCAAATAGAACACGCGCGGGAACCCGCCGCCGGTGTAGTTCCGCTCGGTCCACAAGCCGTCTTCGGCCTGCGCTTTCATCAGGTACTGAATGCCGCGCTGGGTGGAAGGATGATCGACCTTGCCTGCTGCCATCAGCGCCAGCGTCGCCCACGCCGTCTGTGAGGCCGTCGTCTCGGACCGCTCGTAACCCTTGTAATCGAGCCTGTAGCTGTTGCCGTCCTCGCCCCAGCCGCCGTCGCTGTTCTGAATCGCAACCAGCCAATCCGCAGCCTTGGCGATCACCGGATCGTTGTGATCGACTCCGGCGGCATTCAGCGCGCACAAGACAGACCATGTGCCGTAGATGTAGTTGACACCCCAGCGGCCGAACCACGAACCATCTTCAAGCTGCGTGCGGCGCAGATAGTCCACGCCGCGCGCCAGCGCCTGGCTGGTCTCGACGGTTTCGCCGAGCTGCGCCAGCATCGAGACGCAACGCGCCGTCACGTCCTCTGTTGGCGGATCGAGCAGTGCGCCGTGATCCGAAAACGGAATGTTGTTGAGATAGTATTCCAGGTTGTCGGCGTCGAACGCCGCCCAGCCGCCATCCTTGCTTTGCAGCCCGAGCAGCCATTCGCGGCCCCGCGCGATGGCTTCATCGTATTTGGCACCGGAGCCCAATGTGCCGCGCGCGCGATCCATCGCCATCACCACCACGGCGGTGTCGTCGAGATCGGGATAATGCGCGTTGTTGTATTGAAACGCCCAGCCGCCGGGCCGCACACCGGGACGCTTTTCGATCCAGTCGCCTTCGACGTCCAGAACCTGCTTCGGCTTCAGCCAGTCCAGCGCCGTTTTCGCGGATGCTTGCGCTTCCTCGCCGCCGACCTCGATCATCGCGTGCGCGGCCAGTGCGGTATCCCAGATCGGCGACACGCACGGCTGGCAGTAAGCCTCGTGATCCTTGATGACCAGCAGGTTCTCGATCGACTGCCGCGCCAGCACGTAGTGCGGATGATCCTTCGGATAGCCGAGCACCTCGTACATCATCACGGTATTGGCCATCGCCGGATAAATCGCGCCCAGGCCGTCAACGCCGTTCAGCCGCTCGGTCACGAACGTCACCGCCTTGTCGATGGCACGCCGGCGCATGCCCTTGGGAAAGTACGGATCAACCACGCGCAGCACGGCATCGATGATGGCAAAGCCCGTGAACCAGAGCTGGCTCTGGTGCGGCGCTTTCGCCGTCATGCCGACGGTTTTCGGATCTTCGAGAAACAGTTCATCGATGCCGACACCGAGCGGATTGCGCGCGCGCGGCTTCTTCACCAGCAGCACCAGCAGCGGCACGATCACAACGCGCGCCCAGTACGACATCTTCGTGAGGTGAAACGGAAACCAGCGCGGCAGCAGCATGATCTCAACCGGCATCATCGGCACCGCGCGCCACGTCATGATGCCGAACAGCGCCAGCATGATGCGCGTGAAGACGTTGCTTTTGGCTGCGCCGCCACGCGCCAGCATGATCTCGCGCGCCTTGACCATGTGCGGCGCATCGACGGAGTCGCCGATCATCTTGAGCGCGAAATAGGCCTTCACGCTGGCGCTCATGTCGAATTCGTGCCCGTAGAACAGCGACCAGCCGCCGTTCTCATTCTGGATGCGCCGCAGGTAATTCGCGATCTTCGCCTCGAGCGCTGCATCGACAGGCTCGGCGAGATAATGCCGGAGCAACACGTACTCGGCCGGAATGGTGGCGTCGGCCTCAAGCTCGAACACCCAGTGACCGTCCGGCTTGCGCGTATCCAGCACGGCGCGGCTCGCCGCAGCGATGCTGGCATCAACAGCCGCCGCGGACGGCGCGGCCTCGGTCCGGGAATGGTCGAGAGTCATGCTCACAGATCGATCCGTCTATTGCATTCTCAGCGCGAAGTCTGCTGCACGATCGCCGGAGCGGATCGAGCCTTCGATGGTCGCCGGCAATCCCGTATCAGTCCAGTCGCCGGCGAGAAACAGGTTTTTCCATTCGGTGGCGGTTCCCGGACGCAGCGCGTTCTGCCCCGGCGTCGCCTCGAACGTGGCGCGGCGCTCGCGGACGATCTGCCACGGCGGCAACGGCCCCTCCGCCACATCGTCCCCAAGGCTTGCCGCCTTGCAGATGTCGCGCCAGATGTCGCGCGCAAGTTCCTCGCGCGGCACGTTCACGAGGCGATCGGCGTCGCTGATCGTCACCGACAGTCGCTGCGGAAACGCGAACAGCCATTCCACCAGCCCGCCGATCACGCCCATCATCGCCGGCATATTGTCCGGCGGATCGTAACGGAAATGCGCGTTGACGATGGCGCGGAATTTCGCCGGGGTTTTCAGGCCGAGCAAAATCGACGACGCGGCGCGCGGCGGCACCGCCAGCACGATGACATCTCCCGGCGCGACGGGCACGGTATCGTCGCCGAATTCGAGCGACGACACGGTCTCGCCGCCCATCAGGATCTGCCGCAACTCGTGCCCGAAATTGATGGTCGCGCCCTTCCCGCGCAGCAGCTTGAGCGCCGGATCGACCAGCACCGCGCTAAGACCCTCGCGCGCGATCAGCGGACGGCACGCATGTCCGCCCGCGAGCAGCGTTTCGCGCACGATGGCACCCGCCAGGCCGGCAGAGCCGTCCGGCGGATCGACATTCAGCGCGGCAAGCAGCAGCGGCTGCACAAGGCGCTCGTAGAGCGTACCCTTGCACTTGATTGTGTTGCCGACCAGCGCATCGGTGCCGGCCCAGATTACGGGTGCCAGAGCGAGATAATCGCCGATGCTGGTGTCCGGCACGCGGCGGTTCTTGTCGAACAGCCAGAACGGAAAGCGGCCCTTGCCGAGATCGAGCAGCCAGCGCTTGCCGGTTTTCAGATCGGCAAAATGAAACTGCGCGCGCTCCGGTCCCACCAGCCCGGCCTCGGAGCCGATCGCCAGCGCGTAGGATCGCGCGTGGAGATTGCCCGACAGCAGCAGATGGTTGCCGTTGTCGATCACGAGGTCCGTCGCCGCGTCGTAATACGACCGGCAACGTCCGCCGGCCTGCTGCGTCGCCTCGTGGACGTGAACCTGGAATCCTTCATTGGCCAGCCGGACGGCTGCGGAAAGGCCGGAGACTCCGGCGCCGATAATATGAGCCTGTTTTGCCATCAGATGAATGCATACCGGATGAGAATGAAAATCTTGGCGGCCTTGCTGAGCTTGACCGGCGTGCGCGGCAGCGCGAAGCCACGCTCGACCAGCTTGTCGAGAATTGCGTGGTAGTACTCGGACATGATCCGCGGCGCGCGGACCACGCGGCGCGGATTGCGCGCCATGATGTCGTCCGACTTCGCGAAATGGCTGCGCGCCTGCTTCAGAATGTCCTCGCACACGCGCGGCAATCGCGGATCGGACGCCACCGTCAGCGGATCGTTCGACATGATGCCGGCGGCGTTGAGATTCTCGCGCGGCAGATACAGCCGGCCGATCCCGGCGTCCTCGTCGATATCACGCAGGATGTTGGTCAACTGGAGCGCGCGGCCGAGATGATGCGCGAGCAGCACGCCATCGTCCTCGCCGAGGCCGAACACGCGCACCGACAACCGGCCGACCGCGCTCGCGACCCGGTCGCAATACAGGTCGAGCGTCCGCGCATCCGGCGCGCGGATGTCGGCGGGCACGTCCATCGCCATGCCGTCGATGATCGCGACAAAATCCTCGCGACGCAGGCCGAACTGCTTCACCGATGACACATAATCCTTGACGCGCGCGGGCGGGTTGCCGGCATAGAGCGCGTCGATGTCGCGCCGCCACTGATCGAGCGCCGCAAGCCGCTCCGGACGCGGCCCGTCGGAATCGGCGATGTCGTCCACCTGACGGCAGAAACTGTAGATCTGGAACATCGCCTCGCGCTGCGCGCGCGGCAGAATGCGCATCGCGGCATAGAACGAACTGCCCGAAGCCGAGCCTTGTGCAGTGGTATCCTGCGCTGTGGTGTTCACGGTTGTCATTGCAGCATCACGCGCCGGGAACGTGGCGAACGGCGGCCGTCTGTCCGGTCGCGCGGCGAAAAAGACCGCACGCCATCGCCGACAGCGCGGTGACCAGCATTTGCTGCTTGGACAAATGAACGCGCTCGCTCAATGGATCGCGAACTTTCAGCAGGTTGACGATCTTGTCCGCGAACGCGTCGATGACGGAAATCTCGAGACCGAGACGGGTATCCTTGACCTCGCCCGCGAGCGCGCGGCCTTCCTGAAGCAGAACATCGGTGCGCCGCGCCAGCGCCTGCAGACACTTGAGCAATTCAGGCGTCGCGCGATCCTGTCCGAGCATGTCCACCGTGGCGCCTGCGGCCGCGAGCGCATCGCGCGGCACGTAAACCCGATCCAGATCGCGGTAGTCCTTGCCGCAATCCTGAAGATGATTGTTGATCTGCAACGCGGCACACAGCGCATCGGATGCGGCCCAGGTCGAGCGGTCTTCCCCGTGAACATCGAGCATGAAACGGCCGACCGGCATCGCGGAATAGCTGCAATAGTGAATGACGTCGTCCCAGTTGTCGTAACGCTTCTTCGTGACGTCGAGACGAAACGCGGTCAGCACGTCCTGCGCATGGCGCGGCGACATGGCGCGTGCCGCGAATGCATCGCGCAGCGCCACGGCTTCCGGCTGGCTGTCGCCGCCGCCGAGCAGTTCGGCCTCCAGAAGATCGAGCTGTTCGAGCTTGGTCTGGTCGTTCAGCAGCGCATGATCGGCGATGTCGTCCCCTGTCCGCACGAAATTGTAGAAGGCAAGGATCAGCGCGCGGTGGCGCGGATGGATGATCCACGACGCCACCGGAAAATTCTCGTCCTTGTGGCCTTTGCCCGATCGCAAGTCGCCTGCGGTGGTCATTTCGCCAGCGGTTGTCATTGCGAACACTTCACGTTGGGTTGGACATGCCCGCTCGCATCGGGACTGATCCGAACGCGGCAGGTCATCGGGGAAAAGGTGATTTTGGCCGGCAAATCAGGCTCACAGATCGTTGCAGCATCGGTTGGGACAGGAATCCGGCGAATTTCCAGCCGTCGATTAGCAGTTTAACCGCCATCGATACAAATTCCTAGGGCGAGACGAAATATAGTCCTGATTTCAGCATGTTATGGCGGTGAAAACGGCATGCGGATCAGGCCGTGTGACCGTTTTGCGATCACTTCAGACGGCGCGGCCAGCCGCCACGCCCGATGACCACGCCCACTGGAAATTGAAGCCGCCCAGATGCCCGGTGACATCGATCACCTCGCCGATGAAAAACAGCCCCGGCACAGCCTTCGCCTCGAACGTCTTTGACGACAACGCACCTGTATCGACGCCGCCGAGGGTGACTTCTGCCGTCCGGTAGCCTTCGGTGCCGCGCGGCGTCACCCGCCATGCGTTCACTTGAGATGCGACGGCCTGCAATTGCTTGTCGGAAAGATCGGCCATGCGCGGCGGCGCGCCGCTCGCGTCCGCAATCATCTGCGCCAGCCGGTTCGGCAGCAGGCGCGCGAGGCCGGTCGCCAGTTCCTGTCTTGGATGGTCGCGCCGCATGTCCTTCAGCGCCGCCAGCACATCGACGCCCGGCGCCATGTCGATTGCAATATCGCCGCCCTCGGACCAGTAGGACGAGATTTGCAGGATCGCCGGGCCGCTCAATCCCCTGTGCGTAAAAAGCATCGCTTCATCGAATTTCGTCTTGCCGCACGTCACCACCGCATCGACCGCAACGCCCGCCAGATTTTTCGATTGCGCCAACAGCGCCTCATCGAACGTCAGCGGCACCAGCCCGGCGCGCGGCGGCACGATCCTGAGGCCGAACTGCTCGGCGATTTTGTAGCCGAAACCGCTCGCGCCCATTTTGGGGATCGACGGCCCGCCGGTGGCGATCACCAGCGCACGCCCGCGGATTTCACCGCGATCCGTGACGACAACAAAATCATTCTCGGTTTTCGATACCGAGGAGATTTTCGCGCCTAGCTGCAAGCGCACGCCGGCCTTGCCGCACATGTCGAGCAGCACGTCGATGATCTGCTGCGAGGAGCCGTCGCAGAACAATTGCCCGCGCGTTTTCTCGTGATACGAGATGCGGTATTTTTCAACGAGTGCGATGAAATCGTGCTGGGTGTATTCGCTCAAGGCCGATTTGCAGAAATGCGGATTGCGCGACAGGAAATTTGCCGGCGTGGTGTGCAGGTTGGTGAAGTTGCAGCGCCCACCGCCGGAAATGCGAATCTTCTCACCCGGACGATTGGCCTGCTCGATCACCGCCACGGAGCGTCCGCGCTCGCCCGCGATGCCCGCGCACATCAGGCCCGCAGCGCCCCCGCCGAGCACAACGACGTCGTAGGCCGCAGGTTGTTTCATGCGGGCAGGCTTGATGCAGGCAGGCTTGGCGAAGGCAGGCTTGGTGGCGTGAAGCGTGACGCGAACACGCGCGGCCTATGCAGCCGTGCGAAAGCGATCCATGCGACAACCGGCATCGTCACGCAGCGTCATTCCGCGGCGACCTGCACGTCCCGCAATCTGGTCGAATAATGCGATGCATTCTGCTGCCCACCCGAAGCGTCCCGCGCGAACAATATCAGATGGTGCGCCACCAGACCAACAGTGATGACGCGCTCGATGTCGCCGCGCTTGAGAAGCGGCAGCGAGAATCTCCAGAATTCGCGCCGGTAGTCGCTCTTCACGCCCACCTGCCAGACGATATTGGCGAGCATGGTCAATCCGCGCTTGATATTGCGCAGCGACAGCCGCTGCTTGCTGTTCGGCAGCTTGATGCGGTTCGGATAGGTGTGGATGACCTGATGGTCGAACCGCGCGAACAGCTTCTCCGGCGTGTAGGCGCGGCCCATGCAGTCGCGCCAGGTCGAGACGACGTGATCGTAGGGCAGAATGAAATCGACATTGGAGTCGCGGTCGCTGTCCTCGATCAGGCGGCCTTCGCGCTTGAGGCGATCCCACAGCGGTGTCATCGGCAACGCCTGCAGAAGATTGATCGTCAGCAGCGGGATTTGCGACTGATCGGTAAATTCCAGAATTCCTTCGCCGGCATCGAGCGTGTCGGTATCGAGCCCGAGAATAATGCCGGACACCACTTCGAGGCCGTAGCTGTTGAGCGTCTGCACGCCCTCCAGAATCGGCACCACCATGTTGTGCTGCTTCGACATCGCCTTGAGCGCCTTGGGGTCCGGCGTTTCGATGCCGCAGAACACGGTGGCGAAATAAGCGTCGCGCATCAGCGACAGGATTTCCGGGCGCTTGGCGATGTTCAGCGTCGCCTCGCAGGCGAACTGAAGCGCGAAGCCGTTGCGCTTCTGCCATTCGACGAGATGCGGCAGCAAATCGAGCGCCGCCTTGCGGTTGCCGATGAAATTGTCATCGACGAAATAGACCGAGCCGGTGAGGCCACATTCCAGCAGCTTGTCGAGTTCGGCTGTGACCTGCTCGGGTGTTTTCAGGCGCGGGTTGCGCCCGTAGAGTCCGGGGATGTCGCAGAACTCGCACTGATAGGGGCAGCCGCTGGAGAACTGGATGCTGCCGAGGAAATAGCGCTCAAGCGGGATCAGTTCATATGCCGGGATCGGAAAGTCTGACATCTCGCGGCGGTCCTGCGTCTTCAGCACGATCTGCTTGTCCGGCCGCGAGGTGTCGCGCGCCAGCCGCCGGAACAGGTCTTCGGTGGCATCGCCAAGCTCTCCGACATGAAGATAGTCGAAGTCAGGATAATTCTCGGGGCACGCACTGACCGAAGGCCCGCCAAGCGCCACCACAAGGTTATGCTCATGGGCGCGGCGGCAAATGTCATTGATCTGGGGGCGCTGGATATGCATGCCGCTGACGAACACCGCGTCGGCCCAGTCGAAATCCGCAGCTGTGGCCGCCTTCATGTTCTCGTCGAGAAAGCGGACTTCCCAGCCTTTCGGCAGCGAGGCCGCGATCAGCAGCAGGCCTTGCGGCGGCATGAACGCCTGCACGCCGTCGGTGAGAGGATAAGCGTATTCAAATGTACCAAATGAAGGAGAGTATTTGGGAAATACACAAAGGATACGACGAATAGAAGGACTTACCACGTCTCTCATCAGACCCCCTGCTTTGGCGATGCGCAATTGCTCTAGAACGAGCCCTAATTTCGGTGAGATTAGGGCGTCGGCCGGGGTGCCCCTCCCGGCATCTGGTCAAGGAAGCAAATCGCGGACCATCTTCACACCAACGCCGGGGCCGTTCGATGGTTCCTCGGCACGCAGACCCTACACCCGCGTTGTGACATGGCATCGACTGGAATGCAGTAATGAAGTGTTGAAGCGCGGGGAGCCAATTCCGCAGCGCGAACCCCGGAAAATGCCTGTCCAAAACGGGTTCCTGTCCCCGGCCAATCGCTGCTAACGTCGCCGATACACAAAAAACGCAGTCCCGGAGGAAGCCCGTCATGACACAGACCAATCGCCAGATCCTGCTGGTCGAAAAGCCCACCGGCAAATTGCTGCCCCAGAATTTCAAGATGTCGGAAGCTGCCATGCCCGTGCCGAAGGACGGCGAGGTGCTGCTGCGCGTGCGCTATATCTCGCTCGACGCCGCCAACCGCGCCTGGATGCACGGCGCGACCTATCGCGCGGCAATCGAGGCCAACACGGTGATGGCCGGCGGCGGCGTGGCCGAAGTGGTCTCTTCCAATGCGCCCGGATTCGCACCCGGCGACCTCGTGTTCGGCGATACCGGATGGCAGGACTACGCCGCCGTGCGCGCGAAAACTCTCGTCAAGGTGCCGCGCATGGAGCCGATGACGCATCTGTTGAGCGTGTATGGCATCGCCGGCCTCACCGCTTATTTCGGATTGCTTGACGTCGGCAAGCCAAAATCCGGCGAGACCGTCGTGGTCTCGGCGGCAGCGGGATCGGTCGGATCGATCGTCGGGCAGATCGCGAAGATCAAGGGCTGCCACGTGGTCGGCATCGCGGGCGGCAAGGACAAGTGCAACTGGCTGGTGTCGGAACTCGGCTTCGACGCGGCGGTGGATTACAAATCCGAACCCGTGTTCAAGGCGCTGAAGGCAGCAGCCCCGAACGGCGTCGATGTCTATTTCGACAATGTCGGCGGCGATATTCTCGAAGCTTGCCTGCCGCAAATGAACAATGGCGGCCGCATCGCATGCTGCGGCGCGGTCTCGCAATATGACGGCGCGCCGTCGGCGACGGGGCCGCGCGGCGTTCCCGGACTGATCGTGGTGAAGCGCCTCATCATGCAGGGCTTCATCGTGATGGACTATTACGACCAGCGCGAGAAGGCGATGGCCGACCTCCAGTCATGGGTGAAGGCGGGCAAGCTCAAGGTGCAGGAAGACGTCATCGACGGATTAGAGAACACGCCGCAAGCGCTGATCGGACTTCTGGCGGGCGAAAATCGCGGCAAGCGCATGGTGAAGGTGTGAGACAACCTTCGTGCATCTGAGCACAGCGTCTCCCCGCTCGTCGCCGCGAAGGCGGGGATGCAGACTTTTTTGAAGAGCTGGATTCCCGCTTGCGCGGGAATGAGCGATAGATTTGAGTTCGTGGCACGATGCGATAAACAGCGCCTGCCGGTCTCCCAAACGCTAAACGGAATCCACCGAATGCTGAATACGCCCCGCTCACGCCGCGGCATGGTCACCTCGCCGCATCATCTGGCCTCTGAGGCCGGACTGCGTGTGCTGCGCGAGGGCGGCAACGCCATCGAGGCGACACTGGCGATGGCGGCCAGCCTGCCGGTGGTCTATCCGCACATGAACTCGATCGGCGGCGACGGCTTCTGGCTGATCTCGGCCGGCGGCAAGCCGCCCGTCGCGGTGGACGGCTGCGGTGCGGCCGCGCAGACGGCAACGCCGGAATTTTATCGCGCGAAAGGACTTTCCACGATCCCCTCGCGCGGCCCCCTCGCCGCCAATACAATCGCTGGCACGCTGTCCGGCTGGGCCGAAGTCATCGCGATCAATCGGGAGATGGGCGGCAAACTTCCCCTGTCTCGGCTGGTCGAGGACGCCGTGTGGTCCGCCGAAAACGGCTTCGCGGTGACGGCCACCCAGCATGAATTGACCGAGACCAAATTCGCCGAGTTGAAAGACTCGCCGGGCTTCATCGACACATTCTTGCTCGAGGGCAAGCTGCCGAAGGAAGGCCAGTTGATGAAGCTGCCGGCGCTGGGCGCAACGCTCAAACGTCTCGGCGAGAGCGGCCCGATGGATTTCTACACCGGCGCGCTGGCTAAAGAGATTGCGGCGGATCTCGCGCGCTGCGGCTCGCCGGTGACGCTGAGTGATCTCGCCGCGCACAAGGCACAGCGCCGTACCGCGCTGTCGGTCGCGGTCAAGGACGCAACGCTTTATAATTTCCCGCCGCCCACGCAAGGTCTCGCCTCGCTGATGATCCTTGCGATCTTTGAACGGCTTGGCGTCAAGGAAGCCGAGGGCTTCGAGTATCTTCACGGCATTGTGGAAGCCACCAAGCAGGCGTTTCTGGTGCGCGACCGCGTCGTCGGCGATCCGGCCTACATGACGGAGCAAGCCGAACACTATCTGACGCCAGACATTCTCGACGAACTGGCCTCACGCGTCGCCCACCATCGCGCGCTGCCATGGCCGGTGCCGGTCAATCCCGGCGATACGGTGTGGCTCGGCGCGATCGACCGCAATGGAATTGCCGTCAGCTTCATCCAGAGCATCTACTTCGAGTTTGGCTCGGGCTGCGTGCTGGAAAACTCCGGCATCGTCTGGCAGAATCGCGGATCGAGTTTCCTGCTCGACGGCGACGGTCCGCGCGCGCTGCGTCCCGGCCGCAAGCCGTTTCACACGCTCAACCCGGCGATGGCGCTGTTCAACGACGGCCGCCGCATGGTTTACGGAAACATGGGCGGCGAAGGCCAGCCGCAAAGCCAGTCGGCGGTGTTCTCGCGCTACGCCATGTACGGCCAGGGATTACAGGCCGCGATCACCGCGCCGCGCTGGCTGCTCGGCAAGACCTGGGGCGACTCCACCGTCACGCTGAAACTCGAAGGGCGCTTCGACCCAGCCGTGGTGCAGGCGATGCGCGACGCCGGCCACGACATCGAGATGCTTCCGGACTTCACCTCGACCATGGGCCATGCCGGGGCCGTGGTGCGGCACGCGGACGGCATGTTCGAGGGTGCCACCGACCCGCGCAGCGACGGCGCGGCGATGGGATTTTGAGTCCGGACAAGGCCGCGAGGCATGAATCTTCATGTTCACGCTGAACTTGATTCCAGAGTTCAGCAATCACATCAGGCCGGATTCACTCTCCGCCCTAAAGCCCTCAGCAGACTCAGCTTTTTGCCACAGAGCGCTGCGTGTGACCGTTCCGGCAACAAAGCTGCCCGATCCTGAGGAACGGCTCCGGCAAACCGCCTCCTAGGTCACGAACTTTCCGCCGAGTTCATCCTCGATGTGAATGCGGATGATGTCGTCGAACGTTTTCTCGGCGGTGGTGAAGCCGAGCTTGAGCGCGCGATCCGCCACGAAGTCGCGCGGCCATCCCTCCACGATGCCGATGATGGTCGGGTCCGGTACGCGCTTGATGCGCGCGGTGACGTTCTTGCCCGCCACACGATCAAGCGCCGCGATCTGTTCGCCCACAGTCACGGAGAGGCCCGGCATGCTCAGTGCGCGGCGCGGGCCGATGGCGTTCGTATCCATGGTCGCGGCATGAACGAGGAATCCCAGCGCCGAGCGCGGCGATGCGTGCCAGTGGCGCACGTCATCGGACACCGGCAGCACGGCGTCCTTGCCGGCCAGCGGCTCGCGGATGATGTTGGAAAAGAAGCCCGATGCGGCCTTGTTGGGAAGACCCGGCCGCACGCAAATCGTCGGCAGGCGAATACTGACGCCGTCGAGAATGCCCTTGCGGCTGTAATCCGAGATCAGAAGTTCGCCGATGGTCTTCTGCGTGCCGTAGCTCGTGAGCGGCGTGTTGAAGAATTCGTCGCCGATCTTGTCGGGGAACGGCGCGCCGAACACGGCGATGGACGACGTGAACACCACGCGCGGCTTGTAGCCGCCGCCGATGGCATAGATCGCATCGACCAGATAGCGCGTGCCGTCGAGGTTGATGCGATAGCCCTTGTCGAAATCAGCCTCCGCCTCGCCCGATACGATGGCCGCCAGATGGAAGATCACGTCCGGCTTTGACGCAACCAGCTTCGCCACGGCGGCCTGATCGGCAATGTCGGCGGTGACAAGCTCGACGGGTAGCGAGGTGGCGGGCTTCGCAGGCGCAACCACGTCCTGCAGCGTCATTCGGCTGATGTCGGATGTTCCGAGCCTGCCCTCGCGCGCGAGCCGCTCGACCAGTTTGCGTCCGACCATGCCGGCCGCGCCGAGAACCAGAATGTGCAAAGCCTTCGCCCCTTCGCTGGAGTTTCTTCCTAACGTGCGGTCTTATTCCTTTACCGCGCCGGTCATTGCGGACACATAGTGCTCGACAAAGAACGCGTAGAGGATGACCAGCGGCAGCGAGCCGACCAGTGCGCCCGCCATCAGCGATCCCCATTTGTAAATGTCGCCATCGACGAATTCGTTGACGATGGCGACCGGCACCGTCTTGTTCTGCGTCGAGGACAGGAACGTCAGCGCATAAATGAATTCATTCCAGCACAGCGTGAACGAGAAGATGAAGGCGGAAATCAGTCCGGGTATCGCCAGCGGCAGGACGATCTTGGTCAAGATCTGCCAGCGGCTTGCGCCGTCGATCAGCGCGCATTCCTCAAGCTCGTAGGGAATGGTCTTGAAATATCCCATCAAGAGCCAGGTCGAGAACGGAATCAGCAGCGTCGGATAAACCAGAATCAGCGACAGCGGCGAATCGAACAGGCCGTAGGAATGGATCACCGATGCCAGCGGAATGAACAGGATCGACGGTGGAATGAGATAGGCGAGAAAGATCGACGCGCTGACGACCTCCGCGCCCTTGAAGCGCAGGCGCACAATGGCATAGGCCGCCAGCACGCTGGCGACGATCGACAGAAACGTGGCTGCCGCGGCAACATACATCGTGTTCCACAACCAGCGTGGATAATTGGTCTCAAACAGAAGTTTCTCGATATGCTTGAGCGTCGGCTTCACAACCCAGAACGGGTTGTACGTCTCCATGTCGATCAGCTGCTCGTCCGGCTTGATCGACGTCAGCGCCATCCAGTAAAACGGAAACAGCAAAATGACGATGATGATGAACAGCGGAATGTAGAGCGTCACGATCTTGCTGGGCAGCGTCTCGAGATAGCTCATGCCCTCGCTGTTGTCGCTGGCCGATTGCTTCGCCGCCACCGGATGGGTCGTGTCAGTCATGTTCGGACCCTTGCTGCCACTTGCGTCACGCGCGCGCGGGACTTGCCCCGTTCGCGCAAAAGAAGAAATTGCAGCGGCGCGACTGCATCAATCGTTGTCAGACCCTTGCTGCCACTTGCGGCACGCGCGCGCGGGGCTTGCCCCGTTCGCGCGTTAAAAAAATGCAGCGGCGCGACTGGATCAATCATTTTCAGACCCTTGCTGCCACTTGCGGCGCTGCATGCCGAACCATGAGATGGTGATGGCGGCGAGCAGGAACGGAATCATCGCGGTGGCGATGGCCGCGCCCTCGCCCAGCCGGCCGCTCAGGATTCCGCGCTGATAACTCAGCGTCGCCATCAGATGCGTGGCGTTGACAGGCCCGCCGCGCGTCAGCGCCCAGATCAGCTGGAAATCCGTAAACGTGAACAGCACCGAGAACGTCATCACCACGGCGATGATCGGTGTCAGCAGCGGATAGGTGATGAACCGAAAGCGCTGCCAGTTGGTCGCGCCGTCGAGGGTCGCCGCTTCATAGAGCGACGGCGACACGGTTTGCAGCCCCGCCAGCAGCGTGATGGCGACGAACGGTACACCGCGCCAGATATTCGCGATGATGACGCTGGTGCGCGCCCATGTCGAGTCGCCGAGAAAATTGATGTTCTGGTTGATGACGCCGAGTTTTATCAATGACCATGAAATGATCGAGAACTGCGAATCGTAGATCCACCAGAACGCGATGGCCGACAGCACCGTCGGCACGATGAACGGGATCAGCACCGCCGCGCGGATCAGCGCCTTGAACGGCATGCTGCGGTTGAGCAGCAGCGCCAGATAAAGCCCGATGGCGAATTTGATGGCGCTGGCGACGAGCGTATAGACCAGCGTGTTGAATACCGACAGCCAGAAAACGCCGTCCTCCCACAGCCACTCGTAGTTCTCGGCACCGATGAACTGTCCGGGACGGCCGATGCGCACATCCGTGAAGCTCATCCAGACGCCGAGGCCGAGCGGATAGGCCAGAAACAGTACCAGAAATGCCGCCGCAGGCAGCATGAACCAGAATGCGATCCAGTTGCGGTTCGACATCAGCCGCTCCCGGAACGACAGCGAACTGACGTAAGGCTTCCGGGCGGATATCGGCGCGGGGATCGTCGTCATGGTGCCGAACCTTGTTGAGGCGGATAGAACGCCGGCGCGAAACGAATTCCGCGCCGACGAAGTCTCGATGTTTTAGCGATACAGCCGCTTGGCCTGACGCTCTGCGAAGGCGATCGAACCCTTCAGGTCTTCGCGGCCGGTGCAGTAGTTCGCGAACATATCGACGACGACGAAGTCGGCGATGGCGGCCGCTGCGTTCTCGCCGAGCGTGCCGAGCCCGCCCGGCGTGAGCGTGCGCTTGGCAACATCGCGATACACGGTGTTCTTCGGATCGGAGGTCCACACCGGATTGCTGTCGGACGCATTCAGGAACGAAGACAGATAGCCCGACGCAGATGTGAGCCACGGGTTGTACTGATCGGCTTCCATCATGAATGCGGTCAGCGCCTTGCACGCCTGCGGATACTTCGTGAAGTTGAAGGTCAGCATGGTGAAAGGCAGATGCAGTTCGGTCGGCTTGCCGGCCGGGCCGATCGGCATGTAGGCGTGGTTCATGTCTTCGGCGATCGCCTTGGCTTCGCGTTTCGCCGTGACGTAAACCGAGATTCCGTTACACGTGACGTGCAACTGACCGGCAACGAACGCCTTGTTGTTGGACGAGTCGTTCCACGACGCCGTGCCGGGAATGAATTCGCCGTACAGCGCCTTGACGTATTCCAGCGCCTTGGCGGTTTCCGGCGAGTTGATGATGACCTTGTCGTTCTTGTCAACGAGATAGCCGCCGTGGGTCCACAGCGCCCAGTGCAGCCAGGTATTGCCGTCACCCGACGCATGGCCGAGCGCCATGCCGGCCGGCGTGCCGTTCTTGTTGAGCGCCTTGCAGAGTTCGAGGAAGCCCGCGGTGTCCTTCGGGAATTCCTTGAAGCCTGCCTTCTCGCACGAGCTGATACGGTAATTCATCAGCGCGCCGGTGCAGGCGATCGGAATGCCGATCCACTTGCCATCCTTGTTCTTGCCGTAGGCATTGGCCGATTCCGCCCAGCCGCCGTACTTCTTGCCGAGATAGTCGGCGACGTCGGTGACGTCGGTGCATTTGGTCGGCAGAAGATGCGGCAGCGAATACAGACCCCACACCATGTCGAGTCCCTGCCCGGTGTTCGCAGCGACCGATGCCTTCGGCTGAAGGTCGTCATAGGATTCGTTGGTGACGTTGACTTCGACGCCGGTGGCCTTGGTGAAGGCCTGCATGATGTTCATGAAGGCGACGTCTTCGGCTTCCACGAAACGCTTCCAGCGCAGCAGATTGATCTTGGCGCCGGCTTCCGGCTTCCATTGCGAGGTCTGCGCCCAGGCGGTCGCGAAATTGAGAAGCTGATCGGCGGATACCGTCGCGGCACCGGCGAGAACCGATGCGCCGCCCTTGAGGAGCGAACGGCGGTCTGGAGTGAAGGTACTCATGGCTTGTCTTCTCCCTGTTGCACCGGCTTTTGTTAGTCCCGGCCGGCTGATTGATGGACCGCTTCTTGATATCGTCTTTTTGATATCGTCTTTTTGCTATCGTCTTTTTGCTATCGTCTTTTTCTGTCGTCGTGTCTGCGTGGTGAAACTCAGTTGATGAGCCGCTTCCCGGTCTCCTTGTCGAATACGTGGGCCGCAGCCGGGATCGGCCGCAGCTTGATCTTGTCACCCGGCTTCACCGGGCGGCGGTCGCGAATGACCGCGATCAGATCCTGTTGTCCGATGCGCGCGACGATCTGGGTCTCGGACCCCGTCGGCTCCACCACCGCGACCTCGGCGTCGATGCCGTCGTCGGCGAATTCGAGATGCTCCGGACGAATGCCATAGATCACCTGCTTGCCGTCCAGCCCCGCGCGCGATGCGATCAGCGGCAGCTTGCTGCCGTTCGCAGTTTCGACATGCGGCGTGCTGCTGCCGACCAGTTTGCCTTCCAGGAAGTTCATCGCGGGCGAGCCGATGAAACCGGCCACGAATTTATTGTCCGGATGATCGTAGAGTTCGAGCGGCGAGCCCATCTGCTCGACAATGCCATCGTGCATGACGACGATCTTGTCCGCCATGGTCATCGCCTCGATCTGGTCGTGCGTGACATAGACCGTCGTGGTCTTGAGCCGCTGATGCAGTTCCTTGATTTCGGTGCGCATGGCGACCCGCAGCTTGGCGTCGAGGTTAGACAGCGGCTCATCGAACAGGAACACCTGCGGATCGCGCACGATGGCGCGGCCCATGGCGACGCGCTGGCGCTGCCCGCCGGACAATTGCCGCGGATAGCGGTCGAGCAGCGGCGTCAACGCGAGAATGTCGGCGGCGCGGTGGACCAGCTTGTCGATCTCGTCCTGCGGCGCGTCGCGCAGCTT
>JAZKGC010000078.1:0-1307 GCA_040386115.1 Pseudomonadota bacterium
TCTGCTCCTCGTCGCCCTTTTTCTTGAACCTCTTCAAGATGGTGTTCTCGGGGTCGTCCGGCAAGAGCGTCATCAGCCATTCGCCGGTTCCCTGCAACATCACCCGCGACTTGGCGTTAAGCACCCATTCGGGCTGTTGTTTGTCAGGCACCAGCCAGGCGAAGAATAAAAACGCCACCACCATGATGAGCAGTCCGCGCGCCAGCCCGAACAGGAAGCCGAGCGTGCGGTCCAGCGCGCCGATCCGGGAATCGAGGATCATGTCCGAGATGCGCACGGTGATGATGGAGACGACGATCAGCGTGAGGATGAAAACGCCGGCGATCACGGCGATGGTCGCGATGGTGTCGTTGTTGAAGTAGGATTTCGCGGTCGGCAGCAGCTTCTGGTAAGCGTAAAGCGTGGCCAGAGCGGCGGTACCCCAGGCGGCGATCGACAGGATCTCGCGCATGAAGCCGCGGATCATCGCCAAAAGGCCTGACAACAGCATCACGGCAAGAACGATAATGTCGAGAAGCGTTATCGGCATCGGTCAGTCTGGTCCCGCTGGTCGTGAAGTCGAAATCGCGAATCGGCTCATGTCACGTGGGCTAGGTGACGGCCATATGGCACGTCCTGCAAGACCCCGGAACCCGTAAACCCGCGCATCCCACCGCCAAAAACGCATCGTCCCCGCAGAACGTCCATTTGGAGTTAATGGGCGGTATCGGCCGGGCCTTTTTGGCAGAACGCGCAGTTGTTGGTTAGCAAGGCGTTGGTCAGCAAGGCGTTAGTCAGCAAGTCTCGGTCAGGTGCCGGCTGTATAGCCTCCGAAAGCCCGAGCGTCACCCGTGTCTGGCCCTTCCGGCGACTTGAACGGGGGTTTTTGCCGCACCTGTTGCTTTGTTGTTACCGAGGGCCGCGATGTCGGCGACCAGCGATGTCAGCGAGCCGACGCTGTGGAGGGACAGCCCTGCGTCGCCGCCAGCATCGCCTCGCGCGGTTTCCGGCAGCACGGCGCGGCCAAATCCGAGTTTCGCCGCTTCCTTGAGGCGGGCCGAGGTCTGGGCCACGGGCCGCACCGCGCCCGACAGCGAAATTTCGCCGAAATAGACCGCATCGACCGGCAGCGGCGCGTTGGCCAGCGACGACACCAATGCCGCAGCGGCCGCCATGTCGGCGGCCGGCTCATTGATGCGCAGACCGCCGGCGACGTTGAAATAGACATCGTGGCCGGACAGTTTCACGCCGCAATGTGCCTCCAGCACCGCCAGCACCATCGACAGCCGGCTTGACTCCCAGCCCACCACCGCGCGGCGCGGCGTGCC
>JAZKGC010000078.1:1407-18987 GCA_040386115.1 Pseudomonadota bacterium
GAGCCTTCGCCCTCGAAACTCAGCACGGCATCGACCATGTGCTCGACCACGCGCGGGCCTGCGATCTGGCCATCCTTGGTAACGTGGCCGACCAGAATGAGCGCAGTACCTGATCGCTTCGCAAAGCGAATGAGCGCCTGCGCCGAGGCGCGCACCTGTGTCACCGTGCCGGGCGCGGATTCCACGGTGTCGGTCCACATGGTCTGGATGGAATCGATCACCACCAGGCGCGGCGGCGTGCCTTCAGACAGCGTGGCGATGATATCTTCCACGGAGGTCTCTGCGGCGAGCTGCACGGCGGCATCCGCCAAACCCAAACGCTCGGCGCGCAAACGCACCTGGCCGACCGCTTCCTCACCGGAGATATAGACCGCGCGATGTCCGGAGCGCGCCATCAGGCTGGTGGCTTGCGTGAGGAGAGTGGATTTACCGATGCCGGGATCGCCAGCCATCAGCAGCACCGAGCCGCGCACGAAGCCGCCGCCGGTGACGCGATCGAGTTCGGCCATGCCGGATGGCAGGCGCGGCGCGTCGGGGCTGGCGCCGGTCAATGTTTCGAGCTTGAACAGCCGGCCCTTGCGCTTGGGGCGCATGTTCGCCGGCACGGCGCTGGTGCCGGTCGGGTCTTCCTCGGCCAGAGTATTCCACTCGCTGCACGCCTCGCACTTGCCCTGCCAGCGGTTATAGGCCGCGCCGCAATTCTGGCAGACGAAGGAGGGGGCGCTTTTCGCCATGAACTGGGAGCCGGGGTCGGGAACAGCGGGGAATCGTTTGTTCTATATTTGTTCTCATAGTGAGGCACGCAAGTCAATCGGAAAATCGGATGGCGCGTGCCCGCCGGTTGGCGATGATGAATCCGGATTTAATCAGAGCGCGTCGATCACCAGTTCGGTTCGCACCGACCGCACATCGACCTCGAATTCCAGGCCGATCACCGGCGGCCATGCCGGATACCAGGCAAGGCCGAGCTGGCTGATGGTCGTCTCGGCGAACACCGTGTCCAGCAAAGGCCGGATGTCGTGGACGGTGTAGATTTGCGCAGCAGTCACGTCGGCCCAGTTGCATCCGAGCGCATCGACGCGCTCGCGCATCGCGTCCATCACGAAACGCGCCTTGGTGTCCAATCCCTTGAGAGAAACGTCGCGGCCGCCGACGATCCGGTCTGTCGTTACGCCATCGCGGATTTCAGGCTTGCCCGAGATCAGAAAGTCGCCCGAAGCACCGGCTTCCGGAACGGTGTAGGTGAAGGCGAAGAACATCGCCTCATCCGGGATTTCGGTGATTGGCGCAAGGTTGCTGCGCGCCAGCGGATTGATGTCGCCGGATTTGCAGCCCCACTGATGAAGCGTTTTGAGATATTCGCGATTGAAAGCCTGAAACTCGTCGCCGGTCATGGCGCGCGGCGAGCGCAGTTCGGAGGCCGCCAGCGCGGTGATCGGCCGTCCCAAGCGTTCGAGATGCGCCTTGATGAACGCAAATCCCGCCGCCATCGGAATCGGACGGAGAAAGCGCACGCGGTGCAGAGCGAAGCCCGGCATCGCGGCGACGCCGGCTGAAAACGGTCCGCCGGGCGAGACGATGAACTTGTAGTTGCCGGGCTTGAATTCAATAATCTCGGGCATCGGTTACTCCTCGCCGCCGCGATAGACGCGCAGGTAGCGCTTGCCGAGGCTGGTCAGCACTTCATACCCGATGGTGCCGAAGTGATGCGCCAGTTCATCGACGCTTATGCCTTCGCCGATCAGCGTCACCATGCCGCCGCGCCGGATTGCCGTGGGGGGCACATCGGTGATGTCGATCGCCATCATGTCCATCGAGATGCGCCCGGCGATGGGGCAGCGCTTGCCGGCCACCATCGCCTCGGCGCTGCGCACGTTATCGACGCCGCCCGCCGCGCGGAAATATCCATCGGCATAGCCGGCCGTGACGATGGCGAGCCGGGTCGGCCGCCGCGCGGTCCACGTGCCGCCGTAGCCGACGGCTTCGCCACGCGCGACATGACGGATTTGCGCCACGCGCGCTTTCAGATTGACCGCCGGCTGCATCGGCGTGTCGGCTTCCGGCGTCGGATTGACGCCGTAAAGCGAAGCACCGGGGCGCACCATGTCGAAATGGAATTGCGAGCCGAGAAATATCCCGGAGGAATTGGACAGCGAGGCGGGGACGCCCGAAAACAGCGACGCGATCTCGCGGAAGGCAGCGACCTGTCGTCCGTTCACTGGGTCGCCCAGCACTTCGGCGCTGACGAGGTGGCTCATCACCAGGGCGATGCCGTGATTTCCATCTCTGATGCGCGGCAGCAGCGCCTGCGCCTCGGGCACGGCGAACCCGAGCCGGTTCATGCCGGTGTCGATGTGAATGGCCGCCGGTCCTTGCCAGCCGCTGTCGCGGCGGAACGCGTCCCACTCGGCGAGTTCTGTGGCATCGCCGATCACGGGACGGCAATCGATCTGCGCGAACGATGGCCCCGAGCCCGGAAAAAATCCGTCGAGCACATAGATCGAGGCACTTAGCGATACCTTGCGCGCATCGCGCGCCTCATCGAGCGTGGCGACGAAAAACGTCTTGCATCCGGCCTTTGAGAGCGCGCGCGTGACGGGGTTTATTCCGCAGCCGTAAGCATCGGCCTTGACCACGGCGGCGCATTCCGCGGGCACCGCCTGGCTGTCGAGCTTGCGCCAGTTGGCGACGATGGCGTCGAGATCGACGGTGAGAACGCCGGTCGCGCCTGCAAGCACCGCAGCGTCCTCGGCGTTCGCGGCGTCGGTCCTCAGAGAATTAGGTTCGGATACGCTGTTCATGGCTCAAGCAAAGTCCTCACGCGAATCCTTAGCATAATCTCTGCGCGTGGAACTCAGAATCGATCCGGCAACTGGGCATCCTCGGCGAGATCGCTGAACTTCGTGAGGTGTCCTTCGAATTGCAGTTCGACGGTGCCGGTGGGGCCATGACGCTGCTTGCCGATGATGACCTCGGCCTTGCCGTGGACCAGCGACATATCGAGTTGCCATTTCGCGTATTCCGGCGTGCCGGCGCGGGGCTCCTTGTTCTGGAGATAATATTCTTCCCGATACACAAAAATCACCACGTCGGCGTCCTGCTCGATCGATCCCGATTCACGCAAGTCCGACAGTTGCGGGCGCTTGTCGTCGCGGCTCTCCACCTGGCGTGAGAGCTGCGACAGCGCGATCACCGGGCAGTTCAGTTCTTTTGCCAGCGCCTTCAGGCTGGTCGTAATTTCGGTCACTTCCTGCACGCGGTTGTCGGAGCGCTTGCCTGATCCCTGTAGCAGCTGAATGTAGTCCACCACGATGACGTCGAGACCCTTTTGCCGCTTCAGGCGGCGCGCCCGCGCAGTCAACTGCGAGATCGACAGGCCGCCGGTCTCGTCAACGTAGAGCGGCAGGTTTTGCAGCTCGACGGTGTGGTCGCGGATCTTTTCGAAATCACTCTCCGTGATGCCGCCGCGGCGAATCGTGCTTGAAGCAATGCCGGTCTGCTCGGCGAGGATACGCGTGGCGAGCTGTTCGGCCGACATTTCGCACGAGAAAAACCCGACGATGCCGCCGTTGACCGTCTTGCGCGTTCCGTCAGGTTGCAACTCGTCACTGTGGGCGCGGGCGATATTGTAGGCGATGTTGGTGGCGAGCGCGGTCTTGCCCATACCCGGACGGCCGGCGACGACGATCAAATCGGATTGCTGGAGGCCGCCCATTTTAACGTCGAGGGCGCGCAGTCCCGTCGCGATGCCGGACAACCTTCCGTCCCGCTTGTATGCCGCTGCCGCCATATCGACAGCAATCGCAAGCGCCTTGGAGAATTTCTGGAAGCCGCCGTCGTAGCGTCCGGACTCGGCGAGATCGTAGAGCTTCTTTTCCGCGTCCTCGATCTGCGCGCGCGGCGCGAAATCCACCGGCGCATCGAATGCTACGTTGACCATGTCCTCGCCGACGCGAATGAGATCCCGCCGGATCGACAGGTCATAGACGGTGCGGCCGTAGTCCTGCGCGTTGATAACGGTGGTTGCCTCGGCGGCGAGGCGGGCAAGGTATTGACCGACCGTCATGCCGCCGATGTCGGTATCGGCCGGAACAAAGGTCTTCAGCGTGACGGGCGTGGCGATCTTGCCCGCGCGGATCAAGCTGGACGCGGTCTCGAAGATCAACTGATGGATCGGCTCGAAGAAGTGCTTCGGCTCGAGGAAGTCCGAGACGCGGTAAAAGGCATCGTTGTTGACCAGGATAGCTCCGAGAAGACCCTGTTCGGCCTCGATATTATGCGGCGCGGTCCGGTAGGCCGGCGTACCGGCATCCGGCGCAAGCTTCACAATGTTCGAATCAAGATTGGCCATGAATGTTCAATGATCTTTTATTCAGACGAAAGCAGGGCGAGAGCGCCGAGGCCGGCTCAACTCATAGGCTTGTCCGCTTCTCTGTTAAATCAAATCCGGCAAGCTATCCCCTGTCATACATGTCAGTGGAGAAAACGCCGGAAAGACTTGATTTGCACCTCGCGATGATTTCGCGCGCGTCCGCCCCCGCAAATGTAAACCGCCGCCTCCAGTCAAGGAAGCGGCGGTTGCCATTCAGGAATTTGGAGGAAAGGGACAGGATTCGAACCTTCGACACGGTTTCCCGTGTGCCGCGTTAGCGGTGCCTTAAGCCACTCGGCCACCTTTCCGTATCGTGCAAAAACTGGAGGCCCAGCCTGGATTTGAACCAGGATATGAAGCGTTTGCGGCGCCCCCGCGTAACATTCCGCCACCGGGCCATGCAGGGAACTTGCACCAGCGACCGGCCACTCGCAATCGATGATCGAGGCTGTGGTTAATCCCTGACAGCCGGGGCGGTACCATCTTAAATGCGCCGCTGTGCGATGAGAAACCATCGGATTGAGCGACCGCTGGTTTAACCCTACGTTTCGGGCGCACGCGGCGATCGTATTTGACTGGCTTGGGTCTAACGAGGTCCGGTTCCCCTAACAACGAGGTTCGACATGACCACAAGTGTGAAGCAGTTGATGGCCGAGGCCAACGCAGCGGTGCCGAAGATCACGCAGGCTGAGGCGAGCGAGATGATCGCAAAAGGCAACACGCTGGTGCTCGACGTGCGCGATGCGCCGGAGGTGGAGAAGAGCGGCAAGGTCGAGGGCGCAGTGAATGTCTCGCGCGGCATGCTGGAATTCCGCGCCGATCCTGAATCTCCTTACCACGACAAGAATTTCGCCAAGGACAAGACGATCATTGTCTATTGCGCGTCCGGAGGCCGATCCGCGCTGAGCGGTAAGGTGCTCAAGGATATGGGTTACAGCAAAGTTTATAATGTCGGTGGGTTCAAGGATTGGGCCGACGGCGGTGGAGCGATCGACAAGGCAGGCTAACGCCGGAACGCGCGCTTCGCCAGATCGGAGATCGAGCCCTTTCGCGATAAAGCGCGGGCTGTGCCCGCAAACGGCTCACGCATATGCGAAATCTGGGTGCTTCCATTCGCGGCATAATCCGCTAAAGGTGACCGTGAGGTTGAGGGCCGGTCGGGCGGCTCCAGTCCGCAGCCGGCTTTTGTATCTGGAGACTTTCGATGTTGGGCCGAGCGCTCATTTTGGCGGCGGTGACTTTTGCGTTTGGCTGTTTCGCGACGCTCCCGGCGAGCGCGCAAAACCTCGAAGCCGGCAAGCCTCCTTCCCAGATTTTCTCCAGCACCTGTTCGCTGTGCCACAAGAGCGCGCGCGGGCTGCTGAAAAGCGTCGGGCCGGGCTCGCTGCCGGGTTTCCTGCGCCAGCATTACACCACGAGTACCGATATGGCCTCCGCCATGAGCGCCTATGTTTTGTCCAACGGCGCAGCCAATGCACCCGTGGCGGGAGGCAATCTCACGCGGCAGGGCCAGGAGGCGAAATCCGGGCCGAAGCCTTCGGCTGGACCCGATGACAAACCCGAGCAGGCGTCCAAGGGCCGCAAGCCGCCGACACGCGAAGCGGCAAGGCCCGACGCGGACGGCCTGCAGACCAATTCCGGTGAGCCAGCGCCAGCCGGCAGTCCGAAGGCATCCAGACAGAAGGCCGCCAAGGGCAAAGCAGGAAAGGACGAGCCGCCCAAGAACGAGGCCCGGTTCGACCCGTCCAGGAGTGATCCGCCGAAGGACGAGACTGCGAAACCTGAGGGAACGCGGCCTGACCCGGTGCCTGCTGTAACGCCAGCGCCGAGCGAGCCGCAAAAGCCGGCCGACACCGCAGCGATCGCGCCGCCAAAGGAAGTGGTGCTTCCGACCGGCCCGTTGACCATCGATAGGGGTCCGTTGCCGGCGCCCCCGAAACCGTCAGCGGCGGTAGCTTCAGGGCCGCCAGCCGGCCCGCCGATACCTCCGATCTCGCAATAAGTCCGCTATCAGGCGCGGCGTTGTCGCCGAGCAGGCGAACGTCGTCGCTGCTCGATTGGCGACTTCATTGACAACTTGACTAGAGTGATACTCTAGAGCAATGATCCAGCCCTTGAGGGTAGGATTGCAATGTCCGGTGCACGGGAGGATCTGCTGGCGGCGGCGCTTACGGTGTTCGACCGCGACGGCTTCGAGGGCGCGACCGTTGCCGCGATCCGCGAGCGGGCCGGAGCCTCGAATGGCAGCTTCTTTCATTTTTTCAATTCGAAGCGCGAGATGGCCGGCACGCTGTTTCTCGAGGTGCTGCGGCGCTACCACCTCGCGATGCTCGATGCGATCGATGCGCCGCTGGGCGCAGCCGAGGGCATCGATCGATTGATCCGCGGGCATCTTGGCTGGGTGGTCAGCAATCGCCGCGAAGCAAAGTTTCTTTTTGAAATTTCGCGCAGCGAATGGGCGAGGGACGTGCGCGATGCGCGCAGCGCCCAGAATTCCACGCTCATGGAGGGCATTGAGTTATGGCGCGCGCCGCTGGTTGCGAGCGGCGACCTGCTGCCGATGACGGCTGCGATGTTTTCCAGCCAGATCATCGGGCCGGCGCAGTTTTTTTGCCGGGGCTGGCTGTCGGGCCGCGATCCATCCGATCCGCGCGATCATGCCGATGTGCTGATTGCGTGCGCCGTTCGGGCGCTCACGACCAAAGGAACAGGGTGATGCAGTACACCGAAGCGAACTTCGCGCCGCTGGGAGACTATTTGCGCGCGCGTCTGTTCGAGCAGGGCTTCATGAATCACGTGGGCGCGGAAGTGGATGAACTGTCGCCCGGCGTTTGCGTGATGGCGGTCGCTCGCCGTCCGGAGCTGTTGCAACAGAACGGGTTCTTCCACGGCGGCGTGACTGCGTTTCTGGTGGACAATGCGACGACGGTGGCGGCGGCAACGGTGCGGGGGCAGGGCGTGCTCACCGCCGAGTTCAAGCTCAATCTGCTCGCGCCTGCGGTGGGGGAACGGCTGGTCTGCCGCGCGCGCGTGGTGAAGTCGGGCCGTCAGGTGTCGGTGGTGGCTGCCGACGTTTTCTGCGTGACTGATGGCGCAGAGAAACATACGGCCACCGCGCTGGCGTCAATTGCGATGGTCGGCGATGAGCTGATGTTGCAAGAGCCGCTGCAATCCGCGCCCGCGTGCGTTGTATGACGCAAACAAAAGCCCGGCCTGAACGAGGCCGGGCTTGTTTCGCTGATTGAGATGCGAAGAGCGAGATGCTCTTACTTCTCTTCGGCAGGCGCTTCCTGCTCGGCCTGAGTGTCGCGTGCTTCCGGATCGAAGAACTCGCCGGCGGCGGCGATGGCTTCGGCAGTGGCGTCGCGATCTTCCTGACGGTTGTTGACATCTTCGCCGCGGTTGATGCGCTCGGCTTCCGCCTGGCTGCGCGCCACCGTCGTCGAAACGTGCACTTCGACTTCCGGATGCACCGCAATGGTGATCTTGTGCTGGCCGATGGTCTTGATCGGCGCGTCGAGCAGCACCTGCTGGCGGTTGAGCGAAACACCGTCGGCTTCGAGTGCCGCCATGATGTCGCGCACCGACACCGAACCGTAAAGCTGGCCGGTTTCCGACGCCTGACGAATGACGATGACGTTGCGGCCGTCGATCTTCGCGGCAACCGTGGTGGCTTCGCCCTTGGCCTGAATGTTCTTGGCCTCGAGATCGGCCTTCATGCCGTCGTACTTCTCGCGGTTGTCCTTGGTCGCGCGCAGCGCCTTGTTGCGCTTGAGCAGGAAGTTGCGGGCGAACCCGTCCTTCACTTTGACCACATCGCCCATCTGGCCGAGCTTGGCCACGCGTTCCAGCAGAATGACTTCCATTTGAGTTCTCCGTTTGATGTCTTGGTTGAATTGAGAGCGTGGGTTCGGGTTGATGTCAGCTTGTCGGCAGGGGCGGTGGCCCGCGTTTGGTCCAGTAGGATCGTCGAATTCCAAAGATCGCATCGGCGAGACCGAGGCTGATCATTCCGAGCAGCGGCCAGCCGATGAAGAGCGTCGCGGCATAGGCGGCGCCGAGCACGAAGGCGCGGCCCGAAATCGCCTGCGTGAGTGTGTGAAGCACGGCGAACCCGGCCAACGCGTAAGCCATCAGCATCGCGGAGCCTGCGATCTGCGCCAGCATGGCGATCAGGCCGCCTGCGAAACTGAGCGCCACGGCGACCGCCAGCCCCACCAGCAGTTTCGGCGGCAGCGTTGTGGTGCGCAGATCGGGCCACGGGCGCTTGAGACGTCCGGATGTCGTCGTGATCTTGGCGGACAGCCACAGATTCAATGTCAGCGTCATCATCGCGATGATGGTGGCGGCACCCGGCGCGACTGCGACCAGCGCATCCACCACGCGATCAGTGTCGCCCGATGGCGTCCCCGCTGCGCGGCCGCCCATGATGCGGAGCAACGCGCGGCGCAACGCCGCGTTGATGGTTGCATCGTCGCTGCCGAGCGTGAGCAGTGCGCTGACCGTCGTGAGCGCGGCGAACAGCGCGGCCCATGCGAGAATGCGTCCGGTCGGATACCAGTCCAGCGCGGGTGCGATATTTGCGAGTTGCGGATCGTTCGACACCGGGCGGGCCAGCATGGCCAGATGTCCGAGCCACCACGCGGGTAGCGCGATGGTGAGCGCGAATGCCGCCATGTAGGGCAGGCCGAACACTGCGCCGAGGCCGATGGCGGCGACGCCGCCGCCGATCAGCGCGGTCATCGATCCCCAGCCCAGCGCCGCCACCATCAAGGGCAGGGGCGCGAGATAAAACAGCACAAGCGAAATCAGCGCGCCCGAGATGATGGACGCGAACATCGTTGCCGACGCGAGGCCGGCCGCCAGTGCAATGAGAAGACCCGTCATCATCAGCTGTCCCGCTCCTTTCGAGCGGTTAGAGGTTCTGTGAACCCCAACCATCCACCGTGGGACGACCCCGCAGTGTTATGAGAAGAAACGGACGCGCGTGTTTCGCGCGTCCGTCGGTTATTGTTTAGCGGATCACGTAAGGCAGCAGACCGAGGAACCGCGAGCGCTTGATGGCGCGGGCGAGTTCACGCTGCTTGATGGCCGACACGGCCGTGATGCGGCTCGGCACGATCTTGCCGCGCTCGGACACGTAACGCATCAGCAGCTTCGAATCCTTGTAGTCGATCTTCGGCGCGTTCGGACCCGTGAACGGGCACGTCTTGCGGCGACGGAAGAACGGACGGCGTGCACCTGCTTCAGCCATGGTTCTTACTCCTCTACCGCTGCGGTTGCGTCTTCGTCACGCGGACGGCGCGGACCACGATCGCCACGGAAGCCACCGCCTTCGCGATCGCCGCCACGGAAGCCGCCGCCTTCACGGTCGCCACGGAAGCCGCCGCCACCGCGTTCGTCGCGGTCGCGCTCGGCCTTGCGCATCATCGCGGACGGGCCTTCTTCATGCTCTTCGACGCGAACGGTGATGTAACGGATGATATCTTCGCTGATGCGTTCCTGCCGCTCGATTTCGGCGACCACCGCTGCGGGGCCGTCGATGTTCAGCAGCATGAAATGCGCCTTGCGATTCTTGTGCATGCGGTAGGTGAGGGAGCGCACGCCCCAGTTCTCGGTCTTGGTGACCTTGCCGCCGAGACCTTCGATCACGCCGGTAATCTGCGTGGTGAATTCCTCGACCTGCTGGGCGCTCGCATCCTGACGCGCGAGAAAAACATGCTCGTAAAGAGGCATGGGAGTCCTTTCCAGTGTTAGCGCGGTTCCCGGCGGCAAGCCCTTCGAGACCTTCGGAAAGGACTCGATATGCTCAGAAGGCGGAAGCACGGGACGACGGACCGACTGGCCCTGCCGCATCAATCGAACTTCATATTTTGAAAGTCAGACTGGTGAGACCGTCCGTTCAGCTCCCGGCCGGGATCCACGGATGGGCGCGTTATAAGGGATTCCGGGCTGGTTGCAAGGGAACCGGGGCCGGTTCCGGCCATAAAATGCCCGCCTGACCGAGGCCTTTTTTATCAACCGCTCAGGGTATATATTACCCCGGTCGAAAGACGATGGCGCTGAATCTCAAGGCGGACAACGGGTAGACCCGGGGGGCAGTACCCCGGCGCCTCCACCAGAAGCGGTTAGATTGGGTTCAAACCGTTTCTGAGGGGGGCGAAATAGGTTCGATGCTCGTTATGAAGGCTTGAAGTGTTCCCGGCATGATACCGCCGTTATCGGGTCAAAACCTAAATGCAAACGATAACGTTCGCATGAATGAAGTGCGCCTCGCGGCGTAACCATTCGGGGTAGGTCCACCTTGCAACAGAACGGCCATGGCCGCGTCGTCCTTCGGGGCGGCGCGGCTTTTATTTTCTGGGCAAGCTGCAAGTCGTTCAATGGCCTGCCGGGCCATTGGCCGAGCCGCTCAGTGGCCGATCTGGCGGATGCCGCCGCGCCTGCGGCTTGACACCGGCGGTCCCGGCGGTGTCTTAGGCCAAACACTTTTGGGGATTTCCATGACAGCAGCATTCACTTTTCCGGGGCAGGGCTCACAGGCGGTCGGCATGGGCAAGGCGCTGGCCGACGCATTTCCCGCCGCGCGCGCGGTGTTCGACGAGGTCGATGCGGCGCTCGGTGAAAAACTGACCGCGATCATCTGGGACGGTCCGCCTGAGACGCTTCAACTCACCGAGAACGCCCAGCCCGCGCTGATGGCGGTGTCGCTGGCGACGCTGCGGGTGCTGGAGACTGAAGCCGGTATCGACATCGCGCGCGACGCGGCGTTCGTCGCCGGTCACTCGCTCGGCGAATACTCGGCGCTGGCCGCGGCCGGCAGTTTCTCGATCAGCGATACGGCGAAGCTGCTGCGCACGCGCGGCCTCGCCATGCAGAAGGCGGTGCCTGTCGGCGTCGGCGCAATGGCCGCGCTGCTCGGGCTCGACTATGAAGCCGCCGTCGCGGTGGCCGAGGAAGCCGCGCAAGGCCAGGTCTGTCAGGCCGCCAACGATAACGGGGGCGGGCAGGTCGTCGTCTCCGGCGACAAGGCCGCCGTGGAGCGCGCGCTTGAGATCGCCAAGACCAGGGGCGCCAAGCGCGCGATGTTGCTTCCGGTGTCCGCGCCGTTCCATTGCCGCCTGATGCAGCCCGCCGCCGAGGCGATGGCGCAGGCGCTGGCTGGCGTCACCATCCACAAGCCGAAAGCGCCGCTGGTGTCCAACGTGCTTGCGTCGGCGATCACCGATCCGGACGAGATACGCAAGCGGCTGGTCGAGCAGGTGACGGGCACCGTGCGCTGGCGTGAAAGCGTCGCGTACATGGCCAGCAATGGCGTCACGCATTTTCTCGAAATCGGCGCGGGCAAGGTGCTGTCGGGGCTGGTCAAGCGCATCGCCGACGGCGCGATCGGCGTGTCAGTCGGCGGGCCGGGCGACATTGAGGCCGCCAAGATCGCGGTAGCTGCGGCAAAATAGCTTCAGTAGCAGCACAATTGAAATCGCCGCGCCGTCCTTGAGTGGACGGCGCGGCTTTTCTCATCGCACTCGCATTCTGTTGAGTCTTGTTTGCCTTAGCGAAGCAAGAAAATCAGCAGAATGAGCGGCAGTGGAATTCCAAGTAACCACAAGAGAATTGGCATGAGCCTAGTCCTTTCTGTAGGGGGCAGTACCCCAGTTGCGATCGCGAAATCCTCCGGCTTCGGCTGCTGCAATGCTGGCCGAAAATGCGCCGATGAGAAGAGCCGCAGCCATCCAGAACGCAAGTTGCGCCGCTGCCTTGCGCGCCTTGTCCAGATCGGACTTGGCCTGCGTCACCACGTCATTGACGCGCTTCTCTGCATCGGCCTGGCTCAGTCCTGTGCGGCGTGCCACCACCTGAGCCACATACGTGCGATCGGCAGGCTTCAAATCGCGTTCCGTACCGAAGCTCGAGTTGAACAGCCGCGTCAATTCGGAGCGGCTATCGTTCGCGTCACCTGCCGGTCCGGTCGCGGCTGCCGGGTCAGCGCGTAAAAGCTGATCGATGTAACTGCTCATGGCACCGGACGATTGTGTTGCCGCTGCACCCGCGCCCTGTGAGACACCGCCGGCCGTGCTGCCGATGATGGAGGTGGCTGCGGAGGCCAGCAACAGTGCGCCGATCACCGATGCGAGCGCCCAGGCCAGGAAGCCCTGCACAGTATCGCGAAAGTAAATCTCGTTGCTGTGGATAGAAGACCACGGTGTGCGGAGCCGGCCTGCGACGTGTCCGCCGATCGCCGATGAGATCATCGCGACGACGACCAGATAAAGTCCGGTTCCAATCTTGAAGGTTGTGGCCGAAACCCCGGAGTTGCTCCAGGGCGAGACAACACTGAAGCCCATCCCGGTGCCGAACCATAACAGCACAAGGGTCAGTGACAGCGCGGTAAGTGCACCCGCCAAGATCGCAGTCCAGCATGCGCCGGATGAGGGAAGTTCCGTAACCGACGTTCGAAGATCAATTGTTTTTTCCATGACGTGCTCCCAGCGTTCCCTCCAGTCGAGGTGCACATTAAGTTCGCAGCGCGGGGAGAGTTCCGAAGCACGATGAATACTTTCATCTGTCGCCAACGTCGCTGAGGCGATTGCTCCAATGTCGATCTTTCATCGTCACGCCGACTTCAAAGCCGGAACAATTCGATTGGCGCGGCGTTCTCGCCCGACAATCACAGGAGCGTATCATGGGTATATTCACGAAGGACATTAAGACGTTTGACGACCTGCTGCTTCACGGCTTGCAGGACATTTATTACGCCGAACAGCAGATCACGAAGGCGCTGCCGACGATGATCGACAAAGCCACGAATGGCGAACTGAAAACCGGACTCAAGAGTCATCTCGAAGACACCAAAAATCAGATCGAGCGGCTGAACAAGGTGTTTGCGAAGCTCGGTCAAGAGCCGAAGGGGACGACATGTCCGGCGATCGACGGGATCATCAAGGAGGCCAACGAAACGGCGGGCGAGATCGATGACAAGGCCGTACTTGACGCTGCCATCATCGCCAACTGCCAAGCCGTCGAACACTATGAGATTGCCCGTTACGGAACTCTCATCGCATGGGCTGAGTCATTGGGACATGACGAAATTGTCCGCTTTCTCACCACGAACCTGAATGAGGAAAAGGCGGCGAATACGAAACTCACGACCGTTGCTGTGCGCAAAGGTGTCAACTCGAAAGCGACGGCTGCTTAATCTCGTGTGCGAGGGAGGTTCTATTGAACGCAAAATTTGATCCGGCACCCTTCGACCGGCACGCCGCCGATCCGAATGATGCGCTGAAAGCTGACCTTGAGACGCACGCCAACCTTGAGGCCGGGTTGATCGATAGCTTCCCGGCCTCCGATCCCGTCAGTGAGGTCCAACCGGCACGGTCGATCCATGACCGCAATGCAAGTGGATCTCTTTGGGACAAGATCGTCGGTTTGTTTCGATAAGTTCGAGCGTCCTTAGAGCCCATTCAAAAATGCACCGCGCCGTCCTTCACCGGGCGGCGCGGCTTTTTGCGTATGGCCAGAGCTTCAAGAAGACAGAAAGAGTGCCTGCGCTATGTGGCTTTGGGCAGGCGCGCGGCGCTCGTGTTGCCGCCCGCCAGCAGCACAAGATCGCTCTCGTCTTTCAGGCCGATGCCTGTCAGCCCGCGCCCTAAAGCCTCGCGCACCAGCCACGCCAGCTTGAACGCCGCAGCCGCATAGCTCAGTCCCTCGGGCCGCACGTTGGAGATGCAATTGCGCTCGGCGTCGCTGCGTCCCCTGAACGGCGCGTGCGTGATGTAGATGCCGAGGCTGTCCGGCGAACTCAATCCCGGACGCTCGCCGATCAGCATGATCGAGAGTTTCGCATTCAACAGATCGGCGACCTCGTCAGCGAGCGCGACCCGCGCCTGTGTCGCGATGACCACAGGCGCTTGCTTGAGTTGTTCAGCAAGATGCGGCTTCAGCGCCGCGAGCAGTGGCGTGGCATGGCGATCGACCGCCAATGACGACAACCCGTCGCCGATCACGATGCAGATTCCGCCCGCCGCAACATCCATGGCACGCAGTTTCGCGAACTCATGCGGATCGATCACGCGGCCGAGATCTGGCCGCCGCAAATAAGTAACGCGATCCGGCGCGCGGCTGTGCGTATGCGCGACGGTCCAGCCCTGCGCATGCAGCGTCGCCTCAAGCTTCGGCACGTCGAGCGCCGCATGAATGGCATCGCGCGCCATCGCATGCGCCCAGCCGAAGCGTAACACCTCGTCGGTGGGCATTCCCGCACCGACGCGCCCGAGCGCGAGACGTGCGGGTGTCACGCTGCGCCATTCGCCCCAGGGACTGTCTGTTACGGAAGCACTTTGTGTGACGGAGTCTTTCGTCATGCGACCAGCGATTTGAGATTGCCCATGCCGCCGAGCAGTGCGTTGGGCGAGGGCGGCCGCAGCCGTCCGTTGGCATCGGTGATCTGCATGCGCTGCAGCCACGCCTCGAATTCCGGCGCGCGCTTGAGGTTCATTGTTTCGCGCAGGAACAGTGCGTCATGGAACGACGTGCTTTGATAGTTCAGCATCACGTCGTCCGCGCCGGGGATGCCCATGATGAAACTGATGCCGGCGCTGCCCAGCAGCACCAGCAGCGTGTCCATGTCGTCCTGATCGGCTTCGGCGTGGTTGGTGTAGCAGATGTCACAACCGAGCGGCAGGCCGAGCAGCTTGCCGCAGAAATGATCTTCGAGGCCGGCGCGGATGATCTGCTTGCCGTCGTAGAGATATTCCGGCCCGATGAATCCAACGACGGTATTGACCAGCAGCGGCTTGTAGCGCCGCGCCAGCGCATAGGCGCGGGCCTCGCAGGTTTGCTGATCGACGCCGAAGTTGGCGTCCGCCGACAGCGCGCTGCCCTGTCCGGTCTCGAAATACATCACGTCGTCGCCGACGGTGCCGCGCTTCAGCGACAACGCTGCGTCCTGCGCCTCATCCAGAATTTCCGGCGTCACGCCAAAGGAACGGTTGGTCTTTTCGGTGCCGCCGATCGACTGGAACACGAGATCGACCGGCGCGCCGGATTCCGCAAGTTTCACGGTGTTGGTCACGTGTGTCAGCACGCAGCTTTGCGTCGGAATTTCGAACCGCTGGATCACTTCGTCCAGCATGCGCAGCAGGTCACCCAGCACCGGCATGCTGTCGGATGCAGGGTTCAGGCCGATCACCGCATCGCCGGAGCCCATCAGCAAGCCGTCGAGCGTGGAGGCCGCGACGCCGCGCAGGTCGTCGGTGGGATGATTGGGTTGCAAACGCACCGACAGATGCCCTTCAAGCCCGATAGTATCGCGGAAGCGCGTGATGACGCGGCACTTGCGCGCCACCGCGATCAGATCCTGGTTGCGCATGATCTTGGAGACGGCGGCGACCATTTCCGGCGTCAGACCGCTCGCGAGTGCCACCAGTGCTTCTGTGGTTGCCTGTTCGGACAGCAGCCAGTTGCGGAAATCGCCCACCGTCATATGCGACACCGGCGCGAACGCCTTTGCATCGTGGCTGTCGATGATGAGGCGCGTGATGTTGTCGTCTTCGTAAGGGATCAGCGCTTCGGTGAGGAACTGCTTGAGCGGCACCTCAGCCAGCACATGACGCGCCGCCATGCGCTCCTGAGCGGTGGCGGCGCCGATGCCCGCGAGAGTATCCCCCGAACGCGCAGGGCTGGCGTAAGCCATGACCTGCTTCAGGTCGTCGAAGGCGAACAGTTGCTGGTCGATGGCGGTGCGATAGAGCAACGGTTTCACCTCGTCGGTTGCGGAGGCTTACTCGGCGGGTACGGAGTTCGCGGAGACGCTCAGCATTTCGTCGGGCGCTGCTGCGTCGCGTTGGCCGGCCGTCATTCTGAAATACCCGTAGGCGAGAGCCATCAGCGCGAGGAACAGCAGCGTCAGCATACCATTGAACCAGACCATCGCGAACAGACAAACCAGACCCAGCCCAAAAGCAATGGCCGGGAACACCGGATAGAACGGCGCGCGATAGGTTCGCACGAGGTCAGGTTCGCTCTGGCGAAGCTTGAACAGCGCAGCCATCGAGGTCAGGTACATCACGATGGCACCAAACACCGACATGGTGACAATGTTGGCGGTCAGCGTCTGGCCGCCGAAGCTGACCCATTCGTCGCTGAAGATCGCGATGATGCCGATCACGCCGCCCGCGAGTAGCGCGCGATGCGGCGTGTTGAAGCGCGGGCTGAGTGCTGCGAACGTCTTGGGCAGGTAACCGGCGCGCGCCAGCGCGAAAATCTGACGCGAATAGCCCATGATGATGCCGTGGAACGAGGCGATCAGCCCGAACAGACCGATCCACACCAGCATGTGCAGCCAGCCGCTGTTTTCGCCGACGACGACCTTCATGGCCTGCGGCAGCGGATCGTTGATGTTGGACAGCTTGCTCCAGTCGCCGACGCCGCCCGCGAAAATCATCACGCCGAATGCAAGCACGACCAGGGTGAGAATCCCGGCAGTGTAAGCAATGGGGATCGTGCGGTGCGGATCTTTGGCCTCCTCGGCGGCCATCGCAGCACCTTCGATGGCGAGAAAGAACCAGATCGCGAATGGAATCGAGGCGAAGATGCCGGAGATTGCCGCGCCGTTGAGCACATTGCCGCCGGCCCAGCCATTGGCGACGAAGTTTGCCATCGACCAGCCCGGTGCCACGACGCCCATGAACACCAGCAGTTCGGCGATCGCCAGCACCGTCACGAACAGCTCGAAAGCGGCGGCGATGCCGACGCCAACCCAGTTCAGCGCGATGAAGATGACATAGGCACTCAGCGCGAAGTATTTCGGATTGATGCCGGGAAACTGCACGTTGAGATAGGCACCGATCGCCAGCGAGATCGCAGGCGGCGCGAATACGAATTCCACCAGCGTTGCAAAGCCGGCGATGAAGCCGCCGGTCGGCCCGAAGGCGCGCCTTGCATAGGCAAACGGCCCGCCTGCATGCGGAATGGCGGTGGACAGTTCGGTGAAGGAGAAGATGAAGGTTGTGTACATCGTCGCGACCAGAACCGTTGCGACCAGAAAGCCGAGTGTGCCTGCGCTGGCCCAGCCATAGCTCCAGCCGAAGTATTCACCGGAGATGACGAGCCCGACGGCAATGCCCCAGAGCTGAAACGGCCCCAGGACTTTTTGCAGGCCGGCGGATGGAGCGGGAATCGGGGTCGGCGACATGGGCTGTTCCTCACTG
>JAZKGC010000078.1:19087-29024 GCA_040386115.1 Pseudomonadota bacterium
GTCGGCGACATGGGCTGTTCCTCACTGATGATGCAGTGCACCATGCAAGCGGAATGCCATATTGTCGCAGTGTTCTGCCTCGATTTGCGGCGGTGCCGGTGCACTGTCGGGCCGGGCCGCGTTCAGGTCATTGACGCGGGGCGTTTTCTTGCGGCAAACGGGGCTTCATTTTCCGTGAATAGCTCCAAAAACAGCTCCAAGGGGATACAATGTTCGATCTGACTGGCAGGACGGCGCTCGTCACGGGTGCGACCGGCGGTATCGGTGGCGCGATCGCGCGCGCGCTGCACGCACAGGGTGCGACAGTTGCGATCTCGGGCACGAGGCGCGAGGTGCTGGACACCCTCGCGGCCGAACTGAAGGACCGCGTGCATGTGCTGCCTTGCAATTTATCAGATGCCGCCGAGGTCGAGGCGCTGGTTCCCGCCGCCGAAAAGGCGATGGGACAGCTCGACATTCTCGTCGCCAATGCCGGCATCACCCGTGACAATCTTTTCGTGCAGCTGCGCGACGAGGACTGGAGCGATGTCATCAATGTCAACCTGACATCGACATTCCGGCTGGCGCGCGCGGCAACCAAACTGATGATGCGCAAGCGATTCGGACGAATCATCGCGATCACGTCCGTGGTCGGCGTCACGGGTAATGCCGGGCAGGGCAACTACGCGGCCTCAAAAGCCGGCCTGATCGGAATGATGAAGTCGGTGGGCGCCGAATACGCGCGCCGCAATGTGACGGCCAATTGCATCGCGCCCGGCTTCATCGCGACCCCGATGACGGATGCCCTCAACGAGAAACAACGCGAAGGCGTTCTCGGCAAGGTGCCTGCGGGGCGGCTTGGAACGCCGGAGGATATTGCCGCGGCAGCGGTGTACCTCGCCTCCAACGAGGCAGCCTATGTCACCGGCCAGACGATTCACGTCAACGGCGGAATGGCGATGATTTGAGGCAGTTTCAACGGCCGCTAAACGCCGGTTTTCAGGGGATTTATGGAGTTCGGGAAGGGCTTCGGGCTCGTGTGGTCAAGTCTGGGGAAGTATGCTAACCGAACGGCTCGACTGGGGGAAAACGCCATTGCAGGATTCCAAAACCCCGTATATTGCCGTGGCGACGCCCGCCGCCGTTTCGGTGCCGTCGCCCAACCGGGCGGGGCCACATCAGGGACGCGTGGTAAGGACGGAAAGAATTCGCAAATTTTGCGCAATGCCAAATTTGCTTACCGATCATGGCTCGTATCGTTCTGCGGTCGAGTTTAATGGAACAAGCACGAGGTTGAAACGATGAGTGAGATTGGCGAGCGAGTTAAGAAGATTGTGGTCGAGCACCTTGGTGTCGAGCCCGAGAAGGTTGTCGATGCTGCAAGCTTCATCGACGATCTCGGCGCTGACAGCCTTGATACCGTCGAACTCGTAATGGCATTCGAAGAAGAATTCGGCTGCGAGATTCCGGACGACGCTGCGGAAACGATTCTCACCGTCGGCGACGCCACCAAGTTTCTTGAAAAAAACGCAAAAAGCTGACGCAAGCTTGAGGCCACGGCGACACGCGGCGGGTTGTGATCGAACGACCCGCCGTCTTGCTGTCGTAACGTCGCCGATATGAGCGGGGAAATGACTATGAGGCGGGTTGTCGTCACAGGCCTAGGCATGGTTTCGCCGCTCGCCAATGGCGTAGAACCGACCTGGCAGCGCATCCTCAACGGCGAAAGCGGCGCGAAGAGAATCGATGCGTTCGAAGTTTCCGACCTGACCTGCCAGATCGCCTGCATGGTCCCGCGCGGCGACGGCACCAACAACACCTTCAATCCCGACCAGTGGATGGAGCCGAAGGAACAGCGCAAGGTCGATGATTTCATCATCTTTGCGATGGCTGCGGCGACACAGGCGCTCGACGACGCCAACTGGCATCCGAACACCGAGGAAGAGCGCTGCGCCACCGGCACCATGATCGGTTCCGGCATCGGCGGCATCGAAGGCATCGGCGAGGCCGCCGTGATTCTCAAGGAACGCGGCCCGCGCAAGATGTCGCCGTTCTTCATTCCGGGACGCCTCATCAATCTCGCGTCGGGTTACGTTTCGATCAAGCATGGCCTCAAGGGTCCGAACCACGCCGTGGTGACCGCGTGCTCGACCGGCGCGCACGCCATTGGCGATGCAAGCCGCCTGATTGCATATGGCGACGCCGACGTGATGGTCGCTGGCGGCGCGGAATCCGCGGTCAATCGTCTCGCGATGTCCGGCTTCTGCGCGATGCGCGCGATGTCCACGAAGTACAACGACAATCCGACCATCGCCTCGCGGCCCTACGACAAGGACCGCGACGGATTCGTGATGGGCGAGGGCGCGGGCGTCGTGGTGCTCGAGGAATACGAGCACGCAAAAAAGCGCGGCGCGAAAATCTATGCCGAAGTCGTGGGCTATGGATTGACCGGCGACGCCTATCACATCACCGCGCCTGCCGAAGACGGCGATGGCGCTTTCCGTTGCATGTCGATGGCGATGAAGCGCGCCGGCGTGACGGCGTCCGACATCGATTACATCAACGCACACGGCACCTCGACGCCGCTCGGCGACGAGATCGAACTCGGTGCCGCCCAACGGCTGCTCGGCAACGCGGCGTCCAAAGTGTCGATGTCCTCGACCAAGTCGTCCACGGGCCATCTGCTGGGCGCTGCGGGCGCGATCGAGGCGATCTTCTGTATTCTGGCGATTCGCGATAATGTCGCGCCGCCGACAATCAATCTTGATAACCCTTCCGTTGAGACGGCGATCGATCTGGTTCCTAAAAAGGCCCGTCAGCGCGAGATCAACGTGGCCTTGTCGAATTCTTTCGGATTCGGCGGCACCAACGCGTCGCTGATTGTCAGGCGCCTGGCGAACTAGGATCGTTCCGGCATCGTTTCGCGTGATTGATACGCGTCAGGACGTCAAAGTGTTGAAGCGAACAGACTTCACCATTTTGCCGTATTCGGACATAATTTCTCTCTTGGGCGCGCGTATAACCTTGAAACAACAACACTAAGCGGCTGCAGGATCAGGTTACCCCATGAGTCAGAGACCTCCCATTTCGCCACGGAGCCCGCGCGCGGCGCTTGAGCCGGAGCAGGTTCCGCAGCCGCCGAAACGCTCGCAGCGCGCCCGCAATCCTTTTGTTATCGTCGGCAATGCCATCATCACCTTTCTGATTGTCGCGATGGTGATTGTCGGCGGCGTGTTCATCTACGGCAAGCAGGTGATCGAGGCCAAGGGCCCGCTGACAGAGGACAAGATCGTCAACATTCCGCCGCGCGCCGGCATGACCGACATCGGCGATATCCTTCAGCGCACCGGCGTGATCTCCGCCGATCGCTGGACGTTCATCGGCAGCGTGCTGGCGCTCAACGCGCGGTCCGGCCTCAAGTCCGGCGAATATCTGTTCCAGAAGAACGCAAGCCTGCGCGACGTCATTGGCACCATCGTCGAGGGCAAGGTGGTGCAGCATTCCTTCACGATTCCCGAAGGCCTGACATCGGAGCAGATCGTTGCCCGGCTTCAGGACAGCGATATCTTTGCGGGCTCACTGAAGGAGCAGCCGCGCGAAGGCACGCTGCTGCCCGACACTTACAATTTCCCGCGCGGCACGCCACGGGATCAGGTGATCCAGCGCATGCAGCAGGCGCAGAAGCGGGTGCTTGCGGAAATCTGGTCACGCCGAAATCCCGACGTTCCGGTTCGCTCGCCGGAGCAACTCGTCACGCTCGCCTCCATCGTCGAGAAGGAAACCGGCAAGGCCGACGAGCGCAGCCGCGTCGCGGCGGTGTTCACCAATCGCCTGCGCCAGCGCATGAAACTGCAATCTGATCCGACCATCATCTACGGTCTTGTGGGCGGCAAGGGTACCCTCGGGCGGCCGATCAGGCGCAGCGAAATCCAGCAGCCATCGCCCTACAACACCTATGTCGTCGAGGGATTGCCGCCGGGACCGATCGCCAATCCTGGCCGCGCGTCGCTTGAAGCGACCGCCAATCCCGCGCGCACCCGAGATCTGTTCTTCGTTGCCGATGGCTCCGGCGGCCACAGCTTCACCGAGACTTACGACCAGCACCTGAAAGGCGTCGCCAAGCTGCGGTCGATGGAGCGCCAGCAGCAGAACGACACCGTCGAGGCTGACGATCAGCAGCCGGTTGCATCGACACCGCCCCCTGCCTCGGCCGCGCCCGCCGCTCCAGCGCCTGCCGCGCCAAAGGCCGGCACCAAGGCGAAATCAGGGGCTGCAATCAACAGCACCGCAGGCGCAAACGCGGGGCCGTTGCCGATAGCGCCCCGCAAGCAGCGCGCACAGGCGCGTCCTGCCGCAGGCGCTGCTGCACCTGCCGAGGAAGAGACCGAGACACAGGCCCAGTAGCTACTGGCTGGCTTGACGAATTCCCGTCGCCGACCCTCTTGGCATCAACAAGGCGCTCTTACTCACCACGCAGCCTTGATCTGGCTGAAGCGACTGAGGCTTGCACCCCTGCCGAAATTCGGGGACAAGCTGAAACGCATTTTGCGTCTTTAATGGAGAACCGTTCGCGATGGCGCTGTCGAGCATGACCGGCTTTGCGCGAAGCCACGGCACCAGCGGACCCTACGCGTTCGAATGGGAACTGAAATCCGTCAACGCCAAGGGCTTTGATTTTCGCATGCGGCTGCCGTCCGGCTGGGACGATCTTGAATCCGTCGCCCGCAAGCGCGCCACCGAAATGCTTTCGCGCGGCACGGTTTACGCCAATCTCACCGTCAAGCGCTCGGGTGCTGCATCGGTTGTGCGGGTCAACGAAGACGTGCTGACGTCCATCCTGAAAGTGGTGAGCGATATTTCGGCCCGGACCGATGCGGTCGCGCCGAGCGTCGATGGGCTGCTCGCCATCAAGGGCGTGATCGAGATTGTTGAGCCGGAAAACGATGAAGCCGAAATGCAGGCGGCACGCGGCGCGGTGATTGCCGCGTTCGAGCAGGCGCTGACCAGCCTCATCGACATGCGCAAGCGCGAAGGCACCGCACTCGGCCAGATCCTGTCGCAGCGCATGGACGAAATCGAGCGCCTTGCGAAAAAGGCCGAAGCTGCTCCCGGCCGCAAGCCGGAAGCGATCAAGGCGCGGCTTGCAGAGCAGGTGGCGGCGCTGCTGGAAGCCTCCGACCGTTTCGATTCCGATCGCCTCAGCCAGGAAGCGATCATGATTGCCGCCAAGGCGGACATCCGCGAAGAACTCGACCGCATCGCGTCGCACATCGCACAAACCCGCGAGATGCTCGGCAAGGGCGGCGCGGTGGGGCGGCGGCTGGATTTTCTCTCGCAGGAATTCAACCGCGAGGTGAACACCTGCTGCTCGAAGTCGAACGATCTCGAACTGACCAATACCGGGCTTGAGATGAAGAACGTGGTGGAGCAGTTTCGCGAGCAGGTCCAGAACCTCGAATAGCGTTTTCAAAACGCGTTAAACAAGGATCAAGCGCATGGGGTCCGTTGGCGATTTGCAGGGTGTGGAGCGGCGCGGGCTGATGTTCGTGCTGTCGTCGCCGTCGGGCGCGGGTAAATCCACTCTGGCGCGCATGCTGATCGACAAGACGAGGGGACTTCGCATGTCGGTGTCGGTCACCACCCGTGCGCAGCGTCCGGGCGAGATCGAGGGTCAGCATTATCATTTCATCGACAAGGCGAAGTTCAACGCCATGGCGAAGAACAACGAACTGCTGGAGTTCGCGCCGGTGTTCGACAATCATTACGGCACCCCGCGCCAGCCGGTCGAGGATGCGCTCGCATCGGGCCAGGACGTGTTGTTCGACATCGACTGGCAGGGCACCCAGCAACTCCGCGAGAAGGCGGGTGGCGACGTCGTCAGCGTGTTCATTCTGCCGCCGTCCGCTGCCGATCTCGAAAAGCGGCTTCACACGCGCGCGCAGGATTCCGACGACGTCATTCGTGGACGCATGAGCCGCGCCAGCCACGAACTCAGTCACTGGGCCGAGTACGATTACGTCGTAACCAATCACGATGTGGACATGGCCTATGCCGAAGTCGCGACCATCCTGAAGGCCGAGCGCCTCAAGCGCGAACGCCAGACGGGACTCTCGGCTTTCGTGCGCAATCTGCAGAAGCAGCTCGAGAAATAAGTTCGATCAACCCGCCGAGCGTTTTGACGCGCGATGCAGCAGCTCTTCGATCTCATCGACCCGATCGCTTGCTATGGGGTAGTTTCGCGGCGCGGCGATCCGTCGTGCGGGCAAGTCGTCTTGAATCAGGTCGCGTTGTATCAAGTCGTCCTGTACGTAAGCCGACATATTATCGGGCACAGCATCCCAGATCGCGCGTCGCGGGCTGCGAACATGGTTCCGGGGATTTTGGCGTGAGCCTACATATTTGAAGATCACGCGGCCGAGGATCGCCGCGAGCACCAGGACGACTGTAATCAATAGCAGCAACATCCGGATCGGAGTGATCAACGAGTCCTCCGTCTGCGCCGCCGCTTGCGGCGGCAAATTCTGCTGAGGCGTTGTTGCCGCCTGTGGCGGCGTGGCCGCAGCAACCGTCGCCAGCCTTTCTGCAGTGAGGGCCGGTGACGCCGCGCTGGGCGTGTCGATCTGCGGTTGCCTCTCGGCGGATGCTACCGAGTTTGATGCGGGCCAGCGCGAGGCAATGTTCCAGCCCTGTGCGGATGCTTGCGCGGCGTCTTGAGTTGAACCCTGAGCCGATCCTTGAACCGTTCCTTGCGCACTCAAAGCCGTGGTGTTGCCGCCCGAACTGTCGCGCATTCCAGCATCGGCGGTCGGCCCCGGAATGGCCGGCCATACGGTTTCGGCAAGTGAGGCCTGTTCGGAGCGCGTCGTTTCCATCGGCGCATTTCCGGCGGGCAGTTCGGCACGGGCGTCGGCCAGCAATTGGTCGGAGCCACGCGGTGTCTTCGGTTCTTTCGCCGAAAAGGTTTTCGATAAAACCGCCCTGTTCACTTTTCCACCGGCGTCGCCGAGGTACCAGCACTTGCGCTTGGTGCCTCTCTCGATGCGGTAGTACCAATGACCGCCCGCCGGCGTTGACGCCTTCGGCGCGGAGAGACATTCATCCTTGGCAGGAGGGTCGTCGGCGGGCGCGGCGTTGCCCGATGTGGTTGTCATCACTGTGCCTGCAAGACACGCGACAAAAGCAGCGGCTGCGAATGCTGTGATCCGGTTTGACATTCTGTCCCCTCCAATACGCGACGCGGAGTTCACTTTCGCGTTAAGTTCTTGATGACAAGTTGGGTCGCAATAGGCCGCAATCCGGGCACGTCAAGGCAACATTCGGGCACGCGTTTGCAACCGCGTCAGCTCTCCGGCAAGTTGCAGATACGCCGAAGGAACGAACCGTGATTCCCTGGATACAGCTTGATTCCACGCAAATACCGGGCGGTGGCGGCGAACTTCGCCTGATGCGCCGAGGCGCTGAGTTTTCCATCAAGCTCGGTCAGAACGAGTTGATGAACAGCCGTCTCAGCGGATCGGAAGAAGCGCTTGCAACGATGGCGTGCGAGAAAATTCAAACGCGGGCGCTCCCGTGTCTTTTGATCGGCGGATTGGGCATGGGGTTCACGCTGCGGGCAGCACTTGATGTGCTGGGCACGGATGCGCGCATCGTCGTGGCAGAACTGGTGCCCGCCGTGGTGGCGTGGGCGCGCGGGCCGATGGCGGAAGTATTCGGCGAGAGCCTGACCGATCCGCGCGTGAGGATTCACGAAACCGATGTCGCCCGGTTGATCCGCTCCGAACGCTCGGCATACGACGCAATCCTGCTCGATGTCGATAACGGGCCCGAAGGCCTCATGCGGGACGCAAACGATGCGCTGTATGACGTGACAGGCTTGATAGCTGCGCGCACGGCGCTGCGTGCCGGCGGCGTGCTGGCTGTGTGGTCATCGGGACCGGACCCGAAATTTACGCAACGGCTTCGGAAAGCCGGCTTCGATGTGGACGAACGCCGCGTGCGTGCCAACGGCGCGAAAGGCGGCGCGCGTCACGTGATCTGGATTGCGACGCGCACCGAACGCCAGAGTCCTGTCGCCTGAATGAAACGCGCGCTCTCAGCTCATCCCCACTTGCGCGGGGACGAGCGGGAAATGACTGTGCTCGCGTCAGTTTTTCAGCATGATGCGGCCGACAACCTTGCCGGCGCGCAGCTGGTCGATCCATTTCTGCACGTCGCCCATCGGCTCTTCCTGAATCGGCGTCGGCTTGACCTTGCCGGAACGCGCCAGCGCCATCAGTTCGTGCGCTTCTTCCAGGGTGCCGACCATGAAGCCTTCGATGGTCATGCGCTTGTAGATCCACTGCACCATCGGAACGCTGAAATTGCCGCCCATCAGGCCCGACACCACGATCTTGCCGCCGCGCGCCAGCACCGCCATGGCAAACGCCATGGATTTCTCGTTGCCAGCGAAATCGACCACCTCATCGAAGCCGCCATCGGTCTCCTTGAGGATGCGCTTGACGATGTCGGCCTCGGATGGATCGTAGGCCACCGACGCGCCGTTCTTCAGCGCGGTTTCGCGCGCCGATGCGTTGAGGTCCGCCACCGAAATCTGTTGCTTGAACATGGCGGGCGCAAACGCCAGCCCCATCATGCCGACGCCGCCGAGCCCGATCAGCAGCAGGTTGCGCTGGCGCGGGCGGTCGGCGAGGCGCTTCAGCGCGCCGTAGGCGGTGACGCCCGAGCACATCAGCGTCGCCGCCATGTTGACCGGCAACGGATCGTAATCGAGCAGGTATTTCGCGTCGGGCACCAGAACGTGGCTGGCAAAACCGCCGTCGATGGAGACGCCGAGGAAGCGCTGCCTGGCGCAGAGGTTCTCGTCGCCGTTCAGGCATTCCCGGCACTGGCCGCAGCCGATCCAGGGGAATACGGCCTTCTCCTTGCCGATCAGCGCCTTATCGACGTCCGCGCCGACTTCATCGACGACCCCCGCGATTTCGTGGCCGAGCGTGAACGGCAGCGTCATGCCGCGCGTGGTATCGAGCTTCTTGCCGCCGCCCAGATCGGCATAGCCGTCCTGGATATGCAGATCGGAATGGCACAGCCCGCAGCGCTCGATCCGCACCAGAACTTCCCGGCCCTGCGGCTTCGGGGTCTCCGCGATGGTTTCGCAGAGCGGAGCATCGAATTTCACGATTGACTGGCGGCGCATCACGGCCATCTGGCTTCTCCTTTAAGGCGTCTTTGATTTTGCGGCTGTTATATCCGTCAATTCGCGGGCCATGGCAACAAAGCCGGACACCGGAATTGTCTCCGCGCGGCGCGTCGGTTCGACGCCCGCTGCGGCGGCGAGACCCGCCGGATCGACGCCGAGCGACTTGAGGCTCTGGCGCAGCATTTTCCGGCGCTGGCCGAACGCGGCCGCTGCCACGCGCTCCAGCATGCGGCGGTCGCACGGCTCTGGCGCGGCACGCGGGGTCAGCCGCACCACGGAGGATGTGACCTTCGGCGGCGGCACGAACGCGCCGGGGGCGATGTCGAACAGGATCTTGGTGTCCGCGCGCCAGTTCGACAGCACGCCGAGCCGCCCGTAGGCATCGTCATTCTCGCGGGCGACGATGCGCTCGGCGACCTCGCGCTGGAACATCAGCACCATCATGTCGTACCACGGTGGCCACGGCTCGGCGCACAGCCAGTCGATCAGCAGCGCGGTCGCGATATTGTAGGGCAGGTTGGCGACGATTTTTGCGCGTTCGCCATTGAGGTGAGGGCGCGGATCGAACGTCATCGCGTCGTCGTTCACGATGGTCATCCGTCCGGGATAACGCTGCGCGATGTCCTCAAGTGCTGGAATCGCGCGCTCGTCGCGCTCCACGGCGATGACGCGCCTGACGCCCTGCGCGAGCAGCGCGCGCGTCAGCCCGCCGGGGCCGGGGCCGATTTCGACGATGGTTGAATCTTCGAGCGGTGCTGCGGC
>JAZKGC010000078.1:29124-41941 GCA_040386115.1 Pseudomonadota bacterium
GTCTTGATCGGGATTAGTGCCTGATCGTGATACATGCAGATCGCGCAGTCGTAGGTTTTTCGCGCCGCCTCATGAAACATGGTGTCCGCGGGCAGAGGGCCGCGGACATCGATGCCGTCGCGGCGCAAAGTTGCCACCGCCGGCGCGATGATGGCCTGGTCTTCCTCGCCGAGCGAGCCATCCTCGCCGGCATGCGGGTTGAGGCCGGAGATCGCAAGGCGCGGCGTCGCAATCCCGAACCGCGCCTTCATATCCGCAACCACGATGCGTCCCGTCTTGACGATGAGATCGCTTGTGAGCTGCGCGATAGCGTCGCGCAGCGGCAGATGAATCGTGACCGGCACCACGGCAAGTTCAGGCGACCACAGCATCATCACGGGATGCGGCACCGCGCCTCCCGCTGCTGCCGCGAGTTGCGCGAGGAACTCCGTGTGACCCGGATGCGAAAATCCCGCACGATAAAGCACGCTTTTGGCAATCGGATTGGTGACCACCGCGCTGGCGCGTCCGGCGATGACGTCAGCGACGGCGTGCCGGATCGACGCGATGGCTGCCGGCGCGCTGCTGTCGTCGGGTTGTCCGGGGTGTGCCGTGGCCGCGATGCCGCTCTTCACCATCGGCAGCGCGTCGGCGAACACTGTGGCGGCTTGCTCGGCGCTGACATCGGCGACGTCGATGCGGACACCCAACGCGCGGGCGCGCGCGATCATAAAACCGCTGTCGCCAATCAGATAGAATGGAGGAAGATCGCGTTCGCGCCGTTGCAGCCAAGCAGCGATTGCGATGTCAGGTCCGATGCCCGCGGGCTCGCCGATCGTGAGCGCCAGAGCCTTGGTCGTGGCGGCTTTTGTCATGGCTGCGATGCCGCTGGCCAACTCACCTGTCGCCGCGCATTTCGATCATGGCGCCCTTGCGGATCTCCTGAAGGTACGCCTTGGACTTGGCTTCGTATTTTTGATTGTAGATTTTATCGCGCGCCTCACGCTTGGCCGGCGTGTCGGCCTTGGTCGGCTTGCGGCTGCAAAGCGCCACCATCTCGATACCCTGTCTGGTGACTTCCGGAGGCGTCAGTTTACCGATGGGGGTCTTGTCGAGAAGCTCGCGCAAGGCTGGCGGCAAATCCGCCGAAGTCTTGGTGAGCTGATCGCGTATCGCGGCGTCGCGCATCGAGCGGAAATAAGAGCTCGCCTCATCGCAGCTCTGGATCCTGCCGCGAAGCAGTTCGGCTTCCTTGCGTCGCGTCTCGATGGCAGCTGGCGGCGATCCACGCGGAACGATCAGGACGATCGGGCGGACGAGGTACTCGAAGCTCTCGGCTTCCGGCTTGTCGTCGGGCTTTTCGCCCACCGCCTCCCGGAGATCCTTTTCCGGGACGAGCAGGGCGGACTGGAATCGGCCTCGAATGAGGTTGCCCCACGTCATGTCGGCCTTGATGCGGCCCTTGAGCGTTTCGGGGCGGATGCCTTGACCCTCCAGCGTCTTCACAAGCTGGTCGTTGCTCATGCGCATGCGCGAGGCCATGCCGCCGAACGCCCCGTCCACATCGGTGGCTGAAAGTTCGAGGCCGTAGCGCTTGGCTTCCTTAACCTTGAGCTTGTCGTTGATGAGTTCTTCGAGGGCTTCCTGGCGCGAGACGGCCTTCCGCGTGGTCAGCATTGTCAGCTTGATGCGCTGGTCGATGTCGAAATTCGTGATGGCTTCGCCATTCACCATCGCGGCCACGGATTGCGCGCTCGATGTATGGATCGAAGCGACGAGTACCGCTGCGGCCAGAATAACGGTCCGCGCGAAACGAGGGAGCAAGGTCGCAATCATGGTCAGGCCCGTGGTCGTCAGGTTGGAGCTTTGAGCGCCGTGCATCGAAATGGCCGCGCGGTTCACCCGTCAGATATTACTGCGCAGCGCTGAACGAACTGCTGCCGATTGTGCGCAAGCCGATCTGCAACATCACGCGGTGATCCGTGATCGGAGTGAGATTATTGCTCGTCGATGTATAATTGTAGTCGGCGATGTAGTTGACCGCCATGATGAAGCAATCGTCCACATATCCTGCGCCGACGATGTACTGATTAACTTTGTCATTTTTAATGTCGTAACGCAGGCCGCCCGATACCACCCAGTTCGCGGCGACCTTGATCGACCCGGTTCCCAGAAGCCCTTCGCGGCGATTGAGGAACCCGAGTTCAGGCTGCGCATCGTAGTTGCCATAGAGGAGGCTGGCCGAGAAGCGGTCGAAATTGGCTTTGCCTTCGAGCTCGAACCGCCGCACCGCCATCGTGCCCTCGTCGAGCCGGACGCGGGAAGTGAAGCTGTAGATCCTGTTCGGCTGATAGGAAATGCGGCCGACATAATCGGAGCGGGCGCCTTCGAGGCCGGACCCGATTCCGGTATTGGTCAGATCCTGCACCGCGAAGGAGTTCATTCCGAACAACTGGAAGGACTGTCCGAACAGCACGTTGACGAAGCCGCCGCGGTCGAACTGCGTGGTCGCCTGCACGCCGACATTGGCGCGTCCGCCGCCTTCGACGCGATCCCAGCCCGAGAACTTGTCCACGGCAAACAGGTTGCTGTCGTCGAATGTCAGGCTCTGCGCGTCTTCGTTGGGAAGACGCCCGGCGTTCGATTCATTCGGGCGGATAATCAACTGGCCGATCGGTTCGATCGTCGTGGTTCCCCACGGCTGCACGTTGATGAAGGGATAGCGATACTCGAGCCCGACCGTGGGCATGATGCGCGCAACCTGCGTGGAGCCGGTCTTCATGTAGTTGTTGACGCCGGGCTCGGCGGTGATTTCGGCGCTGATGACATCCGCGCGCAGCGACACGAACGGCGTGAAGATCTGGCCGATGGAGTCGGTGAACGATCGCCGCCACGTCGCCTCGCCCGAGAGCCGCGTGTAATTGCCGGCGACGCCGCGCAACAGGCAGTTTGCGCGTGTCCGGGCGCTCGGATCGGCCGATGTCGGCAGGCACATGCCACTGAGCGCCGCGCCGGGATTGATTGGATCGAATGACGCGGTGTCGCGGCTTAGACTTGTGAAGTTCGCCTTGTAGCTGAACTCGCCGCCGAGAATGTTGCGGTTGAGCACGTTCGAATAATCGACCACGGGGTGGACGATGGGAAGCTGGGTCTGAACGTCGGCCGCCGAATAGCCCAGGAAGTGCATCACGCGCGCGTCGAAGTAGCTGCGGTTGCCGACGCCGGTGAGATAAATCTGCGAAAGCCCGGTATCGGGGATGAGAAGGAAAGAACTCAGCGCGTTCCTGTACGGGCCAAGATTGTAGTCCTGGAAAAAGAACTTGTCCGTAACGGCGACGGCGTCCCAGCCCCATACCCATTTGTCGTTCAGCGCAAACTGGCCCTTGGTATCGACGCCGCCGCGGAAATCGCGGTTGCCGGGATTGGGCTGCCCTAGGTTGGTGTAGCCGAAGGCGCCGGGGTCGTCCTGAAAGATACCGTAGGCACGGATTTCGTAAGCGCCGTTGATGAGGCGCTGGCGGAATTCGCCCTGCATCAGCAGACCTTGCTGGGTGGTGTAGCGCGGCGTCAAAGTCAGATCGTAGTCGGGTGCCAGCGCGAAGTAGTAGGGCACCTCGACGCCGACGCCGTAGCGCGAATTGGACGAGTAGTTCGGAATCAGGAAGCCGCTCTTGCGCACGACGGTTGGGTCGGGCGTCGAGAAAAACGGCAGGTACGCGATCGGCTGTCCGAAGAATTCGAGGCGCGCGTCCTCGAAATACAGCATCTTCTCGGTCTGGTTGTGAATGATGCGTGCACCCTTCACCTGCCACAGCGGCGGCTTCTTCGGGTTGTCCTTGCAGGCCGCGCAGGCCGTGTAAACGCCGCTCTGGAATACCGTGAGGTCGCCTTCGGTGCGGTCCGCGCGCGTCGCGGCCATGCGGGTCTGATCCGCCGTGTCCAGGCGCAGTGAGTCGACGAAGCCGTCGCGGTAGTCGTCCGAAAGATCGAGCAGGTTGGCATAGGTGATCTTGCCGTCCGCATCCGTCATCCGGACGTTGCCTTCGGCGCGGAGGCGCTTGGTTTTCTGGTCGTAGATGACCTTGTCGGCTTCGATGGTCGCGCCGTTGTAGTAGATCTGCACGCTGCCGACCGCTGCGACGCGCGAGTTGTTGTAGTCGTAATTCACCTCGGCGGCCTGGACGAGCATCTGCCCGTCCTTGTTGGCAGGCCGGGCCTGCTTCGGCGGAGCGGGCGGGCGGGCATTGTACTTGTAAGACTGGTAGAGCTGGGCTGCGGCTGGATCGGCGATCAGGCCGCTCAGCCCGGTGGCCAAAATCAGCCCGAAAACTGCGGACATGAGGGGGCGATGGCGGCGCAAGCGCATGCGCCGCCTGAACGCAGGCGTCCGTCCTTGGAGGGCGGCGACAACGGCCACTACCCGTCCTCCTGGTACAGCAAAGCCAAAAATCCCGAGAGGCCGCCCACGCATACGGGCAACCACGCGGCAGCGAGCGGATGCATCAACTCGGCCTTGCTTAAATCCTCAGTTACTTTCGACAGGACGTAGAGCAGAAACCCTGCTGCAACGCCACTTAAAACCATCTTTTGCACGCCGCCGAACCGGAAGAACCGCAGGCTGACGGAGGCTGCAAGCAGCACCATGGCGGCCAATAAAAACGGGCGCGCGAGGAGTTTTTGATACTGCAGCCGGTATCCCGCTGTGGCCTGTCCGGAGTACTCAGAGGACTTGATGTAGTCCGGGAGTTGCCAAAATGACACGGTCTCCGGGGTCGAGAAGTTGTTCCGAATCTGAGCCAGCGTCAGCGTGGTGGGGAGCGTGAAACGCGCCTCCATCAGCGGCGGATTATCGAGGGAGTAGCGCCTGACATCCCGGAACACCCACTGGCCGGGCTCGAGGGTGGCTTCAGCAGCCTCGATTCGTTCCTTGAAATGCCCGGAGGTATCGTACCGGAATACCGTCAAGCCGGTCAGGATCGCGCCCTGACCCTGACTTCGCGCCGCATTGATGACGCTCTGTCCATCGCTGGTGGACTGGTTGAGCCAGAAGTTGGCTCCTTCCTGCGTATTCGAAGCGCCGCCGGTGAATATCCTCGTTTCCAATCCCTTGGCGCGTTCCAGCATCTCCGCCGAAAGCGGGTTGTAAACGACGGTCGCGAGCAGGCCGAGCACCAGTGCGCTCAGCACCGCAGGCGCAATGAACTGCCAGGCCGAAATGCCTGCCGCGCGCGCGATGACCAGTTCGAGTTGCCGCGACAACGCCAGGAATGAGACCATCCCGCCGATCAGGATGCAGAACGGCATCAGTTTTTCGAGCGTCAGCGGGACGCGGAACAGGGCCGTCTGTGCCACCAGAAGTGCCGATACCGACGCGATGCCGGACGTGCGGCGTATCAGTTCGATGTAATCGACGATGACGATCAGGAACGAGATGCCCGCGAACGTGACGAGCGACGCGATCACGAAACGCTTGGCGAAATAGCGTGCGAGGATGGTCGTTACCATGCGCGCGATCGCTTCATGCGTTCGCCAGCCGCCGGACGAGCCGGGCGGTTCTGCAAACTGTGACGAACGACAACAGCGTCGTCCGAAAATATGCGGCGTCTATCGACCCCATCAGGCGGCAATATCCCCAATTCCCAAGCCGGTTTCGCTGTCGCGCCCGAACCTCAGCAGAGGCTCCCCACGGGCGCGGACGGTATTTTCCGGCACATTGTTATTTCATAGCATCTCCTTGATCGGTCAACAAAATGGCTGACCTGAGGCCGCGCGTTGGATGTGGTTAATAAAACGTGAAACGTGGCTTTACGGCCACGCTGCGCACCCGATCCGAACCCGGTCACGCGTGCTTGACCGCAAAGCTGCGCGCTTGGCAGCGCGTGCGGGAAGGCGTCATAGTGCGCCGCAGAGAATCCCGCTGGATTCTGGTCCCTTAGCTGCGAAAGCCGCAATTATCTGGAGGATTTGCTTATGACCGACGCCGTGAAGGTCGGCTTCGTACCGTTTTCAGCTGCCGCACGCGGCGTTCTGGTGGTGTTCTGCGACGAAGCGCTCAAGTTCGGGCCGGCGACGATCAAGGCGCTGGGACCGGCGGCGAACGCGGTCAAGCGCGCGGCCACCACCAACCAGTTCAAGGGGAAAAGCGGTGCCACGCTGGACATTCTCGCGCCCGAAGGTCTCAAGACCGGCCGCCTGATCGTTGTCGGCACCGGCAAGGCGGCCTCCCTGAAAGACAGCGATTTCCTTAAATTCGGCGGCAAGGCCGCGGCCAAGATCAGCGCGGGCACCGAAGCGGTCACAACGATCGCAGAGATGCCGTCCGGCGCGATGAAGGCGTCGCAGGCGGCGGCGCTGGCATCGGGGATTCGTCTGCGGGCCTATCGATTCGATCGCTACAAGACCAGGAAGAAGGATGGCGACAATGCGCCGTTGCGCGCGCAGTTCTCGGTCGCCGTTGCCGACGTAGCCTCGGCGCGCAAGGCGTTCAGCCCCGAGAATCACATCGTCGATGGCGTGCTGGTGGCCCGCGAACTCGTCAACGAGCCGCCGAATGTGCTGTTTCCGGTCGAGTTCGCGCGCCGCGCGGGCTTGCTGCGCAAACTCGGCGTTCGCGTCGAGGTGCTCGACGTCAGGGCGATGACGAAGCTGAAAATGGGCGCGCTGCTCGGCGTCTCGCAAGGCTCCGAGCACGATGGCCGCACCGTCATCATGCGCTGGAACGGCGGCAAGCCGGGCGAGCAGCCGATCGCATTCGTCGGCAAGGGCGTGTGCTTCGATACCGGCGGCATCTCGATCAAGCCGGCCGGCGGTATGGAGGACATGAAGGGCGACATGGGCGGCGCTGCCTGCGTCGTCGGACTGATGCACGCGCTCGCCGCACGAAAGGCGAAGGTCAACGTGATCGGCGCGATCGGCGTCGTGGAAAACATGCCGGATGGCAATGCGCAGCGCCCCGGCGACATCGTCACCTCGATGTCGGGACAGACTATCGAGATCATCAACACCGACGCCGAAGGCCGGCTCGTGCTGGCCGATGTGCTGTGGTACGTCGCCAAGAAGTTCAAGCCGAAGTTCATGGTCGATCTGGCGACGCTGACCGGCGCGATCATGGTGGCACTCGGCACGGAATACGCCGGGATGTTCTCCAACGACGACAAGCTTGCGGAACGTCTCACCGCAGCGGGGCAGGAGACCGGCGAACGCGTCTGGCGCATGCCGCTCGGTCCCGAATACGACAAGCAGATCGACTCGCAGTTCGCCGACATGAAGAACACCGGCAGCCGCAACGGCGGATCGATCACAGCGGCGCAGTTCCTGCAACGCTTTGTGGATGACACGCCGTGGGCGCATCTCGATATTGCCGGCACCGCGATGGGTGTGCCTGCATCGGATCTGAACCGGAGCTGGGGATCGGGTTACGGCGTGCGCCTGCTGAACCGGCTGGTCGCGGATCACTACGAGGCGAAGCGATAAACGCGCAATCTGCTGGCGGTGCATCCAGCATCGCCAGCGACGGCTTTGGTGGACCGCCGCGATGACAGAAATCCTGTTCTATCATCTGCAAGACACGACGCTTGAGAAAGTGTTGCCGCCGCTGCTTGAGAAATCGCTTGAGCGCGGCTGGCGCGTCGCGGTTCAGACCGGATCGGAAGAACGCGCTGATGCGCTCGACGCGCATCTATGGACCTATCGCGAGGATTCGTTTTTGCCGCACGGCACCTGGCGCGACAGCGACGCGGCAGAGCAGCCGGTTTTGCTGGTGATGGACGAAGGCAATCCCAACAAGGCCAATGTCAGATTCATCGTCGATACCGCGGGTCTGCCCAAGGATTGCGGAACGTATGATCGGGTGGTCATGGTCTTTAACGGCGACGACGACGAGGCCTTGAGCGTCGCTCGAGCCGCCTGGACCGACAGCAAATCCCGAGGATTCGACCTCACTTACTGGCAGGCGGATGAGCGCGGCAAATGGCAGCGGCGCGAATGAATCCGCGCTTGACCGCTCTGCACAACGGTTTGCGAAGCCTCCCGGCGTTAATGATAAGGTCTTTTTTCGTTGACCGGGCCTGTGGTTAGCCACCATGGTGCCGCAAAGGGATGGTGGGAAGACACTTACGCGCATCGCTCAAGAAAAATGTTCGATCCCCGCAGATGGAACGCGCGTAATTGATTGGTGAGAACATTCATCTAGAACGATTCCCAAATGTCGCGGGCGCAATGCGCCGAAGCTGGTGTGAGATAGAAATTTGAGCGTTCGGCGTAACAGCAACCACGCGAAGCAATTGGCGGTCCTCGTCATGATGGCCCCCGTCCTTGCCGGCTGCGGCGGCTTGTCGGATTTCTCGATGAAGGATCAGGAATGGTTCGCGCGCCCCGGCAGGATTTTCAAAGGCGGCAACACCTCGATTGAGACGCCGCCGCTTAGCCAGACGAAAGAAGTCACGGCCAACGATCTCATCAGTTCCGATGGCCAATGTCCGGGAATGCCGCCGCCGGGCGCGCCGTCCGAAGCCAATGCGTTGTCCGATGCAAACGCGCCAGCCCCGATCCCGTCGGCGGCGCCGGTCGCGATCGGCCATACGGAATGCGACGTCGCGCGCGCGATTGCCGTCGCTCCAGACAACGTCAACCTGTCGAACAATCCGCGCGGCGACCGGGTTGCATTGATTACGTGGACGAGCGGCCCACGGCCCGGTGCCTACACCTTCACGTCCGGTCGTTTATCGACCATCGAGCGCGTCGATGTTCCAGCGCCCGCAAAGCCGGCGCGTGGCGCGAAGAAGCGCACGTAAGCTGGCGCTTTTCGTTTCAAGAACTCAGCCCGTCGCCTCATCGTAGGATGAGCTTGCCGCCAGCCATTCATCTTCCGCGCGTTGCAGCGCGTTTGCAGCACTCGCGCGCGCCTTGCTGAGCTGCGCGGCCTGCTTGGGATCGCGCTTGAACAGATCCGGCAGCGCCAGCGCGGCATCGATCTTCGCGATAATGCCGTTGATCCGGTCGATCTCGCTCTCGGCGTTTGAAATCTTCTGCTTCAGCGGCACGCGCTTTTCCTTGGGGCGCTGCGGCTTGTCGCGCTCGGGAGCGCCGCGATCGCGTCCGCTGGCGCGCATGCCGCGCGCGGAAAGAACCGAGCGGCGGTAGTCGTCGAGGTCGCCGTCATACGTCGTGACCGCGCGGTCCGCCACCACCCATAACTGATCCGCGCAGGCCTCGATCAGATAGCGGTCATGCGAGACCATGATGATGGCGCCGGGATAATCGTTGATCGCTTCCGCCAGCGCCGCGCGGCTGTCGATGTCCAGATGGTTGGTTGGCTCGTCGAGGATAATCATGTTCGGCCCGAAGAACGTCGCAAGCCCGAGCAGCAGCCGTGCTTTTTCGCCGCCGGACAGCGAACTGACTTTGGTATCGCCGGCCTTGCCCGAGAAACCGATGGCACCGACGCGCGCGCGGACCTTGGTTTCCGGCGCGTCCGGCATCAGCTTGCGGAGATGATCGTAAGGCGAACCGTCGAGATTAAGCTCGTCGGTCTGGTGCTGGGCAAAGTATCCGACCGAAAGGTTCGCCGCGCGCACGACCTTGCCGGAGAACGGCGCGAGCTTGCCCGCGATCAGTTTCACCAGCGTCGATTTGCCATTGCCGTTGGAACCGAGCAGCGCGATGCGGTCGTCGGTGTCGATGCGCAGCGTGACGTGATTGAGTACGGGCTTTGCGGGGTCGTATCCGACCGACACGTCATCGACCGCGATGATCGGCGGCGACAGCATCTTCTCCGGCGTCGGAAACGTGATCTCGCGCACGTCCTGCGTGACCAGCGCCGTCACCGGCTTCATTCTCTCCAGCATCTTGACGCGCGACTGCGCCTGCTTGGCTTTCGAAGCCTTGGCCTTGAAGCGATCGACGAAGGCCTGCAACCGCTTGCGCTCATCCGTCTGCTTCTTGGCATGCTTGGCGTCGAGCATTTCGCGCGTGGCACGCTGTTCCTCGAATGACGAGTAGGTGCCCTTGTAGAGCGTCAGCTTGCCGCGATCGAGATGCAGGATCTGATCGACTGACGTGTCGAGCAGGTCACGGTCATGGCTGATGACGATGACGGTGCGCGGATAGTTCGCGAGATGGTCCTCGAGCCAGAGCGTGCCTTCGAGATCGAGATAGTTGGTCGGCTCGTCCAGCAGCAGCAAATCGGGCGCGGCAAACAGCGTTGCCGCAAGCGCCACGCGCATGCGCCAGCCGCCGGAGAATTCCGAACACGAGCGCGCCTGATCGGGCGTGGAAAATCCAAGGCCGCTCAGGATTGCGGCGGCGCGGGCAGGGGCGGAGTGGGCTTCGATGTCCACGAGCCTCGTCTGGATGTCGGCAATTCGCTCAGGATCGTGCGCCGTCTCGGCTTCGTTCAGCAGCGCGTCGCGCTCCAGATCGGCTTTCAGCACCACCTCGATCAGGCTTTCGGGACCGTCGGGCGCTTCCTGCGCGAGACTGCCCACGCGCCAGCGCGGCGGAATCGCAATCGAGCCCGCTTCAAGGGGCAATTCGCCGCGAATGGCGTGAAACAGCGTGGATTTGCCCACACCATTGCGGCCGACAAAGCCCACGCGCGCACCGGGGATGATCTGCACGGTGCTGTGGTCAATCAGCAGGCGTCCGGCGATCCGGATCGAAATGTCATTGATGGAGAGCATGGCGGGCTTTTACGAAACAGGCCGCCGAACGCAACAGCTTTATCGTGTCAATTGCGTGATTAAATCAGCATGATCAGGGCTGTGAGCCGCTTTATGGGGAGTGTGCGTGAATTGAATCGGCTCGGGCGTGGATGTTACCGGCGAGCCGCTCGCGACGAAACTTAATGCGTTTCGGAGAGCAAGTTCATTGATGGTACCAGCGACGGCGCACGTTCACGATCCAGTTCAGGCAGGCGTTCGATTAACTCGCGCAGATGTGGAGATATGTCCTGCGAGTCGCGCTTCAGCGTCTCGCGCATTTTCTCCCCGATGCCCTGACAAACGGCTTCGCTGTGAGTGTGGTCGAGATGGACACCCGGAGCGTCGATTCGATTCGGCATGGCGTGATCCAATTCGTTTCAACTTCAATTCAAATTACACCGGACCAAGTCGGGAGGGGTAAATTCGTTCAAGCATTCAAGCCGGATGGTGAGCGATTGGTAAAAATATAAATGTCCGGAGCAGGGAACTTCCTCAGCAATCGCTTTCAAAAACAATCCCCGGACGCAGAAACCGCCGGGGATATCAGTCCGGGAGAAGCAAAACAGCGTCTGGATCAGTAGCAGACGTTCACCACGCGATAGCGCAGGCCGTAAGGCGTCTCGACCAGGCGCTTCACGTAGCAGCCGCCGTAGCCGCCACCGACGACGAAGCGCGGTCCGCCACCCCAATGACCATGACCGTGGAAGTGATGATGAAAGCCGTGATGGTGATGATGCTTCCAGCCTTTGGCCGAAGCGGCAGATGGCATCAATGCGGTGGTGGACAGTGCGGCGAGAGCAGCCAGTCCAAGAACGAGTTTGCGCAACATGACAGGTCTCCTTGAGTGGGGCGCGGGGGCGCCGGTTTGCGTGTCCCTGCATGTCAGTCGCAGCACGTGCGAGGCTGGTTCAAAGAAAAGGCCGGTTCGATGAAGAGGGGTTCAACGAAAATGGCCGGCCGCAGATGCGACCGGCCAAAGCTATCGAGACTAGCGCAGTTCGATCAGTAGCAGCGGTTGATGAGCCGCTCGCGATAGCCGTAGGGCGTCGCAACCAGGCGACGCACGTAACAGCCGCCGTAACCGCCACCGGCAAAGTAGCGCGGACCGCCGCTCCAGCCACGGCCACCCCAGCCGCGATGGTGACCGCCCTGCCAGCCGCCGTGTCCACCGTGGCCGCCATGCCAGCCACCGCCGCCGCCCAAGGCGCCGACGCTGCGCCATTCCCGCGCGGACGCGGCTGACGGCGACAATACAGCTGCGCCGAGAGCTGCCGCTGCGATGGCTACAAGTGCGAGTTTGCGAAACATGCTTGTTCTCCTTTTTGACTCATTTGACCTGATCCCGAGACCCGGACACGAACGCCCAATACTTCCGAAGGTTCATGACTTCCGAAGGATCAAGACTTCCGAAGGTTCAATCGTTTGGCCCGAGAGGGTCCATGTTGTGATGATGTTCCTGCGCCCCTGAACACGAACAGCACGCCACGGTCAGGGAAGGTTCATCTCAATGACATCTCGGCAATGTTGCCGGCGGATTCATGTCGGAAGGGCATCTCAAAAGTGCCGTGAATGTCACTTTGGCGCGAGATTTGGGCGCGGCGTCTTTCGCTGCGGTCTTCCCCGGCATGCCATTGCCGTTGCCGGGCGGCGCGGTTATAAGCGCCGCAACCCTTCCCAAAACTAAAGCTTTAAGGACAGTATTATGGCGATTGAGCGCACCTTTTCGATCATCAAGCCGGACGCGACCGCGCGCAATCTGACCGGCTCCGTCAACGCCATCATCGAGAAGGCGGGTCTGCGCATCGTCGCGCAGAAGCGCATCCTGATGACGCGCGCGCAGGCCGAGACATTCTACGCCGTGCACAAGGCGCGGCCGTTTTTCGGCGAACTGGTGGATTTCATGGTTTCGGGTCCGGTGGTGGTTCAGGTTCTTGAGGGCGAGAACGCCGTTCTCAAGCATCGCGACGTGATGGGCGCGACCGATCCGTCGAAGGCCGCTGAAGGCACCATCCGCAAGGCGCACGCCAAGTCCATCGGCGAAAATTCGGTGCACGGCTCCGACGCTGCGGAGACTGCGGCCATCGAGATCGCGCAGTTCTTCGCCGGCAACGAGATCGTCGGCTGATCTTAATGTAAAA
>JAZKGC010000079.1:0-41116 GCA_040386115.1 Pseudomonadota bacterium
GGGGGCTGATTGCCGAGGGTTACTTTCATCGCCTGATGTCGTAACTCTCGCGGCATGAACTATCGCCACGCCTTCCACGCCGGGAATTTCGCCGATGTCATCAAGCACATCGTGCTGGCGCGCATCCTGAGTTACCTCCACGAAAAGCCCGCCGCGTTTCGCGTGATCGATACCCACGCAGGCGCCGGCCTGTACGATCTCACCGGCGATGAGGCGGAGCGCAGCGGCGAGTGGCGCACCGGCATCGCGCGGCTGATGCAGGCGCGGCTGTCCGAGCCCGTGATGGCGCTGGTCGCGCCGTATCTCGACATCGTGCGCGCGTTCAATTCGCAGCGCGACCTCACCGCCTATCCCGGTTCGCCGCTGATCGCGCGCGCGCTGCTGCGGCCGCAGGACAGTCTCGTCGCCTGCGAACTCGAGCCGAAGGCGCGCAAATCCCTGATCGCTGCGCTGCGCCGCGACACCCAGGCGCGCGTTGTCGACATCGACGGCTGGACGGCGCTGCCGGCCTATGTGCCGCCGAAGGAGCGGCGCGGGCTGGTGCTGATCGATCCGCCATTCGAGAAACGCGACGAATTCGAGCGCCTCGCTGCGGGCTTTGCGGAAGCGCATGGAAAATGGCCGACCGGCATCTACATGCTCTGGTATCCCGTGAAAGAACGCCGCGCCACGGACGCGCTCGCCCACACGGTCGCGGGGATTGCCAATGCCGGCGGCGGCGACGCCAAATGCCTGCGCGTCGAATTCAGCGTGGCGCCGCAGACCCCGCAAGCGGGACTGGTTTCCGCCGGGCTGTTGGTCGTCAATCCGCCCTGGACTCTCGCCGCCGAATTGAAGGCAATCCTGCATGAGCTTGAAAAGCCGCTGGGTCAGGGCGGAGCAGGCCGCTTCCGGGTCGAGGCCGCCAAAGGGTGACGGCGTGAGGCTTAGGCTGCAATTCTGTCCTGCCCGAAATTCGGGCGCGGCCTCAAAACGTGCAAAAGCCATGGTCAATTTGCCGGGAACCGTATTATGCTCAAGACGTGAGGGCTGGCTTTACGTTCCGCGTCCGCGAATGGGCGCGGCGGAATGACAAGGCCTCGAGCGTCGCCCGATATTGCCGGGCTGCTCACAAGGCCGATGCTTTCCGGCAGCGACTGTCTGGCCAGGCCGATGCGCGTTAGCGCTTTGGCGGAGCAATGCGGGGAGGAGATTCCCGATGGCCATGACGGGTACGGTCAAGTTCTTCAATGCGGAACGCGGCTACGGCTTCATCAAGCCGGACGACGGCGGGCGCGATGTGTTCGTGCACATCACCGCGGTCGAACGCGCGGGGCTGAAGGATCTTGCCGAGGGGCAGCACATCACGTTCGAGGTCGAGCCCGACAAGAAGGGCAAGGGACCGAAGGCGGTCGATCTCGTGGTGTCGTGAGCGGAACGGCAGTACGCGCGCGAAACTGCCGCGCGAGGGTTTGATTGCCGTCACTGGGCGTCGAGGCGCATGCGCGCCGTCGAGCGCGAGATTTTGGTTGATTGGCGATTCAAAGAAAAATCCCGGGCGATGGCCCGGGATTGGATCGTCAAGGCCAGTTGCCGGTTGGATCAAAACCGATAGTTCACTCCGAGGCGCACCGTGCTGAACTCGTAGCCGTGCGGCAGGCCGGTACCGACGAAGTTGTTGTTGGACAGATCGACGTAGAGATATTCGACCTTTGCCGACCAGTTCCGGTTCAGGGCAATTTCGGCACCGACGCCTGCGGTCCAGCCCATGGAGGTGTGGCTTTCGGAGAACCCGAATGTCTCGGCCTTCAACTGGCCGAACGCGAGACCGCCAGTGCCGTAAAGCAGGATGTTGTTGAAGGCGTAGCCGACGCGGCCACGTGCCGTGCCGAACCAGGGATTGGAAAATTTCCACGCGGCGAATCTGTCATTCGCGGAATTGATCTGAAGGTCGCCTTCGATGCCCAGCACCAACGGACCCGACTGCCAGTTGTAGCCGGCCTGAAGGCCGCCAAGCACGCCCGACGGCGAAACCGCGCTGTTGGTCACGTCGCCCCAGCCGTAGCCGATGTTGCCGCCGATGTAGGGACCGATCCAGCTGTTGGCGAGCGGCTGGCTCACCGTGTAGGGCTGCGCATAAGGCGCGCGCTGCCGTCCATAAATGTCGGCCGCCTGCGCGGATACGGTGGCGCAGAGTGCGGCAAGGATCAATGCCCCGAAAAATGTCTTTTTCATTTCAACTCTCCCTCACGCGCGCCTGACACCGTCGGCAAGTTCGTTCTGCAATCGGCGGCGATGTGCTGTGCGGCGGGTCCGTGTGGTTACGGAAGTCCACCTTTTCTGTGTAAAATTTATCGATTGTTTTACATTAAGCGCTCGTTAACGCGGCTTACCGCCCCATTAACGTCCCTAAGAAAGTGTTAAAAGCCGGGCCGCGGCGCAGCCGGCTCCCGCATGGCTTTGGTTTGTACATGCTCGCTGCAGCGCTGGATGATTTCGCTCGCAGCACCTAAGTTCCGCTCATGATCGACGACACCACCGACCAGTCGCAGCCGCCGGAGGAACCAGCGCTGAAAGTGCATCCGCAGGACATCTCCTCGCGGGATTTGCGCGGTAAGGACGTGGACCCGGCGACGGTCTCTGCCGAGACGAGTTCCCCCGAGGATGACGACGAAGGCCGTCTTCCGGAGTCTGTCGATGATTCCGGCGAATTTGCGAGCGAAGGCACGCTCGCCATGGGACGCGCGGCGATCGAGCGCGCGGTGAAACTCGCGCCGATATCGCCGGGCGTCTATCGCATGCTCAATGCCGCGAACGACGTACTTTATGTCGGCAAGGCCAAAAGCGTCAAAAAGCGTCTGTCATCCTACGCGCGGCCGATGGGTCATCCGGCGCGCATCGCGCGCATGATCGCGGCGACCGTCGCGGTGGAGATCGTCTCGACCGCCACCGAGACCGAAGCGCTGCTGCTGGAAGCCAACCTCATCAAGCAGTTGCGGCCGCGTTTCAACGTGCTGCTGCGCGACGACAAGTCGTTTCCCTATATTCTCATCACCGGCGACCACTGGGCGCCGCAAATTCTCAAGCATCGCGGCGCACAGTCGCGGCCGGGGCGTTACTTCGGGCCGTTCGCGTCGGTCGGCGCGGTCAACCGCACCATCACGGCGCTGCAGCGCGCGTTTCTGGTGCGCTCCTGCACCGATGCATTCTTCGAGAGCCGGACGCGGCCGTGTCTGCTGTATCAGATCAAGCGCTGCTCGGGGCCGTGTACCAGCGAGATCGACTTCCCCGGCTACACCGAACTGGTGCGCGAGGCGAATGACTTTCTTTCGGGCCGCTCGCGTCTGGTGAAGGAAGAACTCGCGGTCGAAATGGAGAAGGCGTCGCACGATCTCGAGTTCGAGCGCGCAGCACTTTATCGCGACCGTCTCGCTGCGCTCTCCGCAATCCAGTCGCAGCAGGGCATCAATCCGCGCACCGTCGAGGAGGCGGACGTGTTCGCCATCCATCAGGAGGGCGGCTATTCCTGCGTTGAAGTGTTCTTCTTCCGCACCGGCCAGAACTGGGGCAACCGCGCCTATTTCCCGCGTGCCGACAAATCGCTGTCGCACGAAGAAGTGCTGGGCTCGTTCCTGACGCAGTTCTACGACGACAAGCCGCCGCCCAAATTGATCCTGCTGTCGCACCGCATCGAGGATCAGGCGTTGCTCGCGGAGGCATTGACCGTCAAGGCCGGCTTCAAGGTCGAGGTCGCAATGCCGCTGCGGGGCGAGAAAAAGGAACTGGTCGCGCATGCGCTGACAAATGCGCGCGAGGCGCTGGGCCGCAAGCTCGCCGACACCGCGACGCAGACGCGGTTGCTTCAGAGGCTGGCCTCGACGCTCGGTTTGCCGCATGTGCCGAAGCGTATCGAGGTCTATGACAACAGCCATATTCAGGGCAGCAACGCGGTCGGTGCGATGATCGTCGCGGGGCCGGAAGGATTTCTGAAAAACCAGTACCGCAAGTTCAATATCAAATCGCTGGCGCTCACGCCGGGTGACGATTACGGTATGATGCGCGAGGTGCTGGAGCGCCGGTTCAAGCGGCTGCTCAATGAAGCGCCCGGCGGCGACGCGCCCGCAAAGGAGAATGACGACGCCGTGCCGCAATGGCCCGATCTCGTCATCATCGATGGTGGTCTCGGTCAACTCAACGCGGTGCGCGCCATTTTCGCCGATTTGAATCTGACGCAGGTGTCCCTGATCGCGGTGGCCAAGGGTCCGGACCGCGACGCCGGGCGGGAGACCTTGTTCATGCCGGACCGGCCGTCCATCAAGCTGGAGCCGCGCGATCCGGTGCTGTATTTCATCCAGCGGCTGCGCGACGAGGCGCATCGGTTCGTCATCGGCTCGCACCGAAAGCTGCGCAAGAAGGACATTCGCGAGGCGGGGTTGCAGGAAATTCCCGGCATCGGCCCGTCACGCAAACGTGCGCTGCTGCATCATTTCGGAACATTGAAAGAGATCGAACGGGCATCGCTGGCCGATCTTGGCAAGGTTCCGGGGGTCAGCGCCGAAAGCGCCCGCAAGATCTTCGATTTCTTCCATCCAAACAGCACATGACCCCGGAAGCGGGTACCGCAAGCGAGGTATCCCCGATTGATCGCCTGCATTTTAGACCTGACCAAAATGCGGTAACAGGCTGTTGACGCCGGAGCTTCCGCAGTATTGGTAACCCCATGACCAATGTTGCCGCCCCGAAGCCAGCGAAGCGCTCGCTGTCTTTGCCCAATCTCCTGACCTACTCCCGAATCGTGGCGGTTCCGGTGGTGGTCGGCTGCATGTATGCGCAGTCCATTCTCGGTGGACCGCTGTGGCTGCGCTGGGTCGCCCTGTTTATTTTCATTGCCGCGGGCATCACCGATTTTCTCGACGGCTACTATGCCCGGATGTGGGATCAGCAATCGGCCTTCGGCCGCATGCTTGATCCGATCGCGGACAAGCTCCTGGTCGCGTCGTGTCTTCTCATGCTGGCGGCGGACGAGACCATCCGCGGCTGGTCGCTGTGGGCCGCCATCGTGATTCTGTGCCGCGAGATTCTGGTCTCCGGCCTGCGCGAATATCTCGCCGCGATCCGCGTCAGCGTTCCGGTGTCACAACTGGCGAAGTGGAAGACCACGTTGCAGCTCGTAGCCATCGGATTCCTGATCGCGGGCGAGGCGGGTGAAGCGATCCTGCCGCCAACCATCCTGATCGGGATCGTGCTGTTGTGGATTTCGGCGATGCTCACCATCTACACCGGATGGGATTACCTCCGCGCGGGAATCCATCATCTCACCGAGGAGGACCGATGAAGGTTCTCTATTTTGCATGGGTGCGTGAGCGGGTCGGCAAGACCGAGGAAACCGTCGAGCCGCCGGAAAGCGTCCGCACGGTGTCGGACCTGATGCAGTGGCTGGTGGCGCGCGGCGAGGAATACGCTACCGCGTTCGCATCGCCGCGCACGATCCGCGCCGCCATCGATCATACCCATGTGAAGCCGGACGCCGCCATCGCTGGCGCGCGCGAGATCGCGTTTTTCCCGCCGATGACCGGCGGCTAAATTTCCATGGCCATTCCGGTGACCATCCGCTTGCAGTCCGCCGATTTCGATATCGGAGCGGAAATTGCGGCGCTCACCAAGGGCCGCACCGACATCGGCGCGGTGGTGTCCTTTTTGGGCATTTGCCGGGGCGGTGAGGGTAAGGACGCCATCGCCGCGATGACGCTGGAGCATTATCCGGTCATGGCCGAGGCCGAGATCGTGCGGCATGTGGATGAAGCGACATCGCGCTGGCCGCTGACCGGCGTGACCGTGATTCATCGTTACGGCCGCGTGGTGCCCGGCGACAATATCGTGCTGGTGCTGACGGCCTCCGCGCATCGCGAGGCGGCGTTTCAGGCGGCGGAATTCTTGATGGATTATCTCAAGGCGAACGCGCCGTTCTGGAAATCCGAGGAACGCGTCGGCGGCAACCGCGCATGGGTCGATGCGCAGGCTCATGATGACAGTGCCGCGGCGCGGTGGAAAAAATAATGGCAAAGACATCGAAACGGACAGCTTCCAGAACAAATGCAAAGCGCGCTGCGGCTGGCACGAAATCCAGAAAATCCCTCAAGTCTGCAACGCCGCCCAAGGTCGCAGCGGGCGAGTTGCTGACGCTGCTCGATCTGATGCGCTACGCGGTGAGCCGTTTCACGGAAGCCGAATTGGTGTTCGCCCATGGCACCACCGATCCGGTGGCCGAGGCGGCGTTCATCGTGTGCGAGGCGCTGCACCTGCACCCCGATCAGTTCGAGACGTTCGCCAATGCTCGCGTGACGTCGCATGAGGCGAAAAAGATTCTCGCCCTGATCGCGCAGCGCATCGCCACGCGGAAGCCGGCGGCATACCTCGTCAACAAGATCTACATGCGCGGACTGCCGTTCTATGTGGACGAGCGGGTGATCGTGCCGCGTTCGTTCATCGGCGAACTGCTGGACTCGCATTTCAGCGGCCAGACCGAGGACGAGGGCGGTTCGCTGATCGACGATCCCGGCAACATCACGCGCGTGCTGGATCTTTGCACCGGCTCCGGCTGCCTTGCCATCCTCGCGTGCCAGTCGTTTCCGAATGCGGCGGTCGATGCGGTGGATCTTTCAAGGGACGCGCTGGCGGTGGCCGCGCGCAATGTCGCCGACTACGGGCTTGAGGATCAGGTGTCGCTGTATCACGGCAACCTGTTCGATGCCGTGGGCGATGAGCGCTACGACCTCATCATCACCAATCCGCCTTATGTCGATGCCGAGGGCATGGCGGAGTTGCCGCGCGAATGCCGTCACGAGCCGAAGATGGCGTTCGACGGCGGCGCGGATGGCCTTGACCTGGTGCGGCGTATTCTCGACGAGGCGAAGGATCACCTTACGCCGGACGGCGGATTGCTGTGCGAGATCGGTCGCGGCCGCGACGTGCTGGGTGAGGCCTATCCGAATCTGCCGCTGCTCTGGCTCGACACTGAGGATTCAGACGGCGAAGTGTTCTGGGCACCCGCGGAAGCGCTTTGAACGGCCAGAATTGCAGTTCTCGACGGCTGAGGCGGTAATGTAATGCAGTCGGCCTGTCGTGTGGCAGGCATGCAAAACGGCGATTATTTCGTTTTCGCGGCGTTCATGGGCGCGCGCTGATATGTTACATTTGCCTCGACTATATTCTGGAAGGAATTATCCGCTTCAAGTCGGTCCATTTCGGCTTGCTGCTTATCGGCAATTTCCAGCTTCGCCATTCTGAGCAGATACACGAGATCCGGAAGCCGCAATATTTCAGCGCGTGCCACGATTTCCTCAAGCGAACGCCGCAATTCTTCCAGATCCTCAAGCGACGGCATATGCTTTGCCCTCCGGTTCACACAGATGACAGAATCCAAATCTCCCAAACCAGAAGATCAGTCTGACTTGATCGACGCGGACGGTCGCCAAATCGCGTTGGCATTGAGGCGGGTGAGTGACCCCGCGGTACGCAAACAGTTGATTGAAATGGTGGAGAAGGTCGCTGACGCATCTACTAATGGAAAAGTTCGCAATTGATCACGTCGCATGGGCGATGGTCTGCTTTTTGTTTTTTAACTTTCGCCATTCGGAACTAACGTACAAGTTTTGTCAAATCCGATGTTTGCAGAACTGATACTCACTCTTGCATTAACGCCCTTGGAATTCGGGGGCTCAGTGTGGAGCGCTTCCGTTATCCATAAGTTTTCGTCCAGCCTCACTCCGCAGCGTGAATCGCGTTTTGAATGTGGGTCTTTGCTGGACATTCTCGGCCGTTAGCGGCGACCGTAAAATAAAATCGCCGGGACGAGCCCGGCGTTTTCGTTTTGACAGATATAAACTCGCGCCGGTCTGGATTGCGGCCGCTTTTCTCTTGGGCTGAATTCCGGCGATGTCTTCCGTCATCAGCCGGCCGGTGATTGCGCCGGTTACAGCACCTTTCTGACCCAGTTGTGCGGGTCGGCTGCGCGGCCGTACTGGATATCGACCAGCTTCTTGCGCAGCCCCGTCGCGACGGGACCGGCTGCGCCGCCGTTGATAAGAAAATCGCCGCTTGCCGAACACACCTTGCCGATCGGCGAGATGACGGCCGCCGTGCCGCAGGCGAAAGTCTCTTTCAGCTTTCCGCTGGCGGCGTCCGCGCGCCACTGGTCGATCGTGTAGGTCTCCTCGCGCACGCGCGTGCCGGACGCCTTCGCGAGCGCGATGATCGAATCCCGCGTGATGCCCGGCAAAATCGTGCCGAGCGGCGGGGTCAGCAGCGAACCGTCGTCGAACGCAAAGAAGACGTTCATGCCGCCGAGTTCCTCGATGTAGCGGCGCTCGATCGCATCAAGGAAAACAACCTGATCGCAGCCGTGATCGATGGCCTCGGCTTGCGCGCGCAGGCTCGCGGCGTAGTTTCCGCCGCATTTGACGGCACCGGTGCCGCCGATCGCGGCGCGCGTATAGTTCTCCGATACCCAGATCGACACCGGCGCAGGTCCGCCCTTGAAATAGGATCCGACCGGCGATGCGATGACGGCGAAGATGTATTCCGCGGACGGCTTCACGCCGAGGAAAACCTCGGTGGCGATCATGAATGGCCGCAGGTAGAGACTACCCTCGCCACCTGGTACCCAGGCGCGGTCAAGGCGAATGAGCTGTTCGACCGCTTCGATGAACACAGGTTCGGGCAGTGGCACCATGGCCATCCGCTCGGCCGAATTGCGGAAGCGCCGTGCGTTGGCGTCGGGACGGAACAGGTTCACGCCGCCGTCGTCGCGCTTGTACGCCTTGAGGCCTTCGAAAATCTCCTGAGCATAGTGCAGGACCGCTGTAGCCGGATCTAGCGCGAAACTCGCGCGGGATTCGACGCGCGCGCCATGCCAGCCCTTCGCTTGATTGTAGCGGACCACAGCCATGTGATCGGTGAAAATCCGGCCGAAGCCTGGGTCAACGAGCTTTGCTGCGCGCTCCGTCTCGGAAGTCGGAGTTGTCGCAGGCTGCATGTCGAATTCCAGCAACATCGCGCCATCGACTTTGTCGAACGAAACTCCCATCGCTTCTCTCCAGATCGGCCGGTCCAATTGTGTCAGGTGCCGGCGGGTGCTCGTTCGTTTGTCGCGAGCGGTTAAGTCCAGTATGTTTCGTCGAATGCCGAGCGACAATCGCACGGTGTAAAATTCGCTTCGTATCCGGCTGAAAATTCCCGCCATCGGGATTTTCCAGAAACGCCCAAGGGACGAAATATCCGATTGTTTCGTTAAGCTTGGTCTTTTTGTAATATTGAAACCAAGATATGTCAATATGCCTGACGTAAATTTCAAAGCACAGGGTGCAGACCTGTCCTCCGGGAAGGATGGAGTCCCCTCGGCCGGGCGGGAGGATCACCTGCGCTGGGACATCATTGAACTGCTGTTTTTCGCCTACCGGGACTTCGTTGGCGATGCCGACGACGTGCTGGAGGAGTTCGGCTTCGGCCGCGCGCACCACCGCGTGGTGCATTTCGTCACCCGCTATCCGGGCCTCAAGGTCGCGGATCTGCTCGACGTGCTGCGAATCACCAAGCAGTCGCTGGGCCGGGTGCTCAAACAACTTCTCGACGAGGGCTATATCATCCAGAAGGCCGGCGACAACGACCGCCGGCAACGTCTTCTTTTCGCCACGGCAAAGGGCGAGGCACTTGTAGCGAAGCTGGCTGGCTTGCAGACGGCGCGCATCACGCGCGCGCTGGAAGGCATCAGCCCGGCCGGCGCGGACGGTGTGCGGCAGTTCCTGCTCGGCATGATCGACCACGCCGATCCCGACAAGGTGCTGGACGTCATTCTCAGGAGCGGCCGCAAGGCGGCGAAGGACGCAAGGTGACCGAACTCGCAACACCGGAGCGATCGCGCGTCGAGCCCGCCGACGATGCGCCGCATTTGCTGCTGGTCGATGACGACCGCCGTATTCGCGATCTGCTGTCGCGGTTTCTGTCCGGCGAGGGTTATCGCGTCACCACCGCCAAGAGCGCCGCCGATGCGCGCGCCAAGCTCCAAGGCCTGCATTTCGATCTTCTGATCCTCGACGTGATGATGCCGGGCGAAACCGGCTTCGATCTCGCGCGCTTCATCCGCCTGTCGTCGGCCGTGCCCATCATCATGCTGACGGCGCGGCATGAAGCCGAAAGTCGCATCGAAGGATTGCAGATTGGTGCCGACGATTATGTCGCCAAACCGTTCGAGCCGCGCGAACTGGTGCTGCGCATCGCCAACATTCTCAAGCGCGCCGCGCCGGTTGTCGCTCCGGTGGTGGAGTCGGTCGCGTTCGGGCCTTATGTCTATCATCTTGAGCGCGGTGAATTGCGCGACGGCGAGAGGATCGTCCATCTCACCGACCGCGAACGCGAGATGTTGCGCATTCTGTCCGCGACACCGGGCGAAACCGTGCCGCGCGGCGCGCTCACCGGCGGCGACGGCACCGTGAACGAGCGCGCTGTGGACGTGCAGATCAACCGTCTGCGGCGCAAGATAGAACGCGATCCCGCCAATCCCTTGTTCCTGCAAGCGGTGCGCGGCATCGGCTATCGTCTCGTGGCGTCGCCGTGAGCACGCTGGATACCGGCCTCACCTTCATCCGCACCGCGTCGCGGCGCGTGTCCAGCGCCGGCGGATGGCTGGGCCGGTGGTTCAAGGAACTGATGCCGAAAGGGCTCTATGCCCGCGCGCTGCTGATTATCATTGTGCCGATGGTGGTGCTGCAATCGGTGGTCGCATTCGTGTTCATGGAGCGGCACTGGAACACGGTGACGCGTCGGCTGTCGCAGGCGGTGGTGCAGGATGTCTCCGCGCTGATCGACGTCTATCGCTCCTATCCGCAGGACAAGGACCGCACGCAGATCAAGCGGATCGCGCAACAGCGGCTTGGCCTCGTGGTGGATTTCCTGCCCGTTAACGACATGCCGGCGCCGGGGCCGAAGCCGTTCTTCTCGCTGCTCGATCAAACCTTGTCGGTGCAACTCAGCCGCCAGATTGCCCGGCCGTTCTGGATCGACACCGTGGGCCGCTCGTCGCTGGTTGAAATCCGCATCAAGCTCGACGACACGGTGATGCGGATATTCGCGCAGCGAAGCGCTGCCTATGCGTCGAACTCGGAAATCTTCCTGTTCTGGATGGTGGGCACGTCGTCGATCCTGCTGATCGTCGCGGTGCTGTTCCTGCGCAACCAGATCAAGCCGATCTTGCGCCTCGCCGACGCCGCGGAGAATTTCGGCAAGGGCCGCGATGTGCCGGATTTCCGGCCGCGCGGCGCGCGCGAGGTGCGCCGCGCGGCGCAGGCGTTCATGGAGATGAAAACGCGCATCGAGCGCAGCATCGTGCAGCGCACGGCGATGCTGGCCGGCGTGTCGCACGACCTGCGCACCATCCTGACCCGCTTCAAGCTGGAAATGGCGCTGATCGGTGACAGCCCGGAAGTCGATGGCATGCGCAAGGATGTCGATGAAATGGCGGGCATGCTGGAGGCGTATCTGTCATTCGCGCGCGGCGACAGCGGCGAGCAGGCGCAGCCCACCGACATGGAGCAGGCGCTGGAGGAATTGCGCAGCGACGCCGAGCGGCACGGTCATGCGGCAACGGTTGTGTTCCATGGTCAGCCGCTGGTGACGGTGAAGCCGGCATCGTTCAAGCGCTGCCTTGCCAATCTGGTGTCGAACGCCGCGCGGCACGCCGACGCGATTTCGATTACCGGCCACCGCGATCATCGCTACCTGACGGTGACTGTGGATGACGACGGCCCCGGCATTCCACTGGATATGCGTGAGGAAGTGTTCAAGCCGTTCCTGCGTCTCGACGATGCACGTAATCAGGATGAGGGCGGCAGCGGGCTGGGCCTTGCCATCGCCCGCGATATTGCGCGCTCGCATGGCGGCGACATCACGCTTGGCGACAGCCCGATGGGTGGATTGCGCGCGACGGTGCGGGTGCCGGTGTAGCTTTCCCCCTCTCCCGCAAAGGGAGATAGAAGTTGCAAAACTACTTCGCCAGTTCCTTCGACCGCTTGGTTGCCGCAGCGACCGCGCGCGTCAGCAGCGGCTGGAATCCGTCGGTGCCCATCAGCACCTCGAGCGCCGCGGCCGTGGTGCCGCCGGGCGAGGTGACGTTCTGGCGCAAAACTCCACTTTCCATATCCGAGCGATGCAGCAATTCGCCCGAGCCCGCGACGGTTTCGCGCGCGAGTCGTGTCGCCAGTGCAGCGGGTAGTCCCGCCGCGATGCCGGCACGCGCGAGTTCTTCCGCCAGCAGGAACACGTAGGCGGGGCCGGAGCCCGACACGGCGGTGACCGCATCCATCAGCGCTTCGTCGTCGATCCATTCTACGCTGCCCGTGGCGCGCAGCAGCGCGTTGGCGATTGCACGTTGTTGCGGCGTGACGTTCCCGGCAGGCACCGCGACGGTGATGCCGCGCCCGATGGCGGCGGGTGTGTTGGGCATGGCGCGGATCACAGCGCCGCCGCAGACACCGGCGATGCCGGCGATGGTTGTACCCGCCATGATCGACACCACGACGGTGGACGGCGTGACGAAGGATTTGAACTGCGGCGCTGCTTCACGAAACATCTGCGGCTTCACCGCGACCACCAGCGCATCGACCGTGCCGATCTCGGTGACGGCGGGATTGAGGCGCGCGCCCTGAGCGACAAAGCCCTGCGTGTCATTGGACGGGTGCGGCTCGATCACGACGACACGCCTGGCGTCGAGACCCTGCGTGAGCCAGCCTGACAGCATCGCGCCGCCCATCTTTCCCGCGCCCGCGAGAACGAGGGTGCCTGAAAGATTTTTCAGAGCGTCGGAGGACGTTGATGAGGTCATCAGATTTTTGCTCCGCTCATGCCCGCTCAAGCGGGGATCCACAAACCTGTTCAGGGTTCTAGTGAATCCACCAATCGGCAACAAGCCGCATCGAGACTGGATATCCGCTTGCGCGGGGATGAGCGTACAAGGATCAACCGGCCCGGCTAAGCTATGCCTCGCCCGCCGTGTCGAACATAGCCGCAGTCATGGCTTCGGCGGCGGATTTCCCGGCCCAGACCACAAACTGCAATGCGGGATAATAGCGCTCGCATGCATGCAGCGCGCCATCCAGCATCAATTCGCATTGCGCGGGGGAGGCAGTGAGGCCGCCCGGCAGGATCAGCGCCTGCCGGTACATGATCGACCCGGTGGTGGTCCAGACATCGAAATGGCCGATCCACAATTGCTCGTTGACCAGGGCGATCAGGCGTTGCGCCTCGGCGCGCCGCACTTCCGGAATTTTCATGTCGAACGCGCAGGCCAGATGCAGCGCGTCGATCTCGCCCATCCAGGTGAAGGACAGTTGGTAGTCGGTCCATTGTCCTCGCGACAGGATGGTGACCTCGTCCTCGCCCGAGCGTTCGAATGGCCAGTTGTTGGAGGACGCGATGTCTTCCACCACCGAGAGCGGGCTGTTCCGCGAATCCGTCGTGATGTCCAGATGGGACATGTTGTCTTCATCCTGTGCTGATGGTGGGATGCGAACGCAGAACAAACGCGCGATGACTGTCGCTGCAAGCGCGCCGCCTGCGAAGCGCAGCGACTCATCATTGAGTCATGCGCCTGACCGGCAACCTTGCGTGACACGATTGATCAGTGATTTGCGGAGTCCGCGCAACGCCGCGCTGAATCCCGTCCACAGGCATTCAGACAAAATGCTGTTTCATCAACAGGTAAGCGAGAACAAAACGGAATCGGATTCGCGGATTGCGAGTCGCAAAGGTTAATTTCGCGTGGCGCGAGTCTGATTTGCAGCGAGAAGTGTCAGTCGAACAGGCTCGACACCGACTCTTCAGACGCCGTGCGGCCGATGGCTTCGCCGATCAGGGATGCAATCGACAGCACGCGGATATTGGGCGCTTTGCGCATCGCTTCGGTAGGCTGGATCGAGTCGGTAATCACCAGTTCCTTGAGCCGCGAGCCGGTGATGCGAGGCACCGCGCCGCCCGAGAGAACGCCGTGGGTGATGTAGGCGTAAACGTCCTTCGCGCCGTTGGCCAGCAGGGCGTCGGCGGCGTTCACCAGGGTGCCGCCGGAATCCACGATGTCATCGACGAGGATGCAGGTGTAGCCGGCGACGTCGCCGATCACGTTCATGACTTCGGATTCGCCGGCGCGCTCGCGGCGTTTGTCGATGATCGCAAGCGGCGCGTTGATGCGCTTCGCAAGACCGCGCGCGCGAACCACGCCGCCGACGTCGGGCGACACCACCATGACATTGGCGAGGTCGAATTGATCGCGGATATCCTTCACCATCACCGGCGAGGCGTAGAGGTTGTCGGTGGGGATATCGAAGAAGCCCTGAATCTGCCCGGCGTGAAGATCGAGCGTCATCACGCGGTCGGCGCCGGCATGGGTGATGAGGTTGGCGACCAGCTTGGCGGAAATCGGCGAGCGCGAGCCGACCTTGCGGTCCTGCCGGGCGTAGCCGAAATACGGAATCACGGCGGTGATACGGCGCGCGGAGGCGCGGCGCAGCGCATCGGTGATGATTAGCAGTTCCATCAGGTGGTCGTTGGCGGGAAACGACGTGGACTGGATGATGAAGACGTCAGAACCGCGGACGTTTTCGAGGATCTCAACGAAGATCTCGTTGTCGGCGAAGCGCCGCACGCTCGCCTTCGCCAGCGACAGGTTCAGTACCGATGAAATCTCGGCGGCCAATTCGGGGTTCGAGTTGCCGGCCACCAGTTTGATGGAGCCATTTTTCGCTGAAATCGCAGTCTCTCCTCGCGACGTGGGGGACACGCTCTTCAACATATCGACTGCTGCCTATGGAACCGAGATTGCGCTCTTCGCACGCGCGAGGTGATAACAAGCTCCCGACAAGGCTGGCAATACAAAGCCTCAGGTTTTCCTGCAAAAACAAGCAATTCGCGCCGCCCGCATCCTTAATGGGCGCTGAAGGCCAGGGCGATGGTTTGGACAGACCCGGATTCAGGCCGATTTGGGTCGATCTGCGCGATGGCGGGTCCGGTCCGGGGCGTCTCCGGGGCCGGGGTGTCCTGCGCCGGGCCGGCTCCGCTGATGAGATTGCTGACGCCGCTGAGCCCGGCTTGTGCGATTCGGCGCATCACCTGATCGTCGGCGATGGCCCAGGCGTCGCGACCGCCCTTGCCTCCGGGCTCTTCACCGCTCAGGCGCAAAGCGCGCTGCTGGTCCCGGTCATAGACATCCCAGACCCAGGCGATGGTGGTTTTGCCGCGCCTCACCTGCGCCGAAAGATAGCTTCTGATGCGGTACGAGGCCGTGACTTCGCGGGAGACGATGGTGAAGCTGCGGGAGGCGGATTCCGTTTCCAGCGCGCGCACCAGCCGCTCGAACACCTGCGGCGGAGGTCCGTCCACAGATTCGAAGGCGACGGTGGGGCCGAAGCTCGACGTGGTCGCAACGGGGCCGGATCCGCTGGTGGTGCAACCCGCTGTCAGGCTCAGCAGGGCGAGCAGCAGCGGTGCCCGCGCAGCCCGGAGCGCCGTCCAAGTGATCGTCCGCCCTTTGAAATTCATGCCCAGTCCCGAATTCCGTTACCGGCAGGGTTTTGCCCTGCACGACGGGGTTCGGTCCAGCGATATCGTTAATATGCGTTAACGTCTAGGGCAGGAAAGTGCCCGGCCTTCAGGCTAATCTTCCAGCACGATCGCGTGGATGTTGCGGCCGTAGTCCGGTTCCTTGCGGTGGGTCGTGCGGCGGTAGCTGAAGAACCGTTCGTCCGCATAGGTATCGACATCGACGTCATCGACCATTGCAATCCCCGCACGCTCCAGTCGCATCCGGATAAAGCCTGCGAGATCGAACATCGCGTGGCCGACATTCGCCGATGGAATGAAGAATTTCGAGTTACCCGCGTCGGTGACGGTGAAGCGGGTGACGAACTCCGCGCCGACCTCGTAGCTTTGCTGCCGGATCAGCGGCCCGATGGCGGCGATGATATCCTTGCGCGCCGCGCCGAGATTTTCCATCGCGGCAATCGTGTTCTCAAGCACGCCGCCGATGGCGCCCTTCCAGCCTGAATGCGCGGCGCCGATCACACGCGCCGCCGGATCGACAAACAATATCGGTCCGCAATCGGCTGCGGTAATGCCAAGCGCGAGGCCCGGAACCTTCGTGACCATCGCATCCGCGCGCGGGCGCGACGCGTTATCCCACGGCTCGGTGGCCACGGCGACATCGGGCGAATGAATCTGGAACGCGGTCAGGAAATGCGTCGGCGCAACGCCGAGATGCTCTGCCATGCGCCGGCGATTGTCGATGACATGCGCCGGATTGTCGTCGGAGCCGAGGCCGCCGTTGAGGCTCGCATACAAGCCGTTCGAGACGCCGCCCTCGCGCGTGAAGAACGCATGGCGCAGCCCAGGCACCGCGAGCAGCAGCGACGATCCGAACGTCATGATTTCATGATCCCGCCGGGAAGGGATCCCTGATCGGACAACGCCGCGAGCGTGCGGATCGATGGATCGGAAATCCCGATCACCTTGAACAGCGAGCCCATGCCGTCCGTGCCGGTGCCAGTGAGGCGCTTCAGCGCGGCGGCGACCGCAAGCGCGACCTCCTGCGACGAATTCTTCATCAAAGCCATGGCGCGGGTCTCGATGCCGAGCCTGTTGAGAAACGCCCCTTGTTCCACCGCGCCGTGCGCGCGCGCGCCGATGTCTTCGGCGGCGCGTGCCAGCGCCTGAAAATCCACATGCGCGGTGATGTCGGCGACGCCGGCATTTCGCAGCGGATTCGTGAAGCTGTGCCTGGTGACGGCCTGAAAGGTGTCGCCCGGCGCGCTTTGCAGGTGGCCGTAGTCGATGATCAGCGCGGCTCCGCCATGATCGCGGACGCGCCGTGCGATGGTCATGATCTCGGAGTCGGAGCGCCATTCGAAGATCGCACCGATCGGCGCTTCACGCACCAGCGGCGGCAGCAGAACCTCGAAGCGGGGGATGGGATCCTTTGCAACGCCATAGGCGAAAAGATCGTCATCGAGTTCGATGACGCGCTCGTGCCAGCCGGTTTCCTTCTTCACCGCCTGATGGATCGGCAGCGCATCGAAGAATTCGTTGGCCAGCACGATCGCCGGCCCCTCGGGAATATCGTCGAAACTGTCGTACCATTCGACATGGGCGATCTCGGAGAGCTTTTCCCGCTGTTTGTCGCGCAGCACGGGACTGGCTTCGACCAGATGCACGCTGATCGCCTCATGAAACGCGGGCAGGATGCGGATCGCCCGCAGCGCGTCCGCCATCATGGTGCCGCGGCCGGGTCCAAGCTCGATGAACTTGACCTCTTCGGGCGAGCCCATTGCGCTCCACACCGATGCGGCCCACAAGCCGATCAGTTCGCCGAACATCTGGCTGACTTCGGGCGCGGTGATGAAATCGCCGTCGCGGCCAAGCGGATCGCGCTTCAGATAATAGCCGTGGTCCGGATGGGTCAGGCACAATTGCATGTAGCGCGAGACCGGCATCGGGCCGGTGGCGGCGATCTGTTTGCGGATCAGGAGATCGAGCGGGGTATAGTCTGGCACGGCAATCTTTCGGGGCAATCGGCTTGCGGCTAATTCACTTATTCAAACGACGATGAGGCATCACGCCTTGCTGGTTTCTCTGTCCGTTGCCAGCGGCCCGCGCCGCTTCGCTGCCAGCATGAAAATGACACCCGCAACGATCATCGGTACCGACAGTATCATCCCCATGGTCAATCCGCCCCACAGAAATCCGAGTTGCGGATCTGGCTCGCGGAATAATTCGCTGACGATACGGGCCACGCCGTAAAGCGTCGCAAAAGCGCCGATGATGAATCCCGGCCGCTTCAATGCACCGGCGCGGATCAGCAGTGCCAGCACGATAAAAAGCGCCACGCCCTCAAGTCCGGCCTCATAAAGCTGGCTCGGATGGCGCGGCAGCGGTCCTCCCGTGGGAAACACCATCGCCCAGGGCACGCTGGCGTCGGCATGGCGGCCCCACAACTCGCTGTTGATGAAGTTCGCCAAGCGCCCCAGCAGCAGGCCGATCGGTCCCACCGCGCAGGTCACGTCGCCGAGCGACAGCACGGAGATTTTTCGTTTCCAGCCGAACAGCAGCACGGCTGCGACGCAGCCCAGAAACCCGCCGTGAAACGACATGCCGCCGGTCCACAGCCTGAGGATTTCAAGCGGGTGCTGCGTGAAGAAGCCGAGATTGTAGAACAGCACGTAGCCCGCGCGGCCGCCGAGAATGATTCCGAGCGTGACCCACAGAATGAAGTCGTCGAAATCCAGCACCGTGAACGGCACCTTGCCGCCCCACAGCCGCTCGCTGCGGATGATTTTTCGCGCATAGAGCCAGCCCAGCACGATGCCGCCGATATAGGCCAGCGCGTACCAGCGGATCGCAATCGGCCCGATGGCAATGGCGATGGGATCGAAAACCGGGAAGGCGATTGTGAGCATGGCGAGACGATGTCCGGCGGCGGTTAAAAGCCTGAATCCGAAGCGTACTTACATCTTGCGCCACGGCAATGCCATCACCATTGTCTGGACAGGCCGCATGCGGCCATGACGCATTCGAGTTTGACTTGGAGCTTGACGATGACCCAGACCAGCAATCGCTTTTTCGACGAAGTCGCGCGCCTGATGAACGACGCCGCGGGCGCGGCGCAGGGCGTGAAGCGCGAGGTTGAAACCGTGGTGCGCAGTCAGGCCGAGCGTATTCTCGCCGATCTCGATCTCGTCAAGCGCGAGGAGTTCGAGGCGGTCAAGGACATGGCCCGCCTCGCGCGCGAGGAGAACGAGGCGCTGAAAGCGCGTCTCGATGCGCTTGAGAAAAAGGCCGCGCCTGTCGCCGAGACGTGAGGAAAAACGGCCAGTCGTGCCACTCGTTCATTTGGCTTCTGTCCAGAAAATCCTTGGAAGTCATTGGATGAAAGACCACCGGACATGAGCGGATTACAGATCCTTGCGCTGACTGTTTTTGTGCTGGCGCTTTTCGTCATTGTGGCATCAACCATTCATTTCGGTGGACGCATCAGGCTTGCCAGAATTCCCATGCACTGGGGAACCGGCGGCAATCCCACCTGGTATGCGCCGCGGAAAATTGGTCTGTGGTGGCAGTTTTATCTTACACTTGCGATCTGCGCTTGGCTCATCATCCTCACCCGCTTCGTCGACAGCGGAAAGGTCGACCCCCTCTGGTGGATTCTCATGTTCTTTTCCGCAACTGGTGTCGCGACCCATTTTTGGCACGATAATGCCGTGTCGAAGTGGGCTGCTCGCCAGCAAAACATGAATTCAGCTTGATGCCGCGGTCTTGATACCTTCACCCACTCGCGGTCCTGGATGCGCCACGACCAGCGATCTCAAGCCCCGAACGCCACGGGGCGGAAGGCTTGCAGCAGGGTGCGGTCGAGCTTGCCGCCCATCAGTTCCATGATCGCGAAGGCTTGCGTGGGTGTCATCGCGACGGTTTCGTTGTCCGGTTCCAGCAGCGTGGCGTAGGTGTCCACCAAGGTGATGATGCGGACGATGTCGCTGATGCGATCGGCGGCGAGCCCGTCGGGATAGCCGGTGCCGTCGAGCATTTCGTGGTGATGCAGTACGACGTCCAGAACTTCGCCGGGAAATCCGCGCTGCTCCCGCAGGGCGTTGCAGCCGAGGCGCGGGTGTTCGGCCAAGATTCGGCTTTCGTCGTCGGTCATGGCTGTCGTCTTGTCGAGAATGGCCAGCGGAATGAAAGCCATCCCGACGTCGTGGAGCAGTGCTGCGCGCGCCAGCCGGCGCTGGTCTTCCTCGCGCATCCCCAGATGCTGCGCGAATGCGGCGGCATAGCCGGTGACGTGAAGTGTGTGCCGATAGCTGCGCTTGTGATGCTTGTTCACGGCGAGCAGCCATTGCCTGAGCGAGCATTGTTTGAGGGCACGCAGGATTTGCGTTTCCGCCTGCATGACGTCATCGAGCGTCAGCGCGATTCCCGCCGGAAGGCGCCGGAAAATCTTCGCCATCACGACGAGCGCGGCGGTGACGCCGTTGCTCAGAATGCGCGCATCGACGGTGTCTTCATCCTCGGGCGTCTCCGGGAACGCGCGACGGACGCGATGCAGGATGCTTTCCGGTTTGAACGGCCGCTGGATCGTGTCCGTTGCGCCCAGCGCCCAGGCTTGTGTCGCTCCGTGGTGGAGGCCGTCGGCGAGCACGAACAGCCGCGGCAGCGATTGATAGGCCTTGCCGATGAGCTTGCTGCGAACGCGCTGGACGGCTGCGACCGAAGCAAGATCGATATCGATGATAACGCCGGAGAAATCGCTGGCCGGATGATCGGGGAGGTCGAAGATCGAGATGGTTTCGACGTTGCCGGCGTTTCCGAGAATGCGCGCGAGGTCTGCGCTGAGGTCGTCGCAGTCCGATGCCAGCAGCAGCCGCCGCGTTGCTTGAGATCTTTCTGCCAGGGCGGCCATTTCGTCCTCTGCGGGGCGCTTCGGTAGATATGCACCCCAGACGTGTAAGGCCAAACAGGTTCCCGACCCTTAACGATTATCCTTAACGCAAGAGGTCGAACCCGTTCACGCAGCGGTGGCTTCCCCTTCGCGTATATTGGTGAAAGTTGAATAGTTGACGGGGGCTGCACCGCGGCCCTTTCGTTGTTTTGAGTAGCAAGAGTTCGCAGCCGCCTAGATGCCAAAAATCCTGTCGATCCAGTACCTGCGCGGTGCCGCCGCCTTAATGGTGGTGTTTTTTCATGCCGACGGCATGGCTGTGGAGTATTTCAAATTCGGCGGGCTGCTGTTCGGCGCTGCGGGGGTCGATATTTTCTTCGTCATCAGCGGCTTCATCATGTGGATCGCAACTTCGTCGGAACGGACGACGCCCGCGTCGTTCGTCATGGGCCGGATCGTCCGCATCGTGCCGCTGTATTGGGCCATGACGCTGCTGCTTTATGGCGGCTGGCTGATCTTTCGCGATCCGGCAGTGGTGCCCTCGATCTGGAATCTGCTGCGGTCGCTGTTGTTCATTCCGTTCGTCTCGCCGCGAACCGGAGAAATCCAGCCGCTGCTGATCCCCGGCTGGACCCTCAATTTTGAGATGTTCTTCTATGCCGTGTTTGCGTGCGCGCTTTTACTCGCAAGGCGTCATCGCGCGGTTTTCGTTTGCACGGTTCTCGGCGCGCTCGTGGCGTCGCGGTTGGGGATCTCTCCGTCGGGTCCGATCGCGCAGACCTATACCAGCCCGCTGTTGATAGAGTTCATGATCGGGTGCCTGCTCGGCATCATCTACGAGCGCAAATCCCTGCCGCGGCCTGCCATCGCGTTGTTCTTGCTCATTCTCGGATGCGTCCTGCTTCTCGGCTCCGGAATGCTGTCGGCCGCGAACATTGGCGTCACTCGCTTTCTCCACTGGGGACTGCCGGCATTCCTGATCGTCACGGGCGCGCTCGGTATTGAGCCGATGCTGAGGCACTGGCGGCTGCCTGCGTTGCTCGGAAATGCGTCCTATTCGATCTATCTGACGCACGCCGTCGTGCTCGCCGTACTCAAGGATGGGGTATTGAAATCCGGGATCGGCACCGGCCCGGTCTTGACGACTGTGTTCGTTCTGGCCGGATGCGTTGTGAGCATCGCCGCGGGCGTCGCGGTTTTTTATCTCGTCGAAAAGCCGCTTGTTGCGTTCTGCAAGATCTTGATCGCGAAGGCCAGGAAAACGTCCACGGTGCCAGTTCTCACCGCGACGTGATTATTCCGCGCCGTCCAATATCTGACGATGCAGGCAGATCGACGCGTTGCAGTTCGCCGTTTGCAGTCCTAAGCGCTGTTTTTTTTGCTTTCGCCGGGCTTCAGGAATTCAACCCCGACCTGATCTCCGTCGATGCGGACCATTCGGCAGCGCCGATAGGCCAGGCCTGTCGATGACAACAGCAAAAAAAACTCTTTGAGATCGAGTTCGGCGAAACCGCCCTTGATGTTGAGCTTTGCGCCGGATTGCGACACGTCCAGCACCGTGCATGCCCGGCGCCATGTTCCATCGATGCCCATCACATGGGCGTCGAAGCCGCGCTCAAAATCGACACGCTCGCTCTTCCGGTCTCCGTAGGGCATCTGCCGATCCTTTCTGGCGGCGGCGTAAATCGCCTTGGCCTTGCAACGGATCGTCGGGCCTTCTCGCCTGACTTGCCGGGCCGCCGGGCCTCTGATGGCACCGGTGATGGAATGAAAAACCTGCATAAAAAATACGGCAACGTCAGAATCTTGATCTGTACCGACGATGAAGTTCTCAAATGGAGTTTCATGGTAAGGGCCAATTGGAAGTTTTCCCTTAATGGGTTTTACCTAGATGCTCCTAAGCCGGTCGCGGGTTACCGCTTTTTGCGCTTGAAGCGTCCATCCGAAGTGCCCAAAAACGGCGATTCTCGCCTAAATTTGCCGACAAAACCTGCTCATTTCCTTGTCTTTGCGGGTCTTTGGGGCTAAGAACCCGCCACGTTCGCGGCCCCCGCACCCCTGGAGGCTTGTCGCGGCGTAAAACCGGGCCGCTTTGCGGCCCTTCACTTTTAAAGCTTAAGGAACTCAACAATGGCGACCGTCAAGGAATTGAAGGCGACCGCTCGTCCGAAGGCCGGCAAGGGGGCCGCTCGGGCTGAACGTCGCGCTGGCCGTATCCCGGCAGTGATCTACGGCAATAACGAACCCCCGCTGACCATCTCGCTCGACGATGCCGAACTGCGCTTGCGCATTCAGGCCGGGCGGTTTCTCACGACGGTTCATGACATCACCCTTGACGGCAAGAAGCATCGCGTGATTCCGCGCGACTTCAGCCTCGATCCAGTGCGCGACTTCCCGCTCCATGTCGATTTCCTGCGTCTCGGTGAAGGCGCCAAGATTCGCGTCAGCGTGCCCTTGCACATCCTGAACGCGGAAACCGCGCCCGGCGTGAAGCGCGGCGGCACGGTTAACATCGTGACTCACAATATCGACCTCGAAGTTCCTGCCGATAACATTCCGCAGTACCTCGAAGCCGACGTTGGCAAGCTGGATATCTCGAACTCGCTGCACATCAGCGACATCAAGCTGCCCGCCAATGTCAGGCTTCTGACGCGCGACGATGCAACGCTGGTCACCATTGTGCCGCCGTCGGGCTACGCCGAAGAACAGAAGGCTGCTGCGGCTGCCGCTGCTGGCGGAGCCCCTGCGGCCGGTGCTGCTCCCGCGGCTGGTGCTGCTCCTGCGGCCGGTGCTGCGGCTCCTGCGGCCGGTGCAAAAGCGCCTGCGGCCGGTGCGAAAGCGCCTGCTGCTGGCGGCAAGGCTCCTGCAGCGGCTGCGGCGAAGCCTGCTGGCGACAAGAAGAAGTAAGCGGCCAGCACGTAACCTTAGAGAACCTAGTGGAGTGGATTTGACATTCGCGAACTGCCTGCGGAAGGCCCGCACGCGAATGTCAAATCCGAAACTCCACTAGAATTTTAGTTTGCCTAGTGTCCTTTCGAATCCGAAGTTCGCTCGGAAGATGCTGAGACAATGAAGCGAACTTCGAATTCGGGACACTAGGTCATGCGCCTGTTCGTCGGACTGGGAAACCCCGGCACGAAGTATCAGGGCAACCGGCATAATATCGGGTTCATGGTTGTGGACGATATCGCGCGGCGTCACGGTTTTGCACCGTGGCGCCGTCGTTTTCAGGGCGAAACCTCCGAAGGCACGCTGGAGCGCGAGCGCGTCATTCTTCTCAAGCCAATGACGTTCATGAACGAGTCGGGACGCGCCGTCGGCGAGGCCGCGCAATTCTTCAAGATCGGCGTCGGCGAGATCGTGGTGCTTCATGACGAGATCGAACTGCCGCCCGCCAAGGTGCGAGTTAAAGTCGGTGGCGGCATTGCCGGGCACAATGGTCTTCGCTCGATCTCGGCGCATATCGGCAACGAGTATCGCCGCGTGCGCCTCGGCGTCGGTCATCCCGGCGTCAAGGAACTCGTGCACGCCCATGTGTTGAATGATTTCGCCAAGGCCGAGCGCCCCTGGGTCGAGGCGCTGTGCGACGCGATCACGGACAACGCGGGTTTGCTCGCGACCGACAAGGACGCGACGTTTCAGAACAAGGTGCATCTTGCGATGCAGGCGAGGGGTTTCGGCCCCAAAGAGGATAGTGGCGGAAACTGAATTTTTCGCCGATGTGCGACGACACTGAAATGTTGTCATGGCCGGGCTTGCAGCCAACTTTAGGCAGGTCGCGTAAACTTGCCTGCCGGCCATCCATCTTTCTAAGAAGATGGATACGCGGCTCAAGCCCGCGTATGACGAACAGAGCCAATCGATAAAGAAATAGTCGAAAGAAAATCATGGGTTTCAAATGCGGTATCGTCGGACTGCCCAACGTCGGCAAGTCCACCTTGTTCAACGCGCTGACGGAAACGGCAGCGGCGCAGGCGGCGAATTATCCGTTCTGCACCATCGAGCCGAATGTCGGCGCGGTGGCGGTGCCCGATCCGCGCCTCGACAAGCTGACCGCGATCGCCAGGTCACAACAGATCATCCCGACGCAATTGACGTTCGTGGACATCGCCGGCCTTGTGCGCGGCGCCTCAAAAGGTGAAGGGCTCGGCAACCAGTTTCTCGCCACCATCCGCGAGGTCGATGCGGTCGCGCATGTGGTGCGCTGTTTCGAGGATTCCGACATCACCCATGTCGAGGGCAAAATTGCGCCGTTGGCTGACATCGAGATCATCGAGACCGAATTGATGCTGGCCGATCTCGAAAGTCTCGAGAAGCGCGTCGATAACCTGACGAAAAAGGCCAAGGGCAACGACAAGGACGCCAAGGAGCAACTGGAGCTGGTCGAGCGCGCATTGACGTTGCTGCGCGAGGGCAAGCCTGCGCGGTTTCTCGAGCGCAAGCCAGAGGAAGAACGCGCGTTTCGCATGCTCGGTCTCCTGACGTCGAAGCCCGTGCTTTACGTCTGCAATGTCGAGGAAGGCTCCGCCGCCGCGGGCAACGCCTTCTCGCAGCAGGTCATGGAGCACGCAAAAAAAGAAGGCGCGGTCGCTGTCGCGATTTCAGCCAAGATCGAATCCGAGATCGCGACCCTGTCGCGCGAGGAGCGCGCTGAATTTCTGGATACGCTGGGGCTGGAAGAGGCCGGCCTCGACCGGCTGATCCGTGCCGGCTATGAGCTGCTTCATCTCATCACCTATTTCACCGTGGGGCCGAAAGAAGCCCGCGCGTGGACCATCACCAAGGGCACCAAGGCGCCCGGCGCGGCGGGCGTGATCCATACCGATTTCGAGAAGGGCTTCATCCGCGCCGAGACCATTGCGTATGACGATTACGTCGCGCTCGCCGGCGAAGCGGGAGCGCGCGATGCCGGCAAGCTGCGGCTCGAGGGCAAGGAATATGTCGTCGCCGATGGCGACGTGATGCATTTCCGGTTCAATACGTAAGGTCTCTGCTCCCTCGCCCCGTTCCTGCGGGGAGAGGTGAAGTGACTGCGCTCCGCTCAAAACTGCTGTTCGCGATCCCGCCCCTGATCCCGGATCGCGCCGAGATGCTCGTTGATCCGGAATACGATCAGGATGAATTCGGCTGCAATGCGCACGGCAATAATTCCAACCACGATCCCGGCGAGCGCCGACAACAAAAGGATGAAGCCGCCGAACGGGCTGATGGCCATCAAGGTCAGTGCCGAAAATATCCCGGAGATGCCGAACAGCGCGATCAGGACGATCACGAGCCAGTAAAAGGATTTGATGATGGTGGGGGTGATGAATCTGTCCCACTGGAAGAGATCCTGAAATTGAAACATGGTTTTGTCTCCAGTTGAACTTTGCGAGCGAACTGCAAGCTGGCTGTAAGGGCGGACGGCGAAGGTAAATCGCGAAAGCTGACGGTCGGACCAAATATGCGAAGCGTCACCGGGACGGCAGGCGAATCGATGGAAGGCTCACCGTCACTCTGAATTTTGTCAATTGTCGCACATCGCCGGTGCCTGCAAAAGCCGTACGGAATACGGACGGCTTGAGGTGTCCGCAAATAACGGCCAAACTGCGCCTGTCCGCAATGCGATCGAGAAAAATGAAACTCACCTTCGAAGACTTCCAGCCCGGCCCTTTCGGTAAGTTCGGTCCCCATCATGTGTCGCGCGAGGATATCATCGCGTTCGCGACCCAGTTCGATCCCCAGCCGATGCATCTCGACGAGGAGGCGGCCAGGCACTCGATGCTGAAGGGTCTGTCCGGCTCCGGCTGGCACATGTGCGCGCTGCTGATGCGGATGTCCTGGGACGGCTTCATCCATCGTATCGCGTCGGCGGGCGCGCCCGGCGTCGATGAAGTGCGGTGGGTGTCGCCGCTGCGTCCGGGGGACGATCTTACGCTCGACGTAGAGGTGATTGGTAAACGCGAATCCAAAAGCCGGTCCGATCTCGGCCTGGTGAACATCAAGAGCGAGATGCGCAACGCGTCCGGCCAGACGCTGCTGGTCGCCACGCTTCCGTTGATGGTGCTGCGTCGCGCAGCGGTCAGTTCGAATTAAGGACGAGCGATGCCATATTTCGAAGACATCAAGATCGGCGATCGCCGCGAAACCGGATCGTTCACGTTCACCGCCGACGAGATCAAGGCCTTCGCATTGCAGTTCGATCCACAGCCATTTCACCTCGATGAAGAGGCTGGCCGCAAATCTGTGTTCGGCGGCCTCGCCGCATCTGGTTGGCACGTCGCTGCGATCTACATGAAGTTGACGGTCGCCGGTTTCCAGCGTGACGCAGCGGAGACATTGGCGCGCGGCGAGAAGCCGGTGGTGTCCGGGCCATCGCCTGGATTTCGCGAATTGAAGTGGAGCAAGCCGGTGCTGGCCGGCGACACGCTGGCCTACGCGTCGGAAGTGGTTGCGACCCGTGCGCTGGAGTCGCGCCCGGACTGGGGCCTGGTCAATTTCTACAACACCGGCATCAACCAGCGCGGCGAACTCGCATTCTCGTTTATCGCCTCGGCATTTTTGCCGAGGCGTCCTGCTGCATAGCTCGCGCGCCAAATCTTCGCTCTCTGGTCAACGGCTCCAAACGATGACGAGAATGACGATCGCTGCGGTAAGCAGCACGGCAAACCGTATCAGGATCGTTTCCAGCTTCTGCGGCGTCTCGTCGCTCGCGGTGGGATCGGTTTTGGTCGGTCGGCCGTTTTCCAAGAGAGTGCCCGTTGAAATGCGCGGTCTCATCGGGACCGGCTCATCTCTTGGTGGCGGCGGCAGCCAGAAGGTTCGGTGCACAAGGCAAAAAAAATGCGCCGCCCTCACCCGGCCGGGAGAGGGCGGCGATTGGCTTTGGGCTCGTCGCGCGAACTGACGTTTAGTCCTGACGCGGTTCAGGGGTCGAACGCCGCCACTGCGCCAGATTGTCCGCGATCATGCGCGTCGATTTCATCGCCGTCTGGCTGAGCTGGGCATAGCCCGCAAGCTCTCGCTGAATGCGCTGGCCTTCATCGTGCATGAGATCGCGCAGGCCTTCGAGTTCTGAAATCAAAGCTTCGATTTCGCCGAGCGAGGCGCCCGCGACACGCTGGATCAGCGTATTGACGTTGGTGACCGCCGCGTCTGCGGGCGTATCCGCCGGAGGCTCGGGGTTCGGCAGGCTTGCCGGCCTGCGAAGATATGCGACGTCATTGCGGACGAAGTCGCGTATGCCTGCCTCGACTTCGGAGACGGCTGCGAGGTTGGTGTCTTCATCCATCAGTTCGGATTTTTCTGCTTGAGCATTCATCGGCTGTGTCCTGTTTCGCTGGATTTGAGCGAGCGCGGATGTCCCCCGCACGACGAGTAATGGCTCATGAGGTCAGCCGATCTTGACCGGAACGCGGCCATTATGAGGCGACGGTAGATTCATACAGGGGACAAAACGGGAAAGCGGGGCAAGGTGCCTGAAGGGTAAACGAAACCTACCAGCTGTGTTTGAAGCCTGCGCTCAGGCTGCTGTTGGGCGCGCCCACGGGTGTTTCGCTCACCGATCCGGTGACGGTGACACCATCGAAAATTTTCTGCTCTGCGCCGATCCGGCGTAGCCATTTGTCGCCGGCGGTTGAATGCGTCTGCCCTGCGATGAAGCTTGTGCCGGTTTCGGCAATTCCGAGCTTTGCGGACTGATTGATTTCGAAAATGCGCGACGACGCTCCCACGCCGAACACCGGCACCAGGGTCTGCTGCGTGACGTTGTATCCATTTTGCAGCGTGAGCGAATAATGGCCGCCGTCCAGCGGCAGGGATTTGCTCAGCGAGGTGCCGAACTTGCTCTGGTCCTGTCCGGGATCGGTGCGCGCCTCGATCGCGGTCTGGTCCCAGATGGAGCCGAGACCGGGCGCGGTCATGGCCGCCCAAGCGCTGCCGGACGAACGCGACAGTTGATTGTCGTGTGCGATTTTCTGCGCAAGAACCTCGGAGGAGGTCACCGGCGTCTGTGTCGTCACGTTCAGGTCCGCTCCCACGCGGGTGTCCCAGACCGGCGAAAGGGGTTGCTTGATTGTCACCGCGGCCGCGCCGTCCTTGTCCGCACGACTCCATGACCAGGCGTCGTTGGGCGCGATGCCCAGCTTCTTGCGGGCGATTGTCGGCTTGTTGGCAAACGACCACGGGTCGGTGTTGAGAATGCTCCAGTCAATGTCCACCGGCTCTGCGGGGACGGGGGACATTTGGGATTCGGCAGAACCATCGTTGGCGTCAGTGGACGTTATCGAGGCCCAGGGATCTTCGGCCCGCGCGGACGCAGGCATCAGGAGAAATGCAACCAGAGCGATCGCAACCGGAGCAATCAATGCGAGATGTCGGGGCATTCGGTAAGGCATCGTCGGCGTCTTTGCATTCCGTTCGGTAGCACTCGCGAGATCGACCGTGACCGATCAGGACCGACGCCGGTTAATATCACCTTTCGATGACGTCGCCGTGCAGGCTCGCTGCAATCTTGTTCCAATTGTGTTTGTCGCAATTGTGGCCCGATGGGTTCAAGCGATGGAACGTATTGCCTTCTGAGAGATTGATGAGCGCCAACTACCTGAGCAGATAATTCAAATGGAGATACGATGAAAAAATTCGCTTTGATGATTGTCGCCGCAGGCGCGCTGTTTGCAGCGCTTCCAGCCTCGGCCCAAACTGTTGTGATTCGCGATGGGATGCACAGCGACCGGGGCATGCATCGCCACGGCCGCGTCCATAACAACCGCGCCTGGCGCAGCCGCGCCGAATGGCGTCACCGCGGCCACGGCCGCCATCATCAGCACGGCAAGCGCCACCGTTCGCACAGCCCGGCGATCGTGATTACGCGCTAATCGCCTGATCTAAAAAAACGGCCCCGCGCGAGTGGGGCCGTTTTCGTTTGCCGCATTGTCATGCGGCAATTCTGGAAGGGTTACGCGATCTTGGGCAAGTGGATTTGCCGTCCGAGGGTCTGTTCGACGAGATCGAACGTATCGATCACGGCGCGCAGGTTGGTCAGACGCCCGCCTTTGAACTGGGCGAAATGCGCGATCCGCACGCTGATCGGGGTGCTCGAACTGGCGGCGGTCAGCGAAAACCGCATCAGGGAAGCCGCTGAATCCTCGCCAAGCATGACCGATTCACGATCGAAACGATGCAGCCTCACGACATCGGCAATCTGGCGGACAACCTCGATCACGGACCGCTTGCCGTGCCGGGCGCCGAAGAAGGCAAACATGTCGATGGGGCCATAGATCGCCCAATCGACATTATCGTCGAGGACGGATTCAAGCTGGTCGGTCTGACGCTCGTTGAGCGCACGGTGAAGTGCGCGCGAAAAACGCCAGAGGCTGTGCTCTGTCATTTTGGGTGTTCCTGAAATTTCTTTAACGAAACAGCAACCGGCCCAGAGGGCATCAACGCTGACGCCGTGCCAAGGATGCTGAAATTTCTACTGCTGCGATCACAGATAGGGCATTCCGACGAGACCACAACCGATTTTATTGCATCGCACAAATGTCATCAGCGCAGGTGAAATGCCTGATTTGCCGCCAAAACTCGTCAATGAACAGAAATCTGGCAGGGGGATGCGCAGGAGGATGACGCCCGCCGGTCAGGCACCGGGGTCGATACGGATTCGCGCGCGGGATGCTGCAAGGCCGGACCACAACGCACCGGCAATCGCGCCGATCAGGCCGCCTGCCGGAGCGAACGTGAAGAACACCAGCATCGCGCTATAACCCTCGAAATCGCTGGTCTGGAAGATATTGACCCAGGCGATGCCGGTCAGGACTCCAAGAGCCGCGCCGACAACCGCGCCCGCGATGGTTCCCAGAACGGCGAAAACTGCAATCTTCATGTTAGCCCCGTGATTTGGGACGTTGTCCCGTCCCTCGGGTTGGTCGCGCCAATACCGTGACGCGTTCATGGGCGGAAGGGGCCAGCCGCACGCCATCTTGAGAGCGGCTTGCAAGGTATCCGGTGCGGGTTCATCCTTCTGGCCATTACCAAGTGACCTAATCTTTTCCGGGAAATGCCGCATGACAATCCGAGACTTTCTGAGTCTACCTTGCGCGATGACCGTCTGCTGCGTGCTGGTTGCGGGCGGCGGGGCGCGGGCAGAGGTCGCCGACGCAGCATCCGGCGCGAAGACCGAGACCTGCGCGCCCACGTTCTCGGCCTCCGGGCCGGATGCGGAGGCTTACGGAGCCGGGCAGAACTATCCGCTCGGGAGCATCGTGGATCGCAGGCGTCAGGATCGCATGGTTGCGACCTTTACGAATTTCGACAAGCTGCTCCCCGCCCACACAGTGACCCCGCCGGCAGCGGCGTCTCCGCTGGCGCGCAATTGCGAGTGGACCGGGTGGCACTATGATTTCGATGGCCAGCGTTTCACGCTCGATCAGTATCTTGCCCGCCATCCGGCGACCGGCTTCCTGATTGCGAAGGGCTCGACGATCCTGTTCGAGCGCTACCAGTATGGCCGCCGCGACACCGATCGCTTCGTGTCGCACTCGATGGTGAAGACCATGGTGGCGATGCTGGTGGGCATTGCCATCAAGGACGGCAAGATCCGGTCGATCAACGATCTTGCGCAGGATTATGTGCCGGAGTTGAAAGGCAGCGCTTATGGCCAGACCTCGCTGCGCGCGCTGCTGACCATGAGCTCGGGCGTGGCGTTTTCCGAGAGTTACGAGAACAGCGACGATGCCATGAAATTCAGCCGCGATCTGCGCCGCTCGGATTTGCCGAACGCCGCAGGCTTGCTTGCACGATACAACAACCGCGCCGCGCCGCCGGAAACGAAGTTCGCCTATGCCGGAACGCAAACCGAAACCCTCGGTCTCGTTGTGATGGCGGCGACCGGGAAGCGTCTTGCGGATTATCTGTCGGAGAAGCTCTGGAAGCCGATGGGCGCGGAAGACGAGGCGAGCTGGACGGTGGACGGCCACAACCAGGAACAGGCCTATTGTTGTCTGGGCGCGCGGCTGCGCGATTACGCGCGGTTCGGCCTCCTGCTTGCCAACGATGGCGGCGGGATCATTCCGGAAGCGTGGGTGATCGAGGCGACGACCGCGCCGCCGGATTCATTTCGCGCGCCGCGCGTGGCAACGCCGTTCTATGGATACGGCTACCAGACGTGGATCATCCCTGCGAAGCGGCGGATGTTTGCGCTGCTCGGCGTTCACGGTCAGGCGATTTTCATCGATCCCGCGTCGAAGCTTGTTCTGGTCCACACTGCGGTGCGGCTCAAACCCAACCGAGACCCAGCCGCGCGCGAACTGATGGCACTGTGGTTTGGGCTTGTGCGTGAGTTGGGCGTCTCCGCCGCGCGCTGAGCCGCTGCCGGCTGTTTACTGCCGCATCGCCGCGCTGACGCTGGTTGCGAACGCGTCGGTTAAATCGTGACCGAGCAATTGCTGAACGAGATCGAATGAATCCAGAAATGAGCGATGCTCGACGATGAGTCCGGCACGGAGGCTGAAGAACTCGGCGACGGTGAACTGCACAATGCGCTGATCGCTGCGCTTTGTCAGACTGGCTTCCAGAATGGCGGCCACCCGCGATCCCTGAACGATGATAGATTTCAGCGCATAGCGGCGGCTGGAATAGCGTTGTTTTTGAATCTGGATTGCTTCTGCGATCCACGCCTTCCCGCGTTTATGGCCGAGATGCGGAAAAAGCTCCACCGGCGCATGGGTAAGCGACTCGAAATTGTCGTCGCAGCAGTTTTCTACGCCGATCACGTCACCCGCATAGAAGCCGTCGAGGAAGGCCAACACACATTGTCGGGATTGATTGTCAGCCATACGCGTTGCCTCCACCGTTGGTCGGTTCCGTAGTTGGGAACCGAAGGGGGATCAAGCCGCAGTTGATTCAAGGTTTAACGAAGTTTCTTCAACCTATCAGATGCCCGGTGGCGACAGCAGTTGCATCCCAGTAAACGGGCTCAACGGTAGTTGACGCTCCATTCGCTGACTTGCGCGCGCACGCGGCGCAACATGATGTTGGTCGAAGCGATGGTCTGGTCGCCGGTCACCGCCGCAAAACGAGGCGGCAGCGGATTGGCGATGCCGGGCTCGAACCGAATTTTCAGCGTGCAGTCGCCCGGCAGGTCCGCGAACGGACCCTTGAGTCCGGAGATCACCCCGCCATTGACGCCGCCGAATCCCGTCATGCTGAATTTGTCGCCGTTGAGCTTCGCCATGTCCTTCAGCGGCAATCCGTTACGGATGCCGCCAGGGCCGGTCCAGGTGGACGGCGCTTCGATAGCGATGGACGCGGGCCTGGTGCGCGTCTTCGCATCGTTCCAGAAGACCACTACCCGCTTCGTCGGATCGTCGTCAAAAATCACGGTGGCTTTCGTCAGGACGTTGCCGGAGGTCTCGATATCCTTGAACACGACGTTCTTCGCGCCGAATTCCGTCACCAGCTTCGCGTGCGTCGTGTCCTTTGCAAACGGACCCGCGCAGGCGAGGATCGGAGCCTTCGGCGCATCCTTCAGATTATTCAGCGATGTGTCCTGCGCCGGCGCGGATTTTTCGCCGGACTTCTGCGCGTCGGGATTAGCCCGCTTCGCGGACTGGGCCTCGGCATCATGATGAGCTAGCGCGAATGCGAGCAGGGCGAGGGATGTTAATTGCAGATATTTCATTTGGAATTTGTCTCGCCTGAATGACTGGCGCGAACCTTAGCAAGAATTCGCCGGCCGCCAAAGCGGCAAAGTGAAATGACGCAATCGATCCGCTCGATAACAGATCGTCATGACAAACGCCGTTCATGCGATGCTAATAGATCTTCGCGCCCGCCGCGACGATCTCATGTCCTTCGCGATGCTTGCGCGGCGACAACAGGATCACATTGCCATTCGCATCGGGCGCGCCGAGGATCAGGACTTCGGAAAGAAAGCCTGCGATGTTGCGCGGCGGAAAATTGCAGACGCAAACCACCAGAGTACCTACGAGATCGTCCGCCGTGTATCTGGTGATCTGCGCGCTTGACCATTTTTCGCCAAGCTCGCCGAGATCGACGCGCACCTTCCACGACGGATTTCTGGCTTTCGGAAACGGCTGCACCTCGATCACGCGTCCGACGCGCAGGTCGATCTTGCTGAAGTCGTCGTAAGTGATGGGGAGTTGTGACAATGGGGGAACATCCAACGTCGATTTTCGTTATCCATAATCTACAGGAGAGTTCTCATGACCAAAACCATCCCGTCTGTTCCGGAAGACAACCGCAGCGATAAGGGACCGCGCAACTCTTCGCAGGTTCCGCTCGACACTACCAAGGGTCATCGCGACGACGAAAAGAACAATATCGACGAGCAAGGTGACCACGCCAACGTCAAGCAAAACACGTCCAACCGGCGATCCGGATAAATCGACACGACCAGACCCCGGCGTCGAGCGTTACCGCTTCTTCCACCGCCCACGGTGCCCCGGCGCGCCACCCGACGAGCGCGGCGAGGGGCCGACATCGCCCGCTTCGCGCGTTGAGGCCGGTTGATAAATCTTGCTTTCCATGCCCGGACCCATTTCGTCGAGGGTGGGTTTGCGTGCGCGTGACTTCTTCAGCGTGGCGTTGGGAAGATTGGCGGCGTCGCCATATTTCTTTGCGCCCGCATAGGCACCGGCCTTGCCCTGCACCACGCGCTGCTTAACGGTGGGGTCGTCCACCACGGCCAGCTCGGTGGCGCGCAGGCGCTTGACTTCATCGCGCAGCCGCGCGGCTTCCTCGAAATTGAGATCGGCGGCGGCCTCACGCATCCGGGTTTCGAGATCGCCCAGTACGGCCTCAAAGTTGTGGCCGATGCTCATGACGTCGTCCGCCATGCCGCCATCGCCGATTTCCACCAGCACATGGTCGCGCTCATAGACGCTGCCGAGAATGTCGCCGATGTTTTTCTTGATGCTCTCCGGCGTGATGCCGTGCAGCGTGTTGTATTCGACCTGCTTCTCGCGGCGGCGATCGGTCTCGGCGATGGCGCGTTCCATCGATCCGGTGATCTGGTCGGCGTACAGGATGACCTTGCCATCGACGTTGCGCGCGGCGCGGCCGATGGTCTGGATCAGCGACGTTTCGGAGCGCAGAAAGCCTTCCTTGTCGGCGTCGAGAATGGCGACGAGCGCGCATTCCGGAATGTCGAGGCCTTCTCGCAACAGATTGATGCCGACCAGCGCGTCGAATGCGCCGAGCCGCAGGTCGCGAATGATCTCGATGCGCTCGATGGTGTCGATATCGCTGTGCATGTATCGGACACGAATGCCCTGCTCGTGCAGATATTCGGTGAGGTCTTCCGCCATGCGCTTGGTCAGAACGGTGACGAGCGAGCGATAGCCCGCTTGCGCCGTAGCGCGGACTTCGCCGACGAGGTCATCCACCTGTGTGCGGGCCGGGCGGATGTTCACCGGCGGGTCAATGAGTCCAGTCGGGCGAATGACCTGTTCCACGAACACGCCGCCACTCTCGTTCAATTCCCATGCGCTCGGCGTCGCGGAGACCGCGACGGATTGCGGGCGCATCATGTCCCACTCTTCAAACCGCAGCGGGCGGTTGTCCATGCAGGAGGGCAGGCGGAAGCCGTATTCGGCCAGCGTCGCCTTGCGGCGGAAGTCGCCTTTGAACATGCCGCCAATTTGAGGGACGGTGACGTGGCTTTCGTCCGCGAACACCAGCGCGTTGTCCGGCACATACTCGAACAGCGTCGGCGGCGGCTCGCCCGGCTTGCGCCCGGTGAGGTAGCGCGAATAGTTCTCGATGCCGGCGCAGGAGCCGGTCGCTTCCATCATTTCGAGATCGAAGGTCGTGCGCTGCTCCAGCCGCTGTGCTTCCAGCAGGCGGCCCTGATCGTGCAATTGGTCCAGCCGCCATTTCAGTTCGGCCTTGATGCTCTTCATGGCCTGAATCAGCGTCGGGCGTGGTGTCACATAGTGCGAATTGGCGTAGATCTTGATGAACTCAAGCTCGTCCTGCTTGTGGCCGGTGAGTGGATCGAACTCTTCGATGGTCTCGATGGTGTCGCCGAACATGTTCACGCGCCAGGCGCGGTCTTCATAATGCGCCGGGAAGATGTCGATGGTGTCGCCGCGCACGCGGAATGTGCCGCGGGTGAAATCCGCCGAGGTGCGCTTGTACTGCAGCGCCACGAGGTCGGCGATGAGCTGGCGCTGGTCGATGCGTTCGCCCTTTTTCATCGCGAACGTCATCGCGGTATAGGTCTCGACCGAGCCGATACCGTAGATGCACGACACCGACGCCACGATGATGACGTCGTCGCGCTCCAGCAGCGCGCGCGTCGCGGAATGGCGCATGCGGTCGATCTGCTCGTTGATCGAGGAATCCTTTTCGATGTAGGTGTCGGTGCGTGGCACATACGCTTCCGGCTGGTAGTAATCGTAATAGGAAACGAAATACTCCACCGCGTTGTTCGGAAAGAAATTCTTGAACTCGCCGTAAAGCTGCGCGGCCAGCGTCTTGTTCGGCGCGAGGATGATGGCGGGGCGCTGCGTCTTCTCGATCACCTGCGCCATGGTGTAGGTCTTGCCGGAGCCGGTGACGCCGAGCAGCACCTGGGTGCGGTCGTTGCGCTTGATCCCCTCGACCAGTTCCCTGATAGCGGTCGGCTGGTCGCCCTTCGGCTCATACTCCGACTTGATTTCGAAACGGACTCCGCCTTCGGACTTCTCCGGGCGGGGCGGGCGATGCGGTGCCCAGATTTTCACCTGACCGTCTTCGCCGCGAAATTCCGGGCGGCCGTCGCGGACCAGAGCTTCCAGCGCGTCGGCCGTGGCTTGCACGCCCAGCGCTTCCATTTTGTTGCGCGGCGGGCGCGCGAGTGCTGCGGCGTCTTCCTCCTCGGTGGTGAAGCCGAGCTGTTTCGCAAGCTCGGGGTCCATCACTGGGATCGGCGCGCTGGTGCCGTAATTGGCTTGAGGGGCTTCCTCGAAGCCTCCTTGCTTCACCTCCCCCTTGAGGGGGGAGGGTGAGTCCGTGTCGCGCGTCGATGCCCGCGCGCGATGGATCGCGGCCTCGCCGCCGGAGCGCCGGTCCTTGGAATTCGACGGCGGCGGCTGCAATCCGGTGGACGAGCCGAGACCGCTTTCGCCGCGGTTGATCGCCGGGTTCAAAAGCTCCGCGAGCGCCGGCCCGATGGGCTTCACATCGGGACGATGTGCCTTGGATTTCGGGGTTTTAACGGATTTTTTCGGGGAATCGGGATTCTTCGCCATGGGCGGAATATGGGACGCGAAGTGCGATCAGAAAAGGGCATTTTCTTCGCCGGTTTTGACGAAGTTTGCGATGAACCGGGCGCGGCTCTCCTGCTAGGCTGGAACCAACGCGTGGCGAATGCCGAGGACCACGCGACAGTTCGGGGAGTCTCATATGCCGTTACCGCGCTTCGCCACCCTTTTGGCGGCCACTTTGTTTGCTTTCTCCCTTCAGTCATCGCCATTGCTGGCTCAATCGAAGGACGCCGAGCCCGCCAGCCGCGCGGTCAACGATACATTCCTCAAGATGCTGCCGTTCAGCGACCGCGCTGACTTCGACGATGCCCGGCGCGGCTTCATCGCCACGCTGCCGGACGGTGTCATTCCCGGCATTGGTGGCAAGCCCGCCTGGGACATGAAGCCGTATGACTTCCTGAAAAGCGATCAGGTGCCGCCGACGGTCAATCCCAGCCTGTGGCGGCAGGCGCAGCTCAATGCGATCAATGGTCTCTTCAAGGTGACCGAGCGCGTCTATCAGGTGCGCGGGCTCGATCTCGCCAATCTCACCATCATCGAGGGCGACAGCGGCCTCATCCTGATCGACCCGCTGCTGTCCAACGAGACCGCGAAGGCCGCGCTCGAGCTTTATTTGAAGAACCGCCCCGCGAAGCCCGTCGCTGCCGTGATCTATACCCACAGCCATGCCGATCACTTTGGCGGCGCGAAGGGCGTCATCAGCGAGGACGACGCAAGGCAGGGAAAGGTGAAAGTCATCGCGCCCGATGGCTTCATGGAGCATGCGGTGGCTGAGAACGTCATTGCGGGCAATGCCATGTCGCGCCGCGCGCAGTATCAGTTCGGCAGCGCGTTGCCCGTGGGCGAAAAAAGTCAGATCGACACCGGGTTAGGCAAGGCACTGTCGAAGGGCACCATCTCGCTGATTCCTCCGAACGACATTATCAAGCAGAGTTACGAGACGCGCACAGTCGATGGCGTCGAGATCGAGTTTCATCTTGTGCCGGGCTCGGAAGCCCCAAGCGAGATGATTATGTACTTCCCGCAGTTCAAACTGTTGAACATGGCGGAAGACGCCACCCACAACATGCATAACCTCTACACCATTCGCGGCGCGGAAATCCGCGACGGCCGGCGGTGGTCGAAATACATCGGCGAGGCCATCGAGCGTTACGGAGACAAGACCGATATCGTGATCGCGCAGCACCACTGGCCGATGTGGGGCAACGAGCGCGTCGTCGCGTTTCTCAAGAAGCAGCGCGATCTCTACAAATTTATCCACGACCAGACGGTGCGGTTGCTCAATCACGGTCTGACCTCGACGGAAATCGCCGAGCAGTTGAAATTACCGTCGTCGCTGGCGAATGACTGGGCGGCGCGCGGCTATTACGGCACGCTCAGCCACAACGCCAAAGCCGTTTATCAGTTCTATCTCGGCTGGTACGACGCCAACCCCGCCGACCTTAATCCGCTGCCGCGCGCCGAGTATGCGAAAAAGCAGGTGGAATACATGGGCGGCGCTGACGCCACGATCAAACGCGCGCGCGAGGATTTCAAGGCCGGGCAGTATCGCTGGGTCGCCAGCGTGATGAGCCAGGTGGTGTTCGCCGATCCGGCCAACAAGGCGGCGCGCGATCTTGGTGCCGACGCGCTCGAACAGCTGGGCTACCAGAGCGAGGCGGCGACCTGGCGCAACGCCTATCTGCTGGGAGCACTGGAATTGCGCAGCGGTGTCGGGCAACAGGCGCCGTCCACCGCCAATGCGGACCTCCTGAAAGGCGTCTCAATCGATCTGGCCTTCGATTTCCTCGGCGTGCGCCTCAACGCGCCGAAAGCGGAGGGCAAGACCATCGTCATCAACTGGACCTTCACCGATCTCAACGAGACCTATGTGATGAATCTGGAGAATTCCGCGCTGACACACACGTCGGGCAAACTCTCCGACAAAGCCGATGCCAGCGTGACGCTGACCCGCGCTGCACTCGACGCCATCACGCTCAAGCAAAGGACATTTCTGGGCAGCGTGCTGACCGGCGACGTGTCCGTCGGCGGCAATCCGCTCAAGCTGCGCGAATTGTTCGGATTGCTGGATGAGTTCTCGCCGGGATTCGAGATCGTGGAGCCGCGGAAGGTGAGCGTGCAGTGACTTAGGATCGAGCCGGTTACAAAGTTCTGGCCGTCGTGCCCTTGAACAGGATCGGCCCGGTGGGCCGTCCGATCGGCGAGCCGCCTTCCGGTTCGAGCGTGATCTCGAACAACTGATCCGCAACGGTCTCCGGAAGTGCTTCGAGATTGAGTTGCAGCGTGCGCGACTGGCCGGTCAGCCCGATGGACTTCGGGCCAATGGCGCGGTCCCACAGCGTCCACACCTGCAACGCGCGTCCGGGCGGGACGTCGATGGCCTTGAGCGGAATGAGTTCGACACGGCCGTTGGCGAACGCGTTGACCACCGCGCCGGCTTCCTTCGTGGTGTCGTTGACGAGAATGGCGACATAGACCGGCTTGCGCTGCGCCAGCGCCACCAGATCGCGGCGCAATTCCTTCGATGTGGTCAATGCGCCGACCGCAATGACTGCGAATAGCAGCGCTGCGAAGCCGGCTGTCAGGCCTGTGGCCCGCCAGAATCCAAGATTGTTCCAGATCGTCGCGCCGAGCATCGCGTTTCGCGCGCCGGGCAGCGCAGTGATCGTCTCTTTCTTCGTTGTCTCCGCGATGCGCCGCCACAGATCATGGCCGGGCTGGATCGGCTCGGCGGAGGCGTCGAAATCCGACAGCCGCTTGCGCCAGGTATCGACGGCCATTGCAAACGTCGCATCGGTCGCGACGCGCTTCTCCGCAGCGGCTTCGCCTGCACCATCGAGCAAACCCATCACGTAGTCGGCTGCCATCGTGTCCGCATTATTGGCGTCGCGTTCGTCCTGCATGCTCATCCCATGCACTCCTGAAGCGACATCAGGCTGCGGCGCACCCAGCTCTTGACGGTGCCGAGCGGCACTTTCAGGCGTGCGGCCAGTTCGCCGTGGCTCATGCCGTGCACGTAGGCCAGCACCACCACGTCGCGGCGCGGCCGCTCGATCTTCTCAAGGCACTTTCGCAGCGCGCTGGTCTCGGGCAATCGCGCTATCGCGTCGTCGGGCACGACGTCCTGAACGCCGTCGTCGTGGTCGTAGCGATGTTCGTTGCGGTAGATGGTCAGCGCGCGATTTCGCGCGATGGCATAGAGCCAGCCGAGCGCGCTGCCGCGATGCGGATCGAATCCACCGGCTCCATGCCAGATGCGCACGAACGCATCGTGTACCGCCTCTTCGGCAAGATCCTGACGAAACAGGATGCGCCGCGCCACGCCGATCATCCGCGCCGCCTCGCTATCGTAGATCATCTGGAGCGCACTGCGGTCGCCCACGGCACACCGCGCCAGCGCCGCCGAAAGCTGCGCCTCGCGCTCCCGATCGAGCAGGGAATCGTCGGTCCGGGCGTCCACGGCAGGAACCTGTGTCATGTGTGAGAACTCGCATAGCCTTTATACCTGCGCCGTGCGGCATTTGGATGCACTCTTGCGAAAAATAATTTCACCGCCGCTGCATCCGTTCGTCCCTGCCGCCGGTATCGCCTGTATCGGTCCCCACATTTTGTCCGGAGGGATCGTCGAGACACAGGGAGTTTCACATGAAGATTCGTTCGCTTTTGGCCGCATCCGCGGCGCTTTTGATGAGTTCCGCCGCTGCCAATGCCGCTCAGGTCGCAGCCCTGATCGGTAACGATACCATCGCGATGGTCGATACCGCCCAGAAGAAAGCCACTGGATCCGTCAAGGTCACCGGGATTTCCGGCGCGCTGGTCGGGATCGACGTGCGCCCTGCCGACGGCCTGCTCTACGGCCTGGTCGATGACGGAACCGTGGTCACCATTGCCAAGGACGGCAAGGCGACAATGAAGTCCAAGCTCGAAACCATGCTCGCCAAGGGTGTCACCGCCACGGTCGATTTCAACCCGGTTGCGGATCGCCTGCGCGTGATGGGTTCGGACGGCATGAGCCTTCGTGCCAATGTAGATGACGGCAAGGTCACCAAGGACGGCGACCACAAATACGCCGAGACCGACGCGAACAAGGGCGCAAAGCCGAACGTCGTCGCCGGCGCTTACACCAATTCGGTGAAGGGCACCAAGGAAACCGCGCTGTTCAACATCGACGGCACCATCGGCGTGCTCGTCAAGCAGGCGCCACCGAATGACGGCGTCCTCGGCGCAGTCGGCAAGCTCGGCATCAAGGCCGACAAGGCCGCGTTCGACATCTGGTCGGACGGCAACGGCAAGAACGAAGCCTGGCTGATGGCAGGCGATACGCTTTACAGCGTCGATCTTGCGTCCGGCAAGGCAACGGAAGCCGTGAAAATCTCGGGCGTCAGCGGCGTCGTGAAGGACATCGCGATCCTCGGCATGT
>JAZKGC010000080.1:0-14717 GCA_040386115.1 Pseudomonadota bacterium
CCCTCACGGGCTTTGACCAGTTTCTTGCCAACAGCCATGATCGTTACCCCGCCACTTGCAGACCCATCGAGCGGGCTGAGCCCTCGACCATCTTCATGGCCGACTCGATCGAGTCACAGTTGAGATCCTTCATCTTCTTCTCGGCGATCTCGCGCACTTGCGCCGAGGTCACCTTGCCTGCCGAATCGCGGCCCGGCAGCTTCGAGCCGGACTGGATTTTAGCGGCTTGCTTCAAGAAGTAAGACATCGGCGGCGTGCGCAGCTCGAACGTGAACGAACGATCCGCGTAAATCGTGATGACCACCGGGATCGGGGTGTTCTTTTCTTCCTTCTGCGTCTGCGCGTTGAACGCCTTGCAGAATTCCATGATGTTGAGGCCGCGCTGACCAAGCGCGGGTCCGATCGGTGGCGACGGATTCGCCGCACCGGCCGGCACCTGCAATTTCAGGTATCCGGTCACTTTCTTAGCCATACTTCACTCCTTCAAACGATCCGGACCATCCGGACCTTCTTAGGACCGTGGTGCGGTTCAACAGACGGCTGGCGACCGGCTGTCTCCTCCCACGGGTATTCCGAAAACGGCAACAACCGTTTTCGATTGCAATCAGACCTTTTCGACCTGACCGAATTCCAGTTCAACCGGCGTTGCACGTCCGAAGATCGACACCGCGACCTTCACGCGCGAGCGGGCCTCGTCGATTTCCTCGACCACGCCGGAGAACGACGCGAACGGACCATCGGCCACGCGCACATTCTCGCCGATCTCGAACGATACCGACGCCTTCGGGCGCTCCACGCCTTCCTGCACCTGATGCAGGATGCGCATGGCCTCGGCTTCCGAAATCGGCATCGGCTTGTTTTCCGCGCCGAGGAAGCCCGTCACCTTCGGGGTATTCTTGATAAGATGAAACGCCTCGTCGGTGAGGTTCATTTTCACCAGCACGTAGCCCGGGAAGAACTTGCGCTCAGCATCGACCTTGCGGCCGCGGCGCACTTCCGTGACTTTCTCAGTCGGAACCAGCACCTGCTCAAACAGTTCCTCGAGCCCGCGCTGCTTGGCCTGCTCGCGAATGGATTCGGAGACCTTCTTTTCGAAGTTCGAATAGGCGTGAACGATATACCAGCGCATGCTCATGTGTCGGTTCCGCGCGCCTCAGGCCTGAATGCCAAGAATGAAAGTTACAAGAACGCGGATGATCTGATCCGCGACAAAGAAGAAAATCGAGGACACCGCGACCATGATGAACACCATGATCGTGGTAATCAGGGTCTCACGGCGGGTCGGCCAGGTGACCTTGGAGGTCTCCGTGCGAACTTCCTGCAGGAATTTGAACGGGCTGAAAGCCATCGTTTGTGGTCCGCATCGGTAGCGCCGGGACGATTTCGTACCGGCTTGAATTACAAATATCAGGAATCCGGATAGCCCTCTTGCGCGCCCAACCCTCTATCTGAAGGATGAGCCGCCAAGCGGGCTCGATTGTCCGGGATTTCAATGCCGCGCCGGATATCCGTCAAAGCGGGCCGGCAGCAGGTGCCGTTCTGTACTGCGGGACGGGCTGAAGGTCAAGGTTGCGGAGCGGCCCCAAAGGCCGGAACCAGGCAGATTTGTGCGCCAAATCTGGCAGGAGCGGCAGGGCTCGAACCTGCGACCCTCGGTTTTGGAGACCGATGCTCTACCAACTGAGCTACGCTCCTACATTCCGCCTCTATACCGAACCGTTTTCACCCCGTCACGCCCTGTCTTTAAATTTTTCCCCGGCAGCGGAACCTAAATCTCCAGCGATTGCGGCCACCTGACGCGGCGCGTACATTAACCAGAACAGCACGAACCGGGCGGAGATATAACGGCTTGCCGCTTCGCAATTTCATACGCCGTATGCCGCTCACGCACCGGCTGCTCGCGCTCACTTTGGTTGCCTCCCTGCCCGGCCTCGCAGCCGTCAGCTATAGCGCGTGGGATCTCCGCAACACCCGCTATGCCGAGGTCCGAGCCGAAGCGCTGCGCAATGCGCAACTCGTCGTGACCGAAATCGACCAGATTTTCGAGGGAATTCAGGGCGCGCTGCGTGCGGTCGCCGAGACCGACGAAGTTCACACAAAGAACAGCGCTGCATGTACCGAATATGTCGTGCGTGTCAGGCCCAATATCGAGCCGCTGACATCGATTCTTGTGGTCGGGCTGGACGGCAATATCCGGTGCTTCAGCGAGCCCAGTCTTGCTTCGCCAAATCTTGCGAAGCGAGAGTATTTTCGCGAAGCCGTCGATCAGAAGAAATTTGCGATCGGGACGTTCACCAAAAGCCAGGTTTCGGATCGCAGCGTCATCCCGCTCGCGATCCCGATTATCCGGGGCGGGAGAGTCGAGGGTGCCGTCGTGGCCGGCCTCAATCTCGAATGGCTCGGCCGCCGGCTTCAGCAACGCGGCGTATCGCGCGGCGGAACCATCGTGATCGCGGACCGCAACGGTATCGTCGTGTCGCGCGAACCGTTCTCGGAAAAATATCTTGGCGTGCCGCTCGGCCCCGACAGCCTGAACAGGATCAGCGGACCTGTCCCGGCGATAGACGATATTGTAGGCCTCGATGGAGTCTCCCGCATCCTCGGTTACGTGCCTGCGCCCCTCACCCCGTTCGGCCTCTACGTCAGCAGCGGCATATCGCAAAGCGAGGCGTTCGTTCAGATCGACCGCGCGGTGCGCAACGCCTTCGTGCTGTTCGCGCTGGGCACCGCCATCGCGTTTCTGCTGGCGTGGCTCGTCGGCGAAGGTTTCATTCGCAGGCCGCTGATGCGCATGGTGGCCACCGCCGAAGCGTGGCGGCGAGGTCACGATGCGGCGCGCACCGGCATCGTTGGCCGCAGCGACGAGATCGGCGTTCTCGGACAAACTTTCGACCGCCTGATGGACGAGAACGCGCTACGCGAAGAGCAGCGCGCAACCGCCGAGGAACGTCGCGAGATTCTGGTTCATGAACTCGCCCATCGCGTCAAGAACACGCTCGCCACCGTTCAGTCGATCGCGTCATTGAGTTTCCGGCATAGCCAGGGACCGGAGGCGCTGCGGCAGTTTCATGATCGGTTGCAGGCGCTGGTGCGGAGCCACGACCTGCTAACCCGGAAAAACTGGCAGCACGCCGATTTGTCGGAGGTGGCGGAAGCCGCGATGGCTCCCTTGAAGGAAGAGCGCGGGCACCGATTCACGATTTCAGGCCCGCCGGTGGACCTGCCGCCGACGACGGCTGTGCCGATGGCGATGATCCTGCATGAACTCTGCACCAACGCGCTGAAATACGGCGCCCTCTCCAACGAAAGCGGCCGCGTGACCATCCGCTGGACAACGCGTCCCGACAAGGAGGGCACCGCTATCAGCCTGTTATGGAGCGAGGATGGCGGCCCTGTCGTCGAGCGTCCCGGTGAGGAAGGTTTCGGGTCGCGGCTGATCGCAAATCTGAGCCGGCAACTGGGCGGCGACAGCGATTTCCGCTATCCGCCGTCGGGCCTTGTCTGCCACCTGAGTATCGTGTCGCCCAGACAAGAGCCGAGGGACTGACCGCTGCCCGTGGTTCGCCGCGCAGCTCCTCATGATCTTGATGACGGGCCTTGGTATCGACCTCAGGTTTTCAGCCATTCGCCCTGTTCAGCCGGGGATTTTTGTATCAATCTCGCCGGCAACAATGCCGGTTCACCCATTTCCTGCACCGCGACGAAACAAGAAAATCCGGAGGTAACATGAACGTACACGCCACACCGAAGCAAGCCGGTCAAACGCCTGCCCTTCCCTCCGCCAAACCGCAATCCATTGGACTCTCTGCCCTGCGTCTGGAGCGGATGCGAGACGCGTTCCAGCGCGAGATCGACAAGGGCACAACGCCCGGCGTGGTATCGATGGTGGCGCGGCGCGGTCAGATCGGCTGGTTCGAGGCGCAAGGCAAGCAGAATCCTGCCGAGAGCGCGCCGATGACGCGCGAGAGCATTTTCCGAATTTTCTCGATGACCAAGCCGCTGGTATCACTCGGCATCATGATGCTGGTCGAGGACGGCTATTTACTGCTCAACGATCCGCTCGCGAAGTATATCCCCGAATTCGCCAGCCAGAAGGTCGGCATCGAGCGCAACGGACAACTGGAATTCGCACTGCCGGTGCGGCCGATTACGATTCAGGATCTGCTGCGCCACACGTCGGGCATTTCCTACGAGATCACCGGCACTGGCATGGTGCAGCGAATGTACGCCAAATCCAAAGTTCGTAACCGCGACATCAACAACGAAGAGCACGCCAAGCTGATCGCCGGCATGCCTTTGATGTGCCAGCCCGGCGCGCAATGGAACTACAGCCGCTCGACCGACATTCTCGGCCGCGTCATCGAGGTCGTCTCCGGCAAGACCCTCGGCATATATCTGCGCGAACGACTTCTCACGCCGCTGCAGATGAACGAAACCGATTTCCACACCGGAAAAGAAAATAAGCCGCGTCTTGCCGAGCCGTTCCCGAACGATCCGTGGACCGGCGACAAGGTCGCGTTGTTCGATCAGCTTGAGATTCCGAAGATGGAATCCGGCGGCGGCGGGCTTGTCTCGACCGCGATGGACTATGCGCGCTTCTGCCAGATGATGCTCAACGGCGGCAGCCTCGACGGCAACCGCGTCATCGGCCACAAAACGCTGGCGTTCATGGCGTCAGACCATCTCGGTCCGAACGTACAGATCGAGACGCATCTCGTACCGCCCGGCCATTCGTTCGGCCTTGGCTTTGCGGTGCGCACACATGACGGCATGGCACCGTTCGCAGGCTCCATCGGTCAATATTTCTGGAGCGGCATGGCGGGCACGTTCTTCTGGATCGACCCGAAGGAAGATCTGTTCGCGATCTTCCTGTCGCAGGGTCCGGGCCAGCGCGAATACTTCCGCACACTGGTGCGCAGTCTCGTATATTCAGCGGTGGAGTGAATATTATAAATCGTCATTGCCGGGCCTGACCCGGCAATTCATCTTCAAAGAATCTTTTTGAGAAGATGGATGCGCGGGTCAAGTCCGCGCATGACAATTTAGGTTGATTGGCTAGCTGATCGTCGCGCCACCGTCGATCACCATGGATTGCCCGGTCATGAAATTTCCCGCAGCAGATCCCAGGAAAACCGCAGCGCCTGCAATCTCATCGGGGATGCCGATGCGCAGCAGCGGCGAGCGCGACGTCGATGCTTTCAGGTTGTCCGGATCGTCCCAAAGCGCCTTGGCAAAATCGGTCTTGATGAGACCGGGCGCGATGCAGTTGACGCGCACATTGTGCTTGCCGTATTCGCACGCAAGGTTGCGCGCGAGTTGCATGTCGGCGGCCTTCGAGATTGCATAGGCGCCGAGGACGGTCGAACCTTTCAAGCCACCAATGGACGAAACGATGATGATCGACCCGTCCTTGCGCTCGATCATCTGCGGCACCACCATGCTGATGATCCAGTTGTTGGCGACGATGTTGTTGCTCAGAATCTTGTTGAACTGGTCGTCCGAGATTCCACCGAGCGGCCCGTAATACGGATTTGATGCCGCATTGCAGACCAGCACGTCGATCTTGCCGAGGGCACGGTTGGTTTCATCGACGAGATTCTGCAGATTCTCCTTGCTGGAGATATTGGCAGCGACGGCGATCGATTTGCCCTTGCCGAACTTGTCGTTGATTTCTTTTGAGACCTGATCGCAGGCGTCCTGCTTGCGCGACGAGATCACAACCTTCGCGCCATGCTCCACCATCTGCTCGGCAATCGCACGGCCGATGCCTTTCGTCGAGCCGGTGATGACGGCGACTTTTCCGGTCATATCGAACAAGGTCATGACATTTCTCTCCCTGTGATGATCAGCGTTGGATCGCTGCGTTTATCCAAGCTTATTCGTGACTTCCGGCCCGGCGGGCTGATGCATCGCATCGTGAGACGGGCTGGCGATCCATGGTTGCTGATTGATCATCGGTACGCGCCAGCCGCTGTGGCCGTCGCTCGCGAGGTAATCCAGCCGCGTCACCGAGCAGTTATCGATGGTGAAGGCGAAGCCTGCCCCCGCTTCAAGCCCAAGCGCAAATGCAATCGCCGCCTTGATTGGCCCGCCATGCGACACGCAGACGATATCTTTGCCTGCATGCACAGCGTTGATGCGCTTGATCCCGGCAATCGTGCGATCGGAGAGATCGATGAAGCTCTCCCCGCCCGGCGCGCGCTCATGAGCAGGCGCGAACCAGTAGCTCGCAATTGACGGTGGCCGGGCAGCAAAAAACGCCGCACGGTTCATGCCCTGCCACTCACCAAGATCCTGTTCGGCGAATGCCTTGTCCTGATGCATCTGATCGGGCTTTGGAAACCCCGCCGCCCAGATCGCGGCCGCAGTCTGATGCGTGCGCTTCAGGTTGCTGGAAAACCACATGGCATCCTTCGGCAAGAATTTAGCGACGCCCGCGAACACCAACTTGTCGCTGCAATCGCAGCCGATGTCGGATTGCCCGTAGATATTGCCGCCGTCCTCGCGCACCGGCGCGTGGCGCACCCACCACCAGCGCGTCGAGGTCACGCCAGCCGGGACGGCGTGCTGCGCGACGAATGGCTTGGCACCGGGATTGGACATGATGTGGCTCAGATCGGCTTGCCGGCGTAAGGCATCGACGCCGTGAGACCGCCATCGACCGGGAATGCCTGGCCGTTGACGTAAGAAGATTCGTCGCTGGCGAGAAACAACCCCATCGCCGCGAGTTCATGCGGCTGACCTGCGCGCTTCAGCGGATTGAGCTGGCCGATCTTGCCGTCGGTGCCGCGCTCCTTGGCATTGTCGAAAATAGGCTTGGTCATGCCGGTCTCGATCAATCCGGGACATACCGCGTTAATGCGGACGTTGGTGCCGGAGAGAGAATACGCTGTTGTTTGCACAAGGCTGATGACGCCGGCCTTGCTCGCCGCATAGGGATGACCGCTCGCACCGGACTTCAATCCTGCGACAGATGCCGTGCAGACAATTGCGCCGTGGCCCTGCTTCACCATGTGCGGAATCGAGTGCTTCACCGCGAGGAACGGTCCAATCAGATTGACGCGGAGAATTTCCTGCCAATGCTCCGGCGTTTGCTCCGCGAGCGGCACAAGGCCGCCGCTGACGCCGGCGTTGGCCCAGATCGCGTCAAGCTTGCCGTAAACCGAGATCGCCTTGGCGATATACGCCTTCACATCTGACTCGGAGCCGGCATCCGACATTATCGCTTCCGCTGTGCCGCCGGCCTTGCGAACCAGATCGACGGTTTCCTTGACACCCTCGGTCTTGTCCACCGCGATCAGTTTCGCGCCTTCCCTGGTGAACATCAGCGACGCCGCGCGGCCGATGCCGCTGCCCGCGCCTGTGATGATGACGGACTTGCCCTCGAGGCGACCCATGACGTTCTCCAGCTTTTTTGATGAGTTGGTGGACGCGCGCTATCGCGCGTTACACCGGGATTGTTTTGCGAGTCAGCTCGCGCCAGCCTTTTGAGCGTAATGCCATGACGCCTGTGCCAGTGGAATGCGCCGCGCAGCAGATGCCTCCGCTTTGGCATTGGCGGCCGTGCCATCCTCGATGCGTTTAGCAATACCCTGCAGAATGCCAGCGAGACGAAACAAATTGTAAGCGAAGTACCAGTTGATGTCAGGGACTGTCGAACGTCCCGTCGCCTTGCAGTAAATTTCAGACGCTTCATTCATCGTCGGCAGATTGAGCGCCTTTAAGTCCGCTCCATCAAGACCCGGCATCACCCATTGCATCAGCAGATACATAAAGTCGGCCATAGGATCGCCGAGGGTCGACAACTCCCAATCGAGTACTGCGATGACCTTCGGCTTCGTCGCATGGAAGATCATGTTGTCGATACGGTAATCGCCGTGCACGATCGACACGCGCTCCTGCACCGGCACGGTCTTCGGCAACCACGCGATCAGCTTTTCCATTTCCGGAATGTGATCTGTTTCCGACGCCCGGTACTGCTTGGTCCAACGCTCGACCTGTCGCGCAAAATAGTTTCCGGGACGGCCAAAATCACCAAGGCCGATCTTTTCGGGATCATAACTGTGCAGCTTGGCAAGCGTTTCGATCTTGTCTGTGAAGATCGCCCGGCGATCGGCAGGTGCCTCGTTCGGCAATGTCGGATTCCAGAAAATCCGGCCCTCTTCCATCGACATGATGTAGAACGCCGCGCCTATCACGGAGTCGTCCATGCAAAGCGCATATGCGCGTGCAACAGGAAAGCCCTGCGCGTGAAGTGCTGCGGTTACCTTGTATTCGCGATCCACCGCATGAGCCGACGGCAACAATTTGCCGAACGGCTTGCGGCGCATCACGTAGGACATTGTCGGCGTGTTGAGCCGGTAGGTCGGATTCGACTGACCACCCTTGAATTGAAGAACGGTCAAAGGACCCTGATAGCCCTCGACATTCTCGCGCATCCAGGCATCGAGGCGAACGTCATCGATCCGATGACGTTCCTCGACGGCCTTGGTGCCTGAGTAATCTTCGTCTTGTCTTACTTCCTCAGCCACGACGCTTCCAATCTTCTTATTTCAATTAGTGATTGGAATACTTCCGAAGCTCGAGCCGCGCAATGGCGCGGTTGTGAACTTCATCTGGTCCGTCCGCCAGACGCAGCGTGCGGATGCCGGCGTAGGACTTCGCAAGACCAGCTTCGTCGGACACGCCCGCCCCACCGTACGCCTGAATGGCATCGTCGATGATCTTGAGCGCGATGTTCGGTGCCGCGACCTTGATCATGGCGATTTCGGTTTGCGCAGCCTTGTTGCCGACCTTGTCCATCATGTCGGCCGCTTTGAGACAGAGCAGACGGGTCATTTCGATGTTGGTGCGCGCTTCACCGATACGCTGCTCCCACACCGACTGCTCGATGATCTTCTTGCCGAACGCGGTACGCGACGACAGGCGTTTCACCATCTTCTCGAGCGCTTCCTCTGCCGCGCCAATGGTACGCATGCAGTGATGGATGCGACCGGGACCAAGACGACCCTGCGCGATCTCAAAGCCACGCCCCTCGCCGAGCAAAATGTTGCTGACAGGCACGCGCACGTTCTCGAGCAGAACCTGTGCGTGACCGTGTGGCGCGTCGTCATAGCCAAACACCGGCAGCATCTTTTCGACGGTGACGCCCGGCGTATCGAGCGGCACGAGAATTTGCGACTGCTGCTGATGCCTCGAAAGGGTCGGATCGGTCTTGCCCATCAGAATCGTAATCTTGCAGCGCGGGTCGCCCACACCCGACGACCACCACTTGCGGCCGTTGATGACGTAGTGATCGCCATCGCGCTTGATGCTGGTTTCGATGTTGGTCGCGTCGGAGGACGCCACAGCCGGCTCAGTCATCAGAAACGCCGAGCGGATTTCGCCGTTCATCAGCGGCTTTAGCCACTTTTGCTTTTGCTCCTTGGAGCCGTAGCGCATGAACACTTCCATGTTCCCGGTATCCGGCGCCGAGCAGTTGAACACTTCGGAGGCCCAATAGAAATGGCCCATCTGCTCCGCAAGAAACGCGTATTCGAGATTGCTCAGACCCGCGCCGCGGAATTCATCGTCCTCATGCTCGTTTGGCGGCATGAACATGTTCCAGAGGCCTTCGGCCTTCGCCTTCTTCTTGAGGTCTTCGAGAACCGGGATCACCTTCCAGCGCTCACCCTTGGCATCCTGCTCCTTGTAGATCGGAGCGGCAGGGCGAACGTGCTTGTCCATGAACGCGATGACGCGGTTGCGCCACTCGTTCTGGCGCTCAGACATCGTGAAATCCATCGGACGGTCCTCTCTATGTTGTTAGTTGGATGTTCTCTTGCAACACCCGCAATCAGCTGTCCACCTGACAATCAAGGTCAACATTATTGACATTGTCTTGTTTCGTGTCCCACCTTGCCGCGTTGCAATCTTACTGCTAGTTTGATTTCATACATTTGTTTGAATGACAAGTCGGCAGCCAAACAAATGTTTGATTTTTGTTTCGCAGCGCGAAACGCCTCTCAATCGTGCATGGTTTCGATGTCCAGTGACCATACCAAGGCAGCCATTCTTACCGCCGCGGAAACGCTCTGGGCGGAGCGCAGCTTCGGCGAAGTAACGATGCGTGACATCGTTGCGGCGGCGGGTGTCAACCTCGCTGCGGTCAATTATCATTTCGGATCCAAGGACGAACTGCTGGCAGATCTGTTCATCAGCCGCACCACAGTGCTGAATCGCGAACGCTTCGCCGAGCTGAAAGCCGCTGAAGAAGCCGGTGCCGGTCAGCCAAGCGTCGAAGCCATTTTGCTTGCGCTTGTTAGCCCCCCGCTGCGATGGTGTCTCAGCCCTGATCTCCAGCGCTCGGCGGCGGCCCGGTTCATGACGCGCGCGTCCATCGAAACCGTGCCGCCGATCAAGAAGATCGTGGATCGCGAATTCAGGCATCTTCAGCGATTTGCAACGGCGCTGCGCAAGGCGCTGCCCTGTCGCGAGGAGGTGGACATCTATTGGGGTCTGCACTTCGCGCTCGCGATGATCCGGCAGACCTTGACCGATAGCGACCGGCTTCGCAAATTATCGGGCGGGCTTTGCGATACCAGCGATACGGACGACGTCATCAAGCGCATCGTGGCAGTGGCAAATGCTGCGCTGACGGGAGGCGCTCGAGCGGCGGGCTCTGTCCCGGCTCGCGCGACCGGGAGCCGCAAGTCCTGAGCGGCAAGTCCTGAGCGAGCGTCAGCCGCCGTCGGTAACTTCAACTCGACCAAGCGACAAATACCCAAAACGAAACGAGGTGCCACGGCTAACCGTCGCACCTCGCAAATTCATCGTCTGATCGCGCGCACCAGGAGCGCGCCAGCCGGTTTATCAATACGGGCAGATCGTCCGGCCGTAGCGACGGCTCCAGTAGCAACCGCGCACCAGAGGTGCGACAGGAACGAAGCCCAAGCCGTAACCGTAGCCTCTACCTCTGCCACGGCCGACACCGCGACCTCGGCCACGACCGCCGCCACGACCGCGACCGCCGCCACCGCCCCGGCCGCGACCACGAGCTTCCGCTGTCGTGGATGTTGCCGCTGAAACGAAGAATGACGATCCGATGATGCTGACCGAATAAACCAGGAGCAAAGCCAGCGCTGCCAGGCAGCGTGTAAGAACATTAGAACGCGTCGTGTTCTGAGCCATTCGAGAACCTCCAGTTCCGGGGAAGCGACTGAACGCTTCCCTACATTGGTATTATGTCGCTCTGGGCCTGCGTCCCGTTCAGGCTCATTCCAAATCAGTCGTCCAAATAATACGGTATCGCACGAGTCATCCGCCGTTAAACTAAGGTCAAGTGACCTCGCCGGTCAAGCAACGGTTCGCGGTATCCGGTTCCGAAAAAGGCTTTCATTGTCTTCATGTTGCCACTCACTATGCTGAGTTCGAATATGAACATCTCGCATCTGCGAGACAGACTTGAACCTCCAAACAATTTTCAACACTAACTTGTACGCAGGTTTTGCTTCGAAAGCTGGTCCATGCCCAAACAACACACTTACGTCCTCGGCCTGAACACCTATGACCACGACGTCAGCGCCTGCCTGCTCAAGGACGGTGCCATTGCCTTCGCAATCGCCAAAGAGCGCATTACCCGCGAGAAACACGCCACCGGCTTTTACAAAGAAGTCATCGACTACTGCCTGAATGCGGAAGGCATCACGCTGGACGACGTCGATCTCGTCGTCCGCAACTGTTACATCCTGCCGGTCCCGGAAATGGAAGAGCGGCTGATCTATCAGGACTTGCCGGGCTTTCTTCCTGAATATGAACGGGCTGACGCCAAAAAACATCCCTACTTTCTATCGCGTTCCGACAAGATGGTGACGATTTCCCACCATCTCGCACACGCCTATAGCGCCTTTGCCGTCTCTCCGTTCGAGGAAGGCGTCGTCATGATCGTCGATGGCGTCGGCAGCTACCGATCAGACGTGAATGAACCGTTCCCCGAGTCCGACACCGCCACGCCGTTGGCGCGCGAGTCGGAGAGCTATTACAAATTCAGCGGAACGAAACTCGAGTGCCTGAAGAAGGTCTGGATGGAGCCCGACCGCGGCTTCCTGAGCGACGAGTTTTACAACATGCCCGGTATGGGCGCCCTCTACAGCCGGGCCTCGACTTACATCTTCGGCGACTGGAACAAGTGCGGCGAACTGATGGGCCTCGCCCCCTACGGCCGCCCGGAGAAAGTGAAGTCGCTGATGCAGCTTCGCGGCGACAAGCTCGATGTTCCGCGATGGACTGCCGAACTGAACCGCCCCTACGTGATGGATACCGAGCAGACATGGGAAACCAGTCCCTCGATGAAGCACTGGGAGGATCTCGCCTGGCGCATTCAGGACGACACCGAGAACGTGCTTCTCGGCCGCGCCAACTGGCTTCGCGAAACGACGGGCGCGAAGAATCTCTGTATTGCCGGCGGCGTCGCGCTGAACTGCGTGGCCAACGGCCGCGTTGCGCGCGAATCCGGCTTCGAGAATGTCTGGATTCAGCCGGCGGCCGGCGACGACGGCATTGCGATCGGCTGCGCTTATTACGGCTATCTCGAAATCCTGAAACAGCGCCGCACCTTCGTGATGGACCATTCCTATGTCGGCAAGCGCTATTCCGAGCAGGAAGTAAGCGCCGCAACCAGCAAATTCCTCGTCCGCATTCAGACCACGCGGACGCAAAGCAGCGACATCGCCAAGGAGACCGCGAAACTGCTCGCCGATCAGAAAGTGATCGGCTGGTTTCAGGACCGGTCGGAATTCGGGCCGCGCGCGCTCGGCAACCGCAGCCTCATCGCGGACCCGCGCAAACCCGAGATGAAGGATATCCTCAACAGCAGGGTCAAGCATCGCCAGCCGTTCCGGCCGTTCGCGCCGATCGTTCTTTATGACCGCGCGAAGGAAATCTTCGAGGGCGAAGAGGATTCGCCGTTCATGCTGATTGCCAAGAACGTCCGCCCGGAATGGCGCGACAAGATTCCCGCGATTGTCCACGTCGATGGCACCGCACGCGTGCAGACCGTCCGCGAAGAAACCAATCCCGCGCTCTATCGCCTGCTCAAGGAATTCGAAGCTCTCACCGGCGTGCCGGTCCTCATCAACACGTCATTCAACGTGAAGGGCGAGCCGATCGTCGAGACGCCGCGCGACGCCGTGATCTGCTTTTTGACCACGGGCATCGATCATCTGGTCCTGCATGACACGCTGGTCTCGAAGAATGCGCTTCATCGGATCGTGGGGCCACTCGTGGGCATGTATTCCGACGTCGCCTCATTGGTCGTGAACATGAAGCCGGCGTAACGCAAACTCCGTCACGGAGCGGTCCCGGTTCTCTTGTGCTCTGCGATAACAACGGGTTGCCGAGACGTATTGATTGCGTCGTCGGGATTCCCGCCTAATATGTAGGCAGGCCGGTGCCAGAAGGCTGTAGGTGCTCCATGACAATCGAGAAATGCATCAACGAATATGACGCCTCGGACGTCGTTTTCGAGGAAGGATCGACTGGCCGCGAGTTGTTTGTGGTGCTGGAAGGCAAGATCGACATCGTCAAGAATTCGGGCGCGGACAGGACGGTCATCGTCACTCTGGGCAAGGGTGAATTCTTTGGCGAGATGGCCGTGATCGACGGCTCATCGCGTTCGGCGACGGCGGTGGCCGCAGTATCCGGCACCCGCGTGATGCGGATCAATCACGCCCGCTTCGTTTATCTCGTTAGCCAGCAGCCGGCCTTCGCGCTGATGATCATGGACGCGCTGAGCAAACGATTACGGGCCTCCAACGCAATCAATTTCAGGGCCGCAGCGCCATGAGCGACCGGAAGCCCTCACCCTTTCCGATTCTTCTCAACAACGATGTCTGCTCGCTGATTCAAGCCGCCGAGGACGTCTATCAGATCCGGTTCAAGAACCGCGCCGCCAATGCCTATCTGGTCCGCGGCAGCAAGCGGACGGTCATGATTGATGTCGGCCTGTCGTCGAATTTTCCGCATTTGAAGGAATGCCTTCACCACGTGGACATCAAGCCTGACGACATCGACATGGTCGTGCTCAGCCATGAGCATCTCGACCATATCGGCGCGGCGTATCACTTTGCCGGAAAGACGATCATCGCCGCGCATCGCCTGGCCGCGAACAAGATCATGCTGCGCGATGACTTCTCGATGCTGCGCAAGATGTTCAACGAACCAAGTGTGCCCATCGATATCGATATCTGGCTTGAAGAGGGAAACCTGATCGACCTTGGAAACTTCAGGTTGAACGTGATGCATACGCCCGGCCACACCTCCGCGTGCATCAGCCTGTTCGATCAGGACAAGGGATTGCTGTTCGCCGCCGACACATTGATGCCCGGCGGCGTCATGGGCGGCGTGTTCGGATCGGGAAGCATCAGCGATTACATTCAATCGCTGGAGCGGCTGAAGGGGCTGAATTCACAAATCCTGCTGTCTGGACATGGTCGCCTGTCGGATACACCGCAGGAAGACGTGAAAATCGCAATTCAGCGCTCCCACGCGCTGTTGTCCGACACGGCGCAACTGTTCGACGCACTGGATGCGCGATCGAACTTCGAGCCGATCATGCAGTCGGTGCGCGACCTCAACAAGCTCGACGACGCCTGAGCCGGGCTCGCGGGCGTTTGCCGAATATCGATTTCAGAGGACTGGAGCGGGTGGAGGGAATCGAACCCTCGTATTCAGCTTGGAAG
>JAZKGC010000081.1:0-15458 GCA_040386115.1 Pseudomonadota bacterium
GCCGCAGCCGCCGCGCCTCGGGTGAGATCGCCTCGATCTTGCGCGCCGCGAACATAAACGAGCTCAGGTCGTGGCGAAACCGCCCGCCGACATTGGGACGCAGCACCTTGACGGCGACGATTTTACGGACACCATCCTTCTCGACCTCGGCACGATGGACCTGCGCGATCGATGCTGCCGCGACGGAGTCGCCGAAGCTCGCAAACACCTGCGCCACAGGCTTATCGAAGGCGGCCACGATGACGGCTTCGGCTTGCGCTTGCGGAAACGGCGGCAGGCGGTCCTGCAAATTTTCCAGATCGCGCGCCATCGCCACGCCGACGACGTCGGGACGGGTGGCCAGAAACTGACCGAGCTTCACATAAGTCGGGCCGAGCCGCGTCAGCGCGCGCGACAACCGCCCGCTGGTAGCGGCGCCGCGCCGCTCGATCAGCCGTGCCATGCGAACGGCGAATTGCGCCTGCGGCGGCAATGCCGACGGATCGGCGAAGCCGAACACGCCTTCTCGCGCGAACACGAAGGCTGCGTGGGCGAGCCTCGCGGTATGAGTGAGCGCAGCAATCACAAACGCCAACCTGAATGGAGCGCGACGATGCCGCCGGACATGATGTCGTGTCTCACGCGCGCAAATCCCGCCTGGCGGATCATGTCGGCGAACGCATGGGGTCTCGGAAACTGCCGGATCGATTCCACCAGATAGCGATACGACTCCGCGTCGCCGGTTACCGCGCGGCCCAGTTGCGGGATCACGTTGAACGAAAAGAAATCATACAGCCTGTCGAGGCCCGGCACATCGACGGCGGAAAACTCCAGGCACAGAAATCGCGAGCCGGGTTTCAGCACGCGGTGGGCCTCGTTGAGGGCCGCCTGAATGCGCGGCACGTTACGAATTCCAAAAGCAATGGTGTAGGCGTCGAAACTCTTGTCGGCGAAGGACAGTGCTTCGGCATTGCCCTCGACGAACGACACCTGATGGTCGAGATGCTGCGCGATTGCGCGCTCGCGGCCGACATCCAGCATCCCGGTATTGATGTCGCAGACCGTGGCCTGAAATCCGTGGCCCGCGGCCTTGGCCGCACGGAAGGAAATATCGCCGGTGCCGCCGGCCACATCGAGCAGCGCGAACGGCGCGTCGGTGCGCGGCGGATTGAGCGCGGTAATCATCGCCTCTTTCCAGAGCCGATGCATGCCCGCCGACATCAGGTCGTTCATCAGGTCGTAGCGCTTCGCGACGCTGTGAAACACATCGTTCACCAGCGTTTGTTTGTCGCCGAGATCCACGTCCCGGAAGCCAAAATGCGTCGTCCCGTCAGGCCGTTCCATGCTGTCTCAATTCCAGAGGCTTTTGCGGCGGGACCATAGCCTGTCGCGCCGGTGCGCGCTACATACCCGGCATGCCGCCGCCAGCCTTGCCTCCGGTGGCGTCAAGGTTAACGTGGCAAGATATCGACCGTCTGCCTTTTGCTTGCCTTCCGTTCTCTCGGGGCTGTCATGACAATCGTTTTCGATCGGGTCATTCCGACCCTGCGCATGTTCGACATCCGCAAGGCGCGCGAGTTCTATCTCGATTATCTCGGTTTTACCGTCGATTTCGAACACCGCTTCGAGCCAACGCTGCCGCTGTTCATGGGACTATCGCGCAGCGGCATCCGGCTTTTCCTCAGCGAGCATCACGGCGACGGCTCGCCCGGCGCCAACGTGACCGTCGCGATGACGGGCCTTGCGGAGTACCACGCCGAACTCGCGGCCAAGGGCTACAACTACCTGCGGCCCGGCCTCGAACGGCAGCCGTGGAACGTGACGACGATGACGCTGACCGATCCGTTTTCGAACCGCATCGTCTTCAGCGAAGAAAACAAGCCGTCGTGATCCGGGACGTGTCCGGGCCGGGGATGTCAGATGCCTGAATTGCCCGAGGTCGAAACCGTTCGCCGCGGCTTGCAGCCGGTGATGGAGGGCCAGCGCATTACGCGCGTCGAGACACGCCGCGCCGATTTGCGCTTTCCTTTTCAGAAGGATTTTCTGGCGCGTCTCGAAGGCAAGGTGGTGACGGGTCTCGGCCGCCGCGCCAAATACCTGATGGCGGATCTGGACACCGGCGACGTGCTGCTGATGCATCTCGGGATGTCGGGGTCGTTCCGCGTGGCGCTTCCGGAAGGCGAGACTTCGCCGGGAGAGTTTTTTTACCCGCGCAGCGAGAACCGGACCCACGATCATGTGGTATTTCACATGGCGTCGGGCGCGACGGTGTCGTTCAACGATCCCCGGCGTTTCGGCTATATGAAGATCGTTGCGCGCGCGGAGATGGAAACCGAACCGCTGCTGCGCGGGCTTGGGCCGGAACCCCTCGGCAATGAATTCGATGCGGCGATGCTGGCGAAATCCTGCGCCAGCAAGAAGACCAGCCTCAAGGCCGCGTTGCTCGATCAGCGCGTGGTGGCAGGACTTGGAAACATCTATGTCTGCGAGGCGCTGTTCCGGTCGCATCTGTCGCCGAAACGATTGGCCACGACTCTGTCGGCGACAAACAAGATACCGACGGATCATGCCACGCGTCTGGTCGGCGCGATCCACACCGTGCTGAACGCGGCGATCAAGGCTGGCGGCTCGTCGCTGCGCGACCATCGCCAGACCGACGGCGAGCTTGGATATTTCCAGCATTCGTTTCTGGTCTATGACCGCGAAGGCGAGCCCTGCAAGACGCCGAAGTGCGGCGGCACAGTTAAACGGTTCACGCAGAACGGACGTTCGACGTTCTGGTGCCCGACATGTCAGAAGTGAGTTGCCGATTTTCGGACCAGCGCTGTTTCGCGCAACGTCTCAAAACGTCGTCCGCGCCGCCGGAATCGCCGCGCGGGCGAAATGTCAAAATGGTGACGGACTCCGGCGCATAAGGCGGAATGGTGACGAAGCCGTGATGCCATCTTTCCCGCCGGGAAACACAGTGATTGCAATGCAATCACACTCTCTGCGCCGCCAGCGCCGGATTACTTCCGCACGCACACCAGCCGCAGCACCGATGCTTTTGCATCGGATGGGCCTGAGGCGGGCGTCACGCCCTTCGCTTTCAGGAATTCACGGACGGAATCGGCGGACACAAGCAGCGCCTGCGATGGCAGCGGCGTGCCGGCCGGTCCCGCAACGACCGCGGGCTTCAGCCGCGTCAGGCCTGCGAACTTTCCGTCGCTGTCGAGTGCCGCCGCGCCGGAGAATCCAAGTCCCGGCTCGGGCGTCAGCGTCACGTCGGCGCCTGAGGGCACCGCAATCGCTGTCGCGCTGGTCACTGAGTTGCGCCCGCCCTGATTTTGCGGATCGGCAATTCCGGTGAGGCTGAGGCTCGGCCTCGTTGCGCCAATGCCCGACATCGCCAGCGGCTTCAGTCCGCTCACGCCGTAGATGCGCAGCAGCGCCAGCTCGCGCGTCTCGTCATGGGCGATGCGCGTCGCGTTGCCGTGGCCGGGTACGGCGATGGTCATGCAGCCGTCGGTGGCCTGACGATCGGCGAGGATCGCGCCGTCGGCGCTCGCAACGATGCCGGTGGAATACTCGACCTTCTTGCGGGGCGGCGGGCCGTTCTGCGCCACGCCATTGCCGGGAAACGGATTGTACGCGCTCGACATCGCCACCGTGACCGGGATCATGGTGCCTTCGGTGGCCTGATCGTAGAGAATGGTGAGAACGCGCACTTCATTGTCGCGGGTCTGGCCGCGGATATAGAATTTTTTCAGGCCTTGACTGCCCGACAGCACGAAGAAATCCGGCTTCACCACGCTGTAGTCGGTCTTGCGCGCGTTCGCTTTCTTCTCGCTCTCGGCAACCGTTGCCGTGGTCGCGCTGGCTTCCTTGCGGCGCGCGTATTCGATCTGGATGGTGCCGGTGGCGGACGACCATTTGGTGCCGCTGACGTCGCTGACAATCAGCGGCACCAGCTTGGCCGGCAGGCCGACGCGCGCGCCGCTGGTCGGGTCGCTCACGATTTTCCAGCCGACATTGTCTTGCAGCTTTTTCGCCTCGGCGCTGAGTGTGCCGCGCTCCTGCGGGTTCAGCACGCCGGTCTGCTTGGCACCGTGATCTTTCTGGAAACCCTTGATGGCGGACACCATGCGGTCGCTGACGTCGCCGTTGATCGCGCCATTGTAGAGGCTGACCCATGCAAGGTCCGACTGGATTGCGAGCCGTTCCGGCTGTGTCATGGCGTTGGCGGTATCGGCCGGTGTTTGCATCGCCGGGCGAACCGGCGCGGCCGCGACAGGCTTCGGATTGGGGGTTGAAGGCTTGATCGTTGCGGGATTGGGCGGGGATGGCGTGGACGGAGCCTGCGCGCCTGCCGCGCCGAGCGTGGCTGCCATCATCAACAGTGTGGCGAACGGCAATTTCATGATTAATCTCACAGATGATAGTGAGTGCACTAGATCACAGTTGCCTGATCTGCAAAAGCACTCCGGAGGTTCGATGCGGGCAGACAGAACCATCACGAAAAAACAGCGCCGGTTGTATAGCGTGTGCCGTGCGGGCGATAGCGCCCGATGCTGACCCCGGAAGAACTGGAGCGTTACGCGCGCCATATCGTGCTGCGCGAGGTCGGCGGTCCCGGTCAGGCGGCGCTGAAGGCGGCGTCGGTTCTCGTGGTGGGCGCGGGCGGTCTCGGCGCGCCGTCGCTGATGTATCTCGCGGCGGCCGGCATCGGCACCCTGGGCGTGGCCGATGACGACGTTGTCTCATTGTCCAATTTGCAGCGCCAGATCATTCACGCGACGCCCGATGTGGGCCGGCCGAAGGTGGACAGCGCGGCGGACAGGATTCGCGCGCTCAATCCCCACGTCACGCTGCGCACCGATGCGGTGCGGCTCAACGCTGCCAACGCGCTGGCGCTGATCGGCGGTTACGACGTCGTGCTCGACGGTTCGGATAATTTCGCCACGCGTTATCTGGTGTCGGATGCGTGCTATCTCGCGAAAAAAACCCTGGTCGCAGGCGCGCTCGGCGTGTTCGACGCCTCATTGACCACGATCCGCGCCCACGGCACCAACGCGCAAGGCGAGTTGAACCCGACCTATCGCTGCCTGTTTCCGGAAGCGCCGCCGCCCGGCACCACGCCCACCTGCGAGGAAGCCGGAGTGCTCGGCGCGCTGGCCGGCGTGCTCGGTTCGATGATGGCGCTGGAGGCGATCCGCGAGATCGTCGGCTTCGGCGAAGGCCTTGTGGGTCGCCTGGTGATGATCGACGCCCGCGCCATGCGCTTCGAGACGCTGCGCTATGCGCGCGATCCGTCAAATCCGCTGAACGGCGATAAGCCGACAATCAGGGATTTGTCGGCGCATCGGTAACGCGCGGCCTACGCCACGCCCGGCAGCACGCGGTCCGGCGGCTTGTGGCCGTCGAGGAAGGTGCGGATGTTGATCATCACCTTCTCGCCCATCTCGACGCGGCCCTCGAGGGTGGCCGAGCCCATATGCGGCAGCAGCACGACCTTGCCGGCCTTCGCCAGCCGCACCAGTTTCGGATTCACCGCAGGCTCGTTCTCGAACACGTCGAGGGCGGCCCCTGCGATCTCCCCGTCCTCGATCAGCTTGGTCAGCGTCGCTTCGTCGATCACCTCGCCGCGCGCGGTGTTGATGACATAGGCGTGCTTGCGGATCAGCTTCAGCCGCCGCGCCGACAACAGATGAAACGTCGCCGGCGTGTGCGGACAGTTCACCGAGATGAAGTCCATGCGCGCCAACATCTGGTCGAGGCTGTCCCAGTAGGTCGCGCCCAATTCTTCCTCGATCTGAGGCGCGACGGGACGGCGGTTGTGATAGTGAATCTGCAGTCCGAAAGCGTGGGCGCGGCGCGCAAGCGCCTGGCCGATGCGGCCCATGCCGATGATGCCGAGGCGCTTGCCGCCGATGCGATGGCCGAGCATCCAGGTCGGCGACCAGCCGGGCCAGTCCTTGCCCTCGGTCAGGATCGATGCCCCTTCGATCAGCCGGCGCGGCACTGCGAGGATCAGCGCCATGGTCATGTCGGCGGTGTCTTCGGTGAGCACTTTCGGCGTATTGGTGACGGTGATGCCGCGTGAGATCGCCGCGGCGACGTCGATATTGTCGACGCCGTTGCCGAAATTGGCGATCAGTTTCAGCCGGGTCTCGGGCTGGTTGAGAATCTCGGCGGTGATTTCGTCGGAGACGGTGGGGACCAGGATATCCGCCGTGCGCACGGCTTCGGCCAACTGGTCTGGCGTCATCGGCGTGTCGTCGAGGTTGAGGCGGGTGTCGAAAAGCTCGCGCATGCGCGTCTCGGTGCTGTCAGGCAGCTTGCGCGTCACGACCACCAGCGGCTTTTTTTTACCCGGCACCATTCTTTATCGAGATCCTTTGTCGGGGGTGCGTTCAGCGCGTCCCGTACTTTTGTCCAGCCGTTCAGCCCACATTAACCGGCCTGCTCGAAAGTAGAAATTCGTTGCCGGTCCAGTGAGCTTTCCGCAGCTTTTCGGGCGTTTGGCGTCATGGACCTCTCTAGCAGAAGGCCGCGCCAAGACAAGAACCCAGGGTGCTTCAAGGGTGGGCCAAGGGCCGCCAAGGGAGCTTTGAGGGTTCCCGAAATGCGGACAGCGCTGGGCGAGGGTGTCGCAGGCAGGGGCGTTGCCGAAGGTGCAAAGGACAGAGCGATGGGGTTCAGGACAGTTTTTGCATCGCTGGCGGCAGGCTGCGCGCTCTGGATCGCGTTGCCTGCAACGGGATTTGCCGCGAAGGACACGTCCGCGCCGACAAGCGGCCTGCCGCTGCCGCGCTATGTCAGCCTGAAGTCCGATCACGTCAATGTCCGTGCAGGTCCGACCAAGGAGCACGACGTCGCATGGATCTATACCCGCTCCGGTCTGCCGGTCGAGATCACCGCGGAGTTTGAGAACTGGCGGCGGGTGCGCGATTCGGAAGGCGCGGAAGGCTGGGTCTATCACTCGCTGCTGTCGGGGAAGCGGACGGCGGTGGTGACCATGAAAAAGAAGGACGAACTCGCGCCGATCTATGACAGCGCCGATCCTTCAAGCGCCGTGGCGGCCAGGCTTCAGGCGGGCGTCGTGGCGCAGGTCAAGCGTTGCAATGCCGGCTGGTGCCGCGTCACCGGCAACGGCTTCGATGGCTGGATCGAACAGCAGCGGCTGTGGGGCGTGTATGCCGACGAGAAGTTGAATTAGCGCTTCTTGCGCAGCCGCACGACCATGTCGATGCGGCTGATCTCGTAGCCTTCCGGCACGTCGGGCATCTTCTGCAGCACGAGGTTGGGGTCCGGGATATCGACCAGCTCGTGGTTGCCTTCAATGTAGAAGTGATGATGCGCGCTGGTGTTGGTGTCGAAATAGGTCTTGGTGCCATCGACGCTGACCTGGCGCAGCAGCCCCGCTTCGGTAAGCTGGTTCAGCGTGTTGTAAACCGTTGCGAGCGACACCGGCACCTTGGCGTGGGTCGCTTCCTCGTAGAGCATTTCCGCGGTCAGGTGGCGGCCGCCCTTGCCGAACAGCAGCCAGCCGAGCGCCATGCGCTGACGGGTCGGACGCAGGCCAACCGACTGCAACATTTCATTGACGTCATGCCAAGGGCATCCGGTCAGCGTCGGTGCATGGCCGTGATGGCTATGCAACTCGTCGCGCTTGGTGTCAGCCGTCACAACATCGCTCATGAGAACACTCATACTCCGGCAGGCATGCGCCCACCTCAGAACCCCGATAAGCTTCACTATAGGAAAGGATGCACTTACATGCAAGTTTTTCGCAACTGGATCATGAGTTTGGGCACATAAACCGCCGGTTTTCTGGCGCTCGCGGTCAAAATCACATGCTGTTTGCGTCAACCGTATTGCGATTCACGCCCCGCTGGCCTGCATTTTTGCCGACCGTGCTGCGGCGAACTGGGTTCGAATCGGGCATTTGCCGCCGCTTTGACCCATGATGGGCCTATGATAGAGGTCCGACAGCCTGCGGCCACGCCCATGTTTCAAAAAAGGTACACACATGAATGATCGCCAGAACAGCTACACTTACGAAGAGCTGCTGGCCTGTGGCCGGGGTGAGCTATTCGGGGCGGGCAACGCCCAATTGCCGCTGCCACCGATGCTGATGTTCGACCGGATCACCGAGATCAACGAAACCGGCGGCGAGTATGGCAAGGGTCTGATTCGCGCCGAGCTCGATGTAAAATCCGATCTCTGGTTTTTCGGCTGTCACTTCAAGGGCGATCCGGTGATGCCCGGCTGCCTCGGGCTCGATGCGCTGTGGCAGATGGTGGGCTTTTTCCTCGGCTGGACGGGGGGGGCGGGCCGCGGCCGGGCGCTCGGCCTTGGCGAACTGAAATTGGCCGGGCAGGTTCTGCCGAATGTCACCAAGGTCGTGTACAACATCGACATCAAGCGGGTGATGCGTTCGAAGCTGGTGCTTGGCATAGCCGACGGATGGCTTTCATCGGACGACGAGATTATCTATCGCGCCAAGGATCTGAAAGTCGGATTGTTCAAGCAGGACGCCGCATTGCAGCCGGGAACGTGATGCAGGATTGCTTGAGCTCACACGGAATGAGCGGACGAATTCGCCGATCCTTCGGGTTGGCGGCGGGCAATCAGGGCGCAACAACTCAAAGCGCAACAACAAAGGCGAGGCGGTCATGAGGCGGGTTGTCGTTACGGGGATGGGCATTGTCTCGTCCATCGGAAACAACACTCAGGAGGTGCTTGCGAGTCTCTATGAGGCAAAGTCGGGTATTTCGGGTTCGGCGGAATACGCAAAGCTTGGATTCCGCTCGCACGTTCACGGCGCGCCGACGCTCAATGCCTCGGAGGTCGTTGACCGTCGCGCCATGAGATTTCTGGGCGAGGGTGCGGCGTGGAATCATGTCGCGATGGAGCAGGCCATCCGCGATGCCGGGCTGGAGCCGTCGGATATTTCCAACGAGCGCACCGGCATCATCATGGGCTCCGGCGGCCCATCGACCCGCACCATCGTCGAAGCCGCCGACATCACGCGCACCAAGGGGCCAAAGCGCGTCGGTCCGTTCGCGGTGCCAAAGGCGATGTCGTCGTCGCCGTCCGCGACGCTCGCGACCTGGTTCAAGATCAAGGGCGTGAACTACTCGATCTCTTCGGCCTGCGCGACCTCCAACCACTGCGTCGGCAACGCCTATGAGATGATCCAGTGGGGCAAGCAGGATCTGATGTTCGCAGGCGGCTGCGAGGAACTGGACTGGACTCTCACGGTTCTGTTCGACGCCATGGGCGCATTGTCGTCGAAATACAACGACACGCCCGCGGTCGCATCGCGCGCCTACGACAAGGATCGCGACGGCTTCGTCATCTCGGCGGGCGCGGGCGTTCTCGTGCTGGAAGAGCTGGAGCATGCCAAGGCGCGCGGCGCGAAAATTTACGCCGAGATCGTGGGCTATGGCGCCACTGCGGATGGCGTCGATATGGTTGCGCCGTCCGGCGAGGGTGCCGCGCGCTGCATGCGCATGGCGATCGCCGGCGTGGGGCCAAAGATCGATTACATCAATCCGCACGCAACCTCGACGGAAGTTGGCGATCTCAAGGAGATCGAGGCCATTCGCGCCGTGTTCGGATCGGGCGACAAGTGCCCGCCGATTTCGGCGACGAAATCGCTGACCGGGCATTCGCAGGGTGCCACCGGCGTCCACGAATCGATCTATTCGCTGCTGATGATGAACAACGGCTTCATTTGCGAGAGCGCCAACATCACCGAGCTTGATCCGGCATTCGCGGACATGCCGATCGTGCGCAAGCGCATCGACAATGCCAAGCTTGGCACGGTGCTGTCGAACTCGTTCGGATTCGGCGGCACCAATGCGACGCTGGTGTTCAAGCGGCTTGAGGCGTGAGATTTATTTTTTGGTTTGATCTGTGAAATGACTGTCATGGCCGGGCCTGTCCCGGCAATCCAAGTCTTTGCGCAATCCACGTCTTGGTGATTGACGCGCAAACCGTGGATATCCGGCATAAGCCGGGCGTGATGAAAGAGAAAGTTCCGGACATGCAATCACTGATGCAAGGCAAGCGCGGGCTCATCATGGGTGTCGCCAACGACCATTCGATCGCCTGGGGTATCGCGAAAACCCTTGCAGCGCAGGGCGCGGAGCTTGCCTTCACCTATCAGGGCGAGGCGCTCGGCAAGCGCGTCAAGCCGCTGGCGCAATCGCTCGGCGCGGATGTCGTGCTGCCTTGCGATGTCGAGGACATCAAATCGGTCGATGAGACTTTCGCCGCGCTCAAGGCGAAGTGGGGCACGCTGGACTTTCTGGTTCACGCCATCGGCTTCTCCGACAAGAACGAACTGAAGGGCCGTTACGCCGACACCACGCGCGAAAATTTCTCCCGCACCATGGTGATCTCCTGTTTTTCGTTCACCGAGGTCGCGAAGCGCGCCTCGGAAATGATGCCGAACGGCGGATCGATCGTGACCTTGACCTTCGGCGGCGCGACGCGCGTGATGCCGAACTACAACGTCATGGGCGTTGCCAAGGCCGCGCTCGAAGCCTCGGTGCGCTATCTGGCCGCGGATTTCGGACGTGCGGGCATTCGCGTCAATGCCATTTCGGCGGGGCCGATCCGCACGCTGGCTGGATCCGGCATCGGCGATGCGCGCGCCATGTTCGCATTTCAGCAGAAGCATTCGCCGCTCGGTCGCGGCGTTACGCTCGAGGAACTCGGCGGCACGGCGCTTTATTTTCTGTCCGATCTGTCGGGCGGCGTGACCGGCGAGGTTCACTTCGTCGATTCCGGTTACAACATCATTTCGATGCCGCATCCCGATGCATTGAAAGCGTCCGGCGAAGCGTAGTCGCGGCTCACCCCGCCGCGATCACGGACGCGCGCTGGAATGCCGGCCGCGCGGAGCAGGCCGCGATGTAGCGATCGAACGACGGCCGCGCCGGCACCATGTTGAAAACTTTCACCGCAAAGTTCAGTCCCGACCCGACCATGATATCGGCGGCGGAGAAACTGTCGCCAAGCAGGAACGGTCCTTTTTCGAGCGCCGCATCGAGCACATCGAACACTTGCGTGGCGCTGCCCCACGCGGCTGTGCTGGCGGGGACTTCGATCTTGGTGAAAAGCTGGATCAGGGCCGGTTCGATGCAACTCGGCGCAAAGAACAGCCACTGAAGATACTTCGCGCGCAGCGGGTCGCCGGGGAGCGGCGCAAGTCCCGCTTCCGGAAAGCGTTCCGCGACATAGGCGCTGATCGCCGCGGCCTCTGCGAGCGTCGTGTCGCCGTCCTTTAACGCAGGCACCTTGCCCATCGGATTGATCGCAAGGAATTCAGGGGTCTTGTTCGCGCCGGTGGTGATGTCAGTCAGCACGCGCTCATACGGCCGCCCGGTTTCTTCCATCAGCCAGAGACACGAGAACGAGCGCGAGCGCGGCGACCAGTAGAGTTTCATCATCGGTGTGATTTCCAGCGGTGGGAGTATTTGCGCGCAGGGCTGACATGAATCAACAACATCCCGGTGTGGATGTCATGACATCGTGCGCAACTATCAGAATTCGTTACGAAACAGCGAGATAATTATCTTCAAATGCGCTCCATAACCAAAGCGCGCGTCTGTTGAGAACCTGCCCAGACATGTTCTGGCGACGGTATCCAGTGGTACGATGGAACAATTGCCCGCCGCGTGGGTGGGCTTCAAGCCGGGGGTTTTACGATGTCACGAGAACTTGGAGCAGAATTTATCGGCACGTTCGCGCTGGTCACATCGGTCGTCGGCGCGGCATTGTTTTCCGCGCCGAGCGCGGGACTTATCACAGTCGCGCTGTCCATTGGAGCGGCGGTGCTGGCGATGGCGTTTGCCGTCGGCCACATCTCGGGCGGGCATTTCAATCCTGCCGTCACGGCTGGACTGGTTGCAGCAGGCCGCTTTCCAGCCGGCCGCGCGCTGCCCTACATCATTGCCCAGGTACTCGGCGGCGCTGCCGCGGCCGCAATCTTTTACTTCGTGCTGGCCGGCGCGCCCGCCAGCGGAAAGTGGAACAGCTTTCTGGCCGTTTCGAACGTCTATGGCGGCGCGGGTCACTTCCCGCTGGCGCAGGTGCTGGTCACCGAAGTTGTCATCACCGCGCTGTTTCTGATCGTGATTGTGGGAGCGACGTCGAAGCGTGCGCCAGCCGGCTTCGCGCCCATCGCCATCGGTCTCTCGCTGACCTTCTTCCATCTGGTGTCGATCCCGGTCAGCAACGCCTCGCTCAATCCTGCGCGCTCGACGGCGACCGCGATCTTCGGCGGCACCGAGGCGATGGGTTCGCTGTGGCTGTTCTGGGTCGCGCCGATCGTCGGCGGAATTATCGGCGGCCTGATCGGCAAGTGGCTGCAGGAAGATTGATGCGGAATCGCGCGTTGAAATCGGAAGGGCGGCCAGATGGCCGCCCTTTTTTTGTTGTGTTCTTCGCCGGGATATAACGCGTCAGACGCCGAGCGTGCCGGCCTTCGCGGTTGCATAGCGCTCGGAAATCTTCGCCCAGTTCACCGTGTTCCACCATGCCTTGAGATAGTCGGCGCGGCGGTTCTGGTAGTTGAGATAGTAGGCGTGTTCCCACACGTCGTTGCCGAGCAGCGCGCGCTTGCCGTCCATCATCGGATTGTCCTGATTGGGGCGGGTCTCGATGGCGAGCTTGCCGTCCTTGGCCACCGTGACGAACACCCAGCCCGAGCCGAACTGCCGCAAGCCGGCTGCGTTGAAGTCGGTCTGGAATTTTTCCATGCCGCCGAGATCCTTGTCGATCGCGGCCAGCACTTCACCCTCGGGCTTGCCGCCGTTCGGTCCCATGATCTCCCAGAACATGGTGTGATTGGCGTGTCCGCCGAGATTATTGCGCACGGCGAACTTGATGTCGTCGTTCAGCGCGTTGAGGTTGCCCAGAATGTTCTGAACCGGCGTCGAGCCGAGCTGTGAGTTGGTCTTGGCGAGATTGTTCAGGTTGGTGATGAATGCCTGATGATGCCGGTCATGGTGGATTTCCATGGTCTTGGCGTCGATATGTGGCTCGAGCACATTCGTGGCGTAGGTCAGCGGCGGCAAAATGAACGGGCCAACTGCTGCCGGAGCGGCAGCGGGGGCGGCGGCAGGCGCAGGTGCTGCCTGAGCGAAAACCGCGCGAGGTGCGGCGGCGAGCGCGGCGACACCAGCGGCTGCGGCGACGAGATGACGGCGAGAGATCGATGACATGAGATTTCTCCTGGGTTCAGTTGACGATGGTGCTTCAGAAAATCCGGTCGGTCGGCGGCAGACAGAAGACAAGGCCAAATTGGCGGACCCGGTCTCCAACTAAAATTTGGCCCCGAACTAACTACGCCACCAACGCGATGTTGTTTCATAGGATAGTTTTGTCGCAGCAAACGTGATGCGCTGCGGGAGACGGCGTTCTTGCGATCAGGTCGCAACTGATACTGTAAAGCCCGGAGCCGGCGTTATCTCCGCGCAATAAAAAAGGGCGGCTGAAAAGCCGCCCTTTCCCAAATCTCGATGTGCGAAATTACTCCGCTGCGGAGACGCCTTCGGCTTTCTGCTTGCCTTCGAGGTCTTCGCCGGTTTCCTGATCGACCACCTTCATCGACAGGCGAACCTTGCCGCGGTCGTCGAGGCCGAGCAGCTTGACCTTGACCTTGTCGCCTTCCTTGACGACGTCGGAGGTCTTCTGCACGCGGTTGGCGGCGAGCTGGCTGATGTGAACGAGGCCATCCTTGGGGCCGAAGAAGTTCACGAACGCGCCGAACTCCATCACCTTGACGATGGTGCCGTCATAGATCTGGCCGACTTCCGGATCGGAGGTGATCGACTTGATCCACTTGATCGCAGCGCGGATGGACTCGCCATTCGCAGAAGCCACCTTCACGGTGCCGTCGTCCTCGATGTTGATTTTGGCGCCGGTCTTCTCGACGATTTCGCGGATGATCTTGCCGCCGGTGCCGATCACGTCGCGGATCTTGTCGGTCGGGATCTGCAGCACTTCGATGCGCGGTGCATGTTCGCCCAACTCGGCGCGGGCATCGGTCAATGCCTTCGCCATTTCGCCGAGAATGTGGATGCGTCCGTCCTTTGCCTGGGCGAGCGCGATCTTCATGATCTCCTCGGTGATGCCGGCGATCTTGATGTCCATCTGCAGCGACGTGATACCTGTCTCGGTACCCGCCACCTTGAAGTCCATGTCGCCGAGATGATCCTCGTCGCCGAGAATGTCGGAGAGAACCGCAAACTTCTTGCCCTCGAGAATGAGGCCCATCGCGATGCCCGCCGTCGGACGCTTCAATGGCACGCCGGCATCCATCAGTGCGAGCGATGCACCGCAGACCGAAGCCATCGAAGACGAACCGTTGGACTCGGTGATCTCCGAGACCACGCGCAGCGTGTACGGGAACTCGTGCGCCGCCGGGAGAACCGGACGAAGCGCGCGCCAGGCGAGCTTGCCGTGGCCGATTTCGCGACGCTTGGTGCCGCCGAGACGGCCGGTTTCGCCGACCGAGTAGGGAGGAAAGTTGTAGTGCAGCAGGAAGCGCTCTTTGTAGGTTCCTGACAGCGAGTCGATGTATTGCTCGTCTTCGCCGGTGCCGAGGGTGGTGACCACCAGCGCCTGCGTTTCGCCGCGCGTAAACAGCGCCGAACCGTGGGCGCGCGGCAGCACGCCGACCTCGCAGACGATCGGACGAACGGTGCTTTTATCGCGGCCGTCGATGCGCTTGCCGGTGTCCAGGATGTTGTTGCGAACCACGTTCGCCTCAAGCGCCTTGAACACGCCGCCGACGCGCAGCTTGTCGAACTTCGGCTCCTGACCTTCGGGGAAGAAATGGTCCATGACCTTCTTCTTCACCGCGCCAACCGCCGCATAGCGATCCTGCTTGATCGGAATGGCGTAGGCGGTGCGCAATTCGGCTTCGCCGATGCCGCGCATTTCAGTGTCGATCGCGCTGTTGTCCTCGGTCTTGACTTCGCGCGGCTCCTTGGCGGCCTTTTCAGCCAGTTCGATGATCGCCTGGATCACCGGCTGGAAGTGGCGATGACCGAACATCACCGCGCCGAGCATCACGTCTTCGTTGAGTTCCTTGGCTTCCGACTCGACCATCAGCACGGCGTCGCCGGTGCCGGCAACGACGAGATCGAGATTGGTGTCGGCCATCTCATCGAGCGTCGGGTTGAGAACGTATTCGTCGTTGATGAAGCCGACGCGGGCCGCACCGATCGGGCCCATGAAGGGCGCGCCGGAAATGGTCAGCGCTGCCGACGAGGCGACCAGCGCCAGAATGTCGGGGTCGTTCTCCATGTCGTGCGACAGCACGGTGACGATGACCTGGGTTTCGTTGCGCCAGCCGTCGGCGAACAGCGGACGGATCGGGCGGTCGATCAGGCGGGAAACCAGCGTTTCCTTTTCGGTCGGACGGCCTTCGCGCTTGAAGTAGCCGCCGGGAATGCGGCCGGCTGCGTAGGTCTTTT
>JAZKGC010000082.1:0-4589 GCA_040386115.1 Pseudomonadota bacterium
CCGTCATGGGCTGCACTTTTGATTGGAAGCCTCATCTCGGCGTCGATCGCTTATCTTGTCGGCCGTCCGATCTTGAAGCTGAAGGGGCACTATCTCGCCATTGCAACGCTTGGCTTCGGCGTGCTCGTCGCGCTCGTTATTACGACCGAGAGCCGCTGGACCGGCGGGCCGGATGGCATGCCGGTCGCAAAGCTCACGCTGTTCGACTGGCGCGCCAGCGGTTCCTACACATGGTACTGGATCACGGGAGGGCTCCTTTTTTTCGGGACGTGGATCGCCCTCAATCTGAACGACACGCCCACCGGCCGTGCCTTTCGCGCGCTTCACGACAGTGAGGTCGCCGCACGAGTTGCCGGCATCGATGTCGCCCGCTTCAAGCTGCAAGCGTTCGTGATAGCGGCGGTTTATGCGTCGCTGGCGGGATCCGTTCTTGCGATGATGAACGGCTTCATCAATCCCGATCAGGCGGGATTTCTGCATTCGGTTGAAATGGTGACCATGGTGGTGCTCGGCGGGCTCGGCTCGGTCGTCGGCAGCATCGTCGGTGCCGCTGTGCTCATCACGCTGCCGCAAGTCCTGACGGTGTTTCAGGAGTACGAGCATCTTCTTCTGGGATTCATCATCATCGTCTCGATGATCTTCATGCGCGACGGCATTGTCCCGACATTGTCCCGGCTGCTGTCGAGGAAGCTGCGGGCATGACGATTCTGGCAGCCAGAGACATCGGAATTTCGTTCGGCGGCGTGAAGGCCGTCGATGGGGTCAGCTTCTCCGTCAATGAGGGCCAGATCCTGTCGATCATCGGCCCCAACGGCGCCGGAAAGACGACGCTCTTCAACGTCGTCTCGGGTGTGTACGAGAAAGATCAGGGCCGGGTCGAACTCTCCGGCGAGGATGTGACCGGGCTGACGCCCGACAAGCTCGCGACCCGTGGTTTGTCTCGCACGTTTCAGAACCTGCAGATATTTCAGCGTATGACCGCAGCCGAGAATGTCATGGTCGGCCGTCACTTGCGCGAGCGCTGCAATCTGTTCGCTGACCTTTTCAGGCTGCCATCGGTGACGCGCCAGAACAATGAGACGCGGGAGGCAGCACTTGCGCTGCTTGACGATGTCGGATTGCGCGGCCATGCGGACGCCATTGCCGGATCGCTGTCCTATGGCGCTTGCAAGCGCCTTGAAATCGCGCGCGCACTTGCGGCAGAGCCGCGCGTGCTGCTGCTCGATGAACCCGCCGCCGGATGCAACGCGGTTGAAACCGCGGAGATCGATGAACTGGTTCGCCGCGTCGCCGCCAGGGGCATCGCGGTCGTTCTCGTCGAACACGACATGAAGCTCGTCATGAAAATATCCGACCGGATTCTTGTCTTGAACCGGGGCAAGCCGATTGCGGAAGGTGCGCCGCGCGAAGTACGTGACAATCCGGCCGTTCTGGAAGCCTATCTCGGCAAACACGGGGCGCGGGAGGCTGGGCGTGCTTGAAGTCTCGAATCTCCATAGCGCCTATGGCCGGATCGAGGTGCTGCATGGCGTGAGCCTTGCGGTGCGTGCGGGCGAGGTCGTGGCGCTGATCGGATCGAATGGCGCTGGGAAAACGACCCTTCTGCGCGCGCTGTCAGGCGTGCAGGCGGTCTCCGCCGGCGAGATCCGTTTCTTTGGCGAGCGCATCGATCGCCTGCCGCCACATCGTCGGGTCGAGCGTGGCATGACGCAATCGCCGGAGGGCCGACAGGTGTTCGGGCCGCTGAGTGTCGAGGACAATCTTCGCCTTGGTGCCTATATGCGGCGCGACAAGGATATTTACAGCGACCGAGACCGCGTCTTCGAGATGTTTCCCATCCTCGGTGAAAAGCGGCGTCATCTTGCCGGGGGATTGTCCGGCGGGCAGCAGCAGATGCTGGCGATCGGGCGCGCGTTGATGGGGAAGCCCAAGCTGCTTCTGCTGGATGAGCCTTCGCTTGGTTTGTCGCCAACACTAGTCGATCAGATACTGGCGGCCATTGTGTCCCTCCGGACGGATGGCGTCACGGTTCTTCTCGTCGAGCAGAACGCAAGTGCCGCTCTTGAGATCGCGGATCGCGGCTATGTGCTGGAGACGGGCCGCGTCGCTTTTGAAGGCGACGGCGCGACACTGTTGTCAGACCCCAAGGTCAAGGCCGCGTATCTCGGCGCGGACTGAGGCGACTCGATTCATTTCGACCGTCAAACAACCTGTTCGGGGGCCAGCGCGCACGCGGAATTGGGATCGGTTTCGATCTGGATGGTCGTGTGCTGGATACCGAATTTGTCGTTCAGATGGTCGGCAATCTGGAACAGAAACGCATCGCCCGGCGATCCCGACGGGATGACGAGGTGACAGGTGAGCACGACCTCCGTGGTGCTCATGGGCCAGATGTGCAGATCGTGAACCGCCGTCACGCCCGAACATTGTTCAAGGTAACTTCGGACAGCTACCGGATCGATCGAAGGCGGCACAGCGCCAAGTGACATCGCCGTGCTTTCGCGCAGAAGCCCCCATGTGCCCCACACGATGACCGCAACGATCAGCAGGCTGGTCGCTGCGTCGAGCCAAAACCAGCCGGTGAACATGATGAGTATTGCTGCGATGACGACGCCCGCGGAGACCGCGGCATCGGCAATCATATGCAGGTACGCGCCCCGGATATTGAGATCGCCCTTGCGGCCGGAGGCGAACAGCCATGCCGTAAAGCCGTTGATGGCGATGCCGACGGTGGCGACGATCATCACCGTTATTTCAGCGACGGGTTCGGGATTGAACAAGCGATGGATTGCTTCCCAGCCGATTGCGCCCACGGCGACCAGCAGAAAAACCGCATTGAACAGCGCCGCCAGAATGGACGAGCCGCGCAGGCCATAGGTGAATCGCGCGGATGGCGGCCGCTTCGACAGGACGACGGCGATCCATGCCACCACAAGTCCCAGCACGTCCGACAGGTTATGGCCTGCATCGGCGATCAGCGCGGTCGAATTGCTCGCATAGCCAAAGATCGCTTCGACGATCACAAACGCGGTGTTGAGCGCAATTCCGATTGCAAAGGCGGTTCCGAATTGCGCAGGCGCATGAACGTGCCCGCCGTGTCCGTGGGCATGATCCTTGTGAGCGTGGCCGGCCTGATTGTGCGCGTGATCGTGTGCGTGATCGTGTGAATGTGTCATACAGCTTTCTGTGGCAGGCCGGGTCCGCGAAGGTCTCAGCCGCTACGAGCGATATGCGTCATCCGCAAGGCGAATACTATCACAGGCGAATTTGCAGCTGCCGCCGGTCCCCGTGGCGCGGCAAGAGAACTCCTAGATCTTTACGGTCCGCCAGCCCCAGACGATCAAAGCGGCGCCAAGCGCGGCAACGATGAGTGCGACGCCTGCGCCCCGAGCGCCGGCAATTGTTGCAATGTGATAGCCGGTGAACGATCCGGCGATGCCGATGAGTGCGCTGGTCAGATGTCCTCGCCGGGTGCCGGTGAGTTGCGTGATCCAGCTCGTGCCCGCGTAACGATACATCAACAAGCCGACAGCAATCCCAATAACCAGAATGAGCAAAAACGTGAGTACGGGATCCATCGCAAATTCCTTTTTGAATTATGAATGCCGCAAGGCGTGTGAAGGCAGATTATTATGAAACGGTACACCCAACGCGAAATGAACGATAGCGATTTGGGCCGATAGCTGGTGTATGATGATAGTCAGAGCCTGACTCGCCGTCCAAATCCATCCATGATGCGAGGGCTGACGCGGGGAAGAATTTGGACTTGACCCCGATCTGATTAATTGCAGGGCAGGAGAACGACATGTTCTTTGTTGCATTCGGATTGCTTGCGGGATCTGGGCTTTTCTATTTTGCAAGCAATCGAAACGCGCCGTCCTGGACAAGGCCGCTCTGCACCTATGGCGACACGTTTTGCCAAAACCCGCAATGGCTGCTTTATGCAGCCGCAATCGCACTGGTTTGGGCTTTGTTTCTGCGGGTCGATCGCGTTTGATCCGGCGCTAGGGCCGGACTCGCAGACGCTATTGCTGCGGCTTCACGCCCGCGACCGCGCGCGAGCGGCCGACTGTGGCTGCGATATTCTCGGCGAGAAGCCGCGCGAAACACGCATAACCCCAGTCGTTCATGTGCAGCCCGTCTGCGATAATAAAGCGGTCGAAGGCGATTGCCTGATCTTCATGCCAGTGCCGCATCGCCACATAGCGCCTGAACAGCGGCACATGCGTTCGCTTCGCTGTCTGGCCGATCATCTGAACCATGTCATTCACGGCTGGCTTCGCATTGACGCGGGGCGCAAATTGCGGGTCGATGAGAAGCACGTCTGCGCCGCTGTTCTTGATCCGGGTAATTCCGGTTTGCAGCAGTTTGCCCGTGGCCGGGATATCGCCGTCGCGCAGCACCGTATTGGTGCCGAGTTGCCAGATCACCAGGTCGGGCTTCAGCGCAAGAATGGAGTCCATCCGGGAGATCATGTCGCCGACCTCCTGGCCATTGACGCCAAGGTTGATGACCGAAATCGTGCTGCCGGAGAATTTTTGCTGAAGCTCCCGTTCGAGCCGGCTCGGATAAGAGAACGCGGGCGAACT
>JAZKGC010000082.1:4689-6597 GCA_040386115.1 Pseudomonadota bacterium
GGGCTGGCCGCAAGCGCGTGTCAGGCCCGGCCGATCAGGGCGCTCACGCCGTTCCAGATGATCTGCACGCCGATGCAAAACAGGATGAACGCCGAAAGGCGCATCATGACGTCCGTTCCGCGCGGGCCGAGTACCTTGATGATCCGGTCGGCGAAGCGATAGCAGACGAAAACCGTGATCGCGATGGCAGCGAGCCCGGCGACGGCCGCGCCGCCCAGAATAGCAAGCTGGCTGATGTCGGACGTCCCCGTCGGCCGCTGGCTGCCCAGGGTCACTGCAACGGAAATGGAGCCGGGTCCGACCGTCAACGGCATGGTCAGCGGATAAAACGCATCGACGGTGGGTCCAGCGGTGTTGCTGACCTTTTTGCGATCGTCTTCGGGCTCCTCCGGGGCATGGAGCAGCCGCCATCCAAATGCCGCCAGCACAAGGCCGCCGGCGACGCGGACGACGGGCAGGGTGATGCCGAAAAACTCGAGGACGTGAGAACCTATGAACAGCGATCCGAGCAGCAGAAAGAAACTGTTGCGCGCGACGCCTTGGGCGAGAGCGCTGCGGTCGGCGTCGCTGCGTCCTCTGGTCAGGCGCAGGAACAAAGGTGCGCTGCCAACCGGATTGACGATCGGAAACAGCGCTGCATACACCAGCAGAAATGTATTGAAGATGTTGTTCACGATGCCCGTCCCGACGACACACGATCCAGATATCGAACAGAGATTGCGGGTTTTTGCAACTCGGGAGTGCCGTAATCCTCGCCTTGGCGAGACCCGCTTGATACCGTGCCGCCGTCAAAACAGCGGCGGTTGGCCCATGCAGCGCACGTGCGTCCTAACGATTTTTGTCCTGATGCTTGTCGGATGCCTGCCGGCCGGTTTACGCGCCGAGCCGGTGCCAATCACCTGCACGATCTTGCCCGGTGAAAAGTCCGCCAGCGTGATGCTCACCAATCCATTCAAGTACGAGGCCTCATGTCAGGCGAGCTGCAAATTCTCGACCGCCGTTTATGACGACAATCCGCAAATCATCTGCGTGAAGCCGGTGCCGGGCGGCAAGCAGGTTGAAATGTGCATTCTCATGGCCGCCGACAACAAGCTCGTGAAACTGGTCGAGGCGACGGCGGATTGCAGAAAGCCGTGAGCCCGCGCCCGTCGTTAACTCTCCAAAAAAACGAAAGCCCCGCTCACGCGGGGCTTTGGCTTTCACTCAGCTTATCTGCCGAAAAAGAGCCAGAGAAGAATAATCACCGGAATAGGCACACCTACCAACCACAGCAAAAGTCCGCGTCCCATGTTCGCCTCCATTTCGTCCTCGATGACAACAAGAACGTCAGGCGACGCTTCTTGTTCCCGTCAAAAAACAAAGCGGGTGCGAGCGTCGTGCGGACGATATGCTTGCTCTACCAGTGTCCGGTATTTGGCATTGAGGTCCACGGCTCCTGGGGAGCGAGCGCATCGCCCTTTTGCAGAAGCTCGATGGAATGAAGATCCGGTGAGCGAATGAAAGCCATCTGGCCGTCGCGCGGCGGTCGATTGATGGTGATGCCAAGCTTCCTCAGGCGATCGCAGGTCGCGTAGATATCGTCAACCTCATAGGCGAGGTGCCCAAAATGTCGATCTTCGCCGTAGGTTTCTTCGTCCCAGTTGTATGTGAGTTCAACCAGCGGAGCGCCGCGCCCCTTGACCTGCTTCAGAAGCGTCTCGTCTTCGTCCGCGCACAAAAACACCAGCGTGAATCGGCCTTTTTCACTTTCTGTGCGGCGTACCTCCTTCAGGCCCAGCGCATCGCGATAGAATTTCATGGCGACGTCGAGGTTACGGACGCGCAGCATGGTGTGGAGGTAACGCATGGTTCTTTGTCCTTGCGGCTATTGGATAAGGCGGCGAGCAATCGCGCACTGGTTATCAGCAA
>JAZKGC010000082.1:6697-17874 GCA_040386115.1 Pseudomonadota bacterium
GCATGACAGTGGATAAGAAACTTGCCCGCCTAGCGGGCTGCAAGTGTTCTTGGTACCTCCGTAAATCTTAACGGAGAAGATCATGCAAAAAGTAGATTTGGACGCAATGTCGATTGAAGAGCTGGCGAAGTTCCGCGATCAGGCGACGGAAAAGCTAGCCGACAAGGTTGCCGCGCGTCAGCGCGAACTTGTGGCCGAAATGGAAAAGCTTGCGTTGTTTGGCAAGAAAGCCAAGGCGATTGCACCCAAGAAAGATATGAAGGACGTCAAGGAAGCGTTGAAGCCTCAGGCTCAGGCCATCAAGGCGGCCTAGCGATTTTATCATTGCTGTGTGGATCGAATATATCGCGCACCTAGACTACATGAAATACTTGGGGGCCGCTGGCCCCCATTGTCGTTTGTGGCTCTCGCCCGTTATCCTGTGTCGAAGGTCGGGATCGTTGAATGATTGCGTCTGATCTTCGCAGTGGGATTGAGATGCTCGGCGACATGATCGCTGAGGCGAAAACCATCGTGCCGTTCACCGGCGCGGGGATATCGACGGAATGCGGCATCCCGGATTTTCGGTCGCCTGGCGGATTGTGGACTCGCAACCGGCCCATCCCGTTCGGCGAATTTGTGGCCAGTCAGGACGCGCGGGATGAGGCATGGCGCCGCCGCTTTGCGATGGAGCCGAGTTTCGCCGCCGCAAAGCCCGGACGCGGCCACCGCGCTCTCGCATCGCTTTACAAGGCCGGAAAGATTCCGGCCATCGTCACGCAGAATATCGACAATCTGCACCAGATGTCGGGTTTCGCCGCCGATCACGTCGTCGAACTGCACGGCAATACCACTTACGCGCGATGCATCGGGTGCGGAACGCGCTACGAGATTGCGTGGGTCCGGCAGCGTTTCGATGAGGCCGGCGTTGCGCCATCGTGCACGGCCTGCGGCGAGCCGGTGAAATCGGCGACGATCTCGTTCGGGCAGGCGATGCCGGAAGATGAGATGCGCCGTGCCACGGAACTCGCACAGCACTGCGATCTGTTTCTGGCGATCGGATCGTCACTGGTCGTCTGGCCTGCTGCGGGATTTCCGGCGCTTGCGCAAAATTCCGGTGCGAAGCTGGTGATTATCAACAACGAGCCGACCGACCAGGACGACATCGCCGATCTCGTGATCCGTTACGACATCGGCGAAACCCTTGGACCGTTTGTGGGCAATTGAGCCTGCTCAATTGATTCGTTCCTGTTCAAGGTTGTTCATAGGTCGTCGCTGATTTCTTTTTTGTCTTTCGGGCCTGTTCCGGAGTGTTATCGTCGAATCGAGAGATTCGCGTCGTATCATCCTGAGTCCTCATGATGAGCAACGCTGAAGGAACGTCGTCACGCAGGTGGCTGACGTATTTGGTTTGAGGTCCGGGGGTCATGGGTTCGGACGGGTTTGAGTCAAAGAGGGCAGGCGGTTCGATGTCAGTCGGAACGAACTCGGACAGGTTGACACCGGCGGAGCTTGCCAGCACCGTCGAGCGGAATTTGGCCGCCGATCCTTTTGCTGCTGCCGATGGTGCCGCCGCAAACCTCGTCGAAATCTCCGGTGTCATCAAATGGTTCGATGCCTCGAAGGGCTACGGATTCATTGTGCCGGACAATGGCTGGCCGGATGTATTGCTGCATGTCACGGTGCTTCGGCGCGACGGATATCAGACGGCTTATGAGGGCGCGCGGCTGATTTGCGAGTGCGTTCAGCGGCAAAAGGGATATCAGGCCTTCCGCATCGTCTCGATGGACGAGTCCACCGCGATCCATCCGGCGCAAATGTTGCCGCCACGGACGCACGTGAATGTCACGCCGACGAGCGGTCTCGAACGCGCGCAGGTCAAATGGTTTAACCGGCTCCGTGGTTTTGGTTTTCTGAGCTGCGGGGAAGGCACCCCGGATATTTTCGTCCATATGGAAACCTTGCGTCGCTACGGCATGACCGAGCTTCGTCCGGGACAGTACGTGCTGGTACGGTTCGGACCGGGTTCCAAGGGCATGATGGCCGCCGAGATCCAGCCGGAGACCGGGGCACCAGGACTTTCTTCGCACTAAGAGACTTTCTTCGCACTAAGCCAAACAGCTGCATGCCGCAGGGCGCGCGCCACGTTGGCACCCGCCCGTTGCTGTTCGGCGTGCCGGCTTCGGCCCGTCAGCCCGAACCAAATCCCCGTGATCGAAAGCGGTCCCTTCGACCGGCATCTGGTGTTCGCCGCATTCGCCGCGCTAGGGTGCGCGGAAACTGAACTCCGGCGCGATGGTTGGATCATGAATTTCTGTTTTTCGACGATATTTGCGCGCGCTCCTCGCGGGCTGCCTCGGCGTTTTCAGGTGTTTGCAGCAGCGCTGTGCGCGTTTCTGACGGTCGCGGGAACCGGCGCGGGTGCAGCGGACGTCCAGTCGCTCGAAATCGTCACCAGGTCGGGCGTGCAGGTTTTTGCGGTCGAGGTTGCCAAGACCGAACAGGAGCGCGCGACCGGCCTGATGTACCGCAAGGAACTGGCCGAAGGGCGGGGCATGCTGTTCGATTTTTCTCCGGAGAAGCAGGTGTCGATGTGGATGAAGAACACCTTCATACCGCTCGACATGATTTTCATTCGGAGCGATGGCCGCATTCTTCGGATCGCGGAAAACACTGAGCCGCATTCCGAGAAGATCATTTCCTCGGGTGGTCTGGCCAAGGGTGTGCTTGAGGTGATTGGCGGGACGGCCAAGAAGTACGGCATCGCGCCGGGCGATCGCGTGGCGCATCCGCTGTTCGGGGCGCGTTGAACGAAAAGCTCATATTTTATAAGGGTTTGGTCGGGGCAGGAGGATTCGAACCTCCGACCTGCGGTACCCAAAACCGCCGCGCTACCAGGCTACGCTATACCCCGTGAGGAACCAGTCGATACACGCTTCGCGTGGCGCCAGCAAGGCTGCCGCAGGCACCAATCGACTTATATATCCAGCCCGGTTCCGTTGCCGGATCAGGCGCCGGGCGCTCCCGATGCCTGCATGGCCGGCGGCTTTGTGCGCGCCGAGGGCTTGTCCTGTTTCTTCGACCAGTTTCCGTAATAGGCCACGGCCGTCAGGATCGCGATGCCGACAACGCTGACGCCCAGTTGCGCCCAGAACGTCCCCCAGCTCAGCATCAGGATGAAGTGCGCGACGAAGGACAGGAAAATGCCAACGCAGAACACCTGAAGCGATTGCTGACCGCACTTGATGAGCGGGTCGAAAATCTTCCACTCCAGACCTTCCCAGTCCTTGCGCACGAACCGCGTGATGAAGAACGCAATCACCACGAAATGCAGCACGCGGTACGGCGCGAGGAACGTCTTGTCGTTGGGGTTGAAGGCGTCATAGAGCCACTTCGGGAACAACGCCCCGAACGCCTCAAAGCGGCCGGCCATCGTCATCACCAGCGCGAAAGCCAAATACACGGTGCCGGCGATCAGCAGCCATTGCGACTTGATCACCGACCGGGACTCCGTTGCGCCGCCGAGCGCGAACCATGCGCCGAACACGAACAGCAACTGCCACGTATAAGGATTGAAGTACCAGGAGCCCGTCGGATAGGCGGAGAAATTCCAGCCGAAATGGCGAGCTGCGAAATACAGAACAAGCGATGCCAGCATCACCAGGTCCGGCTTGCGCAGCATCAGCCACAGCACCGGCGGGAAAAAGCCCATCAGGATGATATAAAGCGGCAGCACGTCCAGATTGACGGGCTTGAAGCGCAGCAAAAGCCCCTGCGTAAGCGTCTGGATCGGATTTTCGACCAGTCCGGCGACGTTGAATTCGTTGAGAATGTCGGGGTCGGCATAGCGCAGCGCGACCCAGCCGATCGCCGCGATATAGATCACGAACAGAATCACGTGCGCGACGTAAAGTTGCCAGACGCGCTTCCACAACCGGGTGGAGCCGACAATGAAGCCCCGGTCCAGCATCAGCTTGGCGTAAACGAACGACGCGGTGTAGCCCGAAATGAACACGAAAAGATCGGCGGCGTCGCTGAAGCCGTAGTTGCGGGGGGTGGCCCAGTTGACGACGTTGTAGGGAATATGGTCGAGAAAAATCCACCAGTTCGCGATGCCGCGGAAAAAATCGAGCCGGAGGTCGCGGCCTTTTTCGGGAAGGGTTGCCTGGATGTCCATGAATACCGTTCGGGGTGATGCAGCCGAATAAACTTGCCGGTCGTGGCCCGGTCCGATGGGACCAGATTGTCACGGCGTTTCGAAGGGAATATACCAGAATTTACAGCGGAAAGTCTCGAATGGGGCCAGCGCTCCGAATCTTGATTGCCGTCCTTATATCAGTCACGCGCTTTTCAGTATCGAGCGCCGCGCTCCATCGATCAAGGGCTCTTAGTTTCATGTCAGCACGTATCTTCAAACCTGCCAAAAATGCCATGCAGTCCGGAGCCGCAAAAACCAAGGCCTGGCAGCTCGATTACGAACCCGAGCAGCCTCGCGTGATCGAGCCGCTGATGGGGTGGACCAGTTCCGGCGACATGAAGCAGCAGGTGACCCTCCATTTCCACACCAGGGACGACGCCGTCGCTTATTGCGAGCGCGAGGGCATTCCCTATCAGGTGCTGGAGCCCAAGGAGCTGAAACCGCGCGTGAAGGCCTATGCGGACAATTTCGCATTCCGTCGCCCGGAGCCTTGGACGCACTGAAGCCCGGACGCACTGAAGTCCCGACGCACTGAGATCCTCTGGGTAAATGGGATTTGCGGCGGCCACCCAGTCGGTGGCGACGACCTTGCGCAGGCGACATGACTCCAGAAAAATTACCCCGAGAAATGTCGCGAAAAGGACATTTCAAGATATCCCCTTGCCGTAATGAAGGCCGTCGCGCCTCACGCAAGTTTCTTTCAATATAGTTGTAAAAGTTGTGGTTGCGCTGGAATGGTTTGCGATGACAACTTGCAGCGCAATCCTCCTGTAACAGGTTGCGGCGCACCATAAAAAATAAGCTTTAGGGAATGGCAAGCGGCCCATGGCTCTTCGATCCGGTATCGATACGAAATCATCTGATTTTAACCGCAACGCGGAGGCCATGCGCGTGCTCGTCGCAGACCTGCGCGACAGGCTTTCGCAGGTCGCGGAGGGAGGCGGCGAGGTATCGCGCGCCAAGCATGCGGCGCGCGGCAAAATGCTGGCGCGCGAGCGCGTCGATCTCCTCATCGATCCGGGAACGGCATTTCTCGAGTTGTCGCCGCTGGCCGCCTTTGGGCTCTATGGCGGTGAAATCCACTCCGCCAGCATCGTCACCGGCATCGGCCGCGTCTCCGGGCGCGAATGCGTCATCGTCGCCAACGACGCCACGATCACGGGCGGCACTTATTATCCGATGACCGTGAAGAAGCATCTGCGCGCGCAGGACATCGCGCGGCAGAACAATCTGCCATGCATCTATATGGTGGATTCCGGCGGCGCATTCCTGCCGCAACAGGACGAGATTTTCCCCGACGAAAAACATTTCGGCCGCATCTTCTACAATCAGGCGAACATGTCCGCGCAGGGCATTCCGCAGATCGCCATTGTGATGGGTTCGTGCACCGCCGGCGGCGCTTACGTGCCTGCGATGTCGGATGAGAGCATCATCGTGCGCAACCAAGGCACGATCTTCCTCGGCGGGCCGCCATTGGTGAAGGCGGCAACGGGTGAAGTGGTGACCGCGGAAGAACTCGGCGGAGCGGACGTTCACAGCCGGCAATCGGGCGTAACCGATCACTACGCGCAGAACGACAGCCATGCCATCGGCATCGCGCGGCGGATCGTCGGCAATCTCAATCCCGCAAAATCCTCAGCCACAGGATTGCGCGCGCCGCGCGATCCGCTGTTCGAGCGCGAGGAAATCTACGGCGTGGTGCCTGCCGACGCCCGCAAGCCGTTCGATGTGCGCGAGATCATCGCGCGGATCGTGGACGGCTCCGAGTTCGAGGAGTTCAAGAAGCTCTATGGCCAGACATTGATATGCGGCTTCGCGCATATCTGGGGCTATCCGGTCGGCATTATCGCCAACAACGGAATCCTGTTCAGCGAAAGTTCGCTGAAGGGCGCGCATTTCATCGAGCTTTGCTGCCAGCGCAACATTCCGCTGCTGTTCCTGCAAAACATCACCGGCTTCATGGTCGGCAAGAAATACGAAGCCGGCGGCATCGCCCGCGACGGCGCGAAGCTTGTCACCGCAGTGGCCACGGCATCGGTGCCGAAATTCACCGTCGTGATCGGCGGCTCATACGGGGCGGGCAATTACGGCATGTGCGGCCGCGCCTACAGCCCGCGATTTCTCTGGATGTGGCCGAACGCGCGCATTTCCGTGATGGGCGGCGAGCAGGCGTCGATGGTCCTGAGCCAGTTGCGTCGCGACAATATCGAGGCCAAGGGCGGCACATGGTCAGCGAAGGAAGAGGATGCGTTCCGCGCTCCGATCAGGGAACAGTACGAGACCCAGGGTCATCCGTACTACGCCACAGCCCGGCTGTGGGATGATGGCGTGATCGATCCGGCGGATACGCGCCTCGTGCTGGGTCTCGGTCTGTCTGCCGCCGCCAATGCACCTGCCGAGCCGACACGCTTCGGCGTGTTCAGAATGTGATGCAGGCCGTAACGATGACCGATCTGGTTCGTATCGAGCGCGATCAAGACGTGGCGCGCATTACGCTGAACCGTCCGGAGTTGAACAACGCGCTCAACGAAGCGCTGATCGCCGAGCTTCATGCGGCTTTTGAGGCCACAGCGGCGGATAAATCCATCGCCACCGTTGTTCTTGCGGGCGAGGGCAAGAGCCTCTGCGCCGGTGCGGATATCAACTGGATGCGCAAGGCGGGTACTTATTCGCGCGACGAAAATATCAAAGATGCGATGCCGTTGGTGCGGATGCTCGCTGCCCTCGACCGGATGCCGCAGACCACCATCGGCCGCGTGCAGGGTCCGATCTATGGCGGCGGCGTCGGCGTGGTCGCGGCCTGCGATATAACCATCGGTTCATCGGCGGCGACGTTTTGCCTGTCCGAGGTGCGCCTTGGCATCGTGCCCGGCATGATCAGCCCTTATGTGCTGCGCGCCATCGGCGAGCGCACAGCGCGGCGATATTTCCAGACCGCTGAAGTGTTCGACGCCCATGAAGCAATGCGCATCGGGCTATTGCACGAGGTTGCCGAGCCCGATGCGCTGGACGAGCGCATCGCGAAACTTCTGAAGCAGTTGAAGGCCGCGGCCCCCGGCGCGCGGTCCATCGCGAAGAAGATCGCAGGCGATATCGTTGGCCGTCCAATCAATGAAGCCTTGATGATCGAGACCGCGCAGTTGATTGCCGATGTGCGGGCAAAGCCGGAGGCTCGCGAGGGTCTCACGGCATTTCTTGAAAAGCGCAAACCGTCGTGGAATTGATCCGATGAACGCCAAAACCACCAAGTCCGGAGCAAGCCCGCTGTACCGACGGTTCGGCACATTGCTGATTGCCAATCGCGGCGAGATCGCCTGCCGCGTCATCAGGACCGCGCGTGCGATGGGGCTGCGTACCGTCGCAGTCTATTCGGAAGCGGATGCCGACGCGCTGCATGTAGCGATGGCTGACGATGCCGTGCTGCTCGGTCCGGCGCGCGCGCGCGACAGCTATCTCAACATCGATCGCATTCTTGAAGCAGCGCAGAAGACCGGCGCTGAGGCTATTCATCCCGGTTACGGTTTCCTGTCGGAGAATGCCGAATTCGCACGGCGCTGCGCGGACGCAGGCATCGTGTTCGTCGGTCCCACCGCCGAGATGATGGAGGCGATGGGCTCCAAGTCCGGCTCCAAACATTTGATGGAAAAAGCCGGCGTGCCGCTGGTGCCGGGCTATCACGGCGAGGCTCAGGACGACAAAACGCTGGCCGATGCTGCCGACAAGATCGGTTTTCCGGTGCTGGCCAAGGCATCCGCCGGGGGCGGCGGTCGCGGCATGCGCGTGGTCCGCAATGCGGGTGAACTGGCGGCAGCGATTGTCAGCGCCAAGCGCGAAGCGCTGGCTGCGTTCGGCGACGACCGCATGCTGATCGAGAAATTCGTTCAGAACCCGCGTCACATCGAAGTGCAGATCATCGGCGACAGCCACGGCAACCTGCTGTCGCTGTTCGAGCGCGAATGTACGCTGCAACGCCGCCATCAGAAGGTCATCGAGGAAGCGCCGTCGCCGACGCTCGATGCCGCAGGACGCGAAGCTGTCTGCGCCGCCGCGCGCAAGGCTGCGGGCGCGGTGAACTATGTCGGCGCCGGCACCATCGAATTCGTGTCGGACGGCCGCGACGTATTTTTCATCGAGATGAACACGCGGCTTCAAGTCGAGCATCCGGTGACCGAACTCATCACCGGCGTGGATCTGGTCGAGTGGCAGTTGCGCGTGGCATTCGGCGAAAAGCTGCCGTTGACGCAGGACCAGATCAAATTTAACGGCCACGCAATCGAGGCGCGCGTCTATGCCGAAAATCCGAACAAGAATTTCATGCCGTCGGTCGGCCGTATCCGGACATGGCGCACACCTGAAGAAGTCGATGGACTGCGCATCGATGCGGGCTACGGTGAGGGCAAGACCGTTTCTCCGAATTACGACGCCATGCTGGCCAAGGTGATCGCATGGGCACCAACGCGCGACCTTGCGATCTCTCGTCTCAATCGCGGGCTGCAGGAAACCGACGTCCGCGGCGTCGTCACCAATATCCCGTTTCTGTCGGCGTTGGTGACACATCCCGACGTGCGCGCCAACACCATCGACACCGGATTCATCGAGCGTGAACTGTCGAAGCTGACGCCGGAGCAGCCCGAACTGAGCGCGCTTGAACTTGGCGCGGCGGTCGCTGCGATCCTGCAAAGCGAGGCAATCGCGGCTGCGGCAGATGCGCACTCGCCCTGGCGCGCATCGTCCGGATGGACGGCCGTGGGCGTGCGTCAGCGCGGCTTCGTGTTCCGGCAGGCGGGCGGCGAGCGCAAGGTATCGCTGCGCTACGGCAGCGGGCCATCGACGTTGTCGATTGACGGCCGCGATGTTTCTTTCGCGGGTTCGGCGTCTGCACGCGGCGGCATCGATGTTGTTCTCGATGGGGTCAAGCATCATGTCGCTGGCCTGCTCGACGAGCACGAAATCTATGTTCGCACGCGCAACGGCCGCTTTGAGTTTCATTGGGTCGATCCATTCGGCACCGAGGATGAGGAGCAGGCTGGTGCCGACCGCGTTGTGGCACCATTGCCCGGCACCGTGGTTGCGCTGCTGGTCGAAGAGGGCGCTGTGGTCGAGAAGGGCACCGCCATTCTGACGCTTGAAGTCATGAAGATGGAGCAGACGCTGCGCGCGCCATTCGCGGGTACAGTCAAGGCGCTGAAGTGCAAGGTCGGCGACATCGTGCAGGAAGGCGTTGAACTGGCCGAAATCGAACCGCTCGTAGAAGCCGCAAAGGCATGAGATTGCGATGAACGATCAGGTTCGCATCGTCGAGGTTGGCCCGCGCGACGGTCTTCAGAACGAAAAGACGCTGATCACCGTCGAGGCACGAGTCGCGTTCATCGAAAACCTCATCGGTGCCGGACTGCATACCATCGAGATCGGCAGCTTCGTCTCGCCCAAGGCGATACCGCAGATGGTCAATTCCGATCAGGTCTTGCGCGCCGTCAGTCATCATCCGGATCGTGAATTTCACGTGCTGGTGCCCAATGAGAAGGGCTACGAGGCCGCGAAAGCCGCAGGCGCGAAAGTCATCGCCGTGTTCGCGTCGGCGTCCGAGGGATTTTCGCGCGCCAACATCAATTGCACGGTTGCGGAATCGATCGCGCGTTTCACGCCGGTCGTGCAGCGTGCGAAAGCCGACGGCATTCGCGTGCGCGGCTACGTGTCCTGCGTGCTTGGGTGCCCCTATGACGGCGAGGTGAAACCGTCCGCTGTCGCCGCGGTCGCCAAAAAGCTGTGGGATCTTGGCTGTTACGAAGTCTCGCTCGGCGACACCATCGGCGTCGGCACGCCGTCGAAAGCGCGGCAGTTGCTGCGCGCGGTCGCCGCCGATGTGCCGATGGCAAATCTCGGCATGCATTTTCACGATACTTACGGACAGGCGCTCGCCAATCTTTATGCCGGACTGGAGGAGGGCGCGCGGGTGATCGATTCCGCGGCGGGCGGTCTCGGCGGCTGTCCCTATGCGCCGGGCGCCACGGGCAATGTTGCGACCGAAGATGTGGTTTACATGCTGGAAGGCATGGGCATCGCCACCGGCGTCGATATGCAACGGCTGGTCGCGGCGACCAACGAGATCAGCCGATTGATCGGCAAGCCGCCGGTCAGCCGCGTCGCGTCGGCCATCAATGCCGGCAAGCGTTCGTAGATCGCACGGCAATCAAACGGCGTGTTGGCTATAAATTCCAGGAAGTTGGGTTCGCCGATCGCGCGCGTTATTTCCGTCCGCGGCACATTGCAGGCTCGCTCATCCGAGTGAGCCTGCTTCGCGTCCTGCGCTCCGGCATTTTCCGCGTGGCGCTATTTCTTCTTCTTGCGCGCCGCGTAGCGCGCGTCACGCGCGGCCTTCTGCTCGGCCTTCAAGGTGGCTTCGGCGGCTTCTTTCTCGGCCTGAAGGCGCAGCGCTTCGGCTGCGGCCTGCGCGGCCAGTTCGGCTTCGCGGGCGATCTTTTCGACCCGCGCGGCCTCGCGCAGCTTCTGCGCCTCCGCACGCGCGGCGGCCTGCGCCTGCCGCTCCGCGGCCTTCTTCAGGACCGCAGGATCGTCAGGACCGGGCTTGGCCTTGAATTTTTCGAGGATGTTCTTCTTGGCGTTCTGCGCGGCCGTCTGCCGGTCGAGAAAACTTGGTTCCTTGAAACCCATAGAGTCGATGTCTTTCTGTCTTGGCTGGAGCTTGATGGAGCGCCTTGTACCAGATTTTCGGGCAATGTCCGGTAATAATGCTGATTAAAATTGGCGATTCCAGCAGGATTCGAACCTGCAATCCACAGAGTAGAAATCCGCCCGACACCTCGTTCGTTCAACGACTTGTCGGGGGAAATTCGACTCATCCGGGGGCGCCATCCCTGTCGTTGTCGAAAGGGGAAAAAAATGTAAGTTCGCGCTGGGCGGAGTTCCCAAAGCTAAAGGTTTCCCAAGGGTGAAGGGTGAAGGGTGAAGGGTGAAGGGTGAAGGGTGAAGGGTGAAGGGT
>JAZKGC010000082.1:17974-23923 GCA_040386115.1 Pseudomonadota bacterium
GGGTGAAGGGTGAAGGGTGAAGGGTGAAGGGTGAAGGGTGAAGGGTGAAGGGTGAAGGGTGATGAGTGAAGGCTGAAGAGTGATGAGTCCTTTTCTCACCATTTTGGTGCGATGCTGTCGCTCCACGCGTTATGGCATTGGCGGGTTTGGATTTTACGGGAGCTAAGGATGCACATCGTTTCATCGGCGGACGATGGTTACTTGCCTCACTACGCTGCGCTGCTGCATTCGGCACACCTGTACAACCCGGACGCCAGTTTTTATCTGCTCGACACTGGAATCAGCCCCGATAATCGCGCGCGTCTTCTCAGGTTCGCAGACGGGCGGCGCATCAGGTTGTCCGTCATTCCAGCCGCAGACCAAGTCCTGCGTTCGCTCCCGAATTACACGAAGCGTTCAGCATTCGGTCGTCTCTTCATTCCGGAGTTGATGCCCGACCATGTGGAGCGCGCGATCTATCTTGACTGCGATATGACGGTCATCGGAAACATTTCCGAATTGTTCGCCTCTGACCTGGAGAACCGACCCTTCGGCGCGTGTCGCGACGGCTTCGCTTCAGAAATCAGGAAAGAATCTGAAGTCCAAGGTTTACCCTACACCACCGACACCTATTTCAACTCGGGCATGCTGCTCATCGACTTGCAACGATGGCGCGAGGCAGCGGTGACGGAAAAAGTCATTGCTTTCGCGAATAAAAACCCCAGCCGTCTCCTCTTTATGGACCAATCGGCCTTCAACGTGGAGATGTTCGGGCAGGTCAAAATTCTCGACAGCAAATGGAATTTCTTCCAGCTCGACGCTATCGATACCGTCGATACGACGAGTATCAGAATCATCCATTACGCCGTGATGGTTAGACCTTGGCTGAGCCCGGGATGCCCGTTCTCGGAGCTGTACTGGTACCACCGCAACCAAACGCCTTGGCAGCAAGACCGCTTCAAACCAAAACTCTGGCATGCCATCCGAAGGGAAAAGCGAAGAATTTTCGCGCTCCTCGGCCACAAGATTTATCGGTCGCGTATGCAGGAATATAGACGATCTGAAACAGTCAAAGAGATGTTAGCGGATCCGGCCCAAAGCCGAGCGGCAGCGTTGGCAGGATAAAAGATGCGCCGGTTGCCCCGTTGTAAAATCGAAATTCTGGCGATCCCAGCAGGATTCGAACCTGCAACCCACGGAGTAGAAAGAGATGATTAGAACCTATAATATCATATATATTTCCGTAGCTTAGACTTCGTCGGATGGCGAGCGTGGGAGTTTGTGCGGGACTTTGGAGTGGGCCGCCGGGCTCCATAACCTCAAGATTCATCGTCAATAAGGAAATGCCCATTTGCCCCTCCGGAACTTCCGTGTAAGGAATTGGGTGCTATTTTGCTTGAGATTAGATCGCTGAGTCGTGTATCCGGGCGTGTCTCACCTTAGGACCCCATCAGTTGGTCCACTTTCAAGTACCGACTATAACCACCGCTGAAGCGACCAGCGTCTTTAGAGGGAATGCTATCTTGTCTGACGACAATTCGTCTGACCCCACGGTCTTCCCCGTCAACTACATCAAATCTACTGGGTACCGTGAAGTCCATTGTGACGGGCTTATGGGCGGTCCAACGTCGCAAGGGAAGCTCTGGATGTCTCTGTATTCGGAACGGTTTCCGATACCGAGGGTGATCGGTTATAAAGGTGAGAAGGTAAACGACGACGTCGTCAAAATTGATGAAACCTCTACACCCGTATTCATCGAAAGTAGGCAAGGCCTAATCCGCAATCTCGAAGTGGGTGCTTATCTCGATCTTCAAACCGCTGAAAGAATCTATACTTGGCTCGGCACTCAGCTTGAGGCCCTCCGAAAGAACTCCGTATGAATTTTATGCTTCCTTCCCAATTTTCGTCTTCATCCGTGGTCACTGTTATTTCGGGCCAGAAGCATGCTGCTGATCCGTTTGATGGGTTCGAAGCGTATGCTGATGATGGTTGGGATGGAAATGGCGCGAACGCGATTGAAGCTTCTACCCTAACATCAGCGCGGCGAGTGTATGACTTTATCCAGCCATTCCTGCGTAAAGTGAAGAAGCCAAATATCGCGCCAGGTACAGACGGCACCATCGGATTCGAGTGGTATAATCGCGGAAGCACCATAAAGAAGATGTTTATTGAGGTGCAGCCAGGCGAACAGATCCGTGCTTATTGGGTGAGACCGGATGGACGGATTGAGAGAAATCCAATTTGGACGATTAATTTTGCTTTGTATGCAATCGAGCCAATTTTGACAGAAATGGCTGGCGGGGGAAGTTGATAACTTGGCGGACGGAGATTCGGCTGCAGATGACGATTGTTGGTTTCGTTTTCTGACCGATAGCCGATGGGTTACGGAGGACAACGTTCTTTCCGAACAAGCGCTAAAGCCAAATTCGTTAGCGCCCCCATCCACGCCTCGGCCTTGGGCGCATGAAATGTCAGGCCGCTCACTTTCATTGACTAACGATGTCGCCGCGGACGGCAGCGCCTTCGTGGAAGTTATCCGTCAACTTCTAAAAGACCCTAGCAAGCCCAGCAAAACTTTCGGATTTGTCGGCGTAGCGTACAGCTCGCCGACAGACCTGAGGGCGGAGATTGGTCCGAGGAAAATCAAAAGCGACGTAATTCACACTCCTATTGCCGCCCCAGATCCTTTCGCCTCGCCCGCCCATGCTGATTTTGTGACGTTTGGATCGACGGATGCCGATTTAGACGAAATTAGAACTTGGCTCCAAGAGAGGCTCAAGGTTTTACGTGCTGCCAGTCTCGGTCAGATTGCTCGGCTTTGCGGATCCACTCAAGATGCAATTCAGATCATCCCTGGAGCCGTGACTGCGTCATCAGGAGTGGGCACGTTCAACCAACAGTCAGGCGTTGCTCTAGCCAAAGGCAACTGATCCCTTTTAAGAAGGGCTGACTCGCCACTAAAATCGATGGACGTGTATGTGGTTGTAGCGTGCAGAAATCTGCACAGAGACTTCGTGAAATCAATCCAGCGTTTTCTGAAAGAACGACTTCAGCGCTCGTGACCCGAAGTCCCGCACTTTCTCCCGCATTCCTCTTCCAAATCGCGGTAAGCTGCTGAGACCATTATGTGGTGTCATTGCCGAATAACGGACTTACAATCCGTGGTTTGTAATTGGATGCTAGAAACCCAGCATTTTCGGGCCTTAGATGAACTCCAAATCACGGACGACCATTCCGTGGGTTGGAGAGCGTTTTCCGGTTTTGTTGAGGGATATCAGTGCGGGATTAGTTCAGGGATTTCTTGCACTTCAATGAGCTTCGTTGCGCTTGCATCTTGAAAAATGTGCTATTTTGCTGCATGTGCGAAATTCGAGAAAGCCTTGATAACAGCTGACTTCTGAGGCTTTTTTGGCGATCCCAGCAGGATTCGAACCTGCAACCCACGGAGTAGAAATCCGTTACTCTATCCAGTTGAGCTATGGGACCGTTGGAGGCTTCATACCATCCCGATGGTGAAAAAAACGAGACTTCGGCGCTAAAATCCCTGAACTATTTGGCGCGACAGGCCGACAAACCGGACAGGGCACGCCCCAAGGTACGACCCCAAGGTTCCGCGTTAGCTTCGGCATTCCCGGCGTAAAGTCACACTGCCGCCCGGTCAACGGTCCGGTGCGCAGCGTCGCGCCAGGATGGCCGGGACCGTCGCGCAGAATCTGTCGCTCCGGTATCGGTAAGATCATGAGTCGGTCACGATTCGCGCATTGTCTGTATTTCAAGGCGACCTCGCTCACCGTCGCCGGCGTGTGGTTATTTGCAAGTCCGCATCATTCTTGCGGCATATTCTGTATGCGGACTTGCAAATGAAACCCCCACGCGGGTTATATTTTTCTAGTGTCCTTTCGAACCCGAAGTTCGGTGCGGGGACGCTGCACACAAAGCCGAACTTCGGGTTCGGGACACCAGGAGTTTCACCATGATTGGTCTGGTTCGCGCCGTCTCGGTTTGCGCCGCGCTGGCGCTTGGCCTCGTCTCGTCCCACGCGGCTGACAAGGCTTTCAAGCGGGACGATCTGGCTGATTCCGCCGTCCGGCTGGAGGCCCAGATCAAGACCGAAGCCGGGGTCGTCAACAAGACCGCGGCAACCCTCAAGTCGGACATCGAAGCCGCCTTCAAGCGCAGCGATTTGCGCGGCGCGTTGCAACTTCTGGGGCAGACGGCAGCTGTTGCCCCCGAAGACAGCGGCAACTGGTTGCGGCTGGCCCGGACGATCATGCAAATCCGCCCGGCAGACAATCGCGAGCGGACTTTTTTCTACGAGCGCGCGTCCACCGCGGCCTATATCGCCTATCAGCGGGGGGCCAATGCAGGTGAGGAAGCTGACTCCCTGGCCGTACTGGGCAATGTGCTGGCGGAGCGGAAGCTATGGCGTCCAGCCCTCGATGCGTTGCGGCTGTCGCTGGACCAGCGCGAAGTGGCCGACGTGCGTGGCCAGTACGAAAAGCTGCGCGACGAGCGGGGCTTCCGCCTGATTGACTATACCGTGGATTCGGACTCGGCGTCGCCGCGCGCCTGTTTCCAGTTCTCTGAAGACCTCGCGAAACGCACCGATTTCTCGCCGTTTCTGGCGCTTGCTGGCACCGACAATCCAGCGCTGACATCCGAAGACAAGCAGCTTTGCGTCGAAGGCCTCAAGCACGGCGAGCGCTACGGCGTCAGCCTGCGGGCCGGCTTGCCGTCCACGGTGAAGGAATCCCTGCCGAAATCCGCCGAGTTCAATATCTACGTGCGCGACCGCAAGCCGTTTGTCCGCTTCACCGGCCGCGCCTATGTGCTGCCGCGCACCGGGCAGCGCGGCCTTCCGCTGGTCAGCGTCAACACGCCGGCGGTCTCGGTCAGCATCTTTCGCATTGGCGACCGTAACCTCATCAACTCGGTGCTGGGCAGCGATTTCCAGCGCAGCCTCTCCAGCTACGAACTCACCGAGCTTGGAAACGAGAAGGGCGTGAAAGTCTGGACCGGCGAGGTCGCCACCGCGGCGACGCTGAATGCCGACGTGGTCACGGCGTTCCCGGTGGATCAGGCGGTCGGCGATCTGCAACCGGGCGTCTATGTGATGACGGCCGCCGCAAAGGGACCGGGATCGTCCAGCGACGACGATTTAGGTTCGCTGGCGACGCAATGGTTCATCGTCTCGGATCTGGGACTGACGGCCTATTCCGGCAATGACGGCGTCCACGTCTTCATCAACTCACTGGCCTCGACCGCGCCCACATCAGGCGCCGAAGTGCGGCTGGTGGCGCGCAACAACGAAATCCTCGCCACGAAGAAGACCGACAGCGCAGGTCACGTGCTGTTCGAGGCCGGATTGGCGCGCGGCGAGGGCGGGTTGTCACCTGCGCTGCTGTCGGTCACCGGCGACAAGGGCGACTACGCTTTCCTCAGCCTCAAATCCAATGCCTTCGACCTCTCCGACCGTGGCGTCTCCGGGCGGCCGGTTCCGGCCGGTCCGGACGCATTCGTCTATGCGGAGCGTGGCGTTTATCGCTCGGGCGAGACCGTCTATCTCACGGCGCTGCTGCGCGACGGCAAGGGCAACGCCTTGGTTGGCGCGCCGCTGACGCTGGTGATCGAGCGTCCGGACGGCGTCGAATTCCGCCGCAGCGTGGTGGCCGATCAGGGCGCGGGTGGGCGAAGCCTGACCCTGCCGCTGAATTCGGCGGTGCCGACGGGGACGTGGCGGGTGCGCGCCTTTACCGATCCCAAGGCACCGTCAGTCGGCGAAACCACCTTCATGGTCGAGGATTATGTAGCTGACCGGATCGAATTCGCCATATCTTCCAAAGAGAAAGTCATCACGGCGGAAGTTCCTGTAGAGCTTGAAGTGAATGGCCGCTTTCTTTATGGCGCTCCGGCCTCGGGTCTGGCGCTTGAAGGCGACATGCTGGTTACGCCCACCGCGGACCGTCCCGG
>JAZKGC010000083.1:0-5225 GCA_040386115.1 Pseudomonadota bacterium
CCCGCCAAGCTTTCCTTGGTCTTCACCGCGCGCTTGCGGTCGGTGGCGTCGAGATGACGCTTGCGCAGGCGGATCGACTTCGGCGTGATCTCGACCAGTTCGTCTTCCTCGATATAGGCCAGCGCCTTTTCCAGCGTCATGCGGATCGGCGGCGTCAGGCGCACCGCTTCGTCCTTCGAGGTGGTGCGGATGTTGGTGAGCTGCTTGCCCTTGAGAATGTTGATCTCAAGATCGTTGTCGCGGGTATGCTCGCCGACGATCATGCCCTTATAGACCTTCCAGCCGGGCTCGATCATCATCGGGCCGCGATCTTCGAGCTTGAACATCGCATAGGCGACCGCCTCGCCCTGATCGTTGGAAATCAGGACGCCGTTGCGGCGGCCCTGGATGTCGCCCTTGTAGGGCAGGTAGTTGTGGAACAGGCGGTTCATGATCGCCGTGCCGCGGGTGTCGGTCATCAACTCGCCCTGATAGCCGATCAGGCCGCGCGTCGGCGCGTAGAACACCAGACGCAGACGATTGCCGCCGGAGGGGCGCATCTCGATCATCTCGGCCTTGCGCTCGCTCATTTTCTGAACGACCACGCCGGAGAATTCCTCATCGACGTCGATCACGACTTCCTCGACCGGCTCCAGCAGCTGGCCGTTCTCGTCCTTGGTCAGCACCACGCGCGGACGCGACACCGACAGTTCGAAACCTTCGCGGCGCATCTGTTCGATCAGGATCGCAAGCTGCAATTCGCCGCGGCCCGAGACTTCCATCGAATCCTTGTCGGCGGCTTCAACCACCTTCAGCGCGACATTGCCTTCGGCCTCGCGCAGCAGGCGGTCGCGAATGAGGCGGCTGGTGACCTTGTCGCCTTCGGTGCCCGCCAGCGGCGAGTTGTTGACGATGAACGACATCGACACCGTCGGCGGGTCGATCGGCTGCGCCTGAATTGGAATTTCAACGGACGGGTCGCAGAACGTGTCGGCGACGGTGCCTTTCGGCAGGCCTGCAATGGCAACGATGTCGCCGGCTTCCGCGAGATCAATCGGCACGCGCTCAAGGCCGCGAAACGCGAGAATCTTGGTGATGCGCCCGGTCTCGACCGTCTTGCCGTCGCGCGACAGAACCTTCACCGCCTGGTTCGGCTTCACCGAGCCCGACGAGATGCGGCCGGTGATGATGCGTCCGAGATAGGGGTTGGCTTCGAGAATGGTGCCGAGCAGACGGAACGGGCCTTCCTCGACCACCGGCGGCGCGACATGCTTGATGACGAGATCGAACAGCGGCTTCATGCCGACGTCGTGCGGCGCGTCCGGCGTGGTGCCCATCCAGCCGTTCTTGCCTGAACCATACAAGATCGGAAAATCGAGCTGATCGTCGGTGGCGTCGAGCGCTGCGAACAGGTCGAACACCTCGTTGACGACTTCGGTGACGCGCGCGTCGGGACGATCGACCTTGTTGATGGCGACGATCGGCTTCAATCCCAGTTTCAGCGCCTTGCCGACCACGAACTTGGTCTGCGGCATCGGGCCTTCGGCGGCATCGACCAGAACGATCACGCCATCGACCATCGACAGGATGCGCTCCACCTCGCCGCCGAAATCGGCATGGCCCGGCGTATCGACGATGTTGATCTGTGTGTCTTCCCAATGCACCGATGTGCACTTGGCGAGAATCGTGATGCCGCGTTCTTTTTCCAGATCGTTGGAGTCCATCGCGCGCTCGACCTGCCGCTGGTTGTCGCGGTAGGTGCCGGATTGCTGGAGCAGCTTGTCGACGAGGGTTGTCTTGCCGTGATCGACGTGAGCGATGATGGCGATGTTTCGCAGATTCATGTTCGTTTCGTTCTGGCCGCCGTGAGCGCGGTCCGCAAAGGGGGTCTGTCAGAGACCAGCCCAAAAAAATCCGGCCCGGTCCGCAATGAACCGGGCACGCTTAAGTTCTTGCGGCGCAATATAGTCAGGATTTCGCGAAAAACAATGCGATTCTGGCCCTGTGGAGCCTCTATTTCGGCCAGTTAGAGGCCGATCAGGCCTCCCGTTCCTCGGTCGGATAGACGCCGCGTAGCACCTCGTCGAAATGGCTTTTGACCGCCTCGTTGCAAAGGCATGACCGGGCCGAGAGGGCGTCGTGGTTGCGGATCAGGATGGCCCCGCGGCGGGTTTCCAGAATGCCTTCGGCCTTGAATGTCTGGATGACCCGGCTGGTATAGCTTCGGCCCACGCCCAGCATGGTCGATAGTTGCTCATGCGTCAGCGGAACGAGATCGTCGCCGATCCGCTCCCGTGCTGACAGGATCCATTTCGCCGTCCGCTGCTCGATCGAATGGATCGCGTTGCAGGCGGTCGATTGAAACATCTGCGCCAGCATGCAGTCGGCGTAGCGCGCGAAAAGATAGCGCAGCGTTGGCGACTGGGCCTTGGCGGCATCGAGCTTCGAGACACGCAACCGCGCAAAGGGGCCGGCGACCTTGACCGTGATGCGCGTGTAGGCGGGAAGAAATCCCTGGCTGACGATGCCGCCCACCGCACCCTCGCGGCCGACGAGTATTGTCTCGACATCGCGGCCGTCCTCATTCGTCACAAGAAAGGATATGAGGCTCGGTCCGCACGGAAAATGTACCGTCTCGACATCGTCGCCGGGGTTGTAGAGCAGGTCATCCGCCTTCGCGTCCACGGTCTCCAGGAACGGCTCGACGAGAGCGAAATCCACGGCGTTGAAATGGCGCAGCAGATTGTTGAAGGGGCGATGATCGGTCGCCGCAGCAGGTTGTCGTGTCATTGGTCCCCCGTAGCCGAGGCTCAACATAGCTCAGGTTCCCGCAATCTTGTGTTCACAAGTGCACAGACGGGACCGCCCCTTCTGTGGTCGGTTCCAGCCGGGAACCGGCGGGTCGCGGCTTTGGCGCGATCGCCGGGGTTCCAGCGGGCTTTGCTCAACTCAAGTCTTCGGGACACGAATCATGACATCCATCGACCCCAGCGGGCCGGCGGCTCACAGCCCTGCCGATCTTCCGACCGACGTGCTGATCGTGGAGGACGATCCGCTGATTGCGCTGGATCTCAGCGAAACCATTCTCGGTTTCGGCGTCGCGTCGGTGCGGACGGCGGGACGCGTCGATCTGGCGTTGACGCTGATCGCCGACCGCGCGCCGGATTTTGCGCTGCTGGATGTGGGGCTCAATCGCGAAAAGAGTTTCGCCATCGGGGAGCAGTTGGCGAAACTGCGGATACCGTTCGCGTTCATCACGGGTTACGTTGGCGACGCGGCGCTTCCGGCGGAATTTCTGCGCCGTCCGGTGCTGGCCAAGCCGTATTCGAAAGATGCGCTTCTGGCGGTGTTGAGCAACTGGCGCGGCGAAAGCGAGCGCTGACGTCAAGGCTGACGTGACGGCGCAATCGCGGCCTCAGGCCACGTGAGGCCGGTGCGATCTGGCCGGATTTCCCGGCATTTCGATCAGGAACGCCTTCCGGTCCGCGACCGCGTTGTGGAACTGTTCAAGTGCGATGCTGAAGGCGGTGAGCGAGCCTTCTTCGATGGCCCCGTCCTCGTAACATTGCAGCGTGTCGCGCATGATGCCGTCGGCTTCGGTCTGCATGACGTCCAGTTCGTCGATCGACGTGGTTTGCCGCGCGGCAGCGATCATCTCCAGCAGTCGCCCGCGCTGCGATGAGTTGCTGACGCGTTCGTCCCGCTTCAGGTAGCTCGCGAACCATGCGCCCGCCGAGCCCAGCGCGGACAGCACCATCAGGCTGCCCCAGATGTAGTCGCTGTATTTGTCGAGGAAGCTTTTTTCCTCGCCATCGACATAGGCGGCAGCACCGGGGTGCGCCGGGATGGCAGCGTCCTTGTCGGTGTCGGGCGTCTCGAGTTTTGCCGACGCCGGAAATTCATTCTGGATGGTTTGGCGGACGGAAAACAACTCGCGGGTCAGCGCGCCGACGGTGGTTTCCGACAGGGATTTTCTGGCGACGATATGGTGCGCGAACGTAATGGTGTCGATCTTGTCGTCGGGCCGGGCCGGCTTTGCTCCGAACGTGCCCGCCGGAATTTCCCCGGATTCATAAACCGGATATTTTTGCGCGATCGCGTCCGCGGTATCCAGCGTCAGGAACGTGGCGTCCCGGCCGTCGCGCGTGCTCGCGGCAACCGCGTCCGCCGTGATCTTGCTGTTGAGCGGCCCGACCGCGAGAACCGCGTCGAGCTTGGCCGTCTTGACCGCCTCGGCGAAGCCGGTGGTGGTGAACTGAACCACCGTCACGCTTTCGGGCTTCACGCCGGATTGCGTCAGGATCACCTTCAGCAGGTTGACGTTGGCCTGGGTGCGGCCGATCACGCCGATGCGTTTTCCGGCAAGCTGCTCGACCTTGGTGATGCCGCCCTTCTTCTTGCCTGGCGCGCCCAAGGCCCACAGCACGGCAAAATTCTTGCGAATGCTCGCCACCGCCTGCGCGTCCTTCGGCAACTCGATGTCGCCGCGCACGACGGCGAGATCGGCGGTGCCCGCGGCCAGGCTTGCGGCGCTCGCACTTGTGCCGTCGGTGATGGTGGGACGCAACCGGACATACTTGCGATCGCGCGCGAACAGCTGCGTGATCGACTGAATGACCTTGACGTCGTCGCTGTTCGGCGGGCCGACCGCGATCCGCAACTGTACCGGACGATTCATGTAATAGGTGGAGCCGCCGATGGCCGCCACTGCCGCGAGCACGGCGGCGACCACGATGAACGCGGCTTTTGCCTTGTGCGGCCGCGGCGTCGAGGCACCCGGCGCGGCCGGGGTCTCCATGGATCGGGAAAACATGTCCTTGACGTCCATTGTGCCGCGTCCGCTCAGGGGTCCGGTCTCATCCTAGCAAATCAATACCATATTTGCCGGGTTCCATGCTGATCATGGTTAGCAGCCTTCCCGCGGCTTTTCCGTGGCGGGGGTCATTGAGGACCGGATAGGGTTACAGAGCGGCAAAGGCCGACGGGTTCGGTGTGACGAAGAAGGAGGCAATGATGGTGGAACGGCTATCGGCGGCGGATCGAAGTGCCGCGTTTGGCAAACTCAAGGGCTGGTCCGAGGTGCCGGGCCGCGATGCCATCGCGCGCACGTTTACGTTCAGGGATTTCAGCGAGGCCTTCGGCTTCATGACCCGCGCGGCGCTCGCGGCTGAGAAAAGCGACCATCACCCGGAGTGGCGCAACGTGTACAAGACCGTCGAGGTGGTGCTGACCACCCACGATGCCGG
>JAZKGC010000083.1:5325-22040 GCA_040386115.1 Pseudomonadota bacterium
TTCTGGATTAAGATCAAGGCCGTTGCCGCCAGGCTGCCGTTCGCCGAGGAATTGCTGGCTGCGTATTACTGCGCGTTCGATCGCGAGACGCCGCGCCACGTGCAGGCATCGCTGCTCGGCGCGATTGCATATTTTGTGCTGCCGTTCGACTTCGTTCCCGACATGCTGCCGGTGCTCGGCTTCACCGACGATGCGGCGGTGCTGGCCACCGTCATCAGGATGGTGGCGAGCCACATCCGGCCCGATCACCGCGAGGCGGCGCGCGCCGCGCTGAAGCGGGGATTGAATGAGGCGGACGTGAGCTGACTCGAAGGACGTGTCTCAAATTCCGCTCATTCCCGCGCAAGCGGGAATCCAGTCTGGATCCCCGCTTGCGCGGGGACGAGCGGGTGCATCACGGATTCAAGATCACCTTGCCCATCGCCTGACGCGCGGCGAGCACCTTGAGCGCGTCGGCGGTTTTCTCCAGCGGGAAGGTGCGATCGACGTGGGATGAAATTTTGCCCTCGGCGGCCCAGCGCATCAGTTTTTCGAGGGCGGCGCGGCCAAGCTTGGGTTCGCGCTTCATATGCGCGCCCCAGAACACGCCGCGAATGTCGCAGCCCTTGAGCAGCGCGAGGTTGAGCGGGATCTTTGGAATTTCGCCGCCGGCAAAGCCGATCACGAGAAAACGGCCTTTCCATCCAAGCGCCCGCACGCCGGCTTCGGCGTGGCTGCCGCCGACCGGATCGAACACGATGTCGATGCCTTTTTCGCCGCCGACCCTTTTGAGCGCTTCCTTGAGGTCTTCCTTGGCGTAGTTGATGGTCAGATCTGCGCCGTGCTTCTTGGCGAATTCAAGTTTCTCGTCGGATGAGGCGCAAGCGATCACCTTCAATCCCAGCACCTTACCGAGTTCGCAGGCCGCAAGACCGACGCCGCCGGCGGCGCCGAACACTGCGAGCGTCTCGCCGGGTTTCGGATCGGCGCGATCTTCCAGCGCATGCAGCGCCGTGCCGTAGATCACGATAACGCCGGCGGCGCGATCGAAATCGAGATTGTCCGGAATCTTCACGATCGAATTCGCCGGCAGCGCGATCTTCTGCCGCGCGCCATTGTGTCCGCACGACGCCGCAACGCGGTCGCCCGGCTTGAGATCGGTCACGCCCGCGCCGACGCTCTCTACGACGCCCGCGATTTCTGCGGCCGGTGAGAACGGAAACGGCGGCTTGACCTGATATTTTCCCTGAATCATCAGCAGGTCGAAAAAATTCAGCGCGGCGGACTTTATCGCGATCACCGCTTCGCCGGGTCCAGCGACGGGATCGGGAATGTCGCTCAACACGAGATCGTCGGGACCGCAATATTGCGAGCAGAGAACAGCTTTCATGGAGCACACCTGACACGTTGGTCGGATACGGGATATGAACGGACTTCATGCCGGATTTGGCGCGGCCCTACAATCTGAATCGCGGAATGGCGATGATGCTTGCGGGATGTAACTATGTTTGAAACACTGAGCTTTCGAAAAGACGTTTGCGTTCTGCCGAAGCTCTGGCTGTGGTTGGTGCCATGAGTTCGTGCCATGAGTTGGTGCCATGAGTTGGTCCATTGCTCAGTCAGCATCAGCAAGGGTCAAATTGTCCCTGCCCGATGCGACGAAGCGCAGCGGCGGCAGGTTAACTTAACAACAAGCGGTTTGGGGTCTATTGCATATCCCTGCGGAATGGCGAGCCATCTTCCAGTCACAATATTGAAGGAACCAGTTCCGGTGATGTCCTTGCAGCGAACGATGGTTATTCTGGCGGCGGCCTTGCCGGTTTACGGCTTTGCGGATGTCGTCTCCGCGCAGACCCCGCAGAGCAAATCCGCGCCGAAAGCGGCACCTGCGAAACCCGCTGCGACCCCCCCTGCGAAGGGCGCGCCCGCAAAGCCCGCCGCTGCTCCGGCTGCCGCCGGCAGCACGGAGCCGTCGCTGGTCGGCCAGTTCGGAACATGGGGCGCCTACACGGCGACGCCGAACGGCAAGAAGGTCTGCTTCGCGCTTGCCAAACCGGCATCGTCCAAAACCAATCCGCCTAACCGCCCGCGCGATCCATCCTATGCGTTCATCTCGACGCGCCCCGCCGAGAAGGTCGCGAACGAAGTCTCGATCATGATTGGCTACACGCTGAAGCCGGGCTCGGAAGGGTCGGTGGAAATCGGCGGCTCGCGCTACGCGATGTACAGCCAGGGCGACGGGTTGTGGATCAAGAACGCCGCGGAGGAAGATCGTCTGGTGGACGCGCTGCGCAAGGGCGCGGATGCCACCGTCAAGGGCGTCTCCGCCAAGGGCACCGAGACCACCGACGTGTTCCCGCTGAAAGGCCTCGCGCAGGCGCTCGACAAGCTGGCGCAGGAATGCCGGCGTTAACCTTCAAACGCCCGAAAATGCCGAAGAAATAAGCCTCAAAGCGGCGATTGATGTTATAGGACGGCGTCAATATCTATGGCGCTCACCTTCTATGGCGCACACCACCGGAACGACGACATGACCACGATTTCAACCGAGGCTGCGCGCGCGCCTGACATCTCGCGTGCCGACGCACCTTTGGAAAAGATAGCGATCGAGACCTATGTGCCGCCGTCGAAGCCCTCGCTGGTCGGGCTGTCGCGCGAAGAACTGGCCGAGAAGCTGGGCGCGATCGGCATTGCGCCCGCCCAGCGCAAGATGCGCGTGCAGCAGCTCTGGCACTGGATGTATGTGCGCGGCGCGCAGACCTTCGCGGACATGACCAATGTGTCGAAGGACATGCGCACGGAGCTCGAACAGCATTTCACGGTGGCGCGGCCGGAAGTCGTCGCCGAGCAGGTCTCGAACGACGGCACCCGCAAGTGGCTGCTGCGGCTGCCGAGCGGTCATGCTTCCGAGCGGCCGCACGAGGTCGAGTGCGTCTATATTCCGGAGACCGATCGCGGCACGCTGTGCGTGTCGTCGCAGGTCGGCTGCACGCTGAACTGCTCGTTCTGCCACACCGGCACCCAGCGTCTGGTGCGCAATCTCACCGCGGGCGAAATCGCGGGGCAAGTGATGATCGCGCGGGATCGCCTCAACGACTGGGCGGATCGCGACACTCCGACCGGCAGCCGCCTTGTCACCAACGTGGTGATGATGGGCATGGGCGAGCCGCTGTATAATTTCGAGGCGGTACGCGACGCGCTCTTGATCGTGTCGGACAATGAAGGCATCGGCATTTCCCGCCGCCGCATCACGCTCTCGACCTCCGGCGTGGTGCCGAACATCGCGCGCACCGGCGACGAAATCGGCGTCATGCTCGCGATATCGCTGCATGCGGTGCGCGACGAGTTGCGCAACGAATTGGTGCCGCTCAACAAGAAATACCCGCTCGCCGAATTGCTCGACGCCTGCCGCGCCTATCCGGGTTCGTCCAATTCGCGTCGCATCACGTTCGAATATGTGATGCTGAAGGGCGTCAACGATTCGATGGACGACGCCAAGCTGCTGGTGAAGCTGCTCAAGGGCATCCCGGCCAAGATCAATCTCATTCCGTTCAATCCGTGGCCCGGCACAAAGTACGAGTGTTCGGACTGGGACCAGATCGAAAAATTCTCCGAGTATATTTTCAACGCGGGTTATTCCTCGCCGGTGCGCACGCCGCGCGGCCGCGACATTCTCGCCGCCTGCGGGCAGCTGAAGTCCGAGACCGAAAAGCTGTCGGTGCGCGAACGCGATGCGCTGCGCGCCATGGCGATGACGGATTGACGTTTGGGGCACGCACTATCACAAACAAACAAGCGTCATGCGCGGGCTTGACCCACGCATCCATCTAGAGAGAAATCTCTCAAAGGGGTGGATTTCCGGGTCAAGCCCGGCAATGACGCTCAGGCTGGATTGAGCTAGTTGCCTCACCCATACTGACGGAAAGATTCCATGGCCGTGATCGGACGACTGTTTGCGATTTTCTTTGGCTTCCTCATCGCATGTTTCGCGGCGGGCGCGGTCGTGGTGTTCGCGTTGTTCTTTCCCGAAATGACCGATCTGAGATCGCTCGATTCGATCGATCAGGGCGCGATCAATCTGGTTCTCGGTTTCGGCTTCATCCTCATCAGCGGCTTCGCGCTGCTGCCGGCGCTGGCGGCCGTCCTCATCACCGAAGCTTTTTCGATCCGGCATATTCTTGCCTATGCGGCGGCGGGCGGCATCGCGGGGCTGTGTTGCTATCTCGGGTTCATCCCGTTCGACACCGTGGCGATGACGTTCGACGGTATCGTGCGCCGTCATCTGGAAATCATGGTGGGCGCGGGGATTCTCGGCGGCGTGGTCTATTGGCTGATCGCCGGACGCAATGCCGGCGGATGGCGCGGGCAGCCGGCAGCACCGCCGCCGTCCTTGCCGTCACCCTCCCCTTGAGGGGGAGGGTCGATGCGAGTGAAACGAGCGTCGGGGTGGGGTGCTTCTTCAATCAGTCAATCACCCACCCCGTTTTGCATCGCGCTGCGCGCAATGCTCACGACCGCCCCCTCAAGGGTAGGGTAAGAATAGCTGCAACCCGCGGCCTTTTCATCGATCATCGCCTCGGCTAAACACCCGCCATGAACCGCACGGGACTCATCATCGCGCTTGGACTGTCGCTGGCTTTCGGATTGCTGTTCGGCATCTACCCCGAACTCGATCTGAAAATCGCGGCGATGTTCTATGACGCGACCACGAAAACCTTCCCGCTCAAGTCGGTGACGTGGGCGATGATCGCGCGTGACGGCGCGATGTGGATTGCGTGGGCGTTCGTCATTCCGTCGATCGTGGCGCTCATCGTCAAGCTCGTGCGGCCGGTGAAGCCGCTTATGATCTCCGGCCGCAAGATGACCTTTCTGCTGGTGACGATCTTGCTGTCGGCCATCGTGCTGTCGAACATCGTGTTCAAGGGCTACTGGGGCCGGCCGCGGCCTGTCACCGTGACGCAGTTCGAAGGCAAGCTGAATTTCATGCCGTGGTGGGATCCGCGTGGCGCGTGTCCGAAAAACTGTTCGTTCTTTTCCGGCGAAGGCGTGACCGCGTTCTGGACCTATGCACCGGCAGCGCTCGCGCCGCCGCAGTGGCGTCCGCTGGCCTATGTGGCGGCGACCGCCTTCGGTCTTGCGACCGGCGGATTGCGGATGGCGTTCGGCGGCCACTTCACCACAGACGTGCTGTTCTCCGGCACCGTGGCGTTTCTCGTGGTGTGGCTGGCTTATGCGTTTATTTTTCGCTGGCCCTCCACGCGCCTCACGGATTTCGGCATCGATGCGGCGCTGACGCGCTTTGCGTGGCCGGGCTATCGCTGGATGCAGAAGCGCCTCGGCCGCGATGTCGGCAGCGCGCCGCGTATCAGGCCGGGCGCGGTTGTCGATACCAAACATCCCCGAGAGCAGGCCGCGCTCTGAGCTTGCGCCAGAGGGCTTTCTGCCTATAGTCCCGACAAATTTCCGGGGTTTCTCGACCCGAATTCCATAGGATTTTCATGGCCAAGGACGTCAAGAAGGTGGTGCTTGCCTATTCGGGCGGGCTGGATACCTCGATCATTCTGAAGTGGCTGCAAACCACCTATGGCTGCGAGGTGGTGACCTTCACCGCCGATCTCGGCCAGGGCGAGGAGCTGGAGCCGGCGCGCGCGAAGGCGCTGCTGCTCGGCATCAAGCCCGAGAACATTTTCATCGAGGATCTGCGCGAGGAGTTCGTGCGCGACTACGTGTTTCCGATGTTTCGCGCCAACGCGGTCTATGAAGGCCAGTACCTGCTCGGCACATCCATCGCGCGGCCGCTGATTGCCAAAAAGCAGATCGAGATCGCGGAAAAAGTCGGTGCCGATGCGGTGTCTCACGGCGCGACCGGCAAGGGCAACGATCAGGTCCGCTTCGAGCTTGGGTACTATGCGCTGAAGCCCGACATCACCATCATCGCGCCGTGGCGCGAATGGGATCTGCGCTCGCGCGAGCAGTTGATTGCCTTCGCCGAGGCAAACCAGATTCCGATTGCGAAGGACAAAAGGGGAGAAGCGCCGTTCTCGGTGGACGCCAATCTTCTGCACGCTTCAAGCGAAGGCAAGGTGCTGGAAGATCCGGCGCAGGACGTGCCGGATTATGTGTTCTCGCGCACCGTGTCGCCGGAGCAGGCTCCCGACAAGCCGACGGTCATCACCATCGACTTTGAAAAAGGCGACGCGGTCGCCATCGACGGCAAGAAACTCTCGCCCGCGACATTGCTCGCAAAACTCAACGCACTTGGCCATGACAACGGTATCGGCCGGCTTGATCTGGTCGAGAACCGTTTCGTCGGCATGAAGTCGCGCGGCATGTACGAGACGCCGGGCGGCACGATTTTACTCGTCGCGCATCGCGGCATCGAATCCATCACGCTCGACCGGGGTGCTGCGCATCTCAAGGACGAGCTGATGCCGAAATATGCCGAGCTGGTCTATAACGGCTTCTGGTTCGCGCCGGAGCGCGAGATGCTGCAGGCTGCCATCGACCTCAGTCAGCAGTATGTGACGGGGCAGGTGCGGGTGAAGCTCTACAAGGGCAACGTCACCGTGATCGGGCGCGAGAGCAGGTACTCGCTCTACGATCAGGATCTCGTGACTTTCGAGGAAGGTGCGGTCGCCTACGACCATCGCGACGCGGCGGGCTTCATCAAGCTCAACGCATTGCGATTGCGCACGCTGGGCAGCCGCAAGCGCAAGCTGGGATTGTAGATCCACTCGATTATAGATCGTCATGGCCGGGTCAAGCCCGGCAATGACAGGACATTCTCAGTGTCGTCCCCGCTGTAGTCAAAACGTCATGATGCGCTCATAGTTTCCGCGCGCGCCGCGAAGGCGCGCTTCACAGGTGGAAATTCATCATGACGCGAACGATCGCCGCGATGGCGGCAGCCCTGCTGGCGTGCGCCTCGCCCTCATCGGCGCAGACGATCTATCCGATCGACCGCGCCGAGATTCTCGCGGGCGCGAAATTCGACTTCAAGATCGAGTTTCCCGGCCTTACCGATGCGGCGAAGATCAAGGTCACCGTCAACGGCGCGGATCACGCGACCGCCTTCGGCCGCGCCGCGAGCTACATCGCCCGCGAGGACGGCAAGGATCAGTCCGCATTGATCCTGCGCGACGTCGCGCTCTTCCGGCCGGGCAATTATACTGTCAGCGCTTCCGACGGCGTGCACCGCCGTTCCGTATCGTGGACCGTTTACAGGACCGGAGCGCGCAAGGCGAAGAACGTGATCCTGATGATCGGTGACGGCCTGTCGCCGGCGCATCGGATCGGCGCGCGGCTGCTGTCGAAAGGCATCGCGGAAGGCCGGAGCCTCGGCAAACTCGCGATGGACGACATGCCCCACATGGCGCTGGTGGCGACTGCGGGCGCGGATTCGATCATCACCGACTCGGCCAACGCGGCGAGCGCGTTTGCGACCGGCCACAAGTCCGCGGTCAACGCCATGGGCGTCTATGCCGATCGCACCGCGAGCCCGTTCGACGACCCCCGCGTGGAGACCATCACCAGCCTTGCGAAGCGGAGGCTGAATCTCGCCGTCGGCATCGTGACCAACACCGAAGTTGCGGACGCGACGCCGGCAGCCATGATTGCCCATACGCGCCGCCGCAGAATCTACAACAACATCGTCGATCAATACTTCGCGGCCAGGCCGGACGTGCTGATGGGCGGAGGAATGGAAAATTTCCTGCCGAAAGGCACCGCCGGCTCGAAGCGCGCCGACGAGACCGATTACATCGCCCGCTTCCGCGACAGCGGCTACGGCGTGGCGACGACGGCGGGCGAACTCAACGCGCTCGCGGCGAAATCCGGCACGCGCAAGCTGCTCGGCCTGTTTGCCATGTCCAACATGGACGGCGTGCTGGACCGGAAATTCCTCAAGGGCGGCGGCGTCGCCAAAGCGCCGGAGCAGCCGGATCTGACCGAGCAGGTTCGGGCTGCGCTGGACGTTTTGTCCAGAAACAAGTCCGGCTTCTTTCTGATGGTCGAGTCCGGGATGATCGACAGATATGCCCATGCGCTCGATTTCGACCGCGCGGTGTACGACACCATCATGCTCGACAATGCGGTTCGGCTCGCGCGCGACTGGGCGCGGCGCAATGGCGACGAGACGCTGATCCTGGTGGTGGCCGATCACAACCATCCCAACAGCCTCGTGGGAACCATCAACGACGACATGGCCGAGATCCCGAACGTGCCGTTGCGCGAGCGCGTCGGCACCTACGAGCGCGCCGGGTTTCCGAACTATCCGGTGCCGGACGCGGACGGCTATCCGTCCCGCGTCGATGTCAGCCGGCGGCTTGCGATCTTTTCGGGAAGCCTGCCGGATCACTACGAGACCTTCCGGCCGAAGATTGACAATCCGAACGAGCCGACCGCGAAAGCCGAGAATTCCGATACCTTCAAGGCCAACGAAAAATACAAGGATGTGCCCGGCGCGGTGCTGCGTCTCGGCAATCTGCCGGCGATGATGAGAGCCAGCGTTCATTCGGGCGAGGACGTGATCCTGACCGCGACCGGCCCCGGCAGCGAGCGGGTGCGCGGGTCGATGGACAATACCGAGGTGTTTCGCGTCATGGTCGATGCGCTCGGACTTGCGCCGCTCCCGGCGTCAAGACGACGTCGCTGACAACAGCGGCGTCCGGCATGACGGTGGCGTTGTGCATGATACTGCCTTCGGCAATGCAAGACCGGACTTCTGCTATCGGTCTCTCGATCCGCGCGGAACAGGTTCAGGGTTCTTTTGCAGATCGGGATTCATGCCCCGCACCATGCCCGGCGGCTGAAGCTTGCGCCGATACTCGCCAGGACCGATGCCGGCATATCTGCGAAAAAGCCGGCGGAACGACGCGGCATCCTCATAGCCGACTTCCCGTCCGACGGCCTCGACAGCGATATCGCTGGTTTCCAGAATCTGTTTCGCTTCCTCGACTCTCAAAGCCTGAATATACGCCAGCGGCGAGTAGCCGGTGGCCGCCTTGAAGCGCCGGTCGAAGGTGCGTTTGGGAAGCGAGGACTGCTGAACAAGCTTTGCGACGATATCGGGCTTGTCGTAGTTCTGGGCGATCCACTGCTGGCTGCGCTCGATGGTGCCGTCGCCGTGCTGCACGTTTTGTATCATGGACGAGTACGGCAATTGCCCGTCGCGATGCCACTGATAAAGAAACATCTTCGACAGCCGAATGGCCTCCGTGGTGCCGCCATGCTTGGCGACCATCAGCAGCGCCAGATCCTGCCACGACGAAGCGCCTCCGGAACATGCCACATTGTGCCCTTGCCCGGACTGCACGAGCAGTCTTTCGACATGCAGCGTCACCTTTGGAAATTGCTGACGGAACAGCGGCGCGTAAGTCCAGTGGGTGGTTGCCTCAAGGCCGTCGAGCAGACCCGCTTCGGCCAGCACCATCGAGCCGCCGCACGCCGCGTAGATCTGCGAGCCTTGCGCGTTCATCGTCTTGATCCAGTCCAGCAGTCTGCGATCCAGAGCGCGCAGCGCCGCGGCTGTTTCGACAATGACATTCGGCACGAAAACGATGTCTGTGTGCTCAACGTCGGCAATGCTGTCCTGGGGAATAATGCTGACCCCGGTGACCAGTTGCATCGGTCCATGATGGGCTCCGACGATACGCGGCTCAAACAGCGGATCGGAGGGGTCGCCCCCCAAAAAGCGACCCGCCGCCCATAGCGTGTCGAACACGCCATAAACGATGGATGGATCGCATTCCGGAAAAACAACAATGCTGACGTGAAAAGGCTTTTTGCTCATCGATCTGACCGGATGGCTCAAGTGGCTCTAAAGCGGCCATTCTGCCTCTCACGCCACGGGTCGGCCAAGCCCTATCTCATCCCGCGAACACATACCGCACCGAAACAATTTTGGAAAAGATGAGATCATGACCCTCGATATGACAAAACTTGAGCCGTTGCTCGGCACCGTCGTGAACGAACTCGGCGCAGCGTCAAATGCCGCACTCGTTATTCTCGGCGATAAACTTGGACTGTTTCGCGCATTGTCCGCTGGCACCATGACGTCCGGCGAACTGGCGCGGAGGACCGGCACACATGAACGCTATGTCCGCGAGTGGCTGGCGTCGCAGGCCGCCTCCGGATTCATCACCTATGATACCGGAAGTGAGTTATTCTCGATGTCGCCGGAACAGGCCGCGGTGTTTGCCGACGAGAACAGTCCGGTTCATGCGACCGGAGGCTTTTATTCACTGACTGCAATCTACGCCGACGAGCCGAAGCTGGCGGCTGCGTTCAAGTCCGGAAAGGGGCTTGGCTGGGGCGAACACTGCAATTGCCTGTTTTGCGGTGTGGAGCGCTTTTTCAGGCCCGGCTACCGGGCGCATCTTGTCGCGGAATGGTTGCCCGCGCTGGACGGCGTGGTCGCCAAACTGGAGCGCGGCGCAACGGTTGCGGACGTCGGTTGCGGCCATGGTGTATCGACGTTGCTGATGGCGCAGGCCTTTCCGAACTCGGAGTTCGTCGGCATCGACTTTCATGACGCGTCGATCGCGCATGCAAGAACACATGACGGCGGCTTGAGGAATCTTCGTTTTGAGGCGGCGAAGGCGCAGGACTTCACGGGGTCGGGATTCGATCTCGTCACGATGTTCGATGCGCTGCACGACATGGGCGACCCGGTCGGCGCTGTGTCCCACGCGAAGAAAGCGCTCAAGCCCGATGGCACCCTGATGCTGGTCGAGCCCATGGCGGGCGACAGCCTCGCTGAAAATCTCAATCCGGTCGGCCGCATCTACTATGCGTCGTCCACGAACGTCTGCGTTCCCACCTCGATGAATCAGGAGGTGGGCCGGGCACTGGGCGCACAGGCGGGCGAAAAGTGCCTCGCCGAAGTCATCCGTGAAGGAGGGTTTTCCAGCATCCGGAAAGTGGCTGGCACACCTTTCAACATGGTGCTTGAAGCGCGCCGCTGAGCGCCCCGGTAGCCGGCCGTCAGGCGGCTGGCCACCGGGATCGGCAGAACCCAAAGGAAGAGAACATGAGTCTGTTATCCCATGCTGGATCGTCGGGCACGGTCGCCTCGCGCTATCGAAGAGCCGTCGCCATTTTGATGCGGCGGGCCGGACGCCTTGTCGATAACTGGGTCGCCGCCTTGATCGCTCACCGCGAGCGTCAGGTCGCAGGGTCGATGCTTCGCCGTTACGGCGATCGCGAGTCGAATGACACAGGCATTTGTCGCGGCGAGATTGACTTCAAGCTCTCTGAAACAAACAGGTCGTGATGCTGCTCGCCCGAAACAAAAACGGCCGGGATTTCTCCCGGCCGTTTTCATTTCATAACGCTTCGCCTCAGCGGCGCGGCGGCGCGGTGCCCGGAGGCGGCGGCGGCAACGAGGCCTGACCCCCGTTCAGCAGCGGCGTGATGTTGCGGATGGTGACGCGGCGGTTCACGCGCTCCGGTCCGTCGGTCGGAACCTTGAGGTACTGCTCGCCGTAGCCCTGCGACGTGAGATTTTCCGCAGGCACGTTGAACTGCTGCGTGAGCAGGGTTGCCGCGGACTCGGCACGGCGATCCGACAGCGACAGGTTATCGACATCGCTGCCGACCGCGTCGGTGTGGCCTTCGATCAGGAACACCGCGCTTGGGTTGCGCTGGATGGCGCGGTTGAGTCCGTCTGCGATGGCCTGCAGCTTTCCGGCCTGATCCGGCGGGATCTCCCACGACCCGGTCTCGAAGTTGATGCTGTCGAGATCGATACTCGGCATGCGCTGGCGCACCGAGGGGCTGTAGCGGATTTCATCGAGCGAGTAACGGCGCTCGATGCGCTCCACCGGCGGCGCGATCATGGTTTCGTAAAGCAGTTCCGGCGGCGCGTCGTCCGCCTCGACGATGTAGCGGTTCTGCGGAATCCGCAGCACCGGCGGCGGCAGCGCGACGAAGTAGCCGCCGATGGCGCCTGCGACCACGCCGGCTGCGATCCCGGCACCGATGCCGGGTCGTCCGCGTGGCCTGTTGTCGATGATGATCACCTCACGGCCGCGATTGTCGCGGCGAATACGCCGGAGCAATCCGCCATTGTTGTCGTTGATGGTGATGATCTGCGTGCCGTCGGGTCGCACCACGACGGTTCGTGTGTCGTTCCCGTCGCGGGTGACGCGCACGTCGCGCGCGCCGTAACGGAAGCGATCGACTTCGTTGTGACGCACGAACGACTGGCCGTTCGGATCCTGGATGATGACGCGGCCTGGTTCGCGGAACACGGTGCGTCCGCCTTCTGTGCTCTGCTGACGCTGACCGCGGAAATCGTCCAGCCGTCCGACAGGACGCGCGTTCGGACCGGCCGGGATCGGCGTAAGTGCGGCGGGTGCCTGTGCGGAAGGCGTTCGTATCGTCGGCAACGGTGCTGCAACGGGAGCAGTCGCGGGCGCTGTGGGTGTCCCGGCGGGTAGTCCCGGCGGTGGTCCCTGACGTTGACCGCGACGGTCTCCGGCACCTGGCTGGCCGGGAGCAGGTGTCGCGCCCGGTGTTGCAGGAGGTGTTGCAGGAGGTGTTGCAGGTGTCGTTGCCGCAGGCGGCGCTGCCGGTGCGGTTGTCGGCGCAGCACCCGGTTGAGCGGGGGACGGCGCGGGAGCAGCCGTCGGTGCGGTGCCAGGCGCAGGCGGACGTGCGCCGTCGGGACGCGGCGTCACGTCGCGAATGCCGGGCGCAGCCGGAGGTGCGTTCGGTGGGCGCGGTGCTGCGGGCGCAGCGGAAGGCGCGCCGGCTGGCGGTGTCGCGGTCGATGGAGCCGGTGCCGCGCCGGGCGCTGGCGAAGACGGCGGTGCCGTTCGTGCAGCAGGCGGAGGCGTTGGTGCCGGCGGTGGCGGTGGTGCTGCTTTCGGAGCTGCCGCTGGCGGAGGTGCTGCCTTCGGCGGCGCGGGCGGCGGTGGAGGCGCTGCCTTTGGAGGTGCGGGAGGTGGCGGTGGAGCGGCCTTCGGAGGCGCGGGCGGCGGAGGCGGTGCAGCCTTCGGCGGTGCCGGCGGCGGCGGAGGTGCCGCTCTTGGAGGCGCGGGCGGTGGAGGAGGTGCGGCCCGTGGCGCAGCAGGCGGTGGCGGCGGTGCGGCCTTCGGAGGTGCCGGTGGCGGCGCGGGAGCAGCCTTCGGTGGCGCGGGCGGCGCGGCTTTCGGCGGCGCCTTCGGTGCATTCGGATCGGCTGGTGCCGCTTGCGCGATGACGAACGAAGCTTCGGCGTAAGCCGGAAGCTGAGGAATGATCTGAACGGCTGCGATCGCAGTCGTCGTCAGCAGGATCAGTCGAATGTTTTTCATGATGTCCCGTGGGTGAGAAGAAAATTCAGCGCTGCTAAAGTCCGTTGTTCAAGGTGTCTGCAAGGTATCTGCAAGCAATCTTGCATGAAGTGTTGCCGTCGCGCGAATGTGTCCGACGATCAGTGGATAGTGATTAGGCGGTAATGTGGCGAAGCGAAATGCGCGTCCACTATTTTGCATCCGGGATCGAATCAACGCGCCGAGAATGAATGTACGTTAAGTTTGGCAGCCGGAAACCTACATCGTGCCCGGCGGAAGTTGCGGTGCACCAGGAATCACGTCGGGCTCGGAGCCCGGCAGATCGACGATTCCGGGATCGTTGGCTGGATAGGGCGTGCGCGGTCCTGACGGTCCCCGCACCGGCAACTCATCCGGCGCGTTCGGCGGAAGCTCGCGCGGCCGCTCCGGCTCCGCCGGATCGTTCATCGGCGGCGGGATTTCCGGCCGCGGATTGCCCGGCGGGCTTTCCACCGGCGGCTCGGTGGGGTTGCCCGGTGTTGGCGGCGGAATCTCTTGCGGGTCGCCCACGGCGGGATTGTCGGGATTTGGCATTACATCGCGACCTTCTTGTTCTCGCCGATGTCGGGACGATTGCCCGTCACGGCGGCGACCGCCATCTTGACCGTGCTGATAACCTTGCCCGGCGTGTCCCAGTACTCGGCGTGAGTCGGGATAACTTTCAGCAGGCAGAGATTCGGATCGTCCGGCGAATCCCACCACGCCTTCGCCCACGGCGTGAACAATTCCGTGATCTTGGCGCGGTCGTTCGATACTGAAGCGGTCCCGGTGATCGACACGTATTTGTGGTCGCTGGAATCCGCGAAGGCGAGGCACACTTCCGGAAATTTCCTGATGTCGTCGTCCTTGTGATGGCGCTTGTCGGCGAGGAAATAGAATGCGTTTTCGTCCTTCGCGATATGTGCGTTCATCGGACGCGAATGCGGCTTGCTCCCATCCCAACTCGCCAGCATGGCAATGGAGATTTTGCGCGCGAGATCCCATACGCGGTCCGTATCGTTCGACGTTTTGCTTGTCATGATTGCTGCTCCAGAACAGGACTTTCAGCGGACATAACGGTCGGGCGACGGCTATGTTCCGTCTCCTGACTGCCGGCATTAACGCCGCCGGGTCGCTGCGTATTGACAGCGACCCACCCGGCCAAGGAGATTGGTCAAACAGGTTGCCGGGGAGATTTCGATGCCGCTCGCTTATTGGTGCGTTCTGATCGCAGCGCTTCTGCCGTTTGTGTGGGCGAAGTATGCGAAGGCCGGCACGGCCAGCGACAATTGCTATCCACGCGAAGATTACGAAATCTTTCCGCCCGCCAAGCGCCGCGCCTATGCCGCGCACCAGAATGCGTTCGAGAATTTCCCTTTTTTTGCGGTGGCCGTTATCGCGGCGCTGGTGATGGGAGCGCCGGTCAGCATCGTGAACATCCTGGCGGTACTGTTCATCGCGCTGCGCATCGCGCACGGGCTGCTGTACATCTACAACAAGCCGATCCTGCGCTCGCTGAGCTTCGCGGCGGGCATGGCGGTCAATATCGCGATCTTCGTGCTGCCCGCGTTCTGGTGATCTTCCGCAAGGCGGCCGTGAGCCGGGGCGCAATGTGGATCGGACTCTTTCCCCGGATCGTGCTCTAGCCGCGAAACACCAGCAGCGTGTTGCTGCGGGTCTTGCCGGCGATGGCATAGCCGCGCGCCACCATGTCGGCGATGCAGTCGGCCAGCCACTCCTTGCGCTCCAGATGCTCGATTGCGACGGCCCTCGGCCACAGCGTCTTCGGCGCGTCGCGAAAAAATGGAATGAGCGCGCGGTCCTCATAACCCTCGACGTCGATCTTCAGCGCGTCGATGGCCGTCACGCCGTTGACATGCAGGATGGTCAAAAGCTTTTTCGCGGGTACCGCGATGCCGCCGGTTGTGCTGATGTGGCTGGCACCGAGATTGTCGCCGTCGGTCTCGATCATCAGCGTGCCGTCGATGTCGCCCGCCGCGGCGACAACCAGCGAGAGATTGCCAAGCTGCGATGCGCGTGCGTTGAAAGCGAGCCGCGCGCTTGATACCGGATGCGGCTCGATGGCGATGACGCGGCCGGTTTCGCCGACATGTTTCGCCAGCGCCACCGCATAGGTACCGACGTTGGCTCCGACATCGACGAAGGTGCCGCCGGGCGGTGCGTATTCGCGCAAAAAATCCAGTTCGGGAAGATTGTAGTCGGGATTGAACAGCGCGCCGCGTTCGGTGCCGCTGGCCAGATGATGCAGTCGGAACGACGCGCCCTGATAGGTGGCGTCGATAGGGCCGTCGCCGAGCAGATTGACGAGGCGCGACAACCAGGGGCGAAACGCGCCACGCTTCAGGCCGGAGCCGTGGGCGGCGGCTATCACCGCGCGCTGCATCGCGTTGGGGGCGTAGGCACCGAAGGGTTTCGGGTCTTTGTCGGACGGGTTGCTCATCCGCCACTCATCGCGCGCCGGCGGCGATGATTCAAGCGGGGAATGAGACTCAAAGCAGGCCGCTGTCGGACAATATCCGCAGTCGTCATGGCCGGGCTTGACCCGGCCATCCATCATTCTGATGAGAATGCTTTTCAAGATGGATTGCCGGGTCAAGCCCGGCAACGACGATTCATGCTGTTGCCGCGGTCCGCGATCACACCTGCCGTTCGACCATCTTCAGCTTGAGGTCGGCGATGGCTTCCGACGGATTGAGTCCCTTCGGGCAGGCCTTGGCGCAGTTCATGATGGTGTGGCAGCGATAGAGGCGGAACGGATCTTCCAGATTGTCGAGCCGCTCGCCGGTGGCCTCGTCGCGCGAGTCCTTGACCCAGCGGTCGGCCTGCAAAAGTGCTGCCGGTCCGAGAAATCTGTCGCTGTTCCACCAGTAGCTCGGACACGAGGTCGAACAGCACGCGCACAGGATGCATTCGTAAAGACCGTCGAGCTTGGCGCGGTCCTCCGGCGACTGCTTCCATTCCTTCTGCGGCGTCGCCGTCGTCGTATGCAGCCACGGTTCGATGGATGCGTATTGCGCGTAGAAATTGGTGAGGTCCGGCACCAGATCCTTCACCACCGGCTGATGCGGCAGCGGATTGACCTTGATCGCGCCGTCATCGACCTCGTCCATGGAACGTGTGCAGGCCAGCGTGTTCTGGCCGTCGATGTTCATGGCGCAGGAGCCGCAGACGCCTTCGCGGCAGGAGCGGCGAAACGTCAGCGTCGGATCGACATGGTTCTTGATCCAGATCAGGGCGTCGAGAATCATCGGGCCGCAATCGTGGGTATCGACGTGATAGGTGTCGATGGCGGGATTTTTGCCGTCGTCCGGATTCCAGCGATAGACCTTGAACTCGCGCGTCGATGTCGCGCCCGCGGGCTTCGGCCATTCCTTGCCGCCGGTGATTTTCGAGTTCTTCGGCAGTGCGAATTCAACCATG
>JAZKGC010000084.1:0-7889 GCA_040386115.1 Pseudomonadota bacterium
TAGGCCGCCGCGTGGCTCTTGTTGAAGCCGTAGTCGGCGAACTTCGCGAGCAGTTCGAAGATCGTCTCCGCCTGCCCCTTCGCAACGCCGTTCTTGACAGCACCCGCAACGAAGATCGCGCGCTGCTTTTCCATCTCGGAACGGATCTTCTTGCCCATCGCGCGGCGCAACAGGTCGGCGTCGCCGAGCGAATAGCCCGCCATCACCTGGGCGATCTGCATCACCTGTTCCTGATAGATGATGACGCCGAAGGTTTCCTTCAGGATCGGCTCCAGCATCGGATGGAGATACTCGGGCTCTTCATCGCCGTGCTTGCGGGCGCAATAAGTGGGAATGTTCGCCATCGGGCCGGGGCGATACAGCGCCACCAGCGCGATGATGTCCTCGAAACGGTCGGGACGCATATCGACCAGCGCGCGCCGCATGCCCTGGCTTTCAACCTGGAACACGCCGACCACCTCGCCGCGCGCCAGCATCTCAAAGCTTGGTTTGTCGTCGAGCGGCAGCGTCGCCAGATCGACATGAACGTCGCGCTGCTTGAGAAGTTTGACCGCGCGATCGAGCACCGTCAGCGTCTTGAGGCCGAGGAAGTCGAACTTCACAAGCCCCGCCGGCTCAACCCATTTCATATTGAACTGCGTGACCGGCATGTCGGATTTCGGATCGCGATACATCGGCACCAGTTCGCTCAACGGCCGATCGCCGATTACGATGCCGGCGGCGTGGGTCGAGGCGTGTCGCGTCAGGCCTTCAAGACGCTGCGCGATGTCGAAGGCACGCGCCACCACCGGATCTTCGTCGCGAAAGGCTTGCAGCTTGGGTTCGCTGGCGATGGCCGCGGACAATGTCACAGGCGCGGCGGGGTTTTGCGGCACCAGCTTGGTGAGCCGGTCCACCTGGCCATAGGGCATCTGTAAAACGCGGCCGACGTCGCGCAGCACGCCGCGCGCCTGCAACGTGCCGAACGTAATGATCTGGCCGACCTGCTCGCGGCCATAGCGCTGCTGCACGTAGGTGATGACCTCGCCGCGCCGGTCCTGGCAGAAATCGATATCGAAATCCGGCATCGACACGCGCTCGGGATTGAGGAAGCGCTCGAACAGCAGGCCGAAACGGATCGGATCGAGGTCGGTGATCGTCAAGGCGTAAGCGACCAGCGAACCCGCACCCGAACCGCGGCCCGGACCCACCGGAATCCCTTCCGACTTCGCCCACTGGATGAAGTCCGCGACAATCAGGAAGTAGCCCGAATAATTCATGCGGGTGATGACATCGATTTCGAAGCTCAGGCGCGCGTGGTAATCCTCCTCGGAAACGCCCTGGGACAAACCATGCGTCGCAATCCGCTGCGCCAGCCCCTCCTCGGCCTGACGGCGCAATTCCACGGCTTCGTCGCCTTCAGCATCCGCCGCGTTGGCGCTTCCAACCACCGTGAAACGCGGCAGGATCGGCTTGCGCGTTTGCGGACGGAATGAACAGCGCTTCGCGATCTCAACGGTCGAGGCCAGTGCCTCCGGCAGATCGGCGAACAGGACCGCCATCTCGGACCGGGTCTTGAAGCGGTGATCGGGCGTCAACTGGTTGCGGTCGGTCTCCGAAATCAAACGTCCCCCCGCGATGCACAGCAGCGCGTCGTGGGCCTCGTAATCGTCAGAGCCCGCGAAATGCGGCTCGTTGGTTGCAACCAGCGGCAGGTTCTTGCCATAGGCAAGATCGATCAAGGCGGGCTCGCACCGCCGCTCGCTCTCGAGCCCATGACGCTGCAACTCGACGTAAAGGCGGTCGCCGAAAAGAGCCGCAAGCCTGTCGCAACGCGCTCCCGCCAGCGCCGGCTGATCGGCCAGAATGGCCTGCGACAGCGGCCCCTCCGGCCCGCCCGTCAAGGCAATGAGACCGGAAGTCTCGCCTTCCAGCCACTCGAACTTGATGTGGGGTGCCTGGTTGACCGGGGTTTCGAGAAACGCGCGGGAATTCAGTTTCATCAGACTGCGGTAGCCGGCCTCGCTCATCGCCAGTAGCACGATCCGCGCCGGTGCAAGCGCATTGCGGGCAGTGACATCCTGATCGCCGAAATCGACCGCCAGCGCGCATCCCGTGATCGGCTGGATGCCCGATGCAGCCAGCTTGTCGGAGAATTCCAGCGCGCCGAACATGTTGTCGCTGTCGGTCAGCGCCAATGCAGGCTGATGATCGGCCTTGGCGAGTTCGGCGAGCTTCGCAATCGTCATCGATCCCTGCAACAGCGAGTAGGCCGAATGAACGTGCAGGTGAACGAACCCTGCCTCCCGCGAGACCAGTTTCGGGGTGACGACTTTGGGCATGATGGTTTCTGACGACCTTTGGAAAGCCTGCTTCTGAAGTCTGCCCGCCGTTTCGGCTTGAACCATTGGCGAGGAGCGAGCGACTCACGAAGGTCGATGGTGGTGCCTTGAACCGGCGGTGTCCACGCGGAAGACGCGGACCCGTTGATCCATCATCCTTTTCCCCAGCCCCTTTTCAAAACGCCGCGGCGTTTGAAGGGGATGGACGTCACAACTGAGGAATAACCTGTGCCCAGATCGCAATCATTCCAACGAACAGCACAAGCGACGTCAGGGCGGCAGCTTCTTCTACGAATGTCTTCAACATGACCGACTCCATGAGAACATAATAAGAACATTGTTCCCATTATGTTCTTTGAGTCAAGCGCCGAAAATCCCTTGGAACCTTCAAGGCTAACAAATCGTATATTCCTCGAAACGCCACTTATTCATCCCATCCATCCCGCAAGAACGTGAGTTGACGGACTCAATGCAAAACGGTCTGTCTTCGAAATCCCAAGCAATGCCGGCTTTGGCCGGACAGGAGAATTCAATGCGCAGTTATCTTTTGGCCCTCGCCCTCACATTGGCCGGCACCGGCTTCGCCATGCAGTCAACACCGGCGGAAGCCAGGGACTACGCCTTCTGCCTTCAAGGCAGGGATACCAGCGCCGGAGTCGGCGATTGCAGATTTGCAACCTACCAGCAGTGCCAGGCGACAGCGTCAGGGACATACGCCTCGTGTTACGCAAATCCCTACGCGTCGTATGACGACGAGCCTGTTTATCAGCCGCGCCGGCGTACCCAGCGCTCGTATTACTGACAGGGCTTACTCACATGGCCGCGAGGACAGCGGACCCGGCATCAGTCGAGTTCGATGACATGGCCGTCCTGAATAGAGACGCGCCGATCCATCCTTGAGGCCAGTTCCATGTTGTGCGTCGCGATCAGCATCGCGACGCGGGTGGCCTTCACGAGCTGGTTCAAAGCCTGAAAAACATGATCGGCAGTGTGCGGATCGAGGTTTCCGGTCGGCTCGTCAGCGAACAGGACGCGCGGGGCGTTGGCAACGGCACGCGCAATCGCCACGCGTTGCTGCTCGCCGCCGGATAATTCGGAAGGCCGATGCGTGATCCGCTCGGCCAATCCCAGATAGGTGAGAATTTCCTGCGACCGCTTCACGGTCTCCTTCCTCGGCAGGCCGCGGATCATCTGCGGCATCATCACGTTTTCAAGCGCCGAGAACTCCGGCAGCAAACGATGGGACTGATAGACGAACCCGATGTCGGTGCGGCGAATCTGCGTGCGCTCTGAATCGGACAGTCCGGACGTCGCCGTCCCGCCGACATAAACCTCGCCCTCGTCGGCCTGCTCGAGCAAGCCTGCGATATGCAGCAGCGTGGACTTGCCGGTGCCCGAGGGCGCGACCAGTGCCACGGATTGACCTTCCCACAGCGCCAGCGTCGCACCGTCGAGAATCGTCAGCGTTGCCTCGCCCTGCCGGTAACGCCTGCTGACCTCGTGCAAATAGACGACCGGAACCGCATTTTCTCCCTGCTCCATCTGTGCGCTCATCCGTACCTGAGAGCTTCGATGGGATCGAGGCGCGCGGCGCGCCACGATGGATAGAGCGTCGCCAGAAACGACAGCGTCAGCGCCATAATCACAACTGCGGCGGTCTCGCCCACGTCAACCTCGGCCGGAAGCTTGGAGAGGAAATACAATTCGGGCGAAAACAGTTCGGTGTTGGTCATCCAGGAAATGAACTGCCGGATCGATTCGATATTCATGCAGACCAGCAGTCCCAACAGGAATCCCACCAGCGTGCCGACCACGCCGATGGCAGCGCCCGTAATCAGAAACACCCGCATGATCGACCCTTGGGACGCGCCCATGGTGCGCAGGATCGCGATGTCGCTGCCTTTATCTTTCACCAGCATGATGAGACCTGAGACGATATTCAGCGCCGCGACCAGAACGATCAGGGTCAGGATCAGGAACATCACATTGCGCTCCACCTGAAGCGCATTGAAAAATGTGGAATTCCGCTGCCGCCAGTCCACCAGAAAGATCGGCCGCTGCGCCGCCTCGGTCACCGACTTGCGGAAGACATCGACCTTGTCCGGATTGGTCGTATAGACCTCGATGGCGGTGACGTCGTTGGCACGGTTGAAATACGCCTGCGCCTCGACAAGCGGCATGAACACGAACGACGCATCATACTCGGACATGCCGATCTCGAATACGGCCGCGACCTTGTAGGGCTTGATGCGCGGCGTGGTCCCCATCGGCGTGACGGACCCGCGCGGCGCGACCAGCGTGATGCTGTCGCCGGCACGCAGCGACAATTGATCCGCGAGGCGGCGGCCGATCGCAACGCCCTGCCCCTCGTCGAAGCCCTCGATCGTGCCCTGCTTGATGTTCTTGGCGATCGACGTGACGTTGTTGAGATCCTGCGCGCGGATGCCGCGGACGAACACGCCGGAGGCATTGAACGGCGATGAGGCCAGAGCCTGACCGTCAACCACCGGCGCTGCGAGACGGATACCGCTCACCTTGTTGATACGCTCGGCGACGTCCTTCCAGTCGGTCAGCGGCGATTCCAGTGGCTGGACAACGATATGCCCGTTGAGGCCGAGAATCTTGTCGAGCAGTTCCTTCCGGAAGCCGTTCATCACCGCCATCACGATGATGAGCGTGGCGACGCCGAGCATGATTCCGAGGAAGGAAAAGCCGGCGATGACTGAAATGAACCCTTCCTTGCGCCGCGCCCGCAAATAGCGGGTCGAGAGCAACCATTCGAATGGCGCGAAAGGTGGGGTCCGAACTGGCTCGCTCATGTTGGTTCCATAGTCCGGATTTTCACACGAATCGGGCTAATTCTAGTCACGTGTCGCAGCAACTGCGACTACGCCAAACATAATTCAGTGTATGAAGCGGTTGATCGCGTCATCGAGGCTCATGAATTCGCGCGAGCCGTCGCTGCGGCGCTTGATCTCAACCTTGCCTTCGGCGAGCCCCTTGGGGCCGATCAGCACCTGCCACGGAATCCCGATGAGGTCGGCTGTTGCAAATTTGCCGCCCGGCCGCTGATCGCTGTCGTCGTAGAGAACATCGACGCCCTTGGCCGCCAGCGCGGCGTAAAGCTTTTCGCAGGCGGCGTCGGTATCGGCCCCGCCCTGCTTGAGATTCAGGATTGCAACGCGAAACGGTGCCACTTCCTCAGGCCACTTGATGCCGTTCTCGTCGTGGCAAGCCTCGATGATCGCGCCCACGAGCCGTGAGACGCCAACGCCATAAGAGCCGCCATGAACCGGGCGTTCCGCGCCGTCGGCACCTGAGACCGTGGCCTTCATCGCGTCCGAATACTTGGTGCCGAAATAGAAGATCTGCCCGACTTCGATGCCGCGGGTATTGACCTTCTTGTCCGCGGGCACCTCGCGATCGTAACGCGCGGCGTCATGGACATCTTCGGTGGCGGCGTAGAGGTCGGTCCACTGCTTGATGATCGGGGAGAGATCGCCGTTGTAATCGACATCCGCGCCCGGCACCGGCAGATCGAGCACATCCTTGTTGCAGAACACGGCGGACTCGCCAGTATCCGCCAGCACGATGAATTCATGGCTGAGATCGCCACCGATCGGACCTGTTTCGGCACGCATTGGAATAGCCTTCAGGCCCATGCGCGCGAAGGTTCGCAGGTAAGCCACGAACATCCTGTTGTAGGACAGCCGTGCTGCCGCCTCGTCGATATCGAAGGAATACGCGTCCTTCATGAGAAATTCGCGGCCGCGCATCACGCCGAAACGGGGGCGCTGCTCGTCGCGGAATTTCCACTGGATATGATAGAGATTGAGCGGAAGGCTCCGGTAAGACTTCACGTAAGCGCGGAAGATCTCCGTAATCATTTCCTCGTTGGTCGGCCCATAGAGCAATTCGCGCTTGTGCCGATCCTGGATGCGCAGCATCTCGGGACCGTAGGCGTCGTAGCGTCCGCTCTCGCGCCAGAGATCTGCAAGCTGCAGCGTCGGCATCAAGAGTTCGATGGCGCCCGCGCGGTCCTGTTCCTCGCGCACGATCTGCTCGATCTTCTTCAACACCCGGAAGCCGAGCGGCAGCCACGCATAGATGCCCGCCGCTTCCTGACGCATCATGCCGGCGCGCAGCATCAGGCGATGCGACGCGATCTCGGCCTCTTTCGGCGTCTCCTTCAGAATGGGCAGAAAGAAGCGCGACAATCGCATGGCAACACTCGGATATTGGCTGGGGACAGGATCGGCAGGAATCGGGCCGAAGCGGAATTGAGCGCTAGTGAAACCGGATCGGCCAGAAAAATACAAGGGCAAGCGGTAGCTGAGCCCGGTGTGCCAGCCGGAATCCGGGGCTTTCGGAACTTTAACCGCCATGTTAACAAATCGCGGGGGCTGAAACATTGATCTTAAAGTGGCGCATCAAGAGAGTTGGACATTTTACTGCCTGGGCTGCGGCCTATGCGCTTGTGTTCAACGTGATGCTCACAAGCGCCGCGCTGGCGACGGTTTCACCATACAAACTCAGCGCCCTCCACGAACTCTGCCTCAGCGGCGGCAACCTTGGCGGCGGTTCAACCACCCCTGACGTTGACGGCAGCACGACCAAATCCATCAGTCATTGTCCGCTGTGCGTGTCCACCGCCATGACGGCCGATCTGCCGCCGCAACCCCCGGCCCTCGCAATCCGGATTGCATTGCACGCGCTGTTTGAGCCTGCACGTCAGGATCACATCGTTGCGCGCTTTGCTGCCAGCGACCATCAACCACGCGGCCCTCCCCACCATAGCTGACGACACGCGCTTCGGCGCTTTCCGCTTTTTCGTCACTGCTTTTCTTCCGGTGGGAGTTCACCAATGTTTTCCGTTTCCAAACGGGCGCGCAGCATTCTGCTGGCGTCCGCATCCGTCGCTGCCGTCATGCCTTTCGCAGAGGCCTTTGCGCAGACCGCACAAAATTTGCCCCCTGTGGTTATCGAGGCCGAACGGCAGGCTCGTCCGGCCAGAAATCGCGGCGCAAGACCAGCCAGCATTCAACCTGAGCCTGCCTCAAACGCGCCGATCGCCTCGCTTCCGGCCGTGCCTGGACCGCTAGGCGTGCAGACCGCGCAACAGGCTCGTCGCGAAATTCAGCAGACGCCTGGTGGCGTGGCTGTTGTTGCCGCCGAAGACTACAGGAACAACTCGGTCGCCAGCACCATCAAGGACGTTCTGGATTACGTGCCCGGCGTCTTTGTACAGCCAAAATGGGGCGATGATTCCCGGCTCTCGATTCGCGGTTCCAGCCTCTCGCGCAATTTCCATTTGCGCGGCATTCAGCTCTATATGGACGGTATCCCGATCAACACGGCCGACGGTTACGGCGATTTTCAGGAACTCGATCCGACGGCGTACAAGTTCATCGAGGTCTATAAGGGTGCCAATGCGCTGCGGTTCGGCGCGAATTCCCTCGGCGGTGCAATCAATTTCGTCACACCGACGGGCCGCGACGCCGGTGTAAACAGCGCCGGAATCGACATGGGCGCGTTCGGCTATCGCCGCTTTCAGGGCAGCGTCGGCGG
>JAZKGC010000084.1:7989-13511 GCA_040386115.1 Pseudomonadota bacterium
TCGCCAACAAGACCACCATTCGTTTCGACGCAACCACGGTCGAGTTCGGCGCGTTCGGTGTGGATCGCCACCTCATGCATCCAATCTTTCAGTGGCTGGATTATCGCTACAAGGATTACGGCGGCTTCGCCAGGGCGACGGATGACCGCCTGATCGGCGGCTTTCGCAATCGCCTTGTTGCCGGCGTGAACGTCGTCAACGGCACGATCGACAACCAGCAGTTTGCCAATGTCGGCGGCAACAAGGGTGCCCTTATTTCATCGTCAATCGATAAATCGAAGAACACGTCGGTTTACATCGAAGACTCGTTTTACTTTCTGCCAAACGTCGCCGCGATCGGCGGCACTCAGTTCCTCTATGCCACGCGCGACCGGCAGGCCCGGTTCGGAAGCACGTCAGGTTCAACGGAGTTCAATCTGTGGAGCCCGAAAGGCGGGTTACTGTGGGACATCGACCCGACATGGCAGGCCTTCGCCAACATTTCGCGCAGCGCGGAAGTACCCAGCTTCGGCGAAAGCTCGGCCGGGCCTGGCATTCCATTCATTCCGTTCACCAGCATTCGGCCCCAGCGTGCGACCACTTATGAAATCGGCACGCGCGGAAGACGGCCTGACCTGACCTGGGAGCTCACCGGCTATCGCGCCAATATCCGGGATGAGTTGCTTTGCCTCTACAGCGCGTTCGGCAACTGCAACGTCACCAACGCGAATCGCAGCGTGCATCAGGGAATTGAAGCCGGACTTGGGATCGCCCTGTTCAAAAACATCTTCGCGCAAGGCGCGCAGGCCGACAAAATCTGGATCAATGCCGCCTACACGCTCAACGATTTCCGTTTCGACAACGATGCCATCTTCGGCAACAACCAGCTTCCTGGCGCGCCGCGTCACTACCTGCGCGCCGAGATGCTCTACAAGCACGCGAACGGATTTTACATTGGCCCGAATGTCGAGTGGGTGCCGCAGGCCTATTACGTGGACAGCGCAAACACGGTGTCCACGCAGGCCTACGCCATTTTCGGGTTGAAGGCCGGTATCGATGACGGGAAGTATTCGATGTATCTCGAAGCGCGAAACATCGCGAACACGGCCTATATCGCCAGTTCGAGCATCATCGACAAGGCAACCGCCGCTTCACCGCTGTTCGAACCTGGTACTGGACGCGCCGTCTATGCTGGCGTGAAAGTGAGATGGTAGTTAAGCACCGCCTTGTAGTGTCGGGGATCTTCCGGCGCTGAGACGGCAGCGAAAATGGCTGAATATGGCGGTAAATCAACGAGATTGTGCACTGCCGCAAGAATAGACATTTAATGCTGAAAAACGTGACATCTCAAAAACATTCGGCTACAAAACGACCGTCAGATCGGTGCGACTGTTTGTCTGCACTATCTGGTGGTCCAAGTCTCGGGAGGAGCCCTTGGCGCGCACAAGCAGCGTCGCCCCGTTCAATCAAGGATAAATCCAACTTATTCGGGGAAAATACAGGGTCGACACAATTTTGGAGCAGGGCTTTGGCCCTGCTCTTTTTTTTCGGCGGCGTCAGGAAGACCGGTTGGCAGAATCGCGAACCGCAATCAGCATGAACAATAGTTCTTGCATGCAGGCTTGTTCGTTTAGAGCGGAATGCCCATCAGCTTCGTCAGCCGCTCGATGTTGAAATAACCGGCGCGATAAGCCGCCATTCCCGCCGCGAACAGGACCGCTGAAATCAGCGTGGTCCACAACAGCTTGCGCGCCATCCGCGGCACGCTCGGTGCGCCGGGATCGGTGCCCGCGATTTCCTCGCCGTTCTCTGCCTGACTGCGGATGCCGAACGGCAGCACCGCGAACAGCACGACCCACCACAACACAAAGTAGATCGCGAATGAGGTTGAGAGCGAATAGACCATTCAGCCGATCCTCAGGCCTGTTCGATTTCGACAAGTGCGCCGGAAAAATCCTTCGGATGCAGGAAGAGAACCGGCTTGCCGTGCGCGCCGATTCGAGGAGTGCCGTCACCAAGCACGCGCGCGCCTTCCGCAATCAATGTGTCTCGCGCGGCGATGATGTCCGGCACCTCGTAGCAGATGTGATGGATGCCGCCATCGGCGTTGCGGTCGAGAAACTTCGCGATCGGCGATTCTGCGCCGAGCGGCTGGATGAACTCGATCTTGGTATTGGGCAGCGTTGCGAACACGGTGATGACGCCATGCTCCGGCAGCGGTACCGCGTCAGAGATTTCAGCACCGAACGCCGTGCCATAGATCTTCGCGGCCTTCTCGGCATCCTTCACCGCAATCGCAACATGGTTGAGCCGGCCCAGCATGTTTCTCTCCGCAAGACTTTATGTAACGCAATTCAAACCATCAGAACGTGGACGTAGCAAAGCGTCTTCTTGCCCCACTGTTCGTTGATCGTGGCGCGCACCGCGCGGCGCACGGATTCCGCAATCGCATCGGGATCGCGGCGGCGTGCGCGCGGCAGGTTTTCCACCGTGGACACCACCACATCGAATACGTCGTCGGCGATCACCTCGCCTTCCTTATTCTTTTCCGGAATGCCGACCAGATCAACCTCTGGATCGTCGGCGAGGTCGCCCTTGTCGGTCACGGCTATGGCGACAAAGGCACATCCCGCAAAAGCCAGCCGCCGCCGCTCGGTGACAGCGCGCGCCTTTTCGGTCTCGAGCAGGTTTCCGTCCTTGAAGATGCGCCCCGCCGGCAGTTCCTCGATGATGGCCGGATCGCCCGGCCCCAGCCGCACCAGATCGCCGTTCTTGCAGATCAGCACTTTCGGAACGCCGCAGGCGCGCGCAAGCTTGGCGTGTTCCGACAGATGCAGCGCTTCGCCGTGAACCGGGATCAGCAGTTGCGGGCGCACCCAGGAAATCATGTCGCGCAGTTCGTCGCGGCGCGGATGTCCCGAGACGTGCACCATGTGAGTCCGGTCGGTGACAACCTCGACGCCCTGCGTGACCAACCCGTTGATAATCGCGCCGACAGCCTTCTCGTTGCCGGGAATGGTGCGCGAGGAGAAGATCACGGTATCGCCCCTGTTGAGAGTCACCTGCGGATGGTCGTCGTTGGCGATCCGCGCCAGTGCGGCGCGCGGCTCGCCCTGGCTGCCGGTGCACAGCGCCAGCACCTTGTCCGGCGGAAATTGCCCGTAAAGATCCGCACCGCGAAAATTCTGCACGCCATCGAGATAGCCCGTCTCGCGCGCAACCTGTACCACGCGCTCCATCGCGCGCCCGACCACGACCACTTCGCGGTCCGCCGCCTTTGCAGCATCGGCAACGGCGCGAAGCCGCGCCACGTTGGACGCGAATGTCGTGACCGCCACGCGACCGCGCGCGGCCTTCACGAGTTCTGTAATGTTTTTGGCAACTTCCTGCTCCGACGGGGAGCGGCCTTCGCGCACCGCGTTGGTGGAATCGCCGATCAGCGCCAGCACGCCTTCGTCGCCCAGCTCCCGCAGGCGCTTTTCATCGGTCGGCTTGCCGATGATCGGCGTCGGATCGATCTTCCAGTCACCCGTATGCAGCACGGTCCCGACAGAGGTTTTGATGGCGAGCGCATGGGATTCCGGAATCGAATGCGCGACAGGAATAAATTCGACGCTGAACGGACCCACATCAATGCGTCCACCTGACGGCACAACAGTCACCGGAATTTTCGGAGGGTTGCGTTCGCTGGCGCATTTGGCCTCGAACAGCGCGGCGCTGAACTGCGTCGCGTAAATGGGACATTTCAGTTGCGGCCACAGATCGATGATCGCGCCGAAATGATCCTCATGCGCGTGGGTGAGAACGAGACCCATCAAATTTTTTCGTTCTTTCACCAGGAAGCGAATGTCCGGCATGATGACGTCGATGCCCGGCAGATGCTCCTCGTTGCCGAACGAAACGCCGAGATCGATGGCGAGCCAGCTCCGTTGATGCCGGTTGCCGATGCCGTAGATCGACAGGTTCATGCCGATTTCGCCGACCCCACCAAGAGGCGCGAAGGTCAATTCGTCGGGGCCAGTACCCCGTTTCCGAAGTTCATCAATCATTGCAGCACGCTCTCAAATGAACTTCGGAAACTTAAGGGTACTAGCAAACTTAAAACCACATTACCGCTTTCGATCTGAAGTTCCCGAGGTCGAACTTGCGTCAAATGGTATAGGAACTTCAGATCGGCGATAATGGACATCAGTTAGCTCCAGACGATTTTGCCGATCCAAAATGAACGTCGCCGGCAGCGATGGGCATACGCTTGCCGTCGCGGCCGACCACGATCATGCAGCCGGTGTCGTCGATCGTATCGAAAATGCCCTCGACGCTCGACCCGCTCGACTGGATCGAAACGGCCTCGCCGAGGCCCGCGGCCCGCTCAAGCCAAAGACGGCGAATGTCCGGAAAGCCCCTGCCGTTGTCCCAGACGCCGCGAAACTCAGCCCACGATTCCGACAGCGCCGAAAACAGGTCACCCGCCCCGGCATTGATGCCGAGCGCATTCAACGAGGTCGCCGGATATGGCGTGCCTTCAGGTGCGGACACAATGTTGGTGCCCATGCCGACGGCCACGGCGAGGCTTCCGTCGATGGTTTCCGCTTCCAGAAGAATACCAGCGATCTTCTCGCCGCCCGCGAGAACATCGTTGGGCCACTTCAAACGATACTTGCCGCTGGCCGATCCGTTCGATCGCATCAAGGATTCCACACTCACCACCTGCAAGGCCGCTTCGAGCGCGAGCCCGGCGGCAAAGCCCAGCGTCGCCGCCACCGAAGGCTGCACGTCGATCGTCTCGACAATGGTGGCTGCGAGATTACCCGGCGGGGATATCCATGCGCGCTGGCGGCGTCCGCGTCCAGCGGTTTGCCGATCTGTCACCAGCCAAAGCGGGCCACGCTCCCCGCCTCGCGCGCGCTCCAGCGCTTCGGCATTGGTAGAACCGATGCTGTCGAATGCAACAAGCCGATAGCCTTGGGCTTTGGCTCGGTGACCGAGCGCGAATGCCATTTAAAAAAGCGACTTCGCAGCGGCCGTCGCAGCGTTGACCAGCGGTGCCGGATACACAAAGAACAGGATGTTGAAAATCCCCGCCACCGCCAGCACCGTCCGCAGTTCGACACGCACCGGATCGATCGCACCGACCGGCTCGTCGAAGTACATCACCTTGATGATGGTGAGATAGTAGAATGCGCCGACCACGCTCGCCAGCACGCCGACGACCGCAAGCGTAAACATGCCGGCCTTGATCGCGGCAAGGAACACGTAGAATTTCGCGAAGAAGCCCGCGAGCGGCGGAATGCCGGCCAGCGAGAACAGGAACATTGCAAAGAAGAATGCGAGCAGCGGATTGGTCCGCGACAGCCCTGAGAAATCACTAATCTGCTCCACTGCCTGACCGTTGCGCTTCATGGCAATGATGATGGCGAAGGTGCCGAGCGTCATGGCGACATAGATCGCAATATAGACCAGAACGCCCTGCGCGCCCTGCTCGGTGCCGGCAGCGAGGCCGACCAGCGCGAAGCCCATGTGGCCGATGGACGAATAGGCCATCA
>JAZKGC010000085.1:0-2489 GCA_040386115.1 Pseudomonadota bacterium
GCGGCGAAATCCGGGATGAACACCAAGCACGGCCCCAGATTGCGCTGCGCTCCATGCGGGCTACGCTTGCTTTGATCTATCGAAGCAAGATGGAAACTCACTCCGCTCATCCCCGCGCAAGCGGGGATCCAGACTTGCTGAGCAATGATGTGCGCCCGGTATTGTAAGCAGAGCGCGGTACTGGATCCCCGCTTGCGCGGGGATGAGCGATGAGAATGCGCCCACGCCAGCCAGGCGTTCGCACCTCAGGATTTCGCACCTCAAGATGACGGCCCAGCTTTTTACCTCGATTGACAACATCTGTGGAAAAAGAACAAATAGAGAACATTCGACTCGCGCCCTCTCCACGGACCCGTCAGGATTGCGACCAACAACGAAGGAGCCATCATGTTCAAGCCGGCACCGCTCATCGACTTCGATCGCTACGACCGCGCCGTGGACAGCGCGATCGCGACCTGCGGCGGCGATCTTCGCGGCACGCTCAAGGCGCTGATCATCGCCAATGAATTTCTGGAGCAAGAATTGAGACAGGTGCTGGCCGCAGCTTCAAATGGTCCCTTGCAAACGACCGACGTGATGCAGAGACGCGACGTGGCCTAGGCTTGTCACGAAATGCATTGGATAGCGTTAGCGAAAAAACCGCGGGACTTTCATCCCGCGGTTTGTCGTTGAGCTTGCACAATGTTGAGCTTGCGCAATGATGAATTGCCTGCGCTGCAAATTGTTATGAGCCAGCGTTATGGGCAAGGATAGCGGTTGCCGTCGTTGTTCAGATACGTGCCCGACTGGGGATCGTAGGAGCGATAACGCTGCGCGCAATAAGATGCGTTCTGGTTGGCCTGCGCTGCCGATGCAGCAATGGCTCCACCGATGATTGCGCCTGCGGCAAGGCCGACGCCTACGCCCACACCCGGTCCGCGCCGGTAGCCGCCACGATACCCTCCGCGATAGCCGTAGCCGCGCCGATACTGCACTTCCGTCACGCCGCTGGCAGGCGCGGCTTTGGCAAGACCGGCGCTGTTCGTCAGCGGAGCCGATGTTGCGGGTGCCGAGAACGCGAACGCGGTGGAGCAGGCAATCAGGGCCGTCGCAAGCAATCTTGCTGGTCGCATCTGTGATCCTTTTCATGATTGAAATGAGAGTAATCACAACGCGTCGTGTGCAAAAGCGTTCCGGAGATAGCGTCGTTGGCCGGATTATAAATCGTTAACGGTGCCAGATTGCCGCGCTCGGTTCACGCAAGTGTTGCCCGGCGCGCTACTCTTCTTGTTCGCGCACCGCGCGGCGATCCTTCACGACCCCGATGGTGACGCCCATGCGTTCGATTCTTACGATGGCTTTCCCGGCAAGCGTGCGATCGCAATTCATGTGCGTGGGCGCGATATAGAAATCCGCGAGACGCCAGTCATACATCTTGACCCACTGCAGATTCGGTCGCGCGTACTCTTCATAGGAGACGCGCTCGCCGCAAACGGCGACGCGATAGACTTTCGTTTGCGATGTCGCGGGCTCGGTGCGGTCGAGGAACTCGTGCAGCTCCTCGACGGCCTCCGGCATGATGTTGACCCAGTAGTCGGTAACGAAGCGCCGCGACGCGCCTTCGAGCCCGCCGACGATCCGGTTGTAATAGAGATATTCGTGAGGATGCAGATGGAAGAATTTCCCCGCCGTCCAAGTGTAGCAGGTGGCGAGTACGGCCAGCCAGACAATCGCGACGTTGCGATGCAGCCCTCCCAGCACGTCAATCGAGGTGCTGAGTCCGATGCCGGCGAGAATGGCGAGCGGCGGAAATACAAAAAGAAAATGACGGCAGCCATCGAGCGCCGGTCCTTGCGTGATGACCTGGCAGGCCACCGGAAAAATCGCGGCGAAGGCAATCAGTCCAAGTTCGCGGCGGCGGATGCCGCGAATGGTGTCGCCGCGCCTGAACAGGGAAACCGTCAGCAGCATCAGCGCCAGCACGACGGCGCCGAGCGTCAGCAGCGGCAGCCGGATCGCGATGTAGGTCGGCACGTAGGCGCGCGGCACGTCGGCCATCTCGTAAACCTGGCCGAACAGCACGGTGCGGATGTGATATTGAAAGTCGCTGAAGGACAGCAGCCCGCGAATGGGATTGAGCGGCGACAGCGCCGCCCATGGCCATGCCGCGATCATGATGACATAGGCGATCACCAGCGCGGGCAGCAGCCACAGCGCCGACGTCATGACGAATTGCGCGCGCGACTGCCAGTGTCCGGCGGCGGGACCAAACGCGGGGTTTGACGCGCGGCCTGGCATGCTCATGAGAACGGCGAGGCCGGCGTAGCCGATCAGCAGCAGGCTGGGAGATTTGATCCCCAGCGCGCAGCCGGTCATCACGCCGAGCCCGGCCACGTCGCGCATGCGCGGGACCGGCAGATCGCGCGCGGCGCGGATCAGGAAATACATCGCGCCCGCCATGAAGGCGGCCAGCGGAATGCCCTTGGTGTGGTTGAACATGCCGCCGTACC
>JAZKGC010000086.1:0-78541 GCA_040386115.1 Pseudomonadota bacterium
CAGTGCGGGTAAGGCACAGGCGGTCAATCACGGCTACGATGGCTGGGTGGTGCTGAAGACGCCGAACTCAAGCGAATCGATGAAGTTCATGACGTGGTTCACCGAGAACCAGTACATCAACTTCCTGCACACCGCGCCGCTGCACTTCCAGCCGCCGCGTCTCGACGTCTATGAAGACGCCCGCTGGCGCGCTCACCCGCTGATCGAGAAGCACAAGGACGCGGTGGAAACCATGAAGGGCTTCATCATCGACACGTCGATGACCATCACCTCGGTCGATACCGAAGGCCCGACGCCGGATCTGCGTCCAGGCAAGGTGTTTGAGGCCTTCGTGATCCCGGAAATGCTGCAGAACCGCATTCTGAAGAACATGCCTGCGGCGGATTGCGTCAAAGCAGCCGGCGAGAAGATGCGCAAGGTCATTGCATAAGAAACGCGCGTGCTAACTGCCCGGCCGGATTCTCCCGGCCGGGCTTCCTCTCCCGAAAGACGATCTTGAGTTCGAAAACAACGATCTACAGCTTCTTGCTGATTGGACTGCTGGTGACGCTCGTGCTGATCGTCGCGCCGGTGGCCTATGCGATCAGTCTGAGTTTCTACAAGCTCGACTCGTTTGTCGGCGAAGCCAAATGGGTCGGTCTCGATAATTATGTGACGATCCTGAAGCTGCCGGAATTCTGGCGCGCGCTGTGGAACGGCGTGATCTACTCCGTCGGTTCGATCGTGCTTCAGGTGGTGCTCGGCATCGGCTTCGCGCTGATCCTGAACGTGTCGTTTCCCGGCCGCAATTTCATCCGCGGCCTGTCGATTCTGCCTTATCTGTTGCCGACGGTGGTTGTCATCCTCACGTTCAAGTGGATGGTGGATGGCAGCATCGGCATTGTCACCAAGACCATTGCCGCCATGGGCCTGCCGCCGGTGAACTGGTTCGAGAGTTCGGGCGCTGCGATGACGTCGGTTGTTCTCGTCAGCGTGTGGATGTGGACGCCGTTCGTGACCACGTGCTTCCTGGCGGCGCTGCAAACCGTTCCGACCTCGCTGTATGAAGCGGCACGGGTCGACGGCACCACGGCGTTCCAGAGATTTTTCCACATCACGCTTCCGATGCTGAAGCCGATCCTCACTGTCGTGGTGCTGCTGCGCGCGATCTGGATGTTCAACAAGTTCGACGTGATCTGGCTACTCACCCGCGGCGGGCCGGTCGGTTCGACCGAGCATCTCGCGATCCTGTCCTATCGCCACGCCTTCAGCCTGTTCGACATCGGCGGCGGAGCGGCGATTGCGACGATTTCGTTCCTCATCCTTTCGGTGGCTGTGTTTTTCTACTTCCGCTTCTTTCCGCTGGAGGACGATTGATGACCGGCGTGAAATCCCTTCCGGCCAAATTTGGCATTTATGGCGCGGCGATCGTGGTTGCGATCTATTCGGCGTTCCCGATTTACTGGATGGTCATATCCAGCCTGCGCGAGCCGACCAGCCTGTTCAGCACGGTGTCTCTGGTGCCGGGTCCGTTCACGCTCGAGTATTACCGCAACCTTCTCGAACTCACCGACTATCCCACGCACTTCATGAACAGCGTGATCGTCGCGGTGGTCACGGTCGTTATCACGATGGTCTTTTCGATCATGATTGCCTATGCCGTGACGCGGCAGCGCATTCGCGGCAAAAAGCTGATCGTCGGCGCGATGCTTTACGCCTACATGTTTCCGCCGCTGCTGATCGCTATTCCGATGTTCACGATCTTCGCGCGGCTAGGTCTCAGCGACACGCTGATAGGCCTGATCGCGTCGCATCTCACGCTGACATTGCCGCTCGGGGTCTGGTTCCTCTGGGGCTTCTTCAAGGGAATGCCGTTCGAACTGGAAGAGGCCGCGATGGTCGATGGCTGCACGCGGCTCGGCGCATTCCTGCGCGTCGTGCTTCCGCTGTCGCTGCCCGGTCTGATTACTGTTGCGATCTTCTCGTTCCTGCTGTCGTGGACGGATTACACTTTCGCACTCATCATGATTGGCAGCGACGCCAACAAGACGCTGCCAGTGGGGCTGGCCTCCATGGTCGGATCGTTCGATCTACGGTGGGGTGAAATCATGGCGGGATCGACCTTGATCGCGTTGCCGCTGTTTGCTGCGTTCGCGTTGCTGACGCAGTACTTTATTCAGGGTCTCGGTGCCGGTGCAGTAAAAGGCTAATCATGGATCTCGGACTGAAAGGCAAAGCCGCACTCGTCACGGGTGCGGCGCGCGGCATCGGCAAGGCGGAAGCGCTGGCGCTTGCGGCCGAAGGTTGCGCCATTGCCATCAACGATATCGACCGCGAAGCCGCCGATGCCACGGTGGCGGAGTTGCGCGCGGGCGGGACCAACGCCGTGGCCTGTATCGGTGACGTGTCCGAAGAGGCCGGTGCTGAATCGGTCGTGCGCGCTGCGCATCAAGGGCTCGGCCATCTCGACATTCTGGTGAACAACGCGGGCGCGGGTGGCCGCCATCTCGGCAGCCTTGCGGAAAACATGTCACTGGACGACTGGGACATCATCGTCCGTACCCATCTGCGCAGCACGTTCCTTTGCAGCAAGTATGCCGTGCCATTGATGCGCGAACGCGGCTTCGGGCGTATCGTCAACACGTCGTCGATGAATGTTACGGGCGGCGGGCGGCCGGGTGTCACGAATTATTCCGCGGCGAAAGCGGGCGTCATCGGCTTCACGCGCACGCTGGCCAAGGAGGTCGGCAGCGGCGGAATCACGGTCAACGCGATTGCGCCAGGCTATGTCGAGACCGCGCTGATCGCAGGTTTCTCCGCCGAAAAGCGCGCGGTGATCGCCGGCCAGAATCCTCTTGGCCGTTTCTGTCAACCCGACGAAGTCGGATCGTTGATCGCGTTTCTGTGTTCGACACAGGCAGCCTTTATCAATGGCGCGCTGATCTGTATGGATGGCGGCAAGCGCGATTTCTTCTGGGGCGATCAATGACCATTCGAGCCTTCGGCGCACCACACCGCTATATTCAAGGCCCGGATGCCCTGAACGAGCTTGCGACGCTGGTGCCGCTGTATGGGCGTCGCCCGTTCGTGGTCGCGGACGTGGCTGTGCTCGGCACGCTGCGCCCGCAATTGCAGGCGCTGCTTCAGCCGCTTTCGGATGACTTGAGTTTTGCCGAGTTCTCAGGCGAGTGTTCGGCGAAGCAGATCGATGCCTTGGCGGCACAGGCTGAAGCTGCAAAGAGCGATCTCGTCATCGCCATCGGCGGCGGCAAGGCCATCGATACCGCGAAGGGCGTGCGCATCAAGCGCGGCAGCGGCATCATCGTGGTGCCCACTGTCGCCTCCAACGACGCGCCGACCAGCCGCCTTGCGGTCGTGTACACCGACGATCATGTGTTGAGCGAAGTCCGGCTGATGCCGACCAACCCCGATGCGGTGATCGTGGACACGGCGATCATCGCGCGTGCGCCGCGCCGCTTCTTTGTTGCCGGCATCGGCGATGCGATGAGCAAGAAATTCGAAGTCGAGCAGTGCTACAATTCGGGTGGCATGAATTTCTACAAGGCGCGTCCGACTGAACTCGCCGTGTCCATTGCCGGCCAGTGCTATCAGGTGATCCGGCGCGATGCGGTCGCATCTCTTGCGGCGGCTGACCGTAAGATTCCGGACGCTGCATTCGAGAGCATCGTGGAGGCGACGATCCTTTTGAGCGGTCTCGGCTTTGAGAGCGGCGGGCTCTCGATTGCCCATTCGCTCACCCGTGGGTTCTCGGCGATTCCGTCGCTCAACAACGCGCTGCATGGCGAGCAGGTGGCGTTCGGAACGCTCGTTCAACTGTGCCTCGAGCAGCGCGACGATGCCTTCCTTGCCGACATGGTCGCGTTCTACCGCGCCTTGGGTTTGCCGACGAGCCTGAACGGTCTGGGATTTTCCGGCGATGCGCAGGATGCAATTGCGACCATCGCAAGCCGTTCCATCGCTGAGGCGCCATATCTCAAGCAGTTCGCGGGTCCAGTCACGCAACAGAATCTTGTCGCGGCGATCGAGAAGGCCAACCGGCTTTAAATCGGCAAGCACCTGCGCGCGAGCGACCCGCTAAACCGGCAGCGCGATGGTGTATTTCACTTGGCTCAGCGCAAAGCTCGACTCGATGGAGGCGATGCCGTCGAGCCGTGTCAACTTGGTCTTGATAAAAGCCTCATAGGACGGCAGGTCCGCAGTGACCACGCGCAGCAGGTAATCGCGGTTGCCGGTCATGAGATAACATTCCAGAACCTCGTTCCATTTCGAGATCGCCTTGGCAAACCGATTGAGGTCTTCTTCCTTCTGGCGCTCCAGCTTGATCGAAATGAAGACGCTGACCGGAAGCCCGACGGATTTCTGGTCCACCATTGCGATATAGCGGGTAATCACGCCGCGCTCCTCGAGCAGCTTGACGCGGCGGTGGCAGGGCGACACCGACAAGCCCACCTGATCGGCCAGTTCCTGCATGGTCACGCGGCTGTCGGCTTGCAGAATTGTCAGGATTTTTCGGTCGATTGAATCGAGATCAGCTATTGGCATAAAATCTCACTTATGCTGCATACATTGGTATGATATACTAATTATAGCCCAAAAGTAGAGATGATTTGAGATTTTTCGACATCGGACGAGGGATAGCATGAGCGCTTGATCATTCTGCCGGTGACCGCCATGCCCGTTGAGCCCTCACGCCTGGAAATCCTGTCGGCACTGACCAAAAAAGTGTTGTGGCTGTCGTCGTGGACTATCCACCACGCCAATCATCTTCGTGCAGAGTCCGATGGCCTCAAGGTCGGCGGCCATCAGGCTTCAAGCGCGTCACTGGCGACGATCATGTCGGCGCTCTATTTCGGCGTGCTGAAGCCGGAAGACCGCGTCGCGGTGAAACCGCACGCGAGCCCGGCATTCCACGCGATCCAGTACCTGCTCGGGCAGCAGACGCGCGAGAAGCTGGAAAATTTTCGCGGCTTCAAGGGCGCGCAGTCCTATCCGTCGCGCACCAAGGATATCGATGACGTCGACTTCTCCACCGGCTCGGTCGGTCTCGGCGTCGCGCAGACGCTGTTCTCGTCGCTGGTGCAGGATTATGTGAAGGCGCACGGCTGGATGAAGGACCGGCCGGAAGGCCGCATGATCGCGCTGGTCGGCGATGCCGAGCTGGATGAAGGCAATGTCTATGAGGCGCTGCTGGAAGGCTGGAAGCAGGGTCTTCGCAACACGTGGTGGGTGATCGACTACAACCGCCAGAGCCTCGACGCCGTGATCCGCGAAGGGTTGTGGGAGAAGCTAGAGACCATGTTCCGCAATTTCGGCTGGGACGTGGTGATCGTGAAATACGGCAAGCTGATGCAGGCGGCGTTCGCGGAGGCTGGCGGCGAAGCGCTCAAGCGCTGGATCGATACTTGTCCCAATCAGATGTACGCAGCACTTTGCTTTCAGGGCGGGGCTGCGTTCCGCAAACATCTGCTCGACGATATCGGCGATCAGGGCGCTGTCACGCACCTGATCGAAAAGCGCAGCGACGACGAGTTGCTGGCGTTGATGTCGAATCTCGGCGGCCACGACATTGCGAGCATGCTGGAGGCTTTCGAGGCGATCAATCACGATCACCCGGTGTGCTTCATCGCCTATACCATCAAGGGTGTCGGCCTGCCGTTCCAGGGCCACAAGGATAATCACGCCGGCCTGATGACAGTGGCGCAGATGGAAACCTTTCGCGCGGCGCAGAACATCCGTCCGGGTCACGAATGGGACCGGCTCGAGGGACTGCCGCTGGAGCCCGCGCGGATCGAATCTTTCCTGAAGGATGTCGCGTTCGCGCGCGATGGCGCACGGCGTCTTGAAGCTCCGACGATCGACGTTCCCGCAAAACTCGGCGTGACGCTGACGCCGCGCATGGCGACTCAACAGGGCTTCGGCCTGATCCTGAATGAACTGGCGCGCAGCGACACCAAACTCGCCGAGCGCATCGTCACCACGTCGCCTGACGTCACGGTCTCGACCAACCTTGGCGCGTGGGTCAACCGCCGTGGATTGTTCGCGCTGGCGGAGAAAGCCGATCTGTTTCGCAAGGAAAAAATCCCATCGACGTTCAACTGGGACTATTCGGCGAAGGGCCAGCACATCGAACTCGGCATCGCGGAGATGAATCTGTTCATCGTACTATCCGCGCTCGGCCTGTCGCACTCGATTAATGGCGAGCGTCTTCTGCCGGTGGGCACGCTGTACGATCCCTTTATCCAGCGCGGTCTCGATGCGCTGAATTACGCCTGCTATCAGGATGCACGCTTCATGGTGGCGGCGACGCCGTCGGGAATCACACTGGCCCCGGAAGGCGGCGCGCATCAGTCGATTGCCACGCCGCTGATCGGCATAGCGCAGGACGGTCTGGCCTCGTTCGAGCCGGCGTTTGTCGATGAACTTGCTGTCATCATGCGTTGGGGATTCGAGCACATGCAGCGCGACGAGGGTGAGGGCGGCTCGGTCTATCTGCGGCTCTCGACACGGACACTGGACCAGCCGCAGCGCGCCATGACGCCTGAACTGGAAAGCGACATTGCCGCCGGCGCTTACTGGCTGCGCAAGCCGGGACCGAATTGTGAACTTGTGGTGGCCTATACCGGGGCGGTTGCGCCGGAAGCCATCGAGGCCACCGGATTGCTCGGCGAGTCGCGCCGCGACATCGGGCTTCTCGCGATCACGTCTGCGGACCGGTTGCACGCGGGCTGGACTGCGTCGCGCAAGCTTCGCCGAAACGGCGGGCCGCGCGAGTTGAGCCACGTCGAACAAATGCTGGCACCGCTGCCGCGCGATTGCGGGATTATCACCGTGATCGACGGTCATCCGGCAACACTGGCGTGGCTCGGCAGCGTGCAGGGCCATCGCGTCGAGGCTTTGGGTGTGGAGAAATTCGGGCAGACCGGCACCATTGGCGATCTCTATGGGCACTACGGCCTCGACACCAACAGCATCATCGACGCGGCGGCCAGCCTGACGTTCGGATCGCCGATCCGGCATCGCAAGATGGCGGTGTAGCGAACGGCGCTGTGGGGCGGATTTAACCACGCGCGGCGGTCATCGCGGACCTGTTTGAATGTTAAGTTGACCCGGCATCGGAACATCATCACCATCGGTCCTGAATTTAACCGGGTGCTGAATGACCGAGTTGTCCAATCGCCAGTCCGACATCCTGAACATCGCGCGCGCGTCGGGGCGCGTGACGGTGGAGGATCTGGCGCGGCGGTTTGAAGTTTCCGCGCAGACCATTCGCAAGGATCTGAACGACCTGTGCGACCGCCGCTCCCTGACGCGGGTTCACGGCGGGGCCATCATCGCGTCCGGCGTCGAGAATCTCGCCTATGAAGCGCGGCGCTTCGTGGCGGCTGAGGAGAAAAAAGCCATCGGTGCTGCGGCGGCGGCGCAGATTCCCAACGGCTGCTCGCTCTTCATCAACATCGGCACCACGACCGAGGAAGTCGCGAGCGCGCTGTCGGCGCATGAGGATCTGCTGGTCATCACCAACAACCTCAACGTCGCGATGATGCTGTATCGTCATCCGCGCATCGAGGTCATCGTGGCCGGCGGCACCGTGCGCCGTTCCGACGGCGCGGTGATCGGATCGACCGCGAACAATCTCATCACGCAGTTCAAGGTGGACTACGCCATCATCGGCGCATCGGCGATCGACGAGGAGGGCGCGCTGCTCGACTTCGACTACCGCGAGGTGCAGGCGGCGCAGGCGATCATCGCCAATGCGCGCAGCGTGATGCTGGTTGCCGACAGCACCAAGTTGAGACGCAGCGCCCCGGTTCGCATCGCGCATCTCAGCCAGATCCAGACCTTCGTTACCGACGTGGCATTGCCCGCGGGGCTTCAGACGATCTGCGCCAATCGCGGCATCGAGGTGATCGAGGCGATGCCCGACAAGCCCGCCGACGTGGCCTGACGGCCGCGGCATAGCGGCATTTTTCCTGACGAGACGGCTGTTTTTCACTGCCGCAATTTCGCCCTTTGCAGCGCAGTTCGTCGCCATGCCGTCCTTTTTCTGCCTCTTCGCTTGCTTTCGCTTTAAGTTGTGATTTACTCACATTCGAAAGCGAAATCGCTACTATTGAAAATAGCGAGCGCTGGGGAGACGTGGTGGGACAGGTTTTCGACCTCGCAATCATCGGCGGAGGGATCAACGGCTGCGGCATCGCCCGCGACGCCGCTGGCCGTGGGAATTCTGTTTTTCTCTGTGAAATGAATGACTTGGCCAGTGGCACGTCGTCATGGTCGAGCAAGCTGATCCACGGTGGCCTGCGCTATCTGGAGTATTATGAGTTTCGCCTGGTTCGTGAGGCCCTGCTGGAGCGGGAAGTGTTGTGGCAGATCGCGCCGCACATCATCAGGCCTCTGCGATTCGTGCTTCCCCATCACTCCGGTCTGCGTCCGGCCTGGCTGCTGAGGCTCGGCCTTTTCATTTACGATCATCTCGGCGGCCGGCATCTGTTGCCCGCCGCGCGCACGCTGGATCTGAGGCGCGATGCGGTGGGCCAGCCTCTGGTGCCAGGCCGGTTCACCAAAGGGTTCGAATACTCGGACTGCTTCGTCGATGACGCTCGCCTTGTCGTGCTCAATGCGCGCGACGCAGCGGATCGTGGCGCTGTCATTCGCACGCGGACCCGCGCCATTGAAGCGAAGCCGCAGGACGATTGCTGGCTAGTCACGCTGGAAGACGCCGACACCGGCGCGCGCAGCAGCATCAAGGCGCGCGCTTTGGTGAATGCGGGCGGTCCGTGGGTCGAGGATGTCTTGAGCCGCCGGGCCGGGATCAACGCCAAAGCCAAGGTGCGTCTGGTGCAGGGATCGCACATCGTCGTGCCGCGTCTCTACCAGCATGATCGTGCCTACACATTCCAGAACGGCGACGGCCGCGTGGTTTTCGTCATTCCCTTCCAGAACGATTTCACGCTGATCGGCACCACCGATCGCGATTACGACGGCGATCCGGCCAAGGTCAAAGCCTCACCTGAGGAAATCGCTTACCTGTGCCAGTCGGTGAATGACTATCTTGCGAAGCAGGTCAAACCGGACGATGTCGTGTGGGCCTATGCCGGCGTTCGTCCGCTCTATGACGACGGTGCCAGCGAAGCGAAGGCTGCAACGCGGGATTATGTCTTCGAGTTCGACACGCCGGGCGGGCTGCCCTTGCTGTCGATTTTCGGCGGCAAGATCACAACCTATCGCCGGCTCGCCGAAGAAGCGCTTGAGCGGTTGTCGCCCTATCTGCACGCGACGAAGAAGCCGGCTGGATGGACAGCGACGGCACCATTGCCCGGCGGCGATCTCGACGTCTCCGCCGTTCCGGCACTGGCCGAGGAACTGCGCCGCAACAATTCGTTTCTGTCGCAGTCCCTCGCGCTTCGCATGGCTCACGCCTATGGTACCCGCGCTAGTACGGTTCTCGGCGATGCATCCTCAGCTGCGGATCTCGGACAATTGTTCGGCGATACGCTGACAGAGCGTGAAGTCCGGTATCTTGTTTCACACGAGTTTGCGCGCACGGCCGAGGATATCGTCTGGCGGCGGTCCAAGTTGGGCCTGCGTCTTTCAGCCGACGAGGTGAAGGCGCTCGACGACTGGATCCTCGCGCATCGCGGCGGGCTGGATAAGCCTCTGATGGAAGCGGGAGGCCGTGCATGAGCGTGACCCTCGATAACGTCTCGCGTGAGGTCAACGGCGTTTCCTGGATTCGCGATATTTCGCTGACGCTCGAGCGCGGCACATTGAGCGTGCTGCTCGGTCCCACGCTGTCGGGCAAGACCTCGATTATGCGGCTGCTGGCTGGTTTAGACAAACCGAGTTCGGGACGCGTGCTCGTCGATGGCAAGGACGTCACCGGCTTCGACGTGCGCAAGCGCTCGGTCGCCATGGTCTATCAGCAGTTCATCAATTATCCGACGCTGACGGTGTTCGAGAACATCGCGTCGCCGCTGCGCGTGCAGCGCAGGCCGCGGGCCGAGATCGAGGCGCGGGTCAACGACGCCGCGAAGTTGCTCAAGCTCGAACCCTATCTCAACCGCACGCCCTTGCAATTATCGGGAGGCCAGCAGCAGCGCACAGCGATTGCGCGGGCGCTGGTCAAGGGCGCGGATCTGGTACTGCTCGACGAGCCGCTCGCCAATCTCGATTACAAGCTGCGCGAGGAATTGCGCACCGAACTGCCGCGCATCTTCGAGGAGTCCGGTGCGATTTTTGTGTATGCCACGACCGAGCCGTCCGAGGCGCTGCTGCTCGGTGGCCGCACTATATGCATGTGGGAAGGACAGGCGCTCCAGGTTGGGCCGACGCCGGATGTCTATCGCCGTCCCGATACCGTGCAGGTCGCGGCGGTGTTTTCCGATCCGCCGCTCAACACGGTCGCGATCGAAAAGAAGAATGGCTCGGTCTTCTACGCAGGCGGCGAGCGAGCGTCGGTCTCTGGCCTCTACACGAAGCTGGCCGACGGACAATACAGCGTTGGATTTCGCGCGCACCAGCTTGAAGTCGCTAGCGGCTCACCGGGCCGGCATGCGTTCTCCACCACCGTGACCGTGACGGAGATCACGGGTTCCGAAAGTTTCGTGCATCTGAAGCGCGACGGGTACAACTGGGTTGCGGTGTTGTCCGGCATTCACGAATTTCTTCCGGGGCAGGAGCTCGACGCGGCGCTCGACCCCAACGATCTCTTTATCTTCGATCAGTCTGGCCGGCTCGTTGCCGCGCCGCCGTCGATGTGAGGGCGCAGCGACATGGCCCGCATTGACCTCGTCGATCTCGCGCATTCCTACGGTGGCAAAGCCGCCGCACCGGAATCGTTTGCGCTCAAGCCGATGACAATGACATGGCGGCAAGGCGGTGCTTATGCGCTGCTGGGGCCATCCGGTTGCGGCAAGACCACGCTGTTGAATATCATTTCCGGCATTGTCATGCCGTCGCACGGCAAGGTGCTGTTCGACGGCGCGGACATCACGCAGCTCTCCACGCGCGAGCGCAACATCGCACAGGTATTCCAGTTCCCGGTGATCTACGACACCATGACGGTCGGCCAGAATCTGGCATTCCCGCTGAAGAATCGCGGCCTGCCGCGGGGCGAGATTGAAGCGCGGGTGGCTGAGATCGCCAAGCTGCTTGATCTTACGCCTTTCGTCGATCGCAAGGCGGTGCGTCTGAGCGCGGACGCCAAGCAGAAAATCTCGCTTGGCCGCGGTCTCGTGCGCTCCGATGTGGCGGCCGTACTGTTTGACGAGCCGCTGACGGTGATCGACCCGCATTTGAAGTGGGAGTTACGCTCGAAGCTGAAGGCGCTGCATCAGGCGCTCGATATCACGATGATCTACGTTACGCACGACCAGACCGAGGCGCTGACCTTCGCCGATACGGTGGTGGTGATGCATGACGGGTGCGTCGTGCAGAGCGGCACGCCGGAGGAGTTATTCGCGAAGCCCGCGCATACGTTTGTCGGATATTTTATCGGCTCCCCCGGTATGAACATCGTTCCGGCGGAAGTGAAAGGCCGTGAAGCAATCATCAGCGGACATATCCTCGCACTCAATCGGACTTACGACAGCCTGCCGCTTGGCGCGAAAATAGAGATCGGCGTGCGGCCCGAATTCGTTCATGTCGCGCCGCCGGCGCAGGGGTTGCTCTCGGCACAGATCGAGCGGATCGACGATCTCGGGCGTGTGCGGTTCGCGCGGGTACGGATCGGCGATGCGAAGTTTGCCGCGCGCGTGCCTGCGGGATTTTCCATTCCAGACAACGAGGCTGGCCTCGTGTTCGATCCCGCCCATATCCACGTTTATGCCGACAGTCTTCTGGTCGAGGGGCGAGGCTGATGGACAAGACGATCAACAACAAGGCGTGGCTCCTGGTACTTCCGGTGTTCCTGATCGTGGCGTTCTCCGCGATTCTGCCGCTGATGACGGTCGTTAATTATTCCTTGCAGGACACGTTCGGCAACAATCAGTTCTTCTGGAACGGGGTTGGCTGGTTCAAGGAATTGCTCGATCCATCGACGGATCTTGGCGACCGCTTTCTCGCGTCGCTCGGGCGCAATCTCCTGTTCTCCGCAATTATTCTCGCCATCGAAGTGCCGCTGGGCATTCTGGTGGCGCTGTCGATGCCGCGCGAAGGCTGGCGGGTCGCGGCCTGCCTCGTAATCCTCGCGCTTCCTCTTTTGATTCCATGGAACGTGGTCGGGACAATCTGGCAAATCTTCGGGCGACCCGATATCGGTCTGTTGGGCTACACGCTGAACAAGATGGGTCTGGACTATAATTATGTGTCCAACAGCTTCGATGCGTGGGCGACAATCATTGTCATGGACGTCTGGCACTGGACCAGTCTTGTCGCGCTGCTGTGTTATGCGGGCTTGAAGTCGATTCCCGACGCTTATTATCAGGCAGCCCAGATCGACGGCGCATCGCGCTGGGCGGTGTTCTCCGCGATCCAGTTGCCGAAGATGAAGCGCGTGCTGCTGATCGCGGTTTTGCTGCGGTTCATGGACAGTTTCATGATCTATACGGAGCCCTTCGTCGTCACCGGCGGCGGGCCCGGCAACTCGACCACATTCGTGTCGATCGAACTCGTCAAGATTGCGCTCGGACAGTTCGACCTCGGCAAGGCTGCCGCGCTGTCCATCGTCTATAACCTCATCATCCTGATCGTGTGCTGGGTGTTCTACACGGTCATGACCAATTCCGATAACGAACGCGCGCCGACAGCGGGAGGTGCGTGATGCATACCATCCCGGGCCACCGCATCATCCTGACGCTGTTCCTGATCTTCTTGCTGTTGCCGATCTATTGGCTCATCAACATGAGCTTCAAGACCAACACCGAGATCGTGACGACCATGACGTTGTGGCCGAACGAACCGACGCTGATGCACTACAGGCGCATCTTCACGGATGCGAGCTGGTATTCAGGTTACATCAACTCGCTGAAATACGTCATCATCAACACTATCATTTCGATCTCGTTCGCGTTGCCGGCGGCTTATGCGTTCTCGCGCTATCGTTTCCTCGGCGACAAGCATCTATTTTTCTGGCTTCTGTCGAACCGCATGGCGCCGCCTGCAGTGTTCGCGCTGCCGTTCTTCAATCTCTATTCAGCGATTAACCTGTTCGATACGCCGTGGGCGGTCGCGCTGGCGCATTGTCTGTTCAATGTGCCGCTTGCGGTGTGGATTCTCGAAGGCTTTGTGTCGAGCGTACCGAAAGAGATCGACGAGACCGCATTCCTCGACGGTTATTCGTTCCCGCACTTCTTCGTCAAGATCCTGATGCCGCTGATCGCAAGCGGCATCGGCGTCGCAGCGTTCTTCTGCTTTATGTTCTCATGGGTCGAATTGCTACTGGCGCGCACGCTGACGTCGGTGAACGCCAAGCCGATCGCGGCGACCATGACGCGCACGATATCGGCATCCGGGATGGACTGGGGGCTGCTGGCCGCCGCCGGCGTGCTGACCATTATTCCGGGCGCGCTGGTGATCTGGTTTGTCCGCAACTACATCGCGCGCGGCTTCGCGCTCGGCAGGGTGTAAGCGCATGATCCCGAAAAGTGGAAACCGGTTTTCGGACAAGATCATGCGCAGGCTTGAGGAATAGGCCATGGAACACATCGCATGGATGGCGTGGACGGGGCCGACGGGAATTTTCTTCGTGCTGCTGGCTGCGACGCTTGCGACCATGACATGGCTTGCGGTGCGCTATCCGGAAATGGAACGCGTTGGAATGCTGCGCATTCCGACCACGCGCGGCGACCGGCTGTTCATTTCGCTGATCGCGGCGGCGGTCATTCATCTTTTATGGATTGCTTTCGCGGGCACGGACACGATTGCAACGCTTCCCGTTGGGGAAGGCGTTGAAGTCTCCAGTCTGTGGCTCGCCAGCGTCATTTCACTCGTCTCGGCCGTTGTCGTATTTCGCAACGTCTGACCGGGCGAAAAGAGGCAGATCCGGGATCAACCCGGGCCTGAAGTGATTTGTTTCAACGGAGGAAGCTATGAGACAGATGACCAGACAGAATCGTCTTTTGGCGATGACAAGCGCAGTGGCGCTGATAGCGGTGTCAGCCGCGATCAACGCGCCGGCGTTCGCGGATGAGGCCGCCGCGAAGAAGTGGATCGACGCCGAGTTTCAGCCCTCGACGTTATCCAAGGACGACCAGATGAAGGAAATGCAGTGGTTCATCAAGGCCGCCGCGCCTTTTAAGGGGATGGACATCAACGTCGTCTCCGAAACCATCGCAACTCATGAATATGAAGCCGGGACGCTGGCAAAGGCGTTCGCGGAAATTACCGGCATCAAGCTGAAGCATGACGTCATCCAGGAAGGCGACGTGGTCGAGAAGATCCAGACCCAGATGCAGTCGGGCAAGAACGTCTATGACGGCTGGATCAACGACTCGGACCTGATCGGCACGCATTTCCGCTATGGCCAGGCCATCGCCCTGTCGGACTACATGACGGGTGAAGGCAAGGATGTCACATCCCCGACGCTCGACATCAATGACTTCATCGGGCGTTCGTTCACGACCGGCCCGGACAAGAAGCTCTATCAGCTTCCTGACCAGCAATTCGCGAACCTGTACTGGTTCCGGTACGACTGGTTCACCAATCCGGATTACAAGGCGAAGTTCAAGGCCAAGTATGGCTATGAACTCGGCGTGCCGGTGAACTGGTCGGCATATGAAGACATCGCGGAGTTCTTCACCAACGACATCAAGGAGATCAACGGCGTCAAGGTCTATGGCCACATGGACTATGGCAAAAAAGATCCGTCGCTGGGATGGCGTTTCACCGATGCCTGGCTGTCGATGGCTGGCAATGGCGACAAGGGTATTCCGAACGGTCTTCCGGTCGATGAATGGGGCGTCCGCATGGAAGGTTGTCGTCCAGTCGGCTCGTCGGTCGAGCGTGGCGGCGACACCAACGGCCCCGCAGCGGTCTATTCGATCGTCAAATATCTCGACTGGCTGAAGAAGTATGCCCCGCCGCAGGCGCAAGGCATGACTTTCTCCGAGTCGGGTCCGGTGCCTGCGCAAGGCAACATCGCCCAGCAGATGTTCTGGTACACAGCTTTCACCGCCGACATGGTGAAGCCCGGTCCAGTCATGAATACCGACGGCACGCCGAAGTGGCGCATGGCTCCGTCGCCGCACGGCTCGTACTGGAAAGAGGGCATGAAGCTTGGCTATCAGGATGTCGGATCGGGCACGCTGCTCAAGTCAACGCCGCCGGATCGCCGCAAGGCAGCCTGGCTCTATCTCCAGTTCATCACCTCGAAGACGGTGTCGCTGAAGAAGAGCCATGTCGGCCTTACGTTTATTCGTGAATCCGACATTTGGGACAAGACGTTTACCGAACGCGCGCCGAAACTCGGCGGACTGATCGAATTCTACCGCTCGCCTGCGCGCGTGCAGTGGTCTCCGACCGGAAACAACATCCCGGATTATCCAAAGCTCGCACAGCTCTGGTGGCAAAACATCGGCGATGCGTCGTCCGGTGCGAAGACTGCGCAGGCGGCGATGGATTCGCTGGCTGCGGCGCAGGACTCGGTGCTTGAGCGTCTCGAGAAGTCAGGCGTGCAGGGTGCCTGCGGACCGAAGCTCAACAAGAAGGAGACCGCTGAGTTCTGGTTCGCGAAGTCGGAGAAGGACGGCAACATCGCGCCTCAGCGCAAGCTGGCGAACGAGAAGCCGAAGGGTGAGACCATCGACTACGACACGCTGATCAAGTCGTGGCCGGCGTCGCCGCCCAAGCGCGCGGAAGCCAAATAGGCTTGCGAATTTATACTGCACATAAAAAGGCCGGGAGTGATCCCGGCCTTTACTCCTTGGCACATGGCGTGCCGGATTTGTCGCGATCCGACATCGCGTTGCATTGTTCATTGCGATGCAACCAAATCGGTGTGTTGTTGACACACCGTCGCAGTTTGGGCTGTATTCGACGCTCTGACTATTTCGCGGGTTTCTAGCGTCTAATCGCAAGATTTGGCACCGAACATCCGGTCAGGGTAGGTGTCACTAAACGAGGTACAGCAGGGATACGCATAACAAGACGGAGCAAGATGCAAAAAACGTGATCGATAGAATCACGGTGCATCGGGGGGAGGGATATCTGGAATGCTGGACTTTGTTCAGCAGTTGGTGAGCGGCGTCGCGCTCGGCTGCGTCTATGGCCTGATCGCGCTTGGCTTCGTCCTTGTTTACAAGGCCACGGAGGTCGTCAATTTCGCGCAAGGCGATTTGATGATGCTGGGCGGGTTTTTCGCCTTCACGTTCATCGGCCTGCTTGGCTTCAATTACTGGATCGGTTTCGTCGCAGCGGTGGCCGCGATGGCGCTGTTCGGCATGCTGGCCGAGCGTCTTGTGGTGCGCCCGATCCTTGGTTATCCGCAATTCTCCATCATCATGGCCACCATCGGACTGGGATTTTTCCTGCGTTCCGTGGCCGGCATGGTCTGGGGCACCGACGATCTCAAGATCGAGACGCCGTTCAGCCAGGGCGTGCTGCGGCTTGGAAGTCTTGTGCTCGCCTATGACAAGCTGTCTGTTATCGCCGCGACCATCATTCTCTGCGGTGTACTCTACCTGTTTTTCAACAGGACCACGCTCGGCACCGCCATGCGCGCCAGCTCCGAGAACATGCTGGCAGCCTATTACATGGGCATTCCCGTGAAGCGCGTGGTGGCCATCGTGTGGGCGATCAGCGCCGCGGTCGCCACCTGCGCCGGCGTGCTGCTTGCGCCGATCACGTTCATTCATTCCAACGTCGGTCTTGTATTGGGGCTGAAGGCGTTTCCGGCGGCTGTGCTCGGCGGCTTCGGATCGATTCCCGGCGCCGTCGTCGGCGGAATTCTCATCGGCGTGATCGAGAGCATGGCGGGATTCTATCTGCCGCAGGGATGGAAGGACGTCGCACCTTACATCGTGTTGCTGGCGGTCCTGCTGCTCAAGCCTGAGGGCATCTTCGGCCTTCATGTCAGAAAGAAAGTCTGAGGGGCGGGGATGAGGTTTCTCTTCAAGACAAGTTATGACGACGACATCCGCTTGTTTCCGCACAACGGATATTTCGTTTCCTATGGCGTTCTGCTCGCGCTGCTCGTGGTCGCGCCGTTCGTTCTGAGCAGCTACCTCGTCAGTCAGCTCGTGTTCGTGTGCATCTACGCTACCGTCGGCGTCGGGCTGATGATCCTGACCGGGTTCACCGGACAGGCCTCGCTTGGCCATGCGGCATTTTTGGCCATCGGCGCTTACACCGCCGCCTATCTGCAGCAGTTCGGCGTTCCGTTTCTGGTTTATTTTCTGGCCGCAGGAGTGCTCACCGGAATCATCGGCGCGATGGTCGGATTTCCCGCGCTGCGGCTGCAAGGCATCTACCTTGTCATCGCCACGATCTCATTCGCGCTGATCGTCGAGGAAATTCTGGCACGATGGGAAAGCGTGACCCACGGCAATGACGGTATGCGCGTCCGCGCGATCCAGATGTTCGGCGACAGCATCCCGCGCGACAGCGCAACCTTCTATTATATATGTCTCGGCCTGTTGATCCTGGTCATCGTGGGCACGCTTAACCTGATGCGCTCACCGACCGGCCGCGCCTTTGTCGCTATCCGCGACAGCGAGACGGCGGCCAAAAGCATGGGCATCAACATCTCACTCTACAAGGTGAAGTCGTTTGCGCTCAGTGCTGCGATCACGGGCCTCGCGGGCTGTCTCTTCGCGCACAAGATGTCCTTCATCAGTCCGGAAATGTTCACGCTGCAACTTTCCATCGAATTCATCATGGTGATTATCATTGGCGGCGTTCTCAGCCTGCATGGTGCGGTGCTGGGCGCGATCTTCATCGTCATGGTCGATCCGTTTTTGACCTTCCTGAAGGACGATATTCCGGGCGTGGTCGCCGGCCTTGCTGCCACGTTCGGCGCGGGCGTGGAGCAAGTCGCGGGTATCGAGAAGAAGGTTGCGGCGATTGCCTCGGCCAACGGCCTGAAAGGCGCGATCTACGGCCTGATTATCATGATCTTTATCCTGTTCGAGCCATACGGACTCTACGGTCGCTGGCTGAAGATCAAGCTCTTCTTTCAGCTGTTTCCGCTCTACAAGCGCGCCACCTTCAAGCGGCAAAAGATTTATGTGAAGTCGGAGCGCAACCGATGAGTTGCTTCCGCGCGGAAAATCTCTCGCTTCATTTCGGCGGCCTGAAAGCCGTCGATTCCGTCAGCTTCGCGGTGGAGAAGGGCGAGATCCTGTCCATCATCGGCCCGAACGGGGCTGGTAAAAGCTCGATCTTCAACCTGATCTCGCGGCTATACGAGCCGACCTCCGGACGGCTTTATTTCGAGGATCAGGATATCACCGAGGAGCCGCCCTACGGCATCGCCAAGCTGGGCATTGCGCGGACATTTCAAAATATCGAACTGTTCGAGAATGCGACGGTTCTCAGCAATCTGCTGGTCGGGCGGCACCGCCACTCCACGACGAGCCTGTGGCAGGAGGTCTTGTTCCTGCCCGGCGTGCGCCGCGACGAAAAAGCGCACCGCCGCCGCGTCGAACAGGTAATCGATTTCCTTGACCTTGCAGCCCATCGCGACAAGCTGATCTCCGGATTGCCCTACGGCGTGCGCAAGGTAATCGAGCTTGCCCGCGCGCTGTGCACCGAGCCGAAGCTGATCTTGCTCGATGAACCGTCGTCCGGCTTGAATGTGGAGGAGACCGACGACATGTCGTTCTGGATCCGCGACATGAAAACCGAACTGGACATCACCGTGCTGATGGTCGAGCACGACATGACGCTGGTTAACCGCGTCTCCGACCGCGTGATCGCGCTGAACTACGGCAAGGTGCTGGCGATGGGGACGCCGGCCGAGGTTCAGGCCCATCCCGATGTCGTCGCAGCCTATCTCGGCGCTTGAGGATGATGTCATGAACAAGCCCGACATCATTTTGAAGCTCAGCAACATCGAAAGCTATTATGGGCCGATCATGGCCATCCGCGGCATCAGCCTCGAGGTGCCGCGCGGCAAGATCGTCACCTTGCTGGGCGCGAACGGCGCTGGCAAAACCACGGTTCTCAAGACGATCTCCGGCATTCTCGATCCGCAGAAAGGGTCGATTGAATTTCAGGGCAAGCCGATCCAGCGCATGGAGGCCGACAAGATTGTACGGCTCGGCCTCAGCCATGTGCCCGAGGGGCGCGAGGTGTTTCCGTTTCTGAGCGTGCGCGAGAACCTGATGATGGGCGCTTACCCGCGCAAGGATCGCGACGGCGTCGCGTCCGATCTTGAGCTTGTGTACGGATACTTCCCGCGCCTGCGCGAGCGCCTCAATCAGCCTGCGGGCCAGCTCTCCGGCGGCGAACAGCAGATGCTGGCCATCGGCCGCGCGCTGATGAACCGTCCGGCGCTGCTGCTGCTCGATGAGCCGTCGCTCGGCCTGTCGCCGATTCTGGTGAAGGAGATCTTCACGATCATCCGCCGTGTCAACGAAGAGCAGGGCATGTCGATCCTGCTCGTCGAACAGAACGCGAAAGTCGCACTCGAGACCGCGCATTATGGATACGTGCTGGAAATTGGGCGCGTCGTCATGAACGACACCTGCGAGCGTCTCATGATGTCGCAGGACATTCAGGAATTCTACCTCGGTGCCAAGGAAGATGGCGCGCGGGGCGAACGGCGCTGGAAGAAGAAGAAGACTTGGCGGTAAAGACTTGGCGCTGAATCTTTGGCGCTGAAGATTTGGAGACGGGTTCACAAGAACCGGAGACAAACTCCGGCACTGCGCAGTTGGTAAAAGAGGGAACGAGCAATGTCGAGACCCGCAGTTATCACCGTCGCGGATACGATCGCGAAGAGCTTTCTGCTCGCGGTGGAAGCCCGTGGCGACCGGCCGGCCATTCGTGAGAAACTGCTCGGCGTATGGCAAGCGACCAGCTGGCGCGAATGGCTCCAGAAGTCGAAGGAGATCGCTTACGCCCTCCACGCCGTCGGTTTCAGGGCGGGCGAGACCGCATCGATCATGTCCAACGCGACCCCCGAGTGGGTTTACGCCGATATGGGCATACTTTGCGCAGGTGGCGTTTCGTCCGGAATCTATCCGACCGACTCAGCCAGTCAGGTCGAATACCTTGTGAATGATTCAAAAACCAAGGTGATCTTTGTCGAGGACGAGGAGCAACTCGACAAGATTCTGTCTTGCCGCGCGCAATGCCCGACGCTTGAAAAGATCGTCGTGTCTGACATGGAGGGCTTGAGCGGTTTCAGCGACACGATGGTGATGTCGCTCGATGAATTCCTGGCGCTTGGACGCAATTATATCTCGGGGCGCGAAGCGCTGTGGGACGAAATGATCGCAAGCCGCGGGGCAAACGATCTTGCAATCCTGGTCTATACGTCGGGGACGACGGGGCCGCCAAAAGGCGCGATGCATTCCAACCGCAGCGTGACGCACCAGATGCGTTTCGCGGACTATCTTCTCGTGCCGACCGATCATGAGGAGCGGCTGGTTTTCCTTCCGTTGTGCCACGTCGCTGAGCGCATCGGCGGCTACTACCTCTCGATGGCGGTCGGCTCAATCATGAATTTCGCCGAAAGCCCGGAGACAGTGCCGGATAATCTTCGCGAGGTGCAGCCGACGGCGTTTCTCGCGGTCCCGCGAATCTGGGAAAAGTTCTATTCGGCGATCACGATTGCGCTAAAAGATGCGACGCCATTCCAGAAATGGATGTATGCCCGTGCCATCGGCGTCGGGTATCGCCTGACAGATCTGAGGCTGGAAGGGCGGCCTGCGCCGTTGTCGCTGCGGCTTGCGGGCAAGGCGGCCTATTGGCTGGTCTTCCGCAATATCCGCCGCATGCTTGGACTGGATCGCGTTCGTATCGCGTTCACGGGTGCGGCCCCGATCGCGCCGGAACTGATCCGCTGGTATCTGGCGCTCGGTCTCGACATGCGCGAGGTCTATGGCCAGACCGAGAATTGCGGCGTCGCGACGCTGATGCCCAACGATCGCATCAAGCTCGGTTCGGTGGGGAAGGCCGCGCCTTGGGGCGAGGTCTCGATCTCTCCGCAGGGCGAAATTCTCGTGAAGGGCGATTACCTTTTTATGGGCTATCTGAATCAGCCTGAGAAAACCGCCGAGACCATCGATGAAAAAGGCTGGCTGCATACCGGCGACGTCGGCTCGATCGATAATGAGGGCTTCGTCAGGATCACCGACCGGATGAAGGACATCATCATCACGTCGGGCGGCAAGAACATCACGCCGTCGGAGATCGAGAATCAGCTCAAGTTCTCGCCCTACATTTCAGATGCCGTTGTCATCGGCGACAAGCGGCCGTTCCTGACGTGCCTCGTAATGATCGATCACGAGAATGTCGAGAAATTCGCGCAGGACTACGACATTCCGTTTACGAACTATGCCAGCCTCTGCCGCGCACCCGAAATCCAGGATCTGATCTTGCGCGAGATCGAAACCGTGAACGCGAACTTCGCGCGCGTTGAGACGATCAAGAAGTTTCATCTGATCGAGCGGCAGTTGACCCCGGAGGACGAGGAACTGACGCCGACGATGAAGTTGAAGCGAAATTACGTCAACAAGTCTTACGCAGTTGAAATTGACGCAATGTACGGCGCCAAAGCGATAGCGTAGGTTCGCAAGAATGCTGCGCCAGGAGAGCCACGAGAAGCGTATTCCGCGGACCTGAAAGATCCGCTCAGCGGCGAGGGTATTTCAAGGCCAACACCTTCGTTCAATATGGGCCAACAGAGAGGAGACTGACATGTCGAAATCGTTCAAGGCGCTGGGCCTTGCGGTGGGCGCCGTTGCGCTGACCCATTTGCCGGCCTTCGCGCAAACCAAGGTAACCAACCAGGGAATCTCACCGACGGAAATCATCGTCGGATCGCATCAGGATCTGTCCGGCCCGATCAAGGTCTGGGGCGTACCGGTGTCCAACGGCATGAAGATGGCGGCGGATGAAATCAACGCCGCCGGCGGCATCAACGGCCGCAAGATCAAGTTGATCGTCGAAGATAGCGGTTACGATCCGAAGCGCTCGGTGCTGGCCTCGCAGAAGCTGATCGAGAAGGACAAGGTCTTCGCGATGGTCGGCCCAATGGGTTCGCCGACGGTTCTCGCCGCGCAGGACATCCTGTTCGACGCTGGCGTGATGCAGCTTTTTCCTCTCACCGCCGCCGAGTTCACCTTCAAGTTCGATCCAGCCAAGCCGCAGGAGCGATTGAAGTTCAACAACATTCTGCCCTACGTCGAAAGCACGCGGGCCGCGGTCAAGCATCTGGTTGAGATGAAAAAGATCGCCAAGCCATGCATCATGCATCAGGACGACGAATACGGGAAGAGCGTGCTCGACGGCTTCAATCAGCAGGTCGCTGCCATGAAGCTGACGCCGGCATCGGTCACTAGCTACAAGCGCGGTGCATCCGATTTCAGTGCGCAGGTCGCGAAGATGAAATCCGATGGCTGCGATCTGGTGGTGCTTGGAACGGTCATCCGTGAAACCATCGGCGCGATGGGAGAAGCCAAGAAACTCGGTTGGGATGTGACGTTCCTGGGCGCCACGCCGACCAACGTGCTTGAAGTGCCGGCACTCGGCAAGGAAGCCGTCGAGGGACTTTATGCGGCGGCCGGGTTTGAGATTCCTTACGAAGACACCGCCAAGGGCAAGGTGAAGGATTGGCTGGTGAACTACAAGAAGGCGTTCGGGACCGATGCCAACACGCAAGCCATCATCGGCTACAACGCCATCATGACGTTCGCCCATTACGTCAACAAGGCGGGCAAGGATCTGACAGGTCAGAAGTTGCTGGACGCGCTGGAATCCGGCGACGTGTTCAAGGATATCTTTAGCTCGCCGCCGACCAAGTTCTCGAAGACCAACCACCTTGCCAGCACCGTGACGCAGGTTCAGCAGGTCAAGGCCGGCCGCTGGGTGATGGTGAAGGAAGGTCTTATGTTCTAAGTCTTTATGTTCGAAGCCGGTCAGGGCGCGCGCGGCATTGCCCGCGCGCGCCATTTTCATTACGGTTCGGCTCCCAACGAAAGCCGTCCAGCGAAATGACGATTGAAAGTCCGGTCAAAGCCGGCATTGCGAACTGGTTCCCCGGAGCGACAGGCATCGCGCGCCTCAGTCAGCTCTCCGGCGGGGCAAGCCAGGAAACCTGGTCGTTCGATGTCTTGCATCCCGAAGGAAGCATCGGCGCGATCCTTCGCCGCGCACCTGCGGGATATGGCGCTGCGCCGGGGCGCGCCGCAGGGCTTGAGGCTGAGGCCGTTCTCATGCAGCAGGCGCATGAAGCGGGGATACCGTCCCCGCGCGTGCGCCATGTGCTGCGCGCGCAGGATGATCTCGGCAGCGGCTTCATCATGAACCGGATCGAAGGCGAAACGATTCCGAGAAAAATCCTGCGTGACGAGCAATTTGCGCAGGCGCGCATCGTGCTTGCAGGTCAGCTCGGAAAGGCGATCGCCGGGATTCACGCGCTCGACAGGACGCGCTTGCCGAAATTGCGAACAATGACGGTCGCTGGCGAAATTAGCGACCTTGCGTCTGAGTACAGATCGTTCGGCTGGCCGCGCCCGGTGTTCGATCTCGCGTTGCGATGGCTGGGCGACAATGAGCCGCCGCCATCCGACGTCGTGACGCTGGTGCACGGCGATTTCCGTCACGGCAATCTCATCGTCGGCCCGGAAGGAATTCGCGCTGTGCTCGATTGGGAGCTCGCTCACTTCGGCGATCCGATGGAGGATCTCGGCTGGATCAGCGTCAATTCGTGGCGCTTCGGCGAGATCGACAGGCCGGTCGGCGGCTTCGGCACGCGTGAGGATTTGTTCGCGGCTTATGAAGCAGCATCCGGCCGCCGCGTCGATGTGGCGCGCGTCATGTTCTGGGAGGTGCTTGGGACATTGCGATGGGGCGTGATGTGCTGCGGCATGATGCAGCGCTTCCGCGCCGGCCCTGATCATTCAATGGAGCGCGCCATGATCGGCCGCCGCGCATCGGAAACGGAAATCGATCTTTTGCGGCTGCTGGCACCGCGGCGCGCATGACGCCGAAAAGCATGCCCTCGGGCTCGACCCGAAGATGTGCAGCGGTTTTCGGGCAACGTCATGCGCCAGTAAATTGAGGGACTTGAGATGCAGGATCAACCCACCCCCGTTGAACTCATCACCGCGGTGACGGAGTTTCTTCGCGCCGATGTCGCGCCGCAGCTCTCCGGGCACAGTGCATTCAAGCTGCGCGTCGCGATGAATGCACTCGATCTCGTGGCGCGTCAGCTCACGCTCGAACCGCAGAGCGACGCCGCCGAAGCGGAGCGCCTGTCAAAGCTGCTCGGCGCATCCGGGTCGCTGGGAGACCTCAACCGCATGCTGTCGGCGCGCATCGCCGGCGGCGAAGCGGATTTCACGACGCCAGGTCTCACCGAGCATGTCTGGCAGACGACAATGGACAAGCTCGCCATCGATCAGCCGAACTATGCGGCCTATCGCCGCGAAAGCGAGAAGCGCTAGCGTTACTTCCCCTTCCACTGCGGCGGGCGTTTTTCCGCGAACGCCTTCGGGCCTTCGATGTAATCCTCGGATGCTGCCAGTGCGCGGACCGCGGGATAGTCGAACTGCTCGGCGAGCGCCTGTTCGAGCGACACGCCGAGGCCGCGATGCATGGTTTGCTTCGAGGCGCGTATCGACATCGGGCCGTTCTGCAGAATCATTTTTGCCCAGCGCTCCGCCCCCGCCAGCGCTTCGCCAGCGGGGACTACTTCATTGATGAAGCCGAGTTCAAGTCCTTCGCGCGCCGGGACGTGACGTCCGGTCAGGATCATGCCCATGGCGCGCTTCAAGCCGATCAGGCGCGGCAGCCGATGCAGTCCGCCGGCGAGCGCGGCGAGGCCGACACGCGGCTCAGGCAGGGCGAATGTTGCATTCTCTGACGCGATAATCAGGTCGCAGGCCAGTGCGATCTCGAAGCCACCGCCCATCGCAACGCCATTGACGGCGGCGATGATCGGCTTGTCGCAATTGAAACGATGGGTCAGCCCCGCAAAGCCGCTGGTGTCCCAGCCGCGCTGGCCGCCTGCCGCCTGCCATTTCAGGTCGTTGCCTGCGGAGAACGCCCTGTCACCTGCGCCGGTGACAATGGCAATCCATTGATCCGGATCTTTGCTGAAATCGTCGAACAAGCTATGCAGTTCAAAGTGCATCGGCGAATGCACCGCGTTCATCACCTCGGGGCGATTGAGCGTGACGATGGTGAGTGGACCTTTGCGTTCGACCTTGGCGAATTCGTAAACCATCTGTTTTCCTGTTTCGTTGCGTTGCAGCACCGGCAACTTCTATTTGGCGGCAATCTGACTGCAAAAAGCGCGGCCCACAATAATTAATTAAGCGCTTGACTAAGTTCGCTGGCCTTCCCCTAATTCGACGTTCCATCGTCCGGGCTCTGTGTGAACGCGACGATGCAAGAAGCAAAAAATTTGGGATGAACGACCGGAGTTGAGCGTTGGATTTCTCATTACCCGTCGATCTGACCGCTTATCTCGCAGACCTCGATCGTTTCATCGATCGCCAGATCAGGCCGCTGGAAAATCAGGATGATAACCAGCGGTTTTTCGATCATCGGCGCGAATGGGCACGAACGGATTTCGACAATGGCGGTCTTCCGCGCCACGAATGGGAAGACCTGCTGCGTCAGGCGAAGAACCTCGCCGACGAAGCCGGCCATCTGCGCTTTGCCATTCCGTCGCGCTACGGCGGCAAGGACGGCTCGAACCTCTGGATGGCTGTGATCCGCGAGCATTTCGCGGCCAAGGGACTGGGCCTGCACAACGATCTGCAGAACGAACATTCGATCGTCGGAAATTTTCCGCTGGTCACCATGCTGGACCGCTATGGACGCGACGACCAGAAGGCGATGATCGAGGGCGCGATCACCGGCAAGTACCGCATCACGTTTGGCCTGACCGAACCGGAGCACGGATCGGACGCTACCCATATGGAGACCACGGCGGTTCAGACGATGCGCGACGGTGTCGCGGGATGGGCGATCAACGGCGAGAAGATGTGGACGACCGGCATGCATGTCGCGACCCATTGCGCGACCTTCGCCCGCACGTCGGGCAACGACGGCGACGCGCGCGGCATCACCTGCTTTCTGGTGCCTGCTCATGCCAAGGGAGTGAAGGTCGAAGAGTATCTATGGACTTTCAATATGCCGACCGATCATCCGCGCGTCAGCTTCACGGATGTCTTCGTGCCGGACGCTGCGCTGTTCGGCGAGGTCGGACGCGGGTTGTCACTGGCGCAATGTTTCGTGCATGAGAACCGGATTCGTCAGGCCGCAAGTTCGCTCGGGGCTGCGGTGTATTGTATCGAGGAAAGTGTGCGTTACGCGCGCGAGCGCAAGCCGTTCGGCCATGCGCTGTCGGAGAATCAGGCGATCCAGTGGCCGCTGGTTGAGCTTGCGACGCAGGCCGAAATGCTGCGGCTGCTGATCCGCAAGACGGCATGGGAAATGGACAAGATGACCCAGGCCGAGGTCGAGCATCGTCTCTCCGACAAGGTCTCGATGTGCAATTTCTGGGCGAACCGGCTGTGCTGCGAAGCGGCGGATCGCGCCATGCAGGTCCACGGCGGCATGGGGTATTCGCGGCACAAGCCGTTTGAACATATCTATCGGCATCATCGCCGCTATCGCATCACCGAAGGCAGCGAGGAAATTCAGAAGCGAAAGGTTGCGGGCTTTCTGTTCGGCTACATGGGCGTGGGAAAGCGCGCGGATGGAGACACAAAAGACCGCTAAATCATTCAATGGCTATTCACGAAGAAGCGAACAATCGTTCGTGAAGTAAAGTTTTCTGGGAGAAAACAATGCGTGGCTGCAAATCCGGCCGTTCGGACCGGTTCATGCTCATCAGTTCGGAGCGCGTGTTTTATGCGGGGCTGCACGGCAAGCCTTCGCTGCGGACGCTGGGCGCGCTTGCGATCTGCGTTCCCCTGACGGGCACGGCGCGGCTTGAGATCGCAGGGCAACAGCCGCGCACCGGCGAAATTCTTGCCGTCCCGGCCTATGTCGCGCACAAGATCACGTCGGACTCCCGGAGCGTGCTGGGGCTTCTCATCGAGCCTGAATCGGTCTGCGACGAAGACCTCGCCGAGATCATCCGGCAATGCGACGATCCGGTGGCGGCCAGCGGCCTTGCGGCGCGGTTCCGCGACATCTACGCGACGATGGCGCTCGGCGGCACCAACGGCTTCACTTCGGTTGATTTCGACCAGATATTCCTTCAGCGCCGTCTGAAGCCACGCGATCTCGATGCGCGAATTTCGACAGTCTTTGCGAGGCTCCAGACCAAACCGTCCAGCAGTATCTCCGGCGAAGACTGCGCCAACGACGTCAAGCTGTCGCTGTCGCGTTTCCTGCATCTTTTCAAAGACGAAACCAACATGAACTTCAGGACGTTTCGCGCCTGGAAGCGCGGGCGCAACGTGCTGCATCACGTCAATGTCGAGCGAAACCTCGCGCATTTCGCGCTCGATGCGGGTTATCCGGATTCCACCCATTTCAGCCACTCGCTGCGCCGTATTTACGGCCTTCAGCCAAGCGCGATTTTTTCCGGCTCGCGGCGGTTGCAGATCATCAGCGGCAGGGACGTCGCAAACGAAGTGATTGGAATGCGGGCTTAAGTTGCCGCCGGGACGCGTGCAGCGACGCCTTGCTCGGCGCCGGCGCGGTCCTGTGATGCGATGGCTTTGCGGAATCCGTCGCGTTGCTTGAGCCGTTCCCAATAAGCAGCGACAGCCGGAGTAAACTGGGCGGATAGTCCATTGGATTGTGCAAACATCAACGCGTATCCGACGGAAATGTCTGCGGCAGTGAAACGCCCGGCGCAGACCGTGCCCGATTCGGAAACCGCGGTTTCGAGCGCCCGCAGCCGGGCCAGAAACCAGCGCGCATAGTCGGCGGCGGCTTGCGGGTTCTTGCGCTCATCCGGCTCGAGCTGCGAATAACGGAAGTAGATGGTCTGCGGAAAGGTCAGCGTCGTTTCGCCGAAGAATAGCCAGTTCAGATAAGAACCATAGGCGGGTTCATCGACCGAGACGTTCAGCGGCGTCGGTCCGTACTTCGTCACGAGATAGTGACACATTGCGGAGGATTCGGTCATCCGCGTATCGCCATCGATCAGCAGCGGGATGGTGCCCAGCGGATTGAGTTCGAGATACTCGCGCTTCAGGAAGCGCGGCGGGAAAGGCAGCATTTTCAGGTCGTAGGGAATGCCGAGTTCTTCCAGCGTCCACAAGGGCCGGAACGAACGCGCACTGGCGCAATGGAAAAGTGTCAGCATCGATGAATTCCTGTTGGCCGTGTCAGCAGCCTGAATGACCTGATTTCGCAGCCATTGTCTAGTGCTCCGGCAGCGTGCCCATGAGTTTGCACAGCACGCTGAGCATCACTTCGTCCGCACCGCCGCCGATTGAGGTCAGGCGCCGGTCGCGGTAGGCGCGACTCACGCGGGTTTCGTTCATGAAGCCCATGCCGCCCCAGTATTGCAGGCAGGCGTCAGGGAGTTCGCGGCCGAGCCGTCCGGCTTTCAATTTCGCCATGGTCGCCAGCGTGGTGACGTCCTCGCCCGCAATGTATTTCTCGCAGGCGCGATAGGTCAGCGCGCGCAGCAATTCGACCTCGGTTTGCAGTTCGGCAAGGCGGAAATGAATCACCTGATTATCGAGCAGCGGTTTCCCGAACGCCTTACGCGCGCGGGTGTATTCGATGGTCTCGGTAATGGTGCGCTCATGCGACTTGAGACAGGCGGCGGCCGCCCATAGCCGTTCTTCCTGGAATTGCAGCATCTGGTAGGTGAAGCCCTTGCCTTCTTCGCCGATGCGGTTGCGCTTCGGCACCCGCACGTCGGTGAAATGAATCTCCGCTGTGTCCGAGCAATGCATGCCGAGCTTGTCGAGCTTGCGCGCGACCTCGACGCCCTTGGTTTTCATCGGCAAGCAGATCAGCGATTTGTTGCGGTGAACCGGGCCTTCGCCGGTGTTCGCCAAGAGACACATCCAGTCGGCCTGTGTTCCGTTGGTAATCCACATCTTGCCGCCGTTGATGACGTAGTCGTCGCCGTCCGGGCGGGCCGTGGTCTTGATTGAGGCGACATCGGAGCCGGCACCGGGCTCGGAGACGCCGATGCAGGCCACGTAATCGCCGGCAATCGACGGCGCGAGAAACTCCCGCTTCATTTCGTCCGAGCCGAACCGCGCCAGCGCGGGCGTCGCCATGTCGGTCTGCACGCCGATCGACATTCCGACGCCGCCGGCATTGATGCCGCCGAGTTCCTCGGCCATCACCATGCCGTAGCTGTAATCGAGGCCGGCGCCGCCGTATTCAACCGGCTTGCACAGGCCGAGCAGGCCAAGCTCGCCGAGCTTCTTGAACACCTCATGCGCCGGATAGATTTCATCGCGCTCCCATTGATCGACGAACGGATTGACCTCGTTCTTGATGAATTGCTGCATGGTGCGGCGGATGGCGTCGTGTTCCTGAGTGAATTGCATATCGTTTCCTGAAGTTTCTAAAAATTCTCAAAGTCCCATCTGGCGGCTGGCGAGATCTTTCATGATCTCTTCGGTGCCGCCGCCGATGGCATTGACCTTCACTTCGCGGTAGATGCGCTCGACCTTCGGTCCGCGTATGAATCCCGCGCCGCCGAAAATCTGCACGGCTTCGGAGGCGCAGAACGCCAGCGTTTGTGTCGCCTGATTCTTGCACATGCAGACTTCTGCGACCGGATTCTCGCCTTGCTCCAGACGCCAGATCAGCATTTCCAGCATCGCCTGCGTCGCTGCCACACGCTGCGCCATGTCCACAATCTTGTGGCGAATGACCTGATGTTCGGTGAGACGCTTGCCGAATGTTTTCCGCTCGCGTGCATAGGCAATCGCGTCGTCTAGGCAGACCCGCGCCGACGCCACGCATCCCGCGGCCATCCCCAGCCGTTCGCTGTTAAAATTCTTCATGATGATTCGAAAGCCGGCATTTTCCTGGCCGATCAGGTGTCCAACCGGCACACGGCAATTGTCGAAATACAATGTCGCGGTGTCGGAGGCCCACCAGCCCATCTTCTTCAGCGGCGTGCGCGAGAAGCCGGGGGTGTCGCGCTCGATTAGCAGAAGACTGACGCCGCCGGCGCCTTCGCCGCCGGTACGAACGGCCACGGTGTAATAGTCCGCGCGCATCCCGGAGGTAATGAACGTCTTCTCGCCCTTGACGATGTAGTGGTCGCCGTCGCGTTTGGCGGTCGTTTGAAGGTTGGCCACGTCGGAACCGCCACCCGGTTCGGTGATCGCGAGCGCGGAGATTTTCTCGCCGCTCAGAATTTCGGGCAGCACGCGCGCTTTCAGTTCATCCGAGCCGCCATAGACGATGGGCGGCGCGCCGATGGTGTGGCTCTTGAGGCTGGCGCTGACGCCGCCGGAGCCTGCGCGCGCCAGCTCCTGCGCCGCGATCATCGACATGAAACGATCGCAGGGCGTGCCGCCATATTGTTCCGGAAAGCCCATCCCCAGAATGCCAAGCTTGGCGGCCTTCACGTAAAGTTCGCGGGGAAATTCCCCGGCCTCATCCCATTGCGCTGCAAACGGCTCGATCTCCGTCGCCACAAAGCGCCGCATCACGTCGCGAAATGCCTCGTGTTCCGGGGTGAGAAAGGGGCTCGCCGTGGCAAGCTGTTCCGGGGCGTTCATCGCGATCCTCCATACCGGAGTTTTATGGCGCGTTCGGGCAGCCACGACTTGCGTTAAGCCGTCACGAGCCGGGAATTGTGACGACGCCAGCTAGTTTTCACAAGACATCACCTGGTCCTGGCCCCTAGCGTTTGGCCATGTTTCCAGACCCAAACCGAGGCTCCAATGACCGATAAAGCCGTCGTCACCTGTGCGCTGAACGGCGTCCTGACCGATCCAAAGCAACACAATGTCCCGGTGACGCCGGAGCAGATGGCGCGGGAGGCGAAAGCTGCGTTCGACGCCGGGGCGTCGGTCATGCATATGCATCTGCGTCGGCAGGAGCCTGACAAGGGCCACATGCCGTCGTGGGACGTGAATCTGTCCAGGGAAGTGCAGCAGGCCATCCGCGAAGCGTGTCCCGGCGTCATCATCAATCACACCACCGGCGTCAGCGGGCCGAATTATCAGGGCGCGCTCGACTGCGTGCGGGAGACCACGCCGGAAATGGCGGCCTGCAATGCCGGCTCGCTGAATTATCTGAAGGTCAAGGCCGACGGCACCTGGGCGTGGCCGCCGCATGTGTTCGACAACGCGCCGGACAAGATCCAGAAATATCTCGACGTGATGAAAGTGGCGAAGTCGCTGCCGGAGTTCGAGTGTTTCGACGTCGGCATCGTGCGCAGTGTCGCGATGTACCGGCAGACCGGCATGTATTCCGGGCCGCTGGAATACAACTTCGTCATGGGCGTCGCGTCCGGCATGCCGGCCGATCCTGACCTGTTGCCAATCCTGCTGAAACTGAAATTGCCGGAAGCCAACTGGAGCGTCACCGCCATCGGCCGCGCGGAAATCTGGCCGCTGCATCTGCGCTGTGCCGAGCTTGGCGGGCATTTGCGCACCGGCCTCGAAGATACATTCTACCGGCCCGACGGCAGCAAGGTGACGTCGAACGGCCAGCTGATCGAATCGATCGTGGCCTGCGCGCGGCAGGCTGGTCGCGAGATCGCGTCACCTGCTGAGGCGCGGAAAATTCTCAAGCTGATGCAGTGACGGCGTAAACGGGTCCACATATGACGGTCATTGAGAATACGATCTCCCGCGCCAGCGAAACCTATCAGGCCAACCGGGCGGGCATGCTGGCGCAGCTTGAGCGGGTAAAAACGGTTGAGAAACGCGCCAGCGATGCCTCCGCGTTGTCCAAGGAGCGGTTCGAGAAGCGCGGGCAGTTGCTGCCGCGCGAACGGGTGGCGCTGTTGCTCGATCCCGGCGCGCCGTTCATGGAGTTGTCCGCACTTGCCGGATATTGTCTGGATACGCCTGACCCGGATAAAAGCATCCCCGGCGGCGGCGGGATTTCCGGCATAGGTTTTGTGTCCGGCGTCCGCTGCATGGTGAGTGCGAGCGACTCCGGCATCGAGGCCGGCTCGTTGCAGCCGATGGGACTTGAGAAGCGCTTGCGTTCGCAGGAGATCGCGCTGGAGAACAAGCTGCCGTCGGTACAGCTCGTGGAAAGCGCCGGCGCCAACCTGATGCGTTACCGCGTCGAGGATTTCATCCGCGGCGGCTCGACGTTTCGTAATCTCGCGCTGATGTCCGCCGCCGGGTTGCCGGTAATTACCGTGACGCATGGATCGTCCACCGCGGGCGGCGCGTATCAAACCGGCCTGTCCGACTACATCGTGATGGTGCGCGGACGGACGCGCGCGTTTCTCGCCGGGCCGCCGCTGCTGAAAGCCGCGACCGGAGAAATCGCCACCGAAGAAGAACTGGGCGGCGCGGAAATGCACACCAGCATTTCGGGTCTTGGCGATTATCTCGCCGAAGACGACCGCGACGCGCTCGGCATCGCCCGGCAGATCATGGCCGACCTCTACTGGGACCGCCTGTCACACGACGCAAATGCGCAACTGCCGCGTGAGCCGCTCTACGACATGGACGAATTGCTGGGCATCATGCCCATGGATCACAAAAAGCCCGTCGATATGCGGCAAGCGATCGCGCGCTTCGTCGATGGCTCGGATTTCCTGGAGATCGGCGCGAACTATGGTCCCGCCACGGTCTGCGGCCACGCCCACATCGAGGGCCAAGCCATCGGCATCATCACCAACAATGGACCGCTGGACCCCAACGGTGCCAACAAGGCGACGCATTTCATTCAGGCCTGTTGTCAGTCGCGCACGCCGATCCTCTACATGAACAACACCACGGGCTACATGGTTGGCAAGGCTTACGAGGAAGCCGGCATGATCAAGCACGGCTCGAAGATGATTCAGGCAGTGACCAATGCGACGGTGCCCCAAATCACTATCTACTGCGGCGCGTCGTTCGGCGCGGGCAATTACGGCATGTGCGGGCGCGGCTTTCATCCCCGGTTCTGCTTCTCCTGGCCCAATGCCAAAACCGCCGTGATGGGCGGCGAGCAGGCGGCCGAAACAATGGCCATCGTCGCGGAGGCAGCCGCCGCGCGGCGCGGCAAGCCAATGGAGCCGCACAAGCTGAACGAGATGAAGACGCGCATCATCGACGTGTTCGACAAGCAGATGGATGTGTTCGCGACCAGCGGCCGGCTGCTGGATGACGGCGTGATCGATCCGCGCGACACCCGCGCCGTGCTGGCCAATGTTCTGGCGATCTGCCGCGAAGCAGAGCAGCGCCATCCGCAGCCCATGCAGTTTTCGGTGGCGCGGCCATGAACGTAACCACGAGCGCGCAGAAGCTGACGCCGTTTCGCAGCATACTAATTGCCAATCGCGGCGAGATCGCTTTGCGCGTGATGCGGACCGCGAAGCGCCTCGGCTACGAGACGGTGGCGGTGTACTCGACAGCCGATGCCAATGCGCGTCATGTGCGTGAGGCTGACCAAGCCGTTTGTATCGGCGAACCGCAGCCGTCGCAGTCCTATTTGCGCATCGACAGCATCATTGACGCCGCGAAGGCGAGCGGCGCGGACGCCGTTCATCCCGGCTACGGCTTTCTCGCGGAGAACGCCGATTTCGCGACAGCTTGCCGCGTGGCCGGGCTGGTGTTTATCGGACCATCGCCCGAGGCCATTCACGCGATGGGCAACAAGGCTGGCGCGAAAGACATCATGCAGAAGGCAGGCGTGCCCTGCGTGCCCGGTTATCAGGGCGAAGATCAAAGCGATGCCGCGATGCTGTCGGCGGCAAAGCGCATCGGCTTTCCGGTCATGATTAAGGCCGTCGCAGGCGGCGGTGGCCGGGGCATGCGCCTTGTCCCTGATGTTGAATCTTTTTCCGAGTTTCTGCGCGCGGCGCGATCCGAAGCGCAGAATGCCTTCGGCGATCCGCACGTCATTCTGGAACGCGCAATCGTCAAGCCACGCCACATTGAAATCCAGGTGTTCGGCGACCGCCACGGCAATGCGATCCATCTCGGCGAGCGCGACTGCTCAGTGCAGCGGCGTCACCAGAAGCTGATCGAGGAAGCGCCGTCACCCGCGGTGTCTCCCGAACTGCGCGCGCAGATGGGGGCAACCGCCGTCGCTGCCGTCAAGGCGATTGATTATGAAGGCGCAGGCACCCTCGAATTTCTGCTCGACGCCGCCGGCAACTACTACTTCATGGAAATGAACACGCGGCTGCAAGTCGAGCATTCGGTCACGGAAGCCATCACCGGCCTCGATCTGGTCGAGTTGCAGTTGCGCGTCGCGAGCGGTGAGGCGCTGCCGGTGCGACAGGACGAGATTTCATTTTCGGGCCACGCCATTGAAGTGCGGCTTTGCGCGGAAGACGCCGCGCACGGATTCATGCCGCAGTCGGGCCGCATGCTACGCTGGCGCGCACCTTCAACGCTCCGCATGGAGGATGCGCTGGAATCCGGCTGCGAGATTTCGCCATTCTACGATTCGATGATCGCCAAGATCGTCAGTCACGGCGCTTCGCGGGACGAAGCGCGTCGCAAGCTGATCTCGGGGCTGACGGAGATGACGGCGTTGGGCGTCACCACCAACCAGACATTCCTGCGCCGCTGTCTCGAACACCCGGCCTTCGCGGCGGGCGAGGCGACCACGGGCTTCATTGAGGAGAACTCCACCGATCTGCTGGCTCCCGAAGCGGACGGCGGGCGGCGCGCGGCGGTGGCGACGTTGCTGCTTTACGCATCGCGCATCGACGCGGCGCATTTACGGCGCGGACAGACGCTGGCGCACAGATTCCCGATTCCAATGCGGTTCGACGTTGATGGTCACATCATCGATTCGGTTGCGCGCCGTGAACGCGACAACATATTCCGCGTCGCCGTTTCCGGTCATGAGCATGACCTGACGATCGACTCCATCGGGCAGGACGCGATTCACTTCATGTGCGGCGGCATCCGGGTTTCGGCGGCTTTCGTTCGCGACGGGACACATCTGTTCTTCAATTTTGCCGGGATCACATCGCATGTGCGGGATTTGTCACTCGCCGCCGTGCTGCGGGCGGGCGATGCCGGATCGGACGGCAAGCTGCGGGCCTCCATGAACGGGCGCGTGGTGTCGGTGCTGGTCAAGGCCGGCGACGTGGTCGTGGCGGGTACGCCGGTCATTGTCCTCGAGGCTATGAAGATGCAGCATGTTCACGCCGCGCCCGTCTCCGGGACAGTCGCAGCGCTGAATGTCGCAGAGGGCGATCAGGTGACGACCCGCTTCGTCATCGCCGAGATCGAAGCGGCGAACGCAGCTTGAAGGGGAGTCATCGATGACTGAAGATGCAACGGTTCTGCACGAGAAGCGTGGCCACGCATTCTGGATCACGATCAACCGTCCCGACAAGCGCAACGCCCTGAATTCCGCGGTAATCGCCGGCATCGTGGATGGTTATCGCCGCGCTCATGAGGATGGCGATGTGCGGGTGATTGTCCTGACCGGAACTGGTGCCAAGGCGTTTTGCGCCGGAGCGGACTTGCAGCCGGGGGCGGGGTTCACGTTCGATCTCTCTAGGCCGAATCTCGATTACGCCGATATGCTGCGCACTGCGCAGAACGCGACCAAGCCGACCATCGCCCGCGTCAACGGTGTCTGCATGGCGGGCGGCATCGGGCTTCTCTGTATGACCGACATGGCGGTGGCAGCGGACAATGCGGTGTTCGGCCTTCCCGAGGTGAAGGTCGGCGTGTTTCCAATGCAGGTGCTGAGCCTGTTGCAGTCGATCGCGCCGCCGCGCCTCGTGCGCGAATGGTGTTTCACCGGCGAGCCGTTCGACGCCGCCGCTGCGAAGGACGCGGGGCTTCTCAACCATGTTGTTCCGGCAGCCGAACTCGATGCCAAGATAGAGTGGCTGGTATCTCGGATTATCGATAAATCGCCGACGGCGATCCGGCGCGGTAAATACGCCATGCGCGCGCTGGCATCGATGTCGTTCGATCAGGGAATCGCGTACACCGAATCGCAGATCGCGCTACTGGCCATGACGCAGGACGCGAAAGAGGGTCTGGCGGCCTTCGCGGAAAAGCGCAAGCCGGTCTGGACTGGAAAATAGTGCGATGAGCAAGGTCTGGATCGAAGCTGCGCTGAACGGCCCGTGGACGCGCGAACGGCAGCCGGGTATCCCCATCGCCGTCGAGGAGATCGTCGCCGACGGCATTGCGACCGCGGAGGCGGGTGCGGCCATCATCCATGCCCATGCTTATGATGTGAAGACGGGCCATCAGCGAGACGATTGGGAGATCTACGCGCGGATCATCGAAGGCATCCGCGCCAAGGTGGACGTCATCGTTTATCCAACCATTCCGAGTCCTGCGTTGGGGCAGGCCGATACCGCGCAGCGCTTCGGCCACACGGCGGAGCTTGCGAAGCGAGGTTTGATCGAATGGGCCGTGATCGATCCGGGCTCGGTTCACTTTGCGCGCTTCGATGATCTCGGGCAGGGCGGAGTCTATCAGAATCCGCATGCCGACATCATGGAAGGCATGCGGATCTCGCGCGCTCATAACGTCCATCCAAGCTATGCGATCTATGAGCCAGGCTTCACGCGCCTCGGTGCAGCGCTGGCGGCCATTGCGCCGCCGTCACCGACGCCGATCTATCGCTTCATGTTTTCGGAGGAGTTTGCCTGGGGATTCCCGCCGCGCGACAAATATCTCGACGCACATCTGGAATTGCTGGCGGAGGCTGCACCCGGCGCGCCGTGGATGGTCGCAGGGCTTGGCGTGGACATCACTCCGCTGATCCCGCGCACGGTGGCGCGCGGCGGTCACGTTCGTGTCGGCCTTGAGGACATCAACTGGGGAAGCACCCAAACCAACGAAGCGCTGGTAAAAGACGCGGCGCGGCGCATTCGCGACGCGGGAGGAGAGCCGGCCAGCACCGCTGAAGTTCGAAGCGCCTTGCAATCGATGGATGCGGCGCGGGGAGCATGATCCCGAAAAGTGGGAACCTGTTTTAGGAAAAGCTCATGCCCGATTAAAAGCCCTAGCGCCCCTTGAACACCGGCTTGCGTTTTTCCATGAAAGCGGCGCGTCCTTCCTCGTAATCTGCGCTCTTGAAGCACTGATCGACCAGTTCCTCGCAGCGCTTCATGTCGCGCATAAGTTCGTCCTTGCAGGCTTCGCCGACGATGAACTTGATCGAATCAACCGTCAGCGGCGCGTTGGCTGCGATCGTGGCGGCGTAGTTCTTCACATAGAACTCTAGCTCCTCATTCTCGACAATGCGATTGACCAGTCCCATCTCCACGGCTTCCATAGCCTCGAACAGCCGCGCGGTGAAGAAAATTTCCTTGGTGAATGAAGGGCCGACCACGTCCATCAGCCGCTTCACGCCGGGATAGCCGTAGCCGAGGCCCAATTTCGCGGCCGGCACCGCAAATCGCGCGTCCTCCGAACAGATGCGCAGGTCGCAGCAACTGGCCAGCCCCATGCCGCCGCCGACGCAATAGCCGCGGATCATTGCAATCGTCGGCTTTGGAAATTCATGCACGCTGGCATAGGCGGCCTCGACCGCGTCGTTGTACTTTTTGACGCCTTCGTCCGATGCCCGCTCGTCCTCGAACTTGGAAATGTCCGCGCCCGCCACAAAGGCCTTGTCGCCCGCGCCTGTCAGCACGACGACCCGGATGCCGGAGTCTTTCGCGTACTCCGTCATCAGCGCCGTGCACGACTCCCACATTTCCAGCGACATCGCGTTGCGTCGCTCGGGATTGTTGAAGATCACGTAGCCGACGTTGCCGTCCTTGCGGGAGATCACCTTGTCGGTCGAAGCCATGTCACGTTCCTTGATTAAAAATTCAGACGACCTTGCTCTCTTGAAGCAAGGTGATCTCTTGTTCGCTGAATCCGAATTCCGCGAGCACGTCGCGGGTCTGCTCGCCTACAAGCGGCGGGCGCGCGGCGATCCGGCTCGGCGTGCGCGAGAGTGTTACCGGCTGGCCGACGAGATGCTTTCCGGCCTCGGGCAATTGTTGCGCGATGCCAAGATGTTTCACCTGCTCGTCGGCGAACACTTCGTCGATGGCATAGATGGGTCCGCATGGCACGCCGGCGGTGTTGAGAATCGTCACCCACTCAGTGGTGGTACGCCTGGCCATGTACGTTCCGATCTCCGCATTGAGCGCGTCGCGGTTTGTCGAGCGCGAGGCAATCGTCGCGTAATCCGGATTCGTCAGCAGGTCCGGGGCGTCGATGGCCTCCGCAAAGCGTTCCCATATCCGCCCGCCGGTGGTGGCGATATTGATATGGCTGTCGGCGGTCTTGAACACGCCGGTCGGGATGCTGGTGGGGTGATTGTTGCCGGCCTGTTGCGGCACGTCGCCATCGACCAGCCAGCGCGCAGCCTGAAAATCCAGCATGAAGATCTGCGCCTGCAACAGTGACGTCTGCACCCATTGACCTTCGCCGGAGACATCGCGTTCCAGCAACGCGGTGAGAATGCCGAGCGCGCAAAACAGTCCCGCCGTCAGATCCGCAACCGGAATTCCTGCGCGCACCGGCCCCTGTCCGGGCAATCCGGTAATCGACATTAATCCGCCCATACCCTGCGCGATCTGGTCGAAGCCTGGGCGCTTCGCATAAGGCCCGTCCTGGCCGAAGCCGGAAATGCTCGCATAGACGATGCGCGGGTTGATGGCGCGCATGCTGGCATAGTCGATGCCGAGCTTGTCCTTCACGTCGGGACGGAAGTTCTCGACAATGACATCGGCCTTCACGGCGAGACGCTTGAAGACATCGAGACCCTTCGGGTCTTTCAGGTTCAGCGTCATCGCCCGCTTGTTGCGGTGAAGGTTCTGGAAGTCAGGACCGTTGCGCGGCCCGCCGGGCTGCTCGCTGTCGGCGAGGTCTGTCGGCGCCTCGATCTTGATGACGTTCGCGCCCCAGTCCGACAGTTGGCGCACGGCCGTCGGCCCGGAGCGAATCCGGGTGAGGTCGAGCACCGTGAAGCGGGACAGAGCCGATGAGGCTCGCGGAAACGTCATGCCATTCTCCGCACGGATTATCCGGCGTTGCCGACCAGGCCGGCGGCGGCGATACCGGCCAGCGCCGCGGCCTCGTCGTTATCGGAGGTGTCACCGCTGATGCCGATGGCACCGACCAGCGCGCCGTTCTTGTCATTGATGAGGACGCCGCCGGGCACCGGGATCATCGCGCCACGCGTCATGGTGCTGATGGCATCGATGAAGTACGGCTGCTCGTTGGCGCGCTTGAAGATCGCGCGCGATCCCATTCCAAGCGCGAGCGCTCCGTAGGCCTTGCCGTGGGCGATTTCGCTGCGCATCAGGCTGGTGCCGTCTTCAGCCACCACGGTCTTGAGCGCGCCACGCGCGTCGAGCACGACCACCGCCATCGGTTTCAGCTTCATTTCGCGGCATTTGGCCAGCGCGGCATCGGAGATCTTGCGGGCGATGTCGAGGGTCAGGTCGGTCATTGTCTGGTCCTTGTAAGAGGGTCTTCAAGAAAGTGCGGGGCATTCGCCGCGCCTTGATCGAGGCTTATCGCAAGGACGCGCGCGACATGCAACGCGCCGCGCCCGGAGCCGTCCTTGATCTGGTGGCGGCAGGAGGTGCCGTCGGCGACGATCAGTGTGTCATCGGCAGCTCCGCGCACCGCGGGCAGCAGCGACAGTTCGGCCATTTCCAAGGACACATCGTATGTCTCGGCCCCGTAGCCGAATGCGCCGGCCATGCCGCAGCAGCTCGATTCAATGGTCGTGACCTTCAGGCCGGGAATGAGCTGCAGGATTTTTTCCACCGGCGCAAACGCCCCGAACGATTTCTGGTGACAATGGCCGTGGACAAGGGCGCTCTTGTTGATCGCCCCAAGCGGCAATTGCAGCCGGCCAGCTTCCGCCTCGCGCACCAGGAACTCCTCGAACAACAGAGCCTGCGTGCTGACTGTCTTCGCAGCGTCATCCGGCCGCAGCGAGAGCAGTTCGTCGCGAAGTGTGAGAAGACAGCTCGGCTCAAGTCCGACAATGGGCACGCCGCGCTCGGCGAACGGGATCAATGTTTCGACAACGCGCCCAAGTTCAGCCTTCGCATTGTCCACGAGGCCTGCGGACAGGAACGTGCGTCCGCAACATAACGGTCTGCCGCCATCTTCGGCACGGGGAATATGGACGCGATAACCGCCATCGATCAGCACCCGCAGCGCCGCGTCGAGATTCTCCCGCTCATAGGCGCGGTTGAAGGTGTCGGCGAACAGAACCACCTCGCGGCCGCCTTCTGGGCCAAAGCTCTCTCCGGCAGGCGCAAACACATCTCGCCGGAATTTTGGCAGATCGCGCGCGGCGCTGATTCCGGCGACCTCCTCGAACAGCCAGCGCAGGATCTGACTCTTGTTGCGCAGGTTCGCGAGCCACGCGAATCTTGAAGCCATTGCCGCATAGTGCGGCAGATAGCCCACCATGCGGTCGCGCAGCGTGAGGCCATGCTGGGCGACGCGCGCAGCGAGCACTTCAATCTTCATCTTGGCCATATCGACCCCGGTGGGGCATTCGTGGCGGCACGCCTTGCAGGAGACGCAGAGTTGCATCGTCTGCATCATCTCGTCCGATGCCAGCGCGTCGGGGCCAAGCTGGCCGGAGATCGCCAGCCGCAAGGTGTTGGCACGCCCCCGCGTCACGTCCTTTTCGTTGCGCGTGGCACGATAGGACGGACACATCACGCCGCCCTCGAGCTTGCGGCAGGCACCGTTGTTGTTGCACATCTCGACGGCACCCTGGAAACCGCCGGCAGCGCCGGGATACACCGACCAGTCAAGCACGGTTGTGATGCGGTCGATCTTGTAGTCAGGCGCGTAACGAAACAGCGCGCGGTCATCCATCCGCGGCGGATGCACGATCTTGCCGGGATTGAGCGTGTTGTCCGGATCGAAACGCTCCTTCACCTCCTCGAAGGCGTGGACGATGCGCGAGCCAAACATTTGTTCGTGGAATTCCGAGCGGACGATGCCGTCGCCGTGTTCGCCGGAATGCGAGCCTTTGTATTCGCGGACCATGGCGAAGGTTTCTTCGGCGATGGCGCGCATCGCCTTGACGTCCTTGTCGAGCTTGAGGTTGAGCACCGGGCGGACATGCAGGCAGCCTTCGGAGGCGTGGGCATACATGGTGCCGTGCGTGCCATGCTTCTCGAATATTTTGTTGAGTCGCTCGGTGTAATCGGCGAGATGCGGCAGCGGCACCGCGCAATCCTCGACGAATGAAACAGGTTTTCCTTCCTGCTTCATCGACATCATGATGTTCAGGCCGGAGGTGCGGAAGTCGGAGATGGCGGCCTGCATCGCGGGTTCAATGACCTCCACGACGCCACCCCAGCGGCGCTTCGGCTCGTTCCATCCGAATCCGAGATCGCCCATCAGATCGCCGAGTTCCTTCAGTCTGGCGAGATTGTCGGCATGAGTCTCTTCGGCGAATTCGACGACGAGAAGCGCTTCCGGCTCGCCTTTCACCACGGCCTCGATGATGGGCCTGAACATCGCGATGTCGCGGCCGAGCGCGATCATGGTGCTATCGACCAGCTCCACGGCTATGGGCTTCAGCGTCACCAGATGCTGCGCGGCATCCATTGCCTCATAAAAGCTGCCGAAATGGCAGACGCCGAACACCTTGTTCTTGATGAGCGGCCACAGCTTGAGTTCGACGCGCGTGGTGAAAGCAAGTGTGCCTTCGGAGCCCACCAGCAGGTGCGCCATGTTGTTGACGGGGTGCGGCGTCAGCGCGTCGAGATTGTAGCCGCCGACCCGGCGCTGCACATGGGGAAAACGGGCGGCGATTTCGCCGGCTTCGCGCTCGCCGAGCGCCAGCATGTCGCGAAACAGGTCACGCCCCGGCTGTTCGGTGTTCTGCCACGCCCTGTCGCGCGGCACCTCGCCGAAATGTAGCAGCGTGCCGTCGGCCAGTGCTGCATCCATCGAGATGGTGTTGTCGCGCATCGTCCCGTAACGAAGGGATCGTCCGCCGCAGGAATTGTTGCCCGCCATGCCGCCGATGGTGGCGCGTGACGCCGTGGAGACATCGACCGGAAACCACAGGCCGTGTTTCTTCAGTTGCCTGTTCAAGTCATCGAGCACGATGCCGGGCTCGACCACGCAGGTTCGCTTCTCGACGTCGAGCGAGATGATCTTGTTCAGGTACTTCGAAACATCGACGACAATTCCGTTATTGACGGTCTGGCCGCATTGCGAGGTGCCGCCACCGCGCGGTGTAACGATGCGCCCGTCGTCGCGCGCAATCGCCATTGCGCGCAGCGCATCCTCGATGGTACGCGGAACGACGACACCGAACGGCTTGATCTGATAGAACGAGGCATCGGTCGCGTAGCGCCCGAGATCGAATGGATCGAACAGCACGTCGCCGGTGATCTCCCGCGACAGACGCGCGGCAAGCGCGCTGTCCCGCGCCGTCACCTTCCCGAAACCGGCTTTCTGAGGAGCCATTATTCAATCTCGAATGGATCGATCCCGCAGGCGCGCAGGAGTGCGGCTCGCCGGATCGCGATCAGGTCGCCGGTGCGCGCAGCGCCGACACATCGGCTGACGCTTCAGTCGATTGATGCTCGCGCAGATACTCGCACACGGCGTCGCATTTGCCACGCATGTGGTCGAACATCAGGCGGCTCAACAGGTCGCCGTCGCGGCGGCGCAGGGCATCGACAATCGCTTCATGCTCGCGCATTGCATCGCTCAGCCGGTCGCGGTTCACAAGGTTCGCCGAATAGCGCAAGCGTCTCACCAGCGCGTTCGCGGTGGCATAGCTTGAACTCAGGAACGGGTTGGCAGCAGCGTCCACGATGGCCTGATGGATATTCTGGTTGAGGCGGAAGTAATCCGCCAGTTCCTGCCGCAGGTAATGAGCATACATCTCCAGATGCATGCGTTCGATCGCGGCGATATCCGCGTCCGAAATCCGCTCGCACGCCATGCGACCCGCAGTGAAATCCAGGCCTGCGATCAGATCGAACAGGTTTCGGATATCGGTCTCGGAGAACTGGCGAACTCGCGCGCCGCGATTGGGCAGCAATTCGATCAGCCCTTCGGAGGCGAGAACCTTGAGTGCTTCGCGCAGCGGCGTGCGCGACACGTCGAAGCGTTCGCAAAGTTCGCGCTCGGGAATGCGGCTGCCCGGCTGGAGCTGCCCTTCGACAATGAAATCCCGAAGCTGGCCAAGCAGATCGTCGTGAAGCGACGCGGGCGAGGTCTCGACGACTTCCAGCGAGTTGGCTCTCAAAAGATTATTCAAAATTCTGTTCCTCAAGACTGCGGACCGCTCAAAGCCTGATTTCGAAAAGCGGCTAAAGCTTAGAAAATCACTGCAACAAGCTTGCGTAGATCAGAAATAGCTGAGTTTCGTGTTGTGAAAAAGAATAATCTGAATACAATCTGGCCCAACAATATCTTGCAACGCACAAAACTTTGCATTCAAAAATCCGCTGGGGAGCGCCGAGGATGCCGAATTCGACAGTTCATACTGGGCGGCATTTTCTTCAGATCCCGGGGCCGACGAATGTTCCCGATCGCGTGTTGCGCGCGATGGACATGCCGACCATCGATCATCGCGGGCCGGAGTTCGCGCAGCTTGGGCTCGAGGTTCTCGACGGCTGCAAGAAGGTCTTCAAGACCAGGAACCCGGTTGTGATCTATCCGTCATCTGGAACGGGCGCGTGGGAAGCCGCCATCGTCAACACGCTTTCGCCCGGCGACAAGGTGCTGATGGTGGAGACGGGCCACTTCGCAACGCTGTGGCGTGCGCTTGCAGTGAAGATGAAACTCGAGGTTGAATTCGTTCCGGGAGACTGGCGCCGCGGCGTCAACGCCGCCGATATCGAAGAGCGGCTTGGCAAGGACAAGCAGCATCTCATCAAGGCCGTGATGGTGGTGCATAGCGAGACATCGACAGGCGTTGCCAGCCGCATCCACGACGTTCGCAAGGCGATGGACAGCGCCAAGCATCCGGCTCTCCTGATGGTGGACTCGATCTCGGGCCTTGGCTCGATCGATTACGAGCATGACGCCTGGGGCGTGGACGTCACGGTGTCGTGCTCGCAGAAGGGACTGATGCTGCCGCCCGGTCTCGGCTTCAACGCAATTTCCGACAAGGCGCTTGCCGCCACCAAAACCAGCACGTCAGTCCGCTCCTACTGGGACTGGCACGAGATCCTCGCCGCCAACAAGGGCGGTTCGTGGTCCTACACGCCGGCAACCAATCTGCTTTACGGTTTGAAGGAAGCCATTGCGATGCTTCTGGAGGAGGGGCTGGACAATGTGTTCACCCGCCACAAGCGTTATTCGGCGGCAACGCGCGCTGCGGTGAGCGCGTGGGGTCTCGAAAATCTTTGCCTTGAACCGCTGGAATATTCTCCGATCACGACCGCCGTGGTGATGCCGGAGGGGCATGACGCCGATCAGTTCCGCAAGGTCACGCTCGACAACTTCGATATGTCGCTGGGCTCGGGGCTGAGCAAGATCAAGGGAAAGGTGTTCCGTATCGGGCACCTCGGGCATTTCAACGACCTGATGCTGATGGGTACGCTCGCGGGCGTCGAGATGGCACTTGGTTTGGCCAAGGTGCCGCATCGCAAGGGCGGCGTCATGGCGGCAATGGATGTTTTGACGGGACGCGGAGCAACGTCATCGTCGCATGCGAAGACGGCGGTTGCGTAACGCGGTGTTCGCGCAGGCACCTGACTGGAGACTCTGTAATCCGCAGCATAGCGGAACGTAACAGCAAGGCCCGGCAAAAGCCCGGCTTCATATAAAGACACAGGGAGAAGACAATGAAGAACCTCATCAAAGCCACGAGTGTGCTTGCGATCATGGCGGCCAGCGCGCCCGCCATTGCCTGGGAGCCGGCGAAGCCGGTGGAGATCGTCGTCGCCGCGGGCGCCGGCGGTGCATCCGACCAGATGGCGCGCATGATGCAGGCAGCCATCCAGAAAAATAATCTGATGAAGCAGCCCGTCATCGTGTCGCTGAAGGGCGGCGCGTCGGGCGCGGAAGCGCTGATGTACATGAAGGGCAGCGACGGCGACCCGAACAAGGTGCTGATCGCCTATTCGCTGATTTACATGCTGCCGCTGTCGGCGAAAATTCCGTTCAATTGGCGCGATCTGACGCCGGTGTCTGTGATCGCGATGGACCAGTTCGTGCTGTGGGACAACGCCGCCGGTCCGAAGACCGTGAAGGATTTCATCGCCGCTGCGAAGGCGTCCAGTTCGCCGTTCAAGATGGGCGGCACCGGCTCCAAGCGTGAGGATCATGTGCTGACCGTCTTCATGGAAAAGAAGACCGGCGCGAAGTTCTCCTATTTGCCATACAAGTCGGGCGGCGAGGCCGCGACGCAGCTTGTCGGCAACCACACCGAAGCCAACGTCAATAATCCTTCCGAGAACCTCGAAGTGTGGCGTGCCGGACAGGTGCGCGCGTTGTGCGTGTTCGACAAGGAGCGCATCGCCTACAAAACCAAGGTCACCGAGACGCAATCCTGGAACGATATCCCGACCTGCAAGGAAGAGGGACTCGACATGCAGTACCTGATGCTGCGCGCGATGTTCCTGCCCGGCAAGGTGACGGCAGAGCAGACGGCGTTTTACGACGATCTGTTCAAGAAGGTAACGCAGACCACCGAGTACAAGGAATACATGGAAAAGCAAGCTCTCAAGCCGGTCTATATCACCGGCAAGGACATGCTCAAGTTCCTCGAAGAAGACGACACTCTCAACAAGTCGCTGATGACCGAAGCCGGCTTCGTCGCGAAGTAAAAATGTTTGCACCCCGAATGCAGTGCGGCACGACGTGCCGCGCTGCTGATCCGGGGCCGCCCCGAAACTCCCGTCCGCAATGGTCCCGGCTCTGCGGAGCAGCGTGAAGAACGCTGCACCGCGTCCGGGAAAGGCTCCTCCATCGAACCGTGCCGCTCACCGTCAGCAGTCAGAAATCCCATGGCCAAAGACATCGAAATCGTCGTCGAAGATCCCACCGCGCCGGACGAGAATTCACCGGCCGTCACGAATACCCGCACCGTCGAAGCGGCGGTGATGGTGCTGCTGCTCGCGCTGGCGATTGTTCTCGGCGTCGATAACTGGCGCACCGGCGCGTCTTGGGATTCGACCGGCCCGCAGGCGGGATACTTTCCGTTCTATCTCTCCATCATTCTGGGCGGCGCGGCGCTTTACGGGCTGGCCGGTATCGCTCTGAAGCGCCACGAAGCCTCCGGGACGTTCGTGACCCGCGCGCAGCTTCGCCGCGTCTTGCAGGTGTTCGTGCCGACGCTGCTGTTCTGTCTCGCGATGCAATGGCTCGGCCTTTATGTGGCGAGCTTCCTGCTGATCGCGGGCTTCATGGCGATCGTCGGCAAGATTGCATGGTGGAAGTCGCTGCTCACCGCGTTCGTGTTCGTGGCAATCATGTTCGGGACATTCGACGTCGCCTTCGACGTCATCATGCCGAAGGGGCCGCTCGAAGCGGCCTTTGGACGTTGAGATTCCGGGACGGTAAGATTTTGGGACGCTAGGGCACGATCATGGAAGCATTCGGTCTGTTAATGCACGGCTTCTCCGTCCTCCTGACGTGGAAAATCCTTTCGCTGATGATGGTCGGGCTGGTGCTCGGCATCTTCGTCGGCGTGCTGCCGGGTCTCGGCGGTCCCAACGGCGTCGCGATCCTGCTGCCGCTGACCTTCACCATGGACCCGACGTCGGCCATCGTGATGCTGTCCTGCATCTACTGGGGCGCGCTGTTCGGCGGCGCGATCACCTCGATCCTTTTCAACATTCCGGGCGAGGCGTGGTCGGTGGCGACGACGTTCGACGGCTATCCCATGGCGCAGCAGGGCAAAGCCGCCGAGGCGTTGACCGCTGCGTTCACCTCGTCGTTCATCGGCTCGCTGGTCGCGGTGCTGCTGATTACATTTCTGGCGCCGAGCATTGCCGGCTTCGCGCTCAAGTTCGGGCCGCCGGAATTTTTCGCGGTCTATCTTCTCACGTTCTGCTCGTTCGTCGGTCTGGGCCGCGAGGCGAAGCACAAGACCGTCATTTCAATGGCGCTGGGGCTGCTGCTCGCCGGTGTCGGCCTCGATACGGTGTCGGGCCAGTTGCGCATGACGTTCGGCTCCACGGACCTGCTGCGCGGCGTCAACTTCCTCGTCGCGGTCATCGGCCTGTTCGGCATCAGCGAAATCCTGTTGACGATGGAGGAACGCCTCGCGCTGCGCGGTCATGCCGCGCGCATCAGCCTGCGCACGGTCATCGGCGTGTGGAAGGAAATGCCGAAGTACTGGGCCACATTGCTGCGCTCGTCCGTGATCGGATGCTGGCTCGGCATCACGCCGGGCGGTGCCATCGCCGCATCGTTCATGGGCTACAATCTCGCCAAGCGATTTTCCAAGGACAAGGAGAGCTTCGGCAAGGGCCGCATTGAGGGCGTGTTCGCGCCAGAGACCGCAGCCCATGCGTCCGGCACGGCGGCGCTGTTGCCGATGCTGGCGCTCGGCATTCCGGGTTCCGGCACCGCGGCCATTCTGCTCGGCGGGCTGATGGTGTGGGGGCTCAATCCCGGCCCGCTGCTGTTCGTGGAACACAAGGATTTCGTCTGGGGTCTGATCGCCTCGATGTACCTCGGCAATGTGGTCGGCCTCGTGCTGGTGCTGACGACAGTGCCGATTTTCGCCTCCATCCTGCGCGTGCCGTTCGCGGCCATCGCGCCGATGATCGTGGTGTCGTGCGCCATCGGCGCTTATGCGATCCAGAACGCGATGTTCGACATCTGGCTGATGCTGCTGTTCGGCGTGGTCGGCTATGTGTTCAAGAAGATCGGCATTCCGCTGGCGCCGTTCACGCTGGCGCTGGTGCTCGGCAGCCGCGCGGAGGATGCGTTTCGCCTTTCCATGATCGGATCTGGCGGGGACGTGAAGGTGTTCTGGTCGAACGGGCTGGTCGGCACCATCACAACGCTGGCAATCGTGCTGCTGTTCTGGCCGCTGATCGACAAGGCTATCGAGGGATTGGGTCGGTTTCGGCGTCCGGCGCAGGCGTAGCGGGGCGCTTCAGCCCTGCGTCGCGCCGCTGACCTTGCAAGATCCTTCGGCGGCTTCATTGTCGATGAACGGGAATTTCGTCTTCTTGAACAGCTTTGTTGTCTTGGCCTTGACCGTCAAAGCGAGCCGCTGGTCCGTCTCGGTCTTCTTGCCGCCGACCTTGGACATGTAATCGCACTTCACGCGAATATCCTTCACGGGAAAATCGTTGTCGTTGGTCACGGTGATATCGGCGGTCCCGATATTGTTGGAGCCGGGCTTGCGCCATTTCTCGATCGATATCTTCACCTTGTCTCCGGGCTCGGCGGCGGGCGCGGCGCCGATCGTACCCAGCAGAAAAATCGCGGCGACGGCGGAAGCGATGAATGTCTTCATATCGAATTCCCGACGGTTCAGGCATGGCCGCCAAAGCGGCGTAGCGTCAAAATCTGATAATTAAATGAGTAGCCATTGAGCAGGCGCGTTTCGCGGCTACTATAGCGAGGATCGAGAACGACCGGCAATGACTTTTGGACAGGGATTGCAATGAGCGACATCTGGCGTCTTTCGGCTACCGATCTGGCATCGCAGATTCGGTCTCGAAAAATTTCGGCGAGGGAAGCGGCCACAGCCGCCCTCGCGCGCCTGGATGCCGTCAATCCGGCCATCAACGCCGTGATCGATCATCGGCCTGAAGAAACGCTGGCGCAAGCTGACGCTGTCGATGCGGTCATCGCCAATGGCGAAAATCCCGGCGCGCTCGGCGGCGTGCCCATTACGGTCAAGGTCAATATCGATCAGTCCGGATTTGCTACCACGAATGGCGTGCGGCTGCAGCGTGACCTGGTGGCGCAGACCAACAGCCCGGTGGTGGACAATCTGCGCAAGGCCGGCGCGGTGATCGTTGGACGGACTAACACACCGGCATTTTCCTACCGCTGGTTCACGACGAATTTGCTGCACGGCGACACGAAAAACCCGCGCGATCCGGGGATCACGCCCGGCGGTTCGTCGGGCGGCGCTGCGGCGGCCGTCACCTCGGGCATCGGCCATATCGCTCACGGCACCGACATTGCGGGCTCGATCCGTTATCCGGCCTACGCCTGCGGCATTCACGGGTTGCGGCCGACCCTTGGGCGCGTTCCGGCGTTCAATGCGTCGCTGCCCGAACGGCCGATCGGCCCGCAGATCACGGCAGTCTCCGGGCCGCTCGCGCGCACCGTCGGAGATGTGCGGCTGGCGCTTCATGCCATGGCGCAGCGGGATATCCGCGATCCGTGGTGGGTGCCGGCACCCCTCGAAGGTCCGGCCCGGCCAAAACGCGCGGCACTCTGTCTGCGCCCGGATGGATTGGAGACGGTGAAGGAAGTCGCGGCCGCCGTGGTAGATGCGGGCAAGCGGCTGGAGCGCGCCGGATGGACCGTCGAGGAAGTCACCGCGATTCCGCCCTTCGAGGAGGCTGCGGACTTGCAGATCAAGCTCTGGCTCGCGGACGGTTATGACGCGATGCTCGATGCGGCTGAGCGCGAGGGCGATCCCGGTGCGCTGGCGGTGCTGCGTGGCCATGAGAAGACCGCGCGCTCGCTCGATCTCGCCTCGTTCTCGAAGGCATTGACGCGGCGCGCGACACTGATCCGCGTCTGGGAAACTTTTTTCGAGACCTATCCCGTGATCGTGATGCCGCCGTGCGGCGAGCTTCCGTTTCCCGTCGGACTGGACCTGAAAGACGATGCATCATTCGCGCGGGTGTGGCGGGCACAGATGCCGCAGATCGCGCTGCCGTTCATCGGCATGCCGGGACTGACCGTCTCGACGGGACTGGTTGGCCGCGTGCCGGTCGGCGTTCAGATCGTCGCCGGGCGCTACCGCGAAGACCTCTGCCTTCTTGCGGGCGAAGCCATCGAGGCCGGCGGGGTGCCGTCAAGTCCTATCGATCCGGCGCTGGCCTGAAGGCGGCGCTTGGTCTGGAACACGCTTTCGGTATCCTGCAACAACTGTTGCGACCGCCGCACCAGACCCCGTCCGGTTCTGAGATCGCGATTGGCGACGTAAAGCAGGCGATGCCCTTCATCGACCAGTTCACGGGCAATTTTCATCCGCTCACTGAACGAGACGACCGCCATCGCTTTTTCCGCAGTGGTCATGATCCGGCTCCTGTCCCGATATCAATGCACAGGTTGCCGGATTGTTCGCGTGGAAATCTGTGGATGCCCAATTTTTCCACTGAAAGCTGATTCGCCGCCAATGCCTTGGCGGAGGGGATCAATTTCCTGCTTCATTGAACCCGGCGAGGCGTGGGGCCGTCCAACAGGACCAGCGCCATGCAAAACCGTCTCCTTGCGGGAGGTGGAACGTCAGATATCCTCACCCAGGGGCAATTCGGGGTTATTGATCGGATGACCGAGGCGAGAGCCGCAGACAAGACCGGGGCGGAGACAGCAACCGGCGACGCCGTGGCCGGGGGAAACGGCAAGGTCGGCGTCTATCTTGCGCTGCTCCAGTTGTTCTTCACGCTGGGCTGGACAATCTATGTGGTCTATCTGCCCCAGCTTGCGGCCAAGGTGGGAATCCCGGCGAGCGCCGTCATTTTCATCCTGATGCTCGACCAGGCGATTTTCACCATCACCGATACGCTGATGGGCATTGCAACCGACAGGATGACCCGCATCGCGGGTGTTCTCAGCCGCGTCGTCATCTGGCTCACGGTGGTGTCGTGCGCGGCGTTTCTGGCGCTGCCGTTCGTTGCCGAACTCGGTCCCGACGCGAAGGTAGCTCTGCTCACGCTCACGGTGATCTGGGTTGTGACGTCGTCGGCGCTTCGCGCGCCACCGCTGGCTTTGCTCGGCAAGTTCGCGGCGCGGCCCTCGATCCCGCTGCTGTCGTGTCTGGCGATGCTGGGCTATGGAATTGCTGGCGCGGTGTCGCCGTATCTGGGCGTGGCGCTCAGAAATCACGACCCGCGAATTCCCTTCGTGGTGTCGAGCGTCGTGCTGCTGCTGACGGCGCTGGCGATGTCGTGGATCGAACGGCGGCTGAGATCCGGCAAGCTGGAAGCGCCCAAGCGGACGCCTATCACCGTGCCAAAATCCTGGGGCGTACTTGCGCTGATTTTCGTCGCCGCGATGCTGGTGCTGGCGATCGGCTATCAACTGCATTTCAGCATCAATAGCGCGCCGCTGTTCCTGCGCTTCGCCAAGCAGCCCGATCTCGAATGGCTGATGCCGGTGTACTGGATCGGATTCAATATCGCGATGTTTCCGGCGAGCTTCATCGTGCGGCGGCTGGGCGGGCTGCTGGTGATCGGCGGCGCTGCGCTGCTTGGGGCGGGCGCGGTTCTCGGCACCGAAAACGCCACCAGCCTGAACAGCATGATCGCGATGCAGTTCATGGCCGGTGCGGCGTGGGGCTGCATCCTGATGAGCGCGGTGGCGGCGGCGATGGCGGTCGGCGGCGAGGGCGCGGAAGGCAAAATTCTCGGGCTGATGTTTTCCGCGATTGCGCTTGCGACCTTTACGCGAATGGCCGCCGTCGCGGGCGGGCTGACGAAAAACCCGGCCTATGAAGCGTTGCTGCAATGGACGCCGGTTATATGCTGGTCATTGGCTGGAGCGGCGCTGCTGGTCATCGCGGTGGTCCGGCTTCGCAAATGGCAGCAAGGCCAAGGCCCGGTGGAAAATCCCGTTTGACAATGTCCACGCGGCTGGCTTGGTCCACGCGGCTGGCTTGCGGTCTCGTTCGCCAAATCTTGACTGGCGAAAGCCCGCCACGTCACCGAAGATGCCGCATGATGGGCCGGATGACGTTTCACAATTTTCTCTGCGCGATGTTGCTGCCGGTGACGCTGTGGGCGACCGCGGGTCACGGCGGAACGCACGAGCGGGGCGTGGCGATCACCGACCCGCTGACGCTGCGTGAACTCGATAGCGATAAGCTTAACCTCGGCCGCTTGCTGGGCGCAGGTCCGGACGCATCGGGTGCCGCGCTGTTCGCCCTGTCGTCAATGGTGTCTGCTCGCGCCGCCATCGGCCGCCAGTTGGATCGTTACGCGTCGAATCATGCTGCGGCGCTTGCAGTTCCCACCGGCAGTGGCGCGCTTGCGAGACTCCAACTGCTCGACCGCGCTCCGCTTTATGCAAACAGCACACGGTTTATGCTGGCGGGCATCGTCAATCGCATGGACCGCGCCTATGTGTCTCCACAGACATGTGGCGAGATCAGGCTGATCTACCGGCCTGTTGCGAATGGCGGGACCGCAGAGCCAACGCGGCTGCCGATGACTCTCAATCTTGTGATGAAGGCGAGTGTGGAGCGATCCGTTCAAACCAATTCCTGTTCCGGCACCGCCGGACGGTGGCTCGCGTCTGCCGACCTGCCGCTCACCGGCGCGGACCTTGCCGCGAAAATGACTGCTCAGGGCGGTTCTCTTGAACCGATGACGCCGCAGCACATCGACCGCATTGAAATCAACATTCAGGTCGCGCGGCTGTCACCGAATGCCAACGATTTCGAGGCCAGGGCGGATTACCTGATGATGGTCTTTCGCTACGATCCGCGACGAGAACGATTTGAAGAGTCGCCGCTGGAAAACCAGATCGACCGCGACAGGATTCTCGACGATGCGAAACTGGCCGCGGATTTCAGGCAATGGCTTTTTGAGCCCGGAAATCTTGAAGCTTTGGACCGTGGAACGGTGGTAATCCCGCCGCAGTTTCTCGCGATGAGCGCGATCAATCAAACACCGTCAAGTCTTGAGGGCGATCACGGCGCGCGCGGGCTTGTGGCCGACAGGGAGGTTGTCGCAGCACTCGCCAATGCTGCCAGCGCGGGCATTGCGTTTGAAAACATTCTGTCTCCCGCTGGCTTCATGCGCCGTCTCAACGACATCACCTGCACCGGGTGTCACCAGACGCGCGGCATCGGCGGCTTTCACTTTCCCGGCGTCGATGCGTCAGGAAAAGCCGCGCCGGGTGCGGTTATCGCACCGGCCTCGCCGCATTTTTTTGGCGATCAGGAACGCCGCCGCGATATTCTCGCGGCATTCCGCGACGGCAGGCCGCCGGATTTCGCGCGCGGGTTTTCCGCCCGGCCGCAGCCTCGCAGATCAAAGGAATTGGCAGGCACGACCTATGTGAACGGGTGGGGCGCGATGTGTTACCCGGCAGGCACGAATACTTCGCCCGATAGCAGCTTCGCGTCATGGACCTGCGCGGAAGGGCTGACATGCCAGGCCGCGCCCGGCGCAAGCTCATCGCGCGCCGGGTTCTGTTTCCCGAAAAACAACTAGCGAAGGCACCCATCCATCTTCGCTCGCCGGAATGAGCGGGGAAGCTACGCCACGACCCCCGCCGCGCGCATCTTTGCAATCTCGGCTGATGTGAAGCCCGCGGCAGCCAGCACCTCGTCGCTATGCTGCCCCACACCCGGCGCCATGCGCGGCTGCACTTTCCTGGCACCCTCGATAAAGATCGGCGTATTGATGGTGCGCAAATCGCTGTCCTGAAACTGCACGACAGCTTCGGTCTCACGCATCTGCGGGTCGTCCGGAATGTCGGTGGAGATGCCGACGACGCCGAAAATCAATCCGTTGCCGTCGAGGGTCTTGCGCCAGTGAGCGAGGGGTTTTGTCGCGAACACCTGATCGAGTATGGCGATCAGCGCCGGTGCATTCTTGTGCCGGACCGGCTTGGTCTCGAAGCGCGGATCGGCGGCAAGCTCCTCGCGGCCGATGACTTTCACAAACACCGGCCATTGCTTTTCCTCGTTGAGCAACGAGAGGATAATCCAGCGCCCGTCGCTGCATTTGTAGTGGCAGGTCACGGCGTTCAGCGCCCTGTCGCGGGGCGGGCGCTTCTGGAACGTCGCGCCGCAAAGGGCAGCCTGCGCATAGATGCCGTTGGACCAGACGCCGTTGACCATCAGGTTCGACATCACCTGCGTGCCCTTGCCGGTGCGCTCGCGCTGATAAAGCGCGGTGACGATACCGGCGAACAGCGACATCGCGCAGGGGTGATCGCCCATGCCCGGCATCGATCGCGCGGGCGTGCTCTCGTCGGTCTCGCGCACGAGATCCATCAGGCCGGATCGCGCCCACCACGCATTGCTGTCGAAGCCGGGCTTGTCGGCTTCCGCGCCGGTTTCGCCGTAGCCCGTGAACGACGCGTAGATCATGCGGTCGTTGAGCGGCGCGAGGTCTTTATAAGTGACGCCGAGCTTCTTGCGGACGGTGGGCGGAAAGTTCGTGATGAACACGTCGGCCTCGGCGGCGAGCTTGCGCAGAACGGCCTGGCCCTCGGGCTTGCTGAGATCCAGCGCGAGGCTCTTCTTGTTGCGGCCCTCAAGCATCCAGGCGTAATTGTGCGGGCTGATCGGATACCCCGGCAGGTTCGGGAGGTTGCGGACGGGGTCGCCCGCGCCGGGCGGTTCGATCTTGATGACGTCGGCCCCGAAGTCGGACAGCGCGGTCGCGGATGAGGGCGCAGCGATAAAACTGGCGCAGTCGATGACCTTGAGCCCTTCGAAGATTCCTTGAGCCACGCGTTTCTCCATTTTTTATTGTTTCTCGACCGATCGTTCCACTTTCCCAGACGTGGATGGCCGGGACAAGCCCGGCCAAGACATCAAAGGATTGTTTCAGCTCGGGATCAGTCGTTTTTGCGCTCGTCCGAGATCACCTTGCCATCGTTCGGCAACGATCCGGGCGTAACCAGACTGACATTGCCCTGCAGCTTTGTCACGGTGCGCAGGGTGGACATCACGGCTTCCTTCAACGCATGGTCGCCAGACGAACTTTCCGCCGACAGCGTCATGACGTCGATTTCCTTGTCGCGCGTGACGACAAGGCGCAGCCGCTCGAGTTCGGGATGCCGCTTGCCGATTTCGGAGATTTGCTCGGGGCGCACGAACATGCCCTTTACTTTAGTTGTTTGGTCGGCGCGACCCATCCAGCCCTTGATCCGCGTATTGGTGCGGCCGCAAGGGCTTTGGCTTGAGAGGATTGCGCTGAGGTCGCCGAGCGCCAGGCGAATCCACGGGATCTGCGGATTGAGCGAGGTGACGACGATCTCGCCGACGTCACCGTTAGGCGCGGGCTCATTGGTGCCAGGCCGCACGATCTCGAGAATCAGGTCTTCATTGACGATCAGGCCTTCGCGTGCGGCGGTCTCATAGGCGATGAAGCCGAATTCGGCGGCGGCATAGGTCTGATAGGCGTCGATGCCGCGCGATTTCATTTCGTCCTGCAGCGATTTTGGAAACGCCGCGCCGGACACCAGCGCGCGCTTGATCGAGGACACGTCGCGTCCCGCGGTCTTGCCCGCGTCGAGCAGGATTTTCAGAAAGTCCGGCGTGCCGGTATAGGCGACGGGGCGATAGGATTCGATCAGTTCGAATTGCTGCTCGGTGTTGCCGGGGCCGGCGGGGATGACGGCGCAGCCCAGCGCGCGCGCGGCCGAGTCGAAGATGAATCCGCCCGGCGTAAGATGATAGCTGAACGTGTTGAGCACCACGTCGCCGGGGCGGAAGCCTGCGCCGAACAGCGCGCGCGCGCCGCGCCACGGATCGGCATGTGCGGATTCCGGCTCAAAAATAGGTCCGGGCGATGTGAACAGATGCGAGAACGATCCCGGCGGCGTGGCGATGAAGTCGCCGAAGGGCAGAGATGCCTTTTGCAGCGCCGGCAGATCGGATTTTCGCAGCACCGGCAATCTCGCCAGCGCAGCGCGGCTTGTGATCGCGGCGGGATCGATGCCCTTGAAACGCGCGGCATGACCCGGTGCCGCCATCGCGGCGCGCAGCACGTCCGGCAGCCGCTTGAATGTATCGGCGTCGCGCTCCGACGGCGCACGCGTTTCGAGAGCGTCGTAGTGTTGGGTCATGGACAGTTCTCAGTTCTGTGTCGTCATGGCCGGGCCTGTTCCACGTCTTGCTTTTGTTTTCGTTCAGACGTGGATGCCCGCCACAAGGCCGGGCATGACGGAAATGGTTACAGCCACCGCTTCCTGCGCTTGAAGCTCTTGAGATTCTTGAAGCTCTTGCGCTGGTCGCCTGCGCCGCCGAGATAGAATTCCTTGACGTCCTCGTTGTCGCGCAACTCCTCGGCGGTGCCGTCGAGCACGACCTTGCCCTGCTCCATGATGTAGCCATGGCTCGCAACCGACAGCGCTGCGCGCGCGTTCTGTTCCACCAGCAGAATGGTGACGCCAAGATCGCGGTTGATTTGTTTAATGATGCCGAACACCTCTTTCACGAGCAGCGGCGAGAGGCCCATCGACGGCTCATCCATCAGGATCATCTTCGGTCGCGCCATCATCGCGCGGCCGATCGCCAGCATCTGCTGCTCGCCGCCGGAGAGATAGCCGGACAGCCCGGTGCGTTCCTTGAGGCGCGGGAAATAGTTAAACACCATGTCGATGTCGTCGTTTACGTTCTTGTCGCTGCGCGTGTATGCGCCGAGCCGAAGGTTTTCAATCGCCGTCATGTCGGAGATGATCCGGCGGCCTTCCATGACCTGAAAGATTCCCCGGCGCACGATCTTGTCGGCGTCGATGCCGTTGATGCGTTCGCCGTCGAACACGATCTCGCCGCGGGTGACTTCGCCGTCCTCGGTCTTGAGCAATCCTGAAATCGCCTTCAGCGTGGTGGACTTCCCCGCGCCATTGGCACCGAGCAGAGCGACAATCGCGCCTTTTGGCACATCCATGCTCAATCCGCGCAGCACGAGGATCACGTTGTCATAGACGACTTCGATATTGCGCACGGCGAGCAACGGCGCAGTTATCGCTGCGGGGGCGGGCTTTACAGAACCGGGTTCGATCGTTGTTGTCATATCGTGTCGATCATTTCGGTTTCGATGTCATTGCCGGGCTTGCCCCGGCAATCCATCTTGAGTGCGTTTCAGAAGAAGATGGATGCGCGGGTCAAGCCCGCGCATGACGCTTCGTGCATGGCCAAGCCTCTCCCCGCAAGGCGGGGAGAGGGAGCAGAGTTTACCAGCCGAGCCAGTCGGCCTTGCGCGGCAGATCGACGGTCTTCACTTTCTCAAGCTTGACTGTACCGTTCTTTACAAGATCGGCGACTGGAGCGTCGGTCGCGCCGGACACCTTCATGCGATAGATATCGACCTTGAGCGTCGGACGATGATCCTTGTCGGTCCAGGTCGATGGATTGCAGACACCTTCCATTCCGGCCGGCACCCAATCCTTTTTCTGGTAAAAGGCCTTCTTGACGTTTTCGCCAGCTGCGCCGCCGTTCTTGGCAGCCCACTCGGCGGCTTCCTTCAGGTACAGCGCGGTGCAGACGCCCGCGACGTAGTGCACGGGCCGATAGGCCGTGCCTGCGGAGTCCGACATCTTGGAGATGTCCTGAACCATCTTCATGCCGGGTGCGCTACCGCCCCACGCCACTGCGGTGCGCAGCGGGAACACGACGCCGTCCGCCGCGGCGCCAGCGGCCTTGGCGGCGTTCTCGTCCATGCCCCAGACGTTGCCCATGAACTGCGCGTCAACACCTGCGGCCTTGCACGCATTCAGCACCGAAATGTTGGAGCCGGCGGTATTGCCCAGATAAGCGTAGTTCGCGCCGGAGCTTTTCAGGGTCAGACACTGCGCGCTGTAGTCGCCGGGCGTCAGCGCGAACACGATCGCCGGGAGCACCTCGAAGCCGAGTTCTGCGGCGAGCGCCTCACCGGCAGCCTTCGGTGCGTTCGGATATGGATGGTTCGCACCCATGTGAACGTATTTCGGCTTGCCCGGCTTGCCCTTGGCCTTCCAGTCGTCCGCAGCCCAGGTGATCATGCCGCGCAGCGCGTCCGAGTAGCTCGGACCGTAGAAGAAATTATAGGGTGCGGCCTTGCCCTTGCCGCCAGCGCCGGTCGGGTCGGACAACGCTCCGGCATAGGAGCCTGACACGTAAGGGATCTTGTCTTCGGCCACGAAGCCGGTGAGGGCTTCCGTATCGGCCGTGCCCCATCCGAGAATGGCTGAGACCTTTTCGCTGCCGGACCACTTCTTGTACTGCGCGATCGCGCGCGGCACCTGATAGCCGTAATCGACAGTATCGATTTTCACCGGCTTGCCGTCGATGCCGCCATTCTTGTTCACATAGGCGAACGCATCAGCAACGCCCTGTCCGAACGGCGTACCCACGTCCGACGTCGGGCCTGAATAATCGGCGAGGTGGCCGAGCGAGACCTGCGCCTGCGCGACACCTGCAGTGCCGCCGAGCAGCAGGGCAAGTGACGCCGTACTCAATAGTTTCGTCATGGTCATTAGCGTAATCCTCCGGTTTCCTCTCGAGGTCTTCTTGTTTTGATCCCGTTCCGACCTCAATGCGAGAACGGGTAGAGTTTCCAGTAAGCCTTGATCTGTCGCCACCGATGGGCCAGCCCATCCGGCTCAAAAATCAGAAAGATAATAATGATGACGCCGATGGCCATCTCGCGCAAGAAGGCGATGTTGTTCTTCAATCCCAGAACCTGATCGATGGCGCTGCCGCTGAGTGCAGCGCTGAGCCATTCCATCGACTCCGGCAGCAGCACCATGAACGTCGTGCCCATCAGCGTGCCCATGATCGAACCGATGCCGCCAATGATAATCATTGCCAAGAAGATGATCGATCGGTCGATGCCGAAGCCTTCGTTGGAGACGACCTGATTGTAGTGCGCGTACAGCGCGCCGCCGACGCCGGCAAAGAACGCCGCGAGCCCGAACGACAGCGTGCGGTACTTCGTAAGATTGATGCCCATGATTTCTGCGGACAGGTAATGGTCACGCACCGCCACCAGCGCGCGTCCGTCGCGCGTCCGCATCAGGTTGGTCACGAGGAGATAGCAGACGATCACGTAAGCCAGTACGACGTAGAAATACTGCCGGTCGCCGCGCAGCGTTTTGCCGAAGATCGAGAACGGGTCCGCGTGCGCGGGGACGGTACCGCCCGTAAACCATTCGGCACGCGAGAAGAAGTCGAGCAAGATGAACTGCGCGGCCAATGTCGCGATGGCAAGGTAAAGTCCTTTGAGCCGCGCGGCGGGAAGGCCGAAGATGAGGCCGACGGCCGCGGTCACGATGCCCGCGAGGGGAATGGCAAAGAACACCGGCACGCCGAGCTTGCCCGACACATAGGCCGACGTGAACGCGCCGAAACCGAAGAACGCCGCATGGCCAATGGAAATCTGGCCGGTGAAGCCGACGACGATATTGAGGCCGAGCGCCGCGATGCCGAAGATACCGATCTGGATCAGAAGACTGAGGGCATACTCGTTGACCACATAAGGCGCGAAACAAAACAGGACGATGCTCACGATCATCGCATTGCGGCTGGTCGTGGTCGGGAACACGGTGGTGTCCGCCGCATAGGTGGTGCGGTAGTCGCCTGCCGGAAGAATGGTATGGCCTGCCATGATTATACCCGCTCGATGTCTTTGGTGCCGAACAGGCCGTAAGGCTTGATCATGAGAATGATAATGAGCGCATAGAACGGCGCGATCTCGAACAGGTTGCCCCAGTGCAGATACTCGCTGTCCACGAAGTGCGCGAGATTTTCCAGAAGCCCGATAATGATGCCGCCGAGCACTGCGCCGCCGACGCTGTCGAGGCCGCCGAGGATGGCCGCGGGGAAGACCTTGATGCCGTAAGCCGACAGGCCTGCCGACACGCCATTGACCACGGCAACCACGACGCCCGCCACCGCGGACACCGTCGCTGAAATCGCCCACGCCATCGCGAACACGCTTTTCACCGAAATGCCGAGCGATTGCGCGACCTGCTGGTTGAACGCGGTCGCGCGCATGGCGAGGCCGTATTTCGAGACCTTAAAGAACCATGCCATGCCGGCCATCATCGCCACCGACACAGCGAGGCTGAGGATATAGACGGTCTGGACCTGAAGCCCGAAGATATTCACCAACTGCGTGTTGAAGATTCGCGGGAACGGCTGGAGGTTGACGCCAAAGATCCATTTCATCAGCGCCGAGAACACCGTGGACAGCGCAATCGTCACCATGATGACCGAGATGATCGGCTCGCCGATCATCGGGCGCAGGATCACGAGCTGGATCGCGATGCCGAAGGTAAACATGAACACCAGCGTGATCGGCATGCCGATCCAGAACGGCACCTGGTACTTCGTCAGCAGAAACCAGCACACCCACGCGCCGACCAGCAGCAATTCGCCCTGTGCGAAATTCACCACCTGCGTCGCCTTGTAGATCAGCACGAACGACATCGCGACCACACCGTACAGCGTGCCGACGACAAGGCCGTTGATGAGGAGTTGAATCAGAAGCTGGGTGTTCACTCAGCGGCCTCCGCCGTCTTGTTTCGCGTTCCGAGGTCGATCACCGGCAGCGTGCAACGAATACGCTGCGTGGTGCCGTCCTGGAAGCGGATCACGGTGTCGATGTCGATGTCCGGCCGGTCGCCGTAGATCGCGTTGATGATGTCAGCGTACTTCTCGTTGATGACGCTGCGGCGCACCTTTCGCGTGCGCGTGAGTTCGCCGTCGTCGGCATCGAGCTCCTTGTAGAGCAGCAGGAATTTTGAGATGCGCTGTGCGGGAGGAAGCGTGGCGTTGACGTTCTCGACTTCCTTGCGCAGCAGTTCATAGGTCTCAGGCCGCGAGGCCAGATCCGTATAGGTCGTGAACGAGATCCTGTTTTTCTCCGCCCATTTCGAGACGATCGAGAAGCGAATGCAGATCATCGCCGCGAGGTAATCGCGACCGTCTCCCAGCACGACCGTTTCGGCGACGTAGGGTGAGAATTTCAACTTGTTCTCGATATATTGCGGCGAGAAGCGTTCGCCGCGCGCGGTTTGCGCCAGATCCTTGATGCGGTCGATGACCACAAGCTGCTTCGCCTTGTTGAAGTAGCCGGCGTCGCCGGAATGCATCCAGCCGTCACGCATGTCCACAGCGGTGGCGGCTTCGTTCTTGTAATAGCCCTTGAACATATTGGGGTGGCGCACCACGATCTCGCCGACGCCGTTGACGTCCGGGTCGCGCACCTCGATCTCGATATCATCGGACATCGAGACGCCGGTGGTGTCGGGATCGACCTCGCCGGGCTTGTGCAGCGTGAATGCGCCCAGCGTCTCGGTCTGGCCGTACAGCGTGCGCAGCGGCACGCCCATGGCGCGGAAGAACCTGAACGTATCCGGGCCGAGCGCGGCGCCGCCGGTCGCCGCCGAGCGCAGCCGGGTAAATCCGAGGCGGTCGCGCAGCGCCCGGAACACCAGCGTTTCCGCCACCATCGACGTCTTGCCGTCGTCGAGCGCGTTGAGCCCGGCTTTCATGCCGGTTTCATAGAGGCTCTGCTTCATTGCCGAGGCGTCCATCACCCTCGCGCGAACGTCGGCGGCGATGGCTTCCCAGATGCGCGGCGCGAACAGCACGAAGGTCGGCGCGATTTCGCGGAAGTCGTTCATCATGGTGTCGGCCTGCTCGACGAAGTTCACCTTCATGCGGCTGAGGAGGCCTTTTCCGAGCGCATAGACCTGCTCCATGATCCACGGCAGCGGCAGCACCGAAACATACTCGTCATCCGGACCCTTCGGATCGAAGCTGAGATAGCTGGCGCAGTGGCGCAGCACGCTGCCTGCGGTGAGCATCGCGAGCTTGGGGTTCGACGTGGTGCCGGAGGTGGTGCAGAGAATGGCGACGTCGTCGCCTTGGGTCGCATCTACCATCTGATCGTAAAGCTGCGGTTCGCGCGCTGCGCGGTCGCGCCCCATTTTGGCGAGCGTATCGGCGTCGATCAGGCGCGGATCGTCGTATTTGCGCATGCCGCGCGGGTCGGAATAGACGATGTGCTTGAGATGCGGTGTGCGGTCGCCGAGTTCGAGCAGCTTATCGACCTGCTCTTCGTCCTCGGCAAAAACGATCTTGGTCTCGCCGTAAGCGAGAAGGTACAGCACTTCCTCAGGCAGCGACTCGCGATACATGCCGAGCGACATGCCGCCGATGGAGTGCGCGGCGATTTCGGCGGCCACCCAGTCGGGCCGGTTGTCGCCGATGATGCCGATCACGTCGCCGCGCGTGAGGCCGAGTTCCACCATGCCGAGCGCGAAGTCGCGCACGCGGTTCTGGTAATCGTCCCAGCTAAAGACGCGCCAGAGGCCAAAATCCTTTTCGCGCAGCGCGATATCGCGGCCGTGCTCGCTGGCGTTGAGCCGCAGCATTTTCGGATAGGTGTCGGCCTGCGCGACGCGGCCTGCGTAATCCATCATGCGGAGGCCTCCGCAACGGGGTTGGTGTCATCGAGGGCGTTGAGCACCTCATCTTCTTCGCCGAGATAGGCCTTGCGGACATGCGGATCGGCCAGCACGTCGGCGGGCAATCCTTCCGCGATCTTGCGTCCGAAATCCAGCACGGTGATACGATGGGAAATATCCATCACCACGCCCATGTCGTGTTCGATCATCATCACCGTCATCCCGTATTCTTCGTTGAGATCGACGATGTAGCGGGCCATGTCTTCCTTCTCCTCGAAATTCATGCCGGCCATCGGCTCGTCGAGGAGAATGAGTTTCGGCTCCAGCGCCATGGCGCGCGCGAGTTCGACGCGCTTGCGCAGTCCGTAGGAAAGGGTGCCGGCGACAGCCTTGCGCACAGACTGGAGGTCGAGGAAGTCGATGATCTCTTCCACCTTGCGGCGATGTTCGAGTTCCTCGCGCCGCGCGCCGGTCAGCCAGTACAGCGACCCGGTGATGAAATTGTTTTTCAGGAGGTGGTGACGGCCGACCATGATGTTGTCGAGCACGGTCATGTGGTGAAACAGTGCGAGGTTCTGGAAGGTGCGGCCGATGCCGAGCGCGGCGCGGGCATTGGGCTTGAGGCCTGTAATGTCGCGGCCCTGATAGAACAGCTGCCCCTCGGTCGGGGTATAGCGGCCCGAGACGCAGTTCACGATCGACGTCTTGCCGGCGCCGTTAGGGCCGATGATCGAGAACAATTCGCCTTCATTGACGGAAAAGCTCACGTCGGTCAGCGCGCGCACGCCGCCGAACCGCAGTGAGACCCCCCGCACCTCCAATGCGTAAGCCACTCAAATCCTCCCAGATACGGCGCTTGGCGCGCTCTTTATCCATCGTTCGCTAATTGTGCCGATCCTACATCGCCCGGCCCTGGTAAGCCATTCTGCTATTGATGTTTTGCGTTGCAGGACGTATTCGCCGCAGCCCTCTTACGACAAAGAGCTCCTTTGAAATGTCTTGCGCGTGACAATTCGTTGGGCAATTTCCATCTGCGCGCGTTATACCAAAGGCCATTTTTGCCGCGTCGCAACATTGCGGTGACGTGAGGGGCGGTCGAGACAGCATGATTTCTGCGGATTACCTGAAGCGTATCGCGGTCTGGTCGCGCGGCCTGAACGAGCGCGAAATCGAAGTGGCGCGCGCGGGCATCGTCGAAAAGTCGTTCAAGGCCAACGAATTCGTCTGCATGCATGGCGACCAGTTCGAATACTGGATCGGCGTGGTGACAGGACTTGTTCGGGTCGGCAATGTCTCGCGCGACGGCAAGGCCTTCAGCTTCACGGGGGTGACGGCCGGTGCCTGGTTCGGCGAGGGAACTGTGCTCAAGAATGAAACCCGGCGTTACGACGTGGTGGCCTTGCGCGACACCCGGCTGGCGCTGATGGATCGCGCCACTTTTTTTCAGTTGCTTGAGAACAGTGTCAGCTTCAATCGGTTTCTGATCGGGTTGCTGAACGAACGTCTTGGGCAATTCATGGGGCTGCTGGAACATGGCCGAACGCTCGATACGACGGCGCGGCTCGCGCGCTGTATCGCGACGCTGTTCAATCCCATTCTCTATCCGGAATTGACACGCTACCTCGAAATCACTCAGGAGGAGCTTGGCGCAATTTCCGGAATGTCCCGGCAGAACGCGAACCAGTGCCTTAAGACGCTGGAGAAGGAAGGATTGCTGCGGCTCGAATACGGCGGCGTCACCGTCGTCGATCTCGAGCGGCTGCGGGGATATGGGGAGTAGGCGACGCGCGCTCTCCGATTATTCCCCCGAAAGCGGGAATAGAGTCACTTTTTGGAATTTCGTCTAAACCTCCAGCCATTCCTTGCGAATGGTCTGATTGGCCTTGAGGTCCGCCGGTGTTCCTTCGAACACGATCCGGCCATGCCCCATGACATAGACGCGGTGCGAAATGCGCATCGCAATCGACAGTTTTTGTTCGACCAGCAGGATCGCGACGCCGCGCCGCGCGATCTCGGCGATCAGGTCGCCGACCTGCTGCACGATCAGCGGCGCCAATCCTTCGGTCGGCTCGTCGATCATGACCAGTTCCGGATCGCCCATCAGCGTGCGACAAATCGTCAGCATCTGCTTTTCGCCGCCCGACAGCACGCCGGCCGCCGTGTCGGCGCGGGCCTGGAGGTTCGGAAACATCTGCAGCATGTCGTCAAGCTTCCACTTGCCGAGCTTCTTGGTGTCCTTGATGCCCAGCATCAGATTTTGCCGCACCGTGAGGCCGGGGAAGATGTCCCGATGCTCGGGTACATAGCCGAGGCCCAGATGCGCGATGCGGTAGCTCGGCAGCCCGGCGATGTCCTGGCCCTTGAACTTGATGGTCCCATGCGGCGGCACCTCGCCCATGATGGCCTTGACGGTGGTCGAGCGGCCGACGCCGTTGCGGCCGAGCAGGCTCACCACCTCGCCAGCGCCGATATGCATATCGACACCCTGGAGGATGTGGCTCTTGCCGTAATAGGCGTGGAGATCTTGAACGTCCAACATCAGGCGGCTTCCTCGCCGAGATACGCTTCCTTGACCTTCGGATCGTTGCGGATGTCCTCAGGTTTTCCGGATGCGATGATCTTTCCGTACACCAGCACCGAAATGCGGTCCGCGAGGCCGAACACCACGCTCATGTCATGCTCGACAATGAGAAGCGTGCGGCCTTCGGTGAGGCGGCGGATCAGCGCGACCGCGCGCTCGGTCTCGGCGTGGCTCATGCCCGCCGTCGGTTCATCCAGCAGGATGACGTCGGCACCGCCGGCGATCGTGATTCCGATTTCGAGTGCGCGCTGTTCGGCATAAGTCAGGAGTCCCGCCGGCACGTCGCGCCGCGAGGTGAGGCTGATGTCCTGGAGGATCTGCGCGGTGCGGTCGCGAACCTCGGGCAGGTTGTCGATGTTCTTCCAGAACGCGTAACGGTGACCCGTCGTCCATAGCACGGCGCAGCGCAGGTTTTCCCACACCGTCATGTTGGCGAACACGTTGGTCACCTGAAAACTCCGGGACAGCCCGCGGCGGTTGATCTGGTAGGGCGCCAAACCGGAGACCACCTGATCCCTCAACAGGATGCTGCCGCTCGACGGCATCATGTATCCGCTGATGAGGTTGAACAGCGTGGATTTTCCAGCGCCGTTGGGACCGATGATGGCGTGGCGTTCGCCTTGCGCGACCTTGAGATTGACGTCGCGAATGACGGCGGTGATGCCGAAGCTCTTTTCGACATTGCGAAGTTCGATGGCGGTGGGGTTCACATTTGATGAAGTCATGCGGCCAGCCCCTTGTTGCGGGCCGTACTCAGGGCGTCGTCCCATGCGTGCCCGACCCGCGCCCATGTGATGCGCGCGACGACAAATCCCCCGACGATCAGGACGACGGAGAGCAGCCAGGTCAGCGGGCTCGCAGCATTGAACGGAATGCCGAACGCCTTGATGTTCGGGTTTTCGGTCGGGTTCATCGTGTAATGAACGACAGATTCGATCGCGAGCATCAGCCCGATCATCATCGCCAGCGTAGGCACGAGCGCGACCAGATACGACGGCAGCACTTTGCCGAGGGTTCCGGCCCTGATGAGCGGGCGATGCATCATCAGGAGGCCGGTGATGCCGCCGGGAGCGAACATTACCACGGCGATGAAGAACAAGCCGAAATAGAGCTGCCACACATGGGTCAGGTCGCTGAGGCCAAGCGACATCAGCGTCACGAAGATTGCGCCGACGATCGGGCCGATGAAGAAGCCGACGCCGCCGATATAAGCGGCAAACAGCACGGTGCCGGATTGCACCGCGCCGAGATAGGCCGAGTTGGCGATCTCGAAATTGATCGCCGCCAGCGCGCCTGCGATGCCTGCGAAGAATCCCGAGAAGCAGAACGCGATATAGCGGACCACGTGCGGATCGTAGCCGACGAACTGGACGCGCTCCGGATTGTCGCGCACGGCGTTGCACATGCGGCCGAGCGGTGTGCGGGTGAGGGCGTACATCGCGATGATGCAGATCAGCGTCCATGCCGCGACCAGATAATAGATCTGGATCTGCGGGCCGAAATTCCAGTCAAACACTTTCAGCAGCTTGGTCCGGTTGGCGGAGATGCCGGCTTCGCCGCCGAAGAACGTGCGCAGGATCAGCGCCGACGAGGCGATCAGTTCGGCGACGCCGAGCGAGATCATGGCGAAGGCCGTGCCGGAGCGCTGGGTCGAGACCCAGCCGAGCAGGATGGCGAACAGCAGCCCCGTCACTCCGCCGATCAGCGGCACCAGCGGCAGCGGGATCGGCCATTTGTTGCCGCCGATGATGTTGATGGCGTGGATGACCAGAAATCCGCCGAGGCCGTAATAGACCGCGTGTCCGAACGACAGCATGCCGGTCTGGCCGAGCAGGATATTGTAGGACAGCGCGAAGATGATCGAAATGCCGATCAGGCTGAATGTCGTCAGCGATCCGCCGGAGCTGAAAATCTTGGGCAGGATCAGCAGCGCAAGCCCGGTTGCGATCCAAAGCCCGTAGAATTTGAGTTTCTCGCTCGCGGCGGGGCGTGGCGGCGCGATGCTGGTGGTGATGTTGCTCATGTGTCGCGCGTCCCCAGCAGGCCCATCGGACGAAACGCCAGGATCAGCACCAGCAGTACATAGGGCATGATCGGCGCGATCTGCGCGATGGTCACGTTCCAGATGTCCGACAGCCACGATTGTGCGTAGGCGGGACTCAGCGGACCGAAGACCTCGGACAGCGAACCGTTCATCGACACGGCGAAGGTCTGCACGAGGCCGATCAGCAATGAGGCGATGAACGCGCCGGGCAGCGAGCCCAGGCCGCCGACCACGACGACGACGAACAGGATGGGTCCGAGGAGGCCGGCCATGTTCGACTGCGTCACCAGCGCCGGTCCGGCGATCACGCCGGCGACGGCGGCCAGTGCCGTGCCGACGCCGAACACCATCATGAAGATGCGTCCGACGTTGTGGCCGAGAGCGCCGACCATGTGCGGGTGGGTGAGGGCGGCCTGCACGATCATGCCGATCCGCGTCCGCTTCAGCGCGATCAGCAGCGCCAGGAAGATGCCGACGGAGACCAGCAGCATGAACATTTTATAGGCGGGATAATTGGTGGAGAAGATCGTGAAGGCGGGGAAATCGAGCGCCGACGGCACGCGGAAATCCACCGGGCTCTTGCCCCAGATGATCTGCACGATCTCTTCGATGGCGAATGCGAGGCCGAACGTGAACAGCAATTCGGCGACGTGACCGTTCCTGTGGACGTGGCGAAGGCCGTACCGCTCGACGCCCGCGCCGACGAGGCCCGCGAGCAGGGGCGCGATCAGCAGCGCCGGCCAGAACCCGAACCACCGGCTGATCTGAAATCCGAAAAATGCACCGAGCATATAGAAGCTCGCATGCGCGAAGTTTAGCACGCCGAGCATGCTGAAGATCACCGTCAGGCCGCTTGCCATCAAAAACAGCAGCATGCCGAACAGGACGCCGTTCAACGTGGATATGACGATCAGTTCAAGCACGGCGGTCACCCTGAAAGACTTGAGCTGCATCCGCCCCGGCATGAGCCGGAGCGGACACAGTGAATGCGACGCCGCCTGTTACGAGCGGGTCATCTTGCAGGTGGTGGGCAGCACGGTCTTGTCGGCGTCGATCTTGGCGACACCCTTCCAGCCCCAGCCGGTCTTCTCCTCGTCGAACGTCTCCTTGTTCTTCAGTTCGCCGAACTGTGCAATGTACATCGGCTGGAAGAACTGGTGATCGTCCTTGCGCATGAAGCCCTTGCCGCCGCTGAAAACCTCGAATTCCATGCCTTCGAGAGCTGCCGCGACCTTCACGGGTTCGAGCGACTTGGCCTTTTCAGCCGCGAGCGCGAACATCCGCATCTGGTTGACGGCGCGCGGATAGAACAGGCTGAAGCCGTACTTGTCGCGCAGCGCCTTCTCGAACGCCTTCGACGAGGCATGTTCGATATTGGCGTAGCCTTCGACGATCGTGAAGACCTGATCGTTCAGGTTGCCCTGCTTGATCGCGGTCGGACCGCCGGTGCCGCCTGCATAATAAGTGTACCAGTTGACCTTGAGGCCTGAGTCCGCCGCAGCCTTCAGCAGCAGAGCGAAATCCTGGCCCCAGTTGCCGGTGATCACGCTGTCCGCGCCGGACGCCTTGATCTTCGCGATGTAAGGCGCGAAGTCGGTAACCTTCAGCAGCGGATGCTTTTCGTCGCCGACGATTTCGATGTCGGAACGCTTCTCCTTCAGCATCGCGCGCGCGGTCGTGCGCACCGATTCGCCGAACGAGTAGTCCTGGTTAATCAGATAGATCTTCTTGATCGACGAAACGCCCTTCATGTAATTCGTGAGCGCTTCCATCTTGATGTCGGAGTTGGCGTCCCAGCGGAAGTGCGAGAAGCTGCACTTGTCGTTGGTGAGCACCGGATCGACCGCGGCATAGTTGAAGTAAAGCACTTCCTTGCCGGGATTGCGCTCATTGTACTTGGTGACGAAATCCGTCAGCGCACCGGCAACCGACGAGCCGTTGCCCTGCGTGATGTAGCGCACGCCGGAATCGATCGCCTTCTGGGCCTGGATCAGGCTTTCCTGCGGATTGGTCTTGTTGTCGAGCGGAATGATCTCGACCTTCTTGCCGAGAATGCCGCCCTTGGCGTTCACTTCGTCGGCGAGAAACTGGAAGGTCTTGAGGCCGATTTCGCCGATGCTGGCACCGCCGCCGGACAATGGGTCGATGTAGCCGATTTTCACGGTATCCTGGGCCATCGCCGCTCCGCCGAGCATCGGCAGTGCGAAGGCCGCAGCCATGATTAATTTACGCATTTTTCTCTCCCTGAATTCTTTTTGAGAACAGCCGCGTTTTCAAACGGACAGCCGGAATTTTCGATCCCGTACCGTCCGCGGCCATTTCGTCCGGTGATTGTGGTCCAAGGTTCCGGAAGTCGCAAGCCCGGTCTCTAGGCAGGCACCGGAATGCTTAATTGCCAATCGCGGCAGGGCATGATTAGGGGCCAGCCTGGGTGAGAGGCCGGCCCGCGGTCGCGAAGAGAATAAAAATGCTGTCGCGGGCGCTTGTGAAAAGCCTGCGACAAATTCCCGCCTCAACCAGTACGTGCGCCTTTCCCGGCGGGCTTTGCTGCATGCGTTTTGGGCCGGGTCTTTGGCCGGGTCTTGGGCCGAGTCTTGGGCCGAGTCTTGGGCAATGCCGCCTCCGTGCCGATGATGTCGCGTGCCGCAAGGTCCGCGATTTCGGCGTCGCTCAGGCCCAGCACGCCACTCAACACGTCATGATTATGTTGCCCCAGCGTCGGTGCGAGGCGTTCGATGGCATACGGCCATGCGGTGTCGCCTTCGCGATAGGCGACCGACGGCAGCAGATGCGGCCCCATGAAAGGCCTGTCGCTCGGCTGCCAGTGGCCGACCTTGAGCAGATGCGGGTCGGAGGCGAGGTCTTGCGGTAACCTTGCAATTCCTGCGGCAATGCCGGCGGCCTGCAAGGAGACCATCGCAATGTCGGGCCGCACGTCGGCCAGCCACTGCCGAATCGCAACCTCGATGGAGTCCTCGTGCTCGCGCCGGCCTTCAACGGTCGCGAGCTTGGAATCGCCTGCCATATCCGGCCGCCGCATCACGCCGCACAACGCGCGCCATTCCTCATCCGTTCGCACCGCCAGCGTGATCCACTGATCGATGCCGAGCGTCGCAAAGCAGCCGTTCGGCACGAATTGCGGATGCCGGTTGCCGATGCGGGGACTGGTCGTGCCGGTCGCGGACTGTTCGAGGATCGAGGGCGCGACCATCGGCAGCATGCACTCCACCTGGCTGAGATCGATGTGCTGGCCTTCGCCGGTGTTTCTTTGATGCATGAACCCCAGCAGCAGCGCCGCGGCGGCATTCAGTCCTCCCACCGGATCGCCGATCGCGGCATGCAGCATGACCGGCGGATCGTCCGGGCCTCCGGTGACCGAAGGAAGACCCGATGCCTGCTCCAGCGTCGAGCCGTAAGCGCGCACGCCGCTCCATTTTCCTGTCATGCCAAAGGCGGGCATGGTGACGACCACCAGACGCGGATTGATCTTGAGCAGCGTTTCGACGCCGAGGCCGAGCCGCGGCATCACGTCGGCGGCGTAATTGTCGATCACCGCGTCGGCGTCCTGCATCAGCCGCTTCAGCAGCGTGAGGCCTTCCTCGGTGGTGAGGTCCAGCGTGATGCCGCGCTTGTTGCGGTTGTTCATCTGGAACCAGTAGGTCTTCTCGTAGGTCCGCTCCTCGTGATAGGGCGGCCGCGTGTCTGTGCCGCGAAACCAGTCGGGATACTGGCAGGACTCCACTTTAATGACATCCGCGCCGAGATCACCCATCTGGCGCGTCGCAGTCGGGCCTGCCCAGCCCATGGTGAGATCGATGATGCGCAGCCCCCTCAGCGGCAGCGCATCCTGCGCGGTCGCCGCGCGCGTGGCATTGCGCTTGTGTGCGGGCAGGGCTTTCTTCTCGTCATCGCCTGCCATTGGCGCGCGTCCGTTCGATTTCGGCCGCGCGCGCGTGAGGTGCAGCGGCAGCACCGGCCCCTCGAACGAGGCGTCGCCGATCTCGACCGGCCCGAACGCGCCGCGGGCGCGATGCACCTCCTGCGCGAGAAGTTCTTGCATGTCCGGCACGACGGCCAGCGGAAGCCGCAGTTCGATGCCCTTCTCGAACCATTCCATCGCGGTGTGCTTCAGCAGCGCGGGCGTGATGATCGCCTTTAGTTCATCCGCATGGTTGAAGCGGCCGATGGTCGCCGAATACTTCGGATCGGCGCCAAGCTCGGGCATCTCGAGCATGGCGCAGAACGCCGCCCACTGCGCGGGCGTGACCACGGTGACGCCGAGCCAGCCATGTTTGGTGACGAAGTTGCCGCTGGGATAACCGCGGCCGAACCGATTGATGCCGGGACGGGGGCGCGTGAAGCCGGATTCAAGCGCCAGCCCCGTATCGAACTCGCTGATCTGTAGCATCGCGGCCAGATTGTTGACGGCAAACCGGCGCGCGCCGTGGGCGTGGCCGTAGAGTCCGGCCAAGCTCGGAATGAAGGCGGTCAGTCCGGCGAACACGCCGATCTGGCCGTCGCGCGGCAGCACTGGCGGTCCTTCAATCGGTCCGACAAGTTTCACCAGGCCCGCGAGACTGCGGCACACCGAGTCCGTGGCGTGGTAATTGCGGTAGGGGCCATGTTCGCCGAACCACGAGATGGCCGTAATCGCGAGGCCGGGATCGTTGGCGCGCAGGCGCTCGTGGGAAATCAACGACGCCTTGATGGCGTCGGGCTGCCGTGCGTCGAGCAGCAGGTCGCTGCTTGCCAGCAGCGCCAGAATTCTGTCGGCGTCGGCCGCGAGTTCGGGATCGGCCAAAATACTTTTCTTGTTGGTGTTGAGCCAGGCGAACGTGGCGCTCTCGCGGTGTCCGCGTCCGGCGTCCACCAGCGGCGGAATGCGCCGCCCCGGATCGCCGCCGGGCGGCTCAACCTTGATGACCTCCGCGCCGAAATCCGCAAACAACTTGCCGCAATAGCCGAGCGTATCGCCCGATCCGAGTTCGACGACACGCAAGTTCGACAGCGGCAAGTCCGGCATCCGCACTCCGATTTTATTTGCAGCGCACAATAGCCGCGCGGGTGCGCGGACCCGACGTCATATCAACTCTGTCGAATGCGGCAAAGCATCCCGGCGCTGGCCATCAAGGCTGTTTCGCCGGTGGAGGCGGAGCCGGCTTCGTGTCAGGCGAGTGGTCGTGCTCCACCCGGCGCGTCACCAGGCGGAAGAACAGCGGCACGAAGATAATGGCGAGCCCGGTGGCCGCGATCATGCCGCCGATCACGCCGGTGCCGATGGAATGACGGCTGGCCGAACCGGCGCCGGTCGAGATCGCCAGCGGCAACACGCCGAGAATGAAGGCGAGCGAGGTCATGACGATCGGGCGGAATCGCAGCCGCGCGGCTTCGAGCGCGGCGTCGTAGATCGTGAGGCCTTCGCGGTGGCGTTGTGCTGCGAATTCCACGATCAGGATTGCATTCTTGGCGGCGAGGCCGATCAGCGTCACGAGGCCGATCTGGAAATAGATGTCGTTCTCGATGCCACGCAGCCAGATCGCGACGATGGCGCCGAACAGCGCGAACGGCACGGCGGTGAGCACCGCCAGCGGCAACGACCAGCGCTCGTACTGCGCGGCGAGAATCAGAAACACCATCAGGAGGCCAAACAGGAAGCCCTGATAGCCGGTGCCGGCGGTGGACAATTCCTGGAACGCCGATCCGGTCCAGCCGATGGAGTAGTCTGTGCCCAGCGTAGTGGAGACGATGTCCTGCATCGCCGCGAGCGACTGGCCCGACGAATATCCCGGTGCCGGATTGCCGAGAATTTTCGCCGCCGGGAAAATGTTGAAACGATCCACCGTGTCGGGGCCGATGACGCGCTGAACCGTCACCAGCGCATTCAGCGGAATCATCGCGCCGGTGTCGGCGCGCACGTAGATGAAGCGCAGGTCGTCGGGCGACGAGCGGAAATCCGATTCCGACGACAGGCTGACGCGATAGGTGCGTCCGAACAGCGTGAAGTCATTGACATAGAGACTGCCGAAACCGCTCTGCATGGTTTCGAAAATGGTGTTGATCGGCACGCCCAGCGTCTTGGCTTTGTCGCGATCGACATTGATCCGGTATTGCGGAATCGAGGTCGAGAACTGCGTGCTGACGCCGCGCAGTTCAGGCCGTTTCGCGGCTTCCGCAACCACCTTGTTGGCGGCCTCGGCCAGCGCTTCGAGCGTCGCTCCGGATCTGTTTTGCAGGTACAGTTCGAAACCGCCGGTGGTGCTGATGCCTTGAATCGGCGGCGGATTGAAGCCGATCACGATGCCGTCACGAAAAAGACCGTTCAGCTTCGACAGTCCCGGTGCGATTTGCCGTGCGTCCTCATCGGCCTTGGTTCGCTCCGCCCAGTCCTTCAGCGTGATAAAGGCGACGCCCGCATTGGTCTTCTGCGCGCTGGAAAGAATGTCGAATCCGGAAAAGGCCACCACGCCCTGAACGGCGGGCATGTTCTTGATCTCTTCAGCCGTGGTCGCCGCGACCGCGCGGGTCCGGCTGATGGCGGCCGCGGGCGGAAGCTGCGTGACCATCAGCACGTAGCCCTGGTCTTCCTGTGGCACGAGGCTGCCGGGCACCTTGGAAAACAGATACGCGGTCGCGCCCAGCATTGCTGCGACGAGGATGAGAGCGAGAGCGGTCCGGCGCAGAAAAAATTCCACCACGCCGGTATAGCGCGCGGTGAGCCAGTCGAAGCCGCGATTGAAGATGCGAAACACCTTCGCCGGCTCCTTGTGCTGCTGCTCCAGCAGCAACGCCGCAAGCGCCGGCGTCAGCGTCAGCGCGACGATGCCCGAGATCACCACCGACACCGCGATGGTCACCGCGAATTGCCGGTACAGTTCGCCGGCCAGTCCGCCGAGGAACGACACCGGAATGAACACCGCGCACAGCGTGAGCACGATGGCGACCACCGGGCCGCTGACTTCTTCCATCGCCTGAATGGCGGCCTCGCGCGCCGGTTTGTGTTGCGTGCGCATGATGCGCTCGACGTTTTCCAGCACAACGATGGCGTCATCGACCACGATGCCGATGGCGAGCACCAGCCCGAACAGCGTCAGGAGATTGATGGAGAATCCCAGCACATACATGCCGGCGAAGGTGCCGATCAGCGACACCGGCACCGCGATCACGGGGATGATGGTGGCGCGCACGCTTTGCAGGAACAGGAACACCACCAGCACGACGAGAATAATCGCCTCGATGAAGGTCTTGATGACTTCCTCGATGGAGACTTCGACGAACCGCGTGGTGTTGAACGGAATTCTGTATTCGAGGCCTTCCGGGAAGCGCGTCTGCAGCCGGTCCATGGTCGTCTTGACGCTTTTCGCGACTTCGAGGGCGTTGGCGCCGGGCTGCAAATAGACGCCGATGGGAATCGTCGGCGCGCCGTTATAGGTCGCGGAGAAACTGTAATTGAGCGCGCCAAGCTCTACCCGCGCAATGTCCTTGACGCGGAGCGCGCCGCCGAACTCGTCGGACCGGATAATGATGTTCTCGAATTCGCGCGGGTCGGCGAAGCGGCCCTGCGTGGTCACCGAATAGGTAAACGTGGCCGCGTCCTTCTGCGGCTCCTCGCCGAAGCGGCCGGCGGCGAACTGCGCGTTCTGCTCGCGGATCGCGGCGGCGACGTCGCCGGTGGTCAGGTTGTATTGCGCGAGCTTGTCGGGCCGCAGCCAGATCCGCATCGAATAGTCCGACGCGCCGAACAGCGAAGCGTCGCCGACGCCGGGCGTGCGGCGCAATTCGTCGATGACGTTGATGAGCGCGTAATTGCCGATGAAGATGGTGTCGTAACGCCCGCTCGGCGACGACATGGTCAGCACTTGCAGGATCGAGGTCGAGCGCTTCTGCACCACGACGCCCTGCCGCTGTACTTCGGATGGCAGCAGCGGCGTGGCGCGCTGCACGCGGTTGCTCACGTTGATCGTGTTCTGGTCCGGATTGGTGCCGATGGCGAAGGTCACGGCGATGGTCAGCGTGCCCGAGCCTGTGGAGGTCGAGCGCATGTAGAGCATATTCTCGACGCCGTTGATCTGCTGTTCGAGCGGCGCGGCCACGGTTTCCGCGATGGTCTGCGCCGACGCACCGGGATAGGTCGCGGTCACCGTCACTTCAGGCGGAACGATGGCGGGATACTGCGAGATCGGCAGCGCGCGCATCGCGATGAAACCCGCAAGCACGATGACGATGGAGATGACTGCGGCAAAGACTGGCCGGTCGATGAAGAACTTCGAAAACATTATTTCTGGCCTGACTTGTCGGACGTGGCGGGCTTGTCAGGAGAGGCAGTTTTCTCAGTGGAGGAAGCCTTGTCAGCGGAGGACGCCTTGGCGTCGCCCGGCTTGGCATTGCTGTCTTTCGCAACGAACGGAACCGGCTTCACAGGTCCGCCGGGGCGAATCCGCATCACGCCATCGATGACGATCTTGTCGCCGTCGTTGACGCCGTCCTTGACGACCCAGCCGCCCTTGACCTCGCGGTCGAGTTTCACCGGGCGCACGACGACGCCGTTGTTCGCGGCGTTGAGGACGTACACAAACGCGCCCTGCGGGCCTTGCGAGATGGCCTGTTGCGGAATCACGAACACGTTCGGCAGCGACACGCCGGTCAGCAGCACGCGCACGAACTGGTTGGGCAGCAGCGCGCCGTCGGAATTCGGGAAAATGGACCGGATCTGGATGGTGCCGGTGCGCGCATCCACCGTTGAGGACGAGACATTCAGCTTGCCCTTGATCGGGTAGGCGGTGCCGTCGCCGTGCTGAAGCGTGACGGTGATGTCGTCCTCGGTCAGCGGCTTGTCGCGGGCGCGATTGATGTCGCGAAGCTCGGTGAACTCGGATTCGCTGGTGGAGAAATTGACGTAAGCCGGATCGAGCTGCGTGATCGTGGTCAGGATCGTCTGCTGCGCCAGCGCCAGCGAGCCCTCCGGCGGCGAGACGAGACTGGTCGGCCCCGACACCGGCGCGCTGATCGTGGTGAATTCGATGTTCAGCCTGGCGTTGCTGATGTCCGCCTTGGTCGCTTGAATCGCGGCGCGCGACTGATCGCGCGCGGCGCGTGCGTCCTCGAGCTGCTTTGCGGTAGCGACCTGCCGCTTTGCCAGTTCGTCGATGCGGTTGAAATTTTCCTCGGCCTGCACCGACGTTGCCTCGGCCTGCGCCAGTTGCGCGTTGGCGCGGTCGAGTGCTGACTGATAGGTGCGCGGATCGATGCGGAACAGCACGTCGCCCTGTTTGACCTTGGTGCCTTCGACATATTCGCGCTTGAGGATGGTGCCGCTGATCTGGGGCCGCACTTCGACAATACGAAATCCCGCGACGCGCCCGGCATAGGTCAATGCCAGCGGAACTTCCGTGCGGCGGAGTTCAACGACGCCGACTTCCGGCGGCGGCGCGGCCTTTTGCGCGACCTGGTTCGACCTGCCGGAGAGGAAATAATACGCGGCAACGACCGCCGCGAGAAAAATGAAAGCGCCAACAATAAAGCGCGGTTGCCTGAACATCGATGTGGCCTGTGTCTGGAAGAATCGCCGCGACAGCGCGCCGGCGATTTGAAACCCAAACAGACCACGAACATCTGCGAGGGGCAACCTGCAAAGCCGCCGCCGGGCCGTCAACGATTCCGTGATTGCATCGCCATTGTCTGGCTGTTGCGCACGGTATCGCGTTACGCGCGGCGGGAACTCTGGCGCGGCGGCGTCTCGTTCAGCGTCAGCGCCATTGCGCTGATGAGGGGCTTCATGAAGAAAGCGTCGTTGGCGGGGTAGATGTCGGTGCGCAGGCCATATGTCTTGAGTTCGTCCGACACCACGGGGCCGACCGACGCGATCGGCGTCTGCGCGAGAGCCGCGCGCAGACGATCCTCGCATCCATGTGCTTTCGCCACGTCAATCAGCCGGCGCACTTGGCCGGAACTCGTCAGCGCAAGCGCATCGACGCGGCCGTGGGCCATCTCGTCGATCGCGGACACGATGCTGGTGACCGCGACTTGCGGATCGTAAACGTAAGGCAGCACGGTCTCGACGCTCGCGCCGCGTGATGTGATGGCGGCGATCAGTTTTGCGTGGTCCTTGTCCGGATAAAGTTGCAGGCCGACGCGATGGCCTTGCAAATCCTCCCGCGCCAGCATCTCGGCGATACCTTCGGACGTCGGCGTCTCGGTGATGACCTGCGCCTCAAGCCCGATCTCGCGCAGCGCGCGCACCGGCTTCGGGCCGCGCGCGAATTTTCGCGCGTGGCCGACGGCGGCGATGAAATCCTGATCGATCCCCATGCGCAGCGCGACCTTCATCAAACGCCGCAGGCCTTCGCCTGTCATCAGCACCAGATCGTCGAACGGCCTGGCGATAAAAAGCCGGATCCACGTTTCCACCGGCACCGGGTCCGGCGCATCGTGGATCGTGAACATCGGACATTGCAGGACGTTGGCACCTTGCTCTTGCAGCAGCCGGGAGAACTGCGCTTCCTCGCGCGTTTCCAGGATCAGAATCCGGTAACCTTCAAGTCTGCCGGGCATGAGCACCCTTCCGAAACGCTGCTTTGACAATATATCTCTACGAAATATCTCTACGAAAGTCGAAGGGGCCGCGCCAGCCTGTTTTCCGCGCGGTATTGGCGGAAATGGCGCGCTGGTGCTAGAGGAAGACGCCGCAGGCCGTTCTCATTCTTTCCCGCAGAGATCTTGTAACTTCATGTCCGAACAGCAATTCGTATTGACCTTGTCGTGCCCGGATCGTCCGGGGATCGTGTCTGCGGTCTCCACCTTCCTGTTCGCCAACGGACAGAACATTCTCGACGCCCAGCAATACAGCGACATCGAGACCGGCAACTTCTTCATGCGGGTGATGTTCGACTCGCCGGGCGCGTCGGCAGATGTTGCGACGCTTCAGTCCGGCTTCGGCGGGATTGCCCGGCCGTTCGACATGGTCTGGCAGTTGCGCGACCGCACGGCGCATCAGCGCGTGTTGCTGATGGTGTCGAAGTCCGATCATTGCCTTGTCGATATTCTCTATCGCTGGCGCACCGGCGAATTGCCGATGGTTCCGACCGCGATCGTCTCCAACCATCCGCGCGAAACCTACAATGGTCTCGATTTCGGAGGCATCCCGTTTCATTATCTTCCCGTGACGCGCGCGACAAAGTCGGAGCAAGAAGCGGCGGTCTGGAAGCTGATCGAGGACACCAGATCCGAACTCGTGGTGCTGGCGCGTTACATGCAGGTGCTGTCCGAGGATTTCGCCGGCAAGCTGTCCGGGCGCTGCATCAACATTCACCACTCGTTCCTGCCGGGCTTCAAGGGTGCCAAGCCCTATCATCAGGCGCATGAGCGCGGCGTCAAGCTGATCGGCGCCACCGCCCATTATGTGACCAGCGCGCTGGATGAAGGTCCGATCATCGATCAGGATGTCGAGCGCATCAGCCACCGCGATGCGCCGGAAAATCTGGTCCGCAAGGGCGCCGACATCGAGCGCCGCGTGCTCGCCCG
>JAZKGC010000086.1:78641-83816 GCA_040386115.1 Pseudomonadota bacterium
GCGATGATGAACCCCGGAATCGTCCGGTCGCGCGCCAGACCTTCCAGCGTGTCTGCAATGGTGCGCGCAAACCGCCGCTCCTCGATCTCGTGCCAGTCGGTTTGCTCCACGGCGCTGCGGTGACTTCCGACGCTTTGGAAACTGCGTCCCGGCTGGTCCGAGCCCTGCTTGCGGGTCGGCGGGTTGTCGTTCAGGAAAACCTGTTCGGTCTTGAGGCGGGGTGAAATCTCGCTGCCCTCATTGCGAAGAAAAAGCGCTTTTCGGCCGTCGCCGACCAGAACATATGCGTTGTGCGGAATCCGGATAAAATGAGTTTTGCTGGACATGAATCGACCTCTCGGTGTCGATTGGGTGCAATCGGAAGCAAACTGTCCGGCAGCGGCAATCGTTCCATCCGGCAGGCGCGCTGAATTTAAAAAGCCGGAGGCCGGTTGCGGTGCACCCTGAGCCTGTCCGTCCGATTGGACCAACCCGCAGCCAATTCGTGCGTCCCCGGTGGCCTTTTGCGTCGGGTGTATGCAATAAATTCCCGATAGGATGACAAGAACAGCCGGCATCAAGCCGGTCTTTGTCTCGGGAGGGGATGATCCATGACGGTTTGCAGAAGGATGATGTTGCAGGCTGTTGCCTGCGTTGCGGTCGCAGGCGCGATGACGCCCGCTTTTGCCCAGGAGACCGTCAAGATCGGCCTGATCTTGCCGATGACCGGCGGGCAGGCCTCGACCGGCAAGCAGATCGACAACGCCGTCAAGCTCTACATGCAGCAGAAGGGCGATACCGTCGGCGGCACGAAGATTCAGGTCATTCTCAGGGATGACGGCGCGGTGCCCGACAACACCAAGCGCGCCGCGCAGGAATTGATCGTCAACGACAAGGTCAGCTTCATCGCCGGCTTCGGCGTGACACCGGCGGCGCTGGCCGCGGCTCCGCTCGCGACGCAGGCCAAGGTGCCGCTGGTGGTGATGGCGGCGGGCACCTCGATCATCACCGAGCGCTCGCCCTATATCGTGCGCACCTCCTTCACGCTGGCGCAGTCGTCGGTCATCATCGGCGACTGGGCGGCAAAAAACGGCATCAAGAAAGTCGCGACGCTGACCTCCGACTACGCGCCCGGCAACGATGCGCTGCAATTCTTCAAGGAGCGCTTTGTCGCCGGCGGCGGCGAGGTCGTCGAGGAAGTGAAAGTCCCGCTCTCCAATCCGGATTTCGCGCCGTTCCTGCAACGCATGAAGGACGCCAAGCCGGATGCGATGTTCGTGTTTGTGCCGGCCGGGCAGGGCGGCAACTTCATGAAGCAATATGCCGAGCGCGGCCTCACCGGCATCAAGGTGATCGGGCCGGGCGACGTGATGGACGACGATCTGCTGAACGGCATGGGCGATGCGGCGCTGGGCGCGGTCACGGCGCATCATTATTCCGCTGCCCATCCTTCTCAAATGAACAAGGATTTCGTCGCGGCCTATAAAAAGGCGTTCGGCCAGCGTCCCGGCTTCATGGCCGTGAGCGGTTACGACGGCATGCACCTGATCTACGAAGCGCTGAAAAAGACCGGCGGCAAGACCGACGGCGACGCGCTGATCGAGGCGATGAAGGGCATGAAGTGGGAAAGCCCGCGCGGGCCAATCTCGATCGATCCGGAAACGCGCGACATCGTGCAGAACATCTACATCCGCGAAGTGAAGAAGGTGGACGGCGAACTCTACAACCTGGAATTCGCGACCTTCGACGCGGTGAAAGATCCGGGCAAGACGAAGAAGTGAGTATGCGATTGGGCAATTGAGACGTGTTGTTGTACTTGCCCCTCACCCCGCAAGAGCGGGGCGAGGGAGTCAATGTCTTCACCTCTCCCCGCTGCGGGAAGAGGTCGGATGGCGAAGCCATCCGGGTGAGGGGTTTGACGCAACTTATGCGAGCCGCCGGTTAATATGACCACGCTCTTCACGATCCTGTTCGACGGCGTCGCCTACGGCATGCTGCTGTTCGTGCTGGCGTGCGGGCTCGCGGTGACGATGGGTTTGATGAATTTCGTCAACCTCGCGCACGGCGCGTTCGCCATGGCGGGCGGATACGTGTGCGCCATTCTGGTCAACCGGCTCGGCGTGCCGTTTTTTCTCGGCCTGCCGATGGCGTTTCTGGCGGGCGCGTTGCTGGGCGCGGTGATGGAGCGCGGCGTCTATCGCCATATGTACGGCCGCAGTCACCTCGATCAGGTGCTGTTCACCGTCGGGCTGATGTTCATGTCCATCGCGGGCGTCGATTACATCATGGGCTCATCGCAGACCTTCATTCAGTTGCCCGCGATGCTGCAAGGACAGATCGACGTGTTCGGCGTCGGCGTCGGGCGCTATCGATTGATGATTATCATGATCTGCGGATTGCTGACGCTCGGGCTGCAACTGATCCTGTCGAAGACCCGCTTCGGCAGCCGGCTGCGCGCCGCGGTGGACGATCCGCGCGCCGCATCGGGCCTCGGCATCAACGTGCCGCAGGTGTTCGCGCTGACATTTGCGTTCGGTTCGGGCCTCGCGGGTCTGGGCGGTGCGCTCGGCGCGGAAATTCTCGGTCTCGATCCGCATTTTCCGCTGAAGTTTCTGATTTATGTGCTGATCGTGGTGTCGGTCGGCGGCACCTCCACCGTCACCGGGCCGTTTCTGGCGGCGCTGTTGCTCGGCATCGGCGACGTTGCCGGAAAATACTACGTGCCGAAGCTCGGCGCGTTCGTGATCTATGCCATGATGATCGCGCTGCTGCTGTGGCGTCCGCAAGGATTGTTCGGCCGCGTGGCGGCACGGTGAGAGCGCGATGACCGTTCACCCCGCAATCGGCGAACACCTGAGGCGGCTGTCGCGCTGGCGCGTCAGCGAGATCGTGTTCTGGATCGCCGCCGCCGCCACCATCTTCGCGTTTCCCAACCGCTACCTGATCCTCACCGAGATCGCGTGGCTGGCGCTGTTCGCGCTGTCGCTCGACCTGATCCTCGGCTATGCGGGCATCGTGTCGCTCGGCCATGCGGCGTTCTTCGGCGTCGGCGCTTACACGGCGGGATTGTTGGCGGTTCACGGCATTATTAAAGAGCCGGTGCTGGCGCTGATTGTCGCGGGCGCTGCCGCGATGGTGCTCGGCTTTCTCACCAGCTTCCTCATCATTCGCGGCGCGGACCTGACGCGGCTGATGGTGACGCTCGGCATCGCGTCGATGATGTATCCGCTTGCGATTCAGGCGACCAGCCTCACCGGCGGCTCCGACGGCCTGCAAGGTATCACCATCGAGCCGATACTGGGCCTGTTCGCGTTCGATCTCTACGGCAAGACCGCCTTCATCTATTGCCTCATCGTGCTGTTCATCCTGTTTCTGCTGGCGCGGCGCATCGTGCATTCGCCGTTCGGGCTGTCGCTGCGCGCGATCAAGAACAATCCGCTGCGCGCTGCCGCCGTCGGCATTCCGGTGAATCGCCGCCTGATCGCGATTTACACCTTCGCCGCGTTCTACGCCGGGATCGCGGGCGGGTTGTTCACGCAAAGCACCGCGCTGGCGTCGCCCGACGTGTTCTCGTTCGAGCGCTCGGCGGATCTGCTGCTGGTGCTGGTGATCGGCGGCGCGGGCTATCTCTATGGCGGCCTGATCGGCGCGGTGGCATTCAAGATATTGCAGGAGTTGTTCTCGACGCTGACGCCACAATACTGGCAGTTCTGGATCGGCCTCGTGCTGGTGATTATCGTTCTGATCGGCCGCGAGCGAATTCAGCTTTGGCTCGGCTGGCCCGCGCGTTTGTTCGCGAGGGCAAAGCCATGACCTTCGCGCTGGAAACCGTCGGCCTGCAAAAGCGCTTCGGCGGTCTCGCCGTCACCCGCGATCTGTCGCTCAGGCTTGAGACCGGCGCGCGTCACGCGCTGATCGGCCCCAACGGCGCAGGCAAGACCACGGTGATTAATCTGCTGACCGGCGTGCTGCGTCCGGATGCCGGGCAAATCCTGCTCGACGGCGAAGACATCACGCGGTTGCCGGTGCACACGCGCGTGCTGCGCGGGTTGTCGCGGACCTTTCAGATCAATCAGCTCTATCCAGACCTTACGCCGCTTGAGACCATCGGCCTTGCGGTGTCGGAGCAGGCCGGCGCGGGCGGCGACTGGTGGCGCAGGCTCGGTACGCGGCCCGAGGTCAACGGCGACATTGCCGAGCATCTCGCTCGGTTTCATCTGCTCGATGTCATGAACGAGCGCACCGCGACGCTGCCCTATGGGAAACAGCGCCTCCTCGAAATCGCGGTGGCCATTGCGACGCGTCCGCGCGTGCTGCTGCTGGACGAGCCGGCGGCGGGCGTGCCCGAACACGAGCGGCACGATATTCTGGCCGCTGTCGCAAGCCTGCCGCGCGATGTCACCGTGCTGCTGATCGAACATGACATGGATCTGGTGTTTAGCTTTGCGGATCGCATTTCGGTAATGGTCAACGGCGCGATGCTGGTCGAAGGTCCGCCCGCTGAAGTCGCGCGCGATCCGCGCGTAAAAGCCGTCTATCTCGGCGAGGCCGCAGATGCCTGAATTGCTGAACATCAAGGATCTGTGTGCGGGCTACGGCGAAGCCGTGGTGATCCCGAACCTGTCGCTCGCGCTTGCAGAGGGTCAGGTGCTGGCGCTGCTGGGCCGCAACGGCACCGGAAAAACCACGCTTATCAATTCCATCGTCGGCGTCACGCGGCGCTTCAGCGGCGTCATCACGCTCAAGGGACAGGACATCACGGCGCTGCGTCCCGATCAGCGCGCGCGCGAAGGCATCGGCTGGGTGCCGCAGGAGCGCAACATTTTCAAATCGCTCACCGTCGAGGAAAACATGACCGCGGTAGCGCAGCCGGGGCCGTGGACTATCGACAAGGTTTACGAAATGTTTCCGCGCCTGGCCGAACGCAAGTCCAATTTCGGCAACGAATTGTCCGGCGGCGAACAGCAGATGCTGGCCATCGGCCGGGCGCTGACGCTCAATCCCAAGGTGCTTCTGCTCGACGAGCCGACCGAGGGTCTCGCGCCGATCATCGTCGAGGAACTGATGCTGGCGCTCGGGACCATCACGCAGGCTGGCGGCATTTGCACCGTCATCGTCGAACAGAATGCCCAAAAGATACTCGGCCTCGCGGACCGGGTTGTGATATTGGAGCGCGGCGCAATCGTGCATGACGCG
>JAZKGC010000086.1:83916-100552 GCA_040386115.1 Pseudomonadota bacterium
AGGCCGCCGTTTCGCGCCGATCATGTCGGCAGTCTGCTGCGGCCGGCCCGCGTCAAGGATGCCCGTGCGAAGTTCGCCAGAGGAGAGATCGCCGCAGGGGAACTGCTGCGCATCGAGAATCTGGAAATCGACAAGATCGTTCACAAGCAGAAGCAGCTCGGCCTCAAGCTCGCCACCGACGGCGAGTTTCGCCGGTCGTGGTGGCACTTCGATTTCTTGCAGCATCTCACCGGCTGCGAACTTTACAAGACCGAGGGCATCCAGTTCGCGGGCATGACCACGCGCGGCGAAAGCATCCGCGTCACCGGCAAGCTCGATTTCCCCGCAGATCACCCGATGCTCGCGCATTTCAGATTGCTCAAGGATCGATGCGACCTCATCGGCCTCACCGCGAAGATGACGATTCCGTCGCCGTCGCTGCTGCATTATCGCGGCGGCCGCAAAGCGATCTCGCAACAGGCCTATCCCGATATCGATGATTTTTTCGTCGATCTTGCGAAGACCTATCGCAAGGCGGTGCAGGCGTTTTACGATGCGGGCTGCCGGTATCTGCAATTTGACGACACGGTGTGGGCCTATCTCTGCTCCGAGGATCAGCGGGAGAAACTACGCGGGCGGGGCGAAGATCCCGACACTCTTCCCGCGGTCTATGCCCGCGTCATCAATTATGCGATCGCCGAGCGCCCTGCCGACATGGTCATAACCACGCATGTGTGCCGCGGCAATTTCCGCTCGACCTGGGTGTCGTCAGGCGGTTACGAGCCGGTGGCGGAGACGCTGCTGGCGGGCGTGAATTATGACGGTTACTTTCTGGAATATGATTCCGAACGCGCGGGCGGTTTTGAGCCGCTGCGGTTTTTGCCCAAGGGCAACAAGATCGTGGTGGTCGGCATCATCACCTCGAAAACCGGCGCGCTTGAGAACAAGAAGAACATCGAGCAGCGGCTGATGGAGGCGGCGACATTTGCGCCGCTCGACCAGCTCGCGGTCTCGCCGCAATGCGGCTTCGCTTCCACTGAAGAAGGCAACGTCCTCACCGAAGACGAGCAATGGGCCAAGCTCACGCTCGCGGTGGATGTCGCGAACGACCTGTGGAGCAGGTAACTCACAAAGATAACTCACACCTGGAGCATTTCAGTTTGAGTATGAATCGCTTGCGCATCGTTTAGCTTCACCTCTCCCGTGGGGAGAGGTCGGCTTCGCGTAGCGAAGCCGGGTGAGGGCGTAGAATCCATCGATAGATTTAAAGCCCCTCACCCCAACCCTCTCCCGGGCGGGGAGAGGGGGCTGATCCGGCTTGATGCCGCATCAACACAAACGATTCAATGCGGATAGACCGGACTCAATGCCCGCTCAGCACCAGCGCCTTGACCGGCAGCAGCAGCGCCTGAATCCTCAGCAGCATCGCGTGCACGATTCCGACCGCATCGACGGCATGCAGCCAGATGCGTTTCGACGTGCCGGTCTCCTTTGCGGCGATCACGTCGTGGTTGCTGGTATAGGCGTTCGCGATGCAACTGCTGCCCGGTGTGACGCCTTCGAGCCCGCCTTTATATATAGGCTCCATGAATACGAGGATCGAACCCGGCTTCACGGCCTGCTGTGCCTCGAGGAGTTGTTCGCCGCCCCGGAACTGGCCTGCCGCGATGTAGTTCTGCACCCCCGTAATCACCATCGGGATCACGGTCCACGGCTTTGAAATGCACGTTGCCTCGGCGACCATGCCGACCTTCATGACCTGCGCTTCGATCTGTCCAAATCCTGCGGCAAGCGCCCGCTTTCCCGCACCTTCCGGAATCAGGATGCCGGCCGAGCGCATCATCGGATTGACGACGTCTCCCGGCCGCAATGTGAATTGCTCGACGCGCCCCGCGACGCCTGCGCGAATGGAGGTCTTGTCGAGATCCACCTGCGCCTGGGCAAGGGCGGCCTGCGCGCTCGCCTTCTCAGCCGGCAGCAGGGCCGTGACGCGGGCCATGACGGACTGCTTCGAGGCGGTTGCCGAATCGACGGAGGCCTGACGGCCAGCGACGACCACTTCGAGCTTTTCGATATCACGCTGCGGGACGATGCCGGGATTGCGTTTCTGCAATTCGCGCTTGACCTCTAGCTCCTCTGCCGCCTGCTGATAGGCGCTCTTCGTTTCCTGAATCTGGGCGTCGGCTTTCAGGACGTCCGCCTGCGCCGCCAGCATGGCCGCGTCCACTTCGGCGATCTTGCGCCGGGCGGTTTCCATTGCAGCTTCCTGCTTTGCGCTGTCCATCTTGAAGATTACGTCGCCTTCCTTAACCGGGGCGCTGAAATCGGCATGAACCTCCGACACGCGCCCGATGGTTTCCGGCACGATCGGGACAGTCCTGAAATACAGCGTCGCGCTGGTTGTTGACGGATGGTAATAGAAGATGACGGTAATCAGGGCGACCGTCAGCATCACGCAGGCGGTGATGCCCCAGCGCAGTTCATACCAGACGGAGAACAGCGTGATCTCTTTGCCAAGCCGCTTTCCTTGCGCGTAGCGGCGATAAAGATAGTCCGGGAAAATCGTCAGAACAGAACAGAGGAGCAGTTCAAGCATGACGCGGCTCCTCGGTCTTGATCGCAGGAGCCTTGGTAGTGTCGGATACGTCCGCAGCAGCGCCGTGAGCCGGTATTTCGCCGGGCGGCTCGGAAGGATCGGGGTCTGGCGGCAGGCCTGCCAATTTCCGAACCGAGCCCGCGATGCTGCGCAGCGGCGTGCTGAAATCGGGCAGGTCAATCATGGCAAGCAGCAGCGCGATCACCCAGAACAGATGATTATGCGTAAAGAGTGCGAGCAGGCAAAGGACGGCGACGATCTCGAATTGCAGCTTCTGCGATTTGTGCGCCATCCGCTCCGGCAAGGAATGGATCTGCAGATAAATGTTACCGACGAACAGGATGGCGAGAAGCAGAATGACGCCAACGGCGACCATCAGAATGTCTGTATCACCGGGCGCGGTGATGAAGCCGGGCAGATGATGGGGCGCGCTTGGGTGCAGGGACTCGCTCAAGGCAGCCTCCATTCCCGATAATTGTGCGTCGAACAAAAAATCAATCAGGCAATACCGAACGATTCATCCTTGCACACCGCTCACGCTTGGCAAGCGCAAGATTGTTTACGTGGGCCGACGGCGCTCATTGACGCGCGCGTGAAGAAAGTGGATGTCGTCCCACTCTGCGCGAATGTGCCGCCAAGCCAAGGGCGTGGGCTGCCCGAAAGCGCGTCGCGCGCGGCATTTTCGGTGTGGGCCGCGCGCCCGATTGCCGTCACCATCCTGCCTTTTGCAGCGAAGTTCGTCGCCATTTTGCCTTTTGGCTCGCACTCACGTCGATGACGCAGCTGCGGACCAGATTTTGTAATGGCTTCCGTGACTTGCCGGGTTTCCGGGTGTGTCGATGGCACAGCGTATCAGCCGGGTCGATGTGCCTCGAACATCTCGGAGGCGTCGTCAGACCGCGACACGCACCGCGTCCACGGCATGGGCTACGCGGAAGCCAACCTGCAACCTGTTCCAGAGGTTGATGGCTCCGATCAACAAGGTCAGGTTGACCTGCTCGCTCTCGGTGAACTCGGCCTTGACCAAATCGTAATCCGCATCCGGTGCGCCGGTTGCTGCGATCAATGTGAGCGCTTCGGTCCAGGCGAGCGCGGCTCGCTCGCGCGCGCTGTACAAGGTGGATTCGCGCCATGCGTTCAGCATGTACAGCCGCATCTCGGTCTCGCCGTGAGCGCGGGCATCGGTTGCGTGCATGTGAATGCAGTAGGCGCAGCCGTTGATCTGCGACGCGCGCATTTTGACCAGTTCAATGAGACTGTGCTCCAGGCCGCTGGCCTTGATGCTGGCCTCGAGAGCCATCATCGCCTTGATGCCTTCGGGCGCGGCCTTGAGCGGATTTTTCAATCGGGGGCTCATTGTTGTCTCCTTTTGTAACGGATGAATTTTAGGTCGATGACATAGCGAGCCGATGTGCTGGCAGCGCGAGACCAGACGCAGCGCTAGTCCATCTTCGCGAAACTCATGATGACGAATTGTCCGGCGTCCAGCAGCACGAGCTTCGTGCGTTCGATCCGCCATGCCCTGACCTTTTCAAGCGTGGCGTGAAATTTCGATTCCTGCTTCATGATTGCAGGCGAACACGCCATCCGCGTGCTCCCCATCGGCAAAAACCGGATCGTATCGCCATCGATCTTTGCCGAGCCCGCGTAACGGTTGCAGCCGCCCATGCCGGTCACCTTGCCGTCGGCGCTTACCTCCAGCGTCGTCTGCAATCGATCGATGACGCCGCTGCCGTCGATATCTTCGGCGAGCCATTTGCCTGCCGGTGCTGCTGAACCCGCAACGGCTGCGACGGCCAGCAGACCAATGAAAAGGACCGACGCGGCAAATCTGACGAGCATGATGTTGGCTTCGAACTGACGGGGACACGTATCCTCCGCGGACACTTATCACCGTTTGAGTCGTGATCGATAATGCTTGAGAACTTTTGATTTTCCGGAAACACGGTTTTCATCGTGGGCAGAAGGTGATAGGAAGCCGTTTATAAAATGGTTCTGCCCACCAAATTTGGCCCACTCCAACCTTGCCCACCGATCTGATGAAAAACGACCAGCTTCTGGCCCAGATCACCGCCTACTGCCGTTTGGCAGGGATGGCGGAATCGACGTTTGGCCGCCGCGCGGTCAACGATGGCAAGCTGGTGCATCGGTTGCGCGAAGGAAAGCGCATCACGGTCGATACGCTGGAGCGGATTAGAGCTTTTCTTGGGGATGGCTTGCCCATCGTCCACGTGCCGGAAGCGCCTATCGAGCGCCGCGATCCGGGAGGCAATTTCCGCTTTTTCGAGAACCGTCAGAAATATCTGCTGTTCGTTCATACCTGCTCGGAAAAGCGGGTGATCGCCGAGCGCGTGGCGCTGGAGCTGGGCAGCATCCATCCGCGCCCGCCCGCATTGCGTGTTTTCGACGCAGGGGTGGGCGATGGAACCGTGCTGTCCCGCGTCATGCGATCCATGCACAGCCGGTTTCCGAACATGCCGTTCTACATCGCGGGCAAGGAAATCAGTCTTGAGGACGTGCGGCTGACGCTGGACAAGGTTCCCGACCGCTTGTTCGAGCACCCGGCGACGGTCTTTGTTTTGACCAATATGAATTATGCCGAAGCGCCCTGGCTGGCGCCGAAATCTCCGACTGCGGCCGCCGGCATGATCTGGCGCGAGGTCGCCTTGCAAGGGTCGTCCGCTGGCGAGTTCGCCACGCAAATCGCCGAATTGCAGCCGTTTCTGGAAGAAAACTGGCGTGCCAGCGTCAGTGCGCGTTCCGGCATGCCGGTCTATGAACGGCCGATCGCGCTGGTGATCTACCGCGAGGACCATCGGTTCCTGCTCGATGCGATGATTCCGCGGGCAGGGCGAGTCGAGGCCAATTTCGATCTGGTGATCGCGTCGCAGCCCTACCGGGCGCGATCGTCGCTCAATTTTCGCGCCAAGCGCATCATCGCGCCGCTCGCGCGAGCGCTGCGGGCCGGAGGCCGATTGATCGGGATTCACTCCCACGGCAACGATCCGGGAATGGAGATTGTGCAGTCGGTCTGGCCGGGAGAAAATCCTTTCGCCATCAGCCGCCATGAGCTATTGCGCGCGGTGAAATATGAGTTGGGATCGGCCGGTCGCGATCTTAACTTTAATGCCTATGCGGATAACCGCTCGATCTTCCGATACGATATGGAAGCGTTGCCGAACGAGGTCACGGGGCCGATCGGGACTTCGACGGCCTTTGCAGCATGGAACGCGGCGGTGTATGTCGCTCAGGTCGAAGACGACCGCCTGATGGAAGTGACACAAAGCGGCCGTTACCTCGATGCCACCAGGGACGTGTTGCGCAAGCATAACGGGCTCTGGTTCTTTGATGAGTCCTACGTCATCTCGCGTCGTCGGGATTGAATTTACCAAAGTGTTTTCGAGCGAAGTGGACACCGGTTCGCGTCAAGAAAACACGTCACTAAAAGATGAGCCTTGGTTCTTGACCAAGGCTTGAAAGTTCGAACGGGCCGATCGCGGTCCATGTGGAAGGGATTGGGTTGATGCGCGCGTCTTACTTGTTCACGAGTGAATCGGTTTCTGAAGGTCATCCGGACAAGGTCTGCGACCGGATTTCGGACGAGATCGTCGATCTGTTCTTCCGCGAAGGCCCGAAGGCGGGCATCGATCCGTGGGACATTCGGGCTGCGTGCGAAACGCTGGCGACGACCAACAAGGTCGTGATCGCGGGCGAGACTCGCGGCCCCTCCACCGTTACCAACGACCATATCGAAGCCGTCGTGCGCGCGGCCATCAAGGACATCGGCTACGAGCAGGATGGCTTCCACTGGAAGACCGCCGATATCGAGATTCTTCTTCATCCGCAGTCCGCCGACATCGCGCAGGGCGTGGACGCGAAGCAGCCGACCAATGCGGAAGAGGGCGCGGGCGATCAGGGCATTATGTTCGGCTACGCCACCAACGAGACGCCGGAACTGATGCCGGCTCCGATCCATTACGCGCACAAGATCCTGCGGCTGATTTCGGAAGCCCGTCATTCGGGTGTCGAGAAGGTTCTCGGTCCTGATTCCAAGAGCCAGGTCACCGTGCAATACGAGAACGGCAAGCCGGTCGGCGTGCGCGAGATCGTGGTGTCGCATCAGCATCTCGTCGAGGACATGACCTCGAATCAGGTGCGCGAGCGGGTCGAGCCCTATGTGCGCAAGGCGCTGCCGGAAGGCTGGATCAACGGCAAGACCATCTGGCACATCAATCCCACTGGCAAATTCTTCATCGGCGGGCCGGACGGCGACGCAGGCCTCACCGGCCGCAAGATCATCGTCGATACTTACGGCGGTGCTGCGCCGCATGGCGGCGGCGCGTTCTCCGGCAAGGACTCCACCAAGGTGGATCGCTCGGCGGCCTATGCCGCGCGTTATGTTGCCAAGAACATTGTTGCTGCGGGTCTCGCGGATCGCTGCACGCTGCAGTTGGCCTATGCCATCGGCGTGGCGCGCCCGCTGTCGATCTACATCGACACCCACGGCACCGGCAAAGTCAGCGAAGACAAGCTGGAGAAAGCCGTCGCGGAATCGATGGACCTCACGCCGCGCGGCATTCGCAAGCATCTCGACCTCAACAAGCCGATCTACGCCCGCACCTCCGCCTACGGCCATTTCGGCCGCACCCCGGATGCCGACGGCGGCTTCTCGTGGGAAAAGACCGATCTCGCCGACGCACTCAAGCGCGCGGTGTGAGTTCTTAACCTCTCCCCTCAAGCGGGGAGAGGTCGCCGCGTCTTCGCGGCGGGTGAGGGGCGACCCTCGCAGCTACACAATCATCGTGGCCGCTGCATCGCTCGGCCCCTCACCCCAACCCTCTCCCCGCAAGAGCGGGGCGAGGGAGAAGAGCAGGAAAAACAACATGACCACCGCCACCGCCACCGCGAAAGCACCCGCAGGCTTCACCGACTATCTCGTCAAGGACATCGGTCTTGCCCCTTTCGGCCGCAAGGAAATCGATCTGGCCGAAACCGAAATGCCCGGCCTGATGGCGACGCGCGCCGAGTTCGGAAAATCGCAGCCGCTGAAGGGCGCGCGCATCGCCGGCTCGCTGCACATGACCATTCAAACGGCTGTGCTGATCGAGACGCTGAAGGCGCTCGGTGCCGACATCCGCTGGGTGTCGTGCAACATCTATTCGACGCAGGATCATGCCGCTGCCGCCATCGCGGCGGCCGGCATTCCGGTGTTCGCCTACAAGGGCGAAACGTTGACCGAGTACTGGGATTACACCGCGAAGCTGTTCGACTGGCACGGCGCAAAGCCTGGTGAAATTTTGACGCCGAACATGATCCTCGACGACGGCGGCGACGCCACCATGTTCGTGCATCTCGGCCTGCGCGCCGAGAACGGCGACACGGCGTTCCTCGACAAGCCCGCGAGCGAGGAAGAAGAAGTGTTCTTCGCGCTGCTCAAGAACAAGCTCAAGGAAAAGCCGAAGGGCTGGTTTGCCGAACTCGCTAAGAACATCAAGGGCGTGTCGGAAGAAACCACCACGGGCGTCAACCGGCTGTATCAGCTCGCCGCCGCAGGCAAGCTGCTGTTCCCGGCGATCAACGTCAACGACAGCGTCACCAAATCGAAGTTCGACAATCTTTATGGCTGCCGCGAGTCGCTGGTGGACGCCATCCGCCGCGGCACCGACGTGATGATGTCGGGCAAGGTCGCCTTCGTCGCCGGCTTCGGCGACGTCGGCAAAGGCTCGGCGGCCTCGCTGCGCCAAGCCGGCTGCCGCGTGATGGTGTCGGAGGTCGATCCGATCTGCGCGCTGCAGGCGGCGATGGAAGGTTATGAAGTCGTCACCATCGAGGACGCGCTGCCGCGCGCCGACATCTACGTCACCGCCACCGGCAACAAGGACATCATCACCGTCGATCACATGCGCGGGATGAAAGATCGCGCCATCGTCTGTAACATCGGCCACTTCGACAACGAGATTCAGGTCGCGGGCCTGAAGAACATGAAGTGGAATAACATCAAGCCGCAGGTCGATGAGATCGAGTTCCCGAAGGGCAACCGCATCATTCTGCTGTCGGAAGGCCGCCTCGTGAATCTCGGCAACGCGATGGGTCATCCGTCCTTCGTCATGTCGGCGTCGTTCACCAACCAGACCATCGCTCAGATCGAGCTGTGGACCAACCCGGCGAAGTACGAGAAGAAGGTTTACACGCTGCCGAAGCACCTCGACGAGAAGGTCGCGATGCTGCATCTGGAAAAAATCGGCGTGAAGCTCACCAGGCTGCGTCCCGATCAAGCCGATTACATCGGCGTGCCGCAGAGCGGCCCGTTCAAGAGCGACCACTATCGGTATTGATGGCGCACGCCGTCATTCCGGGTTCGCTTGCGATGCGTGCGCCCCGGAATGACGAACTTAACACAAAGCCCCGGATCGCTCCGGGGCTTTTCATTTAGAGGAATTTGGCGTCGTCGCCTATCAACTCGGCCCGCGCTGCTTTTGGAACTGGAAAACCGAAGCCCTTCCAGTCGTCCCAAAATAGCTGGCCTGACGTGTTTGCGTGGCTGGCATAAAGTTCGATCCCGATTTTTTGCATCGCCGCCAGCAGTGCCTGCACGGCGTCATGACCACCGCCGAAACTGCGCCACGGCTGATCGGGCCAATTGATGACGTAGTGACACAGCCAGCTGCCATTGTCTTCTTCTGGTTTGAAAATATCGATGCGGACATCTTGTCGAACGGATGCCGCAAGGTATGTAAGTGTGCGAGATGCAATAATCATCTGTTTCTTCCCCGGTCAGTAGTTAAAGGGAGGAATTGGTTTGCCGCGTTCGCAAGCGCTTAATCGTTCCATGGCTTGAGCGTAGCAAGTCGCCAAGCCAACCATTTTGCACTGGAACAGGTCACGCTTGTACTGAAAATTGCATTCGGCGATTTTTGAATAGCTTGCCAATAAAAATAGCCTTGGCGCGCTATCCGGGTTCGAAGCATCTGATCCTGTTTCTGTCCAGCGGCCGCGTTCATCACGCGGTTGATCGGGATTAAACTCTTGCTTGATTGCGTGCGCGAGCTTGCGGAATTTCAGGTCTGAGCGGATGCTATTGACTTCATCTTTGAGCTCAATGATTTTGCGTTCTATGTCTTGAAGGACGTTCATGACTTAGCCTCATATCTTGTTTGAGGTATATAGGTTTTTATTCCTATTGTCAATCCTATGGTCCTGGAGGTCGCTCGTTAAGGCTCATAGAGTTTAAGCCCTTAGGAATCCTAAGGTTGTCGCATGTTGAGGCTGTATAGTGTTCGTGACCACCGATTCAAATTCATATCCGACGACAATCGCGCTGCTGGGCGTGCCGATCGAAGTCGGCGCGGCGCAGAAAGGCGCGCTGATGGGACCGGCGGCGCTCCGCACCGCGGGACTGTCGGCCCTGCTCGAAGGAATGGGCTTCGCTATTAAGGATCATGGAGACCTGTCACGCCGCGATCTGACGATCATCGATGGCGAAGCGCCGCAAAACACAAAGCACTACCGGGAAATTCAGGGCTGGATCAGGGCGACAAGCGAACGCGCTTATGCAATGGCGCGCTCCGGTGCCATTCCGGTTTTTCTCGGCGGCGATCACAGCCTGTCGATGGGGTCCGTGAACGGCGTGGCGCGGCACTGGCAGGAGCAGGGGCGCGACCTGTTCGTACTGTGGCTCGACGCCCACGCCGATTACAACACGCCTGCGACAACGATCACGGGCAACATGCACGGCATGTCGGGCGCGTTCCTGTGCGGGGAGCGCGGTCTCGACGATCTTCTGGCCGGCAATCCGCGCGCATCGATTCCGTCCGGGCAGTTGAACCTGTTCGGTTTGCGCTCGGTCGATAAACTTGAGCGGGAGCTGCTCGCGCAGCGCGACGTCTGGATCGCGGACATGCGCAGGATCGATGAATTCGGCGTCGGGGTGCTGATGCGCGAGGTCATCGACAGGGTGAGCCAGCGCAATGGCGTGCTGCACGTCAGTCTTGACGTGGACTTTCTCGATCCCGTTACGGCGCCCGGCGTCGGCACCACGGTGCCCGGCGGCGCGACGTACCGCGAAGCGCATCTGGTGATGGAAATGCTTCAGGACTCCGGTTTGGTGCGCTCGCTCGATCTCGTCGAACTCAATCCGTTCCTGGATGACAGAGGCCTCACCGCGCGAACCGTGGTGGAACTGGTCGGTAGCCTGTTCGGTCAGCAGATCAACGACCGCCCGACGCCCACCAATGCCGTCATCTCGACATGAGGTCATTCGGACCGTGCGAGAATCCGTGAATGGTCACCGAGCCTTGGCGAAAAGGTCACGGCGTCATTTGCGGCCGGACTTGCGTGCAAGGGCGGCTTTAAATATCATGGGTTCTTTTCGTATCGCTGGCAGGCAAAGATGAGCGTATCTTCGGCAAAGCCGTTGGGAAGCGGTGGCTCGCTTCTCGACAAGACGCTTTCGGAATCGACGCGCGACGTGCCGACTGTGACAGCGGAGGGACGCAGCCTTCGCCGCCTGATCGAAGGCGTTTCGATCCGCGATATGCCAACACACACCGACGAGCGCGGCACTCTTTTCGAGGTTTTCGATTCACGCTGGGACCAGCATTCGGAGCCGTTTACGTCGGGGCACTGCTTTACGATCCGCCCCGGCTTCGTCAAGGGCTGGATGCTGCACAAAACGTTCGAAGATCGAACCATGGTGCTGGGCGGCGAGGCGCTGCTCGTTCTGTTCGACCCGCGGCCTGAGTCATCGACGTGCGGATGCGTGAGCGAGATTTTTCTGTCAGAGCGGGCGCGGCGGATGGTCAATGTGCCGAGCAACGTGTGGCACGCGGTCAGGAATATCGGCGCGACGGATGCGCTGGTTGCCGATTTTCCGACCAGACACTACCAGCACGACGATCCCGACAAGTATCGCCTGCCGCTGGATACGCCTCTTATCCCTTACTCGTTCGGAGAGGCCAAAGGCTGGTAGCCTGGCCCTGGATCATGCCCGCTGCGACGATTTTGATTCCGACGCACGAGCACATCGCGTGTCTTCCCCATTCGGTGGCAAGCGCGCTTGCGCAAACTGTCCAGGATTTCGAACTTTTCATCGTCGGCGACGGGGTGTCCGCCGAATCGCGCGCAATAATTGCGGAGCTTGCCGCAACCGACAGCCGCATTCGTTTTTTCGATTTCCCCAAGGGCGAGCGCAAAGGTGAGCGTCATCGCCACGCGGCGCTGATGCAGGCAACCGGAAAAATCGTCGCCTATCTCGGCGATGACGACATCTGGCTGCCGAACCATCTGGAAACATTCCTCGAACTGCTCGACGACGCCGATTTCGGCAACACAATGCATATCGGGATCGGACGCTCGGGCGAATGGCTGGTGCTGCCGGGAAATCTCGCCGATCCGGCGTGGCGGGCGCGCATGCTCAACGAGTCGTTCAATTTTTTCGACTTTACATTCGGCGGTCATACGCTTGAGGCTTACCGTCGCCTGCCGGGCTGGGCGCCGCCGATCGATTGTCCGTGGTCGGATCTTTACATGTGGCGGCAATTCCTCGCGCAGCCCTGGTGCCGCGCGAAATCGGCGATGATCCCCACGGGCATCTGCACGCAAACGCATCTGCGGCCAAACCGCAGTGACCACGAGCGCGCCGAGGAGCTGGTGACATTGCGCAGCAGCCTCAAGACAGCGAAAGTCCGGAAGACGCTCCGCAAGGCCATCGCCAAAAGTTTTGCGAAGGTGAAACTCCGTCCCGACATGTCCGCGCTTGAGGACTGACACGTCGCGGCGCGAGAGCCTCACACCAGCGCGATGACAGGCTCCTGTAACGAGCTCACCGGGATGTTGACGTCGCAGACGATGCCGGACGGTTCGAAGATCAGCCGTGCCTCGCCCTGAAGCTGGCCGGGCAATGCCTGCTCGATGAACCGGCTGCCGAAATTTTTCTTCAGCGGCTCGACGACGTTCGGTCCACCGCTTTCCTTCCATTCGAGCCTGAAGCGCTTGGTGTCGGCATCGACCGACCATGCAATCGACACCCGCCCGTCGGGCAGCGACAATGCGCCGTATTTCAGCGCGTTGGTGCATAGTTCGTGGATCACCATCGACAGCGCCACCGCTGGCCCCGACGAAATCGCGATATTGTCGCCGGTGATGGTGAACTGCTTCAGGCCGTCGGTCTGAAACGCCAGAATGGCGTTCTCGATCAGCGTCCGGCAGCCGGCGCCGCTCCAGCTCTCGCGAATGAGAAGATCGTGTGAAATGCCGAGCGCGGCGAGGCGGCTGCCGATAGTCCTGGCGGCCGCGTCGAGGCTCGGCGCCTCACGGAGACTTTGCGAGGCGATGGCGGAGGCGATCGCCAGCATGTTCTTCACCCTGTGGTGAAGCTCGCCGATCAGCACGGTCTGCAGCTTCGCGGCCACGATATGCGCCTCGGCCTCGACGCCCGCCTGAATGAGCAGTTGCCGAAGCTGATCGTTTTCGCCTTCAACGTCACGCAACAGCGCGTGTTGGCCTGAGGGACTCATGGGCCGATCCTGTGTGTTTCTAGATTTTGCGTTTCATAACCACCGGCGGTGGATTGAGTTCGAGAATTTTTTTCTGGCTTTCCTCGATGGTCGCATACGGCCCGCCGACGAATGTGCCGCTAACCTTGGTCGTGTACCAGCCGGCCTGCACGCCAAGGCGCGCGGACTCGTCGGCTTTCACCTGACGCGAGGTCAGGTTCTGCATGGAAATCTCGATCATGTGACGCGCTCCCGTTCCCGCTGAACGCAAAAGAGAAATTTCGGAATCAATCGTTCGCGGAAAACAATCGACGATCGTTGGGCTTCGCATGACACGGTGCATGTGAAGGTCAGGTGAACACTCACTTCAAAAGCATATTCGCATCGATACGCTGCGCGTCCGACAGGTCGGCCGACGCGATGGCAATCATCTCGATGGAGGATTGATGCGGCGGGGCGCCCGGCACCATAATCATCGTGGCGATGCGCCGAAAGCTGGGGAAGGAGAGACCCTCGATCAACTCCTCGTCGGTCACAACGTCATACGGACCCGCGGCAAGCAGCCGGTCGATGCCCTTGATACGCGCGGGATGTTTGAAGGTGACCGTTTCGCGGCGCGTTCTCATGGTCATGAGGCGAGCGCTGCCGCGTGAGAGTTGTCCATGGGTTCACTGTGCGCCCTATCGGCGCGGATAGCCAATGTTCGTTTCGCGATGTTGGTTCCCGCAAGATGAACACGGCCGCGATAACGCCCGTTTTGTCGCACCTTGAGCCGCTCCGAGCGCCTTATCCGGCGAGTTCCAACGGGAAAATCGGCACTATTCACTGGCTTTTTACACTTATGCGCGGGAGTTGATCCAGACGCTTGCCGATCTCAAGTGAATCACCCGACATGTTGCAGCGATCTTCTGTCGCGCAATTCGCATTGAAGGACTTCCGATGAAAGCCGTTCTGACCGCCCTCGCGCTGATGCTGTCCGTACCGCCGCTCCACGCAGACAGTGCCGCCGTCGCTGCCAAGGTCGTCGTGCGGCCGGTCGCGTCCGCGACCGAGACGTCGAGCGGCCAGCCGATTGTGCTGCCGCAGGGCCAGGTGCAGACACTGGTGTCCACGTATGACATTCCGCCGGGCGCGGTGCTGCCGAAGCACAAGCATCCGTTTCCGCGCTACGCCTATGTGCTGGCCGGCACGCTGAAAGTGACCAATCTCGACATTGGCAGAACCGATACTTTCAAGGCCGGCGATTTTATTCTCGAAGCGGTCGATCAGTGGCACCAGGGTGCCAACACCGGCACGGAGTCGGTGAAGCTGCTCGTCATCGACATGGTCGAGAAGGGCAGGAGCAACGTCGTGCTGCATGAATGAGGGGCGGAAGCTCGCGCAGGAACGGCCTCAATTCCTCACAGCATAGAGCGGCGTGCGCAATGTCATCTGGACAAGCGGCTGGGGCGTCCATGCCACTTCGAGCGTTGCGCCAAAAAGCCGATTGTCGTTGTCATCCATCCGCTCGACATCGATCCTCACGGTCGGCTGGGTGAACGGTTTCGCCTGGACCAGATTTCCGATCTGCGCTCCGCCGAACGATTGAATGCCGAGGCGGCCTGTCAGCTTCCAGTTGCTTGGCCACTGGTAATAGCCTCCCACATAGCCGACAAACGCCGGCTGAACCTTGACCAGACTCGAATCGACCCAAACACCCGTCAATCGTGTGCCGGCAAGAAGACCCCGCGTGGCATCTTCATCAAGCGCATAATCCAGTTCCACCACTGTCTGATTTGACGTCGCAGCCAGCCCCGGCGCGCTGTTGATCGATCGCGTCAAGGTCGAGATCACCGTCACTGTCGGAATCAATCCGTTCTGCTGAATGACGTCGGCGTTGAACCCGACGTTCCAGCTGTCGAGCGTCATCGGCGTCCAGGACGTCAGTTCGGTCCGCGACGTGCTGGCGCTGACACCGCCATACACGGAGACGCGGTCGTTGAGATCGATTGTGAGCGGAGCGTTCAGCGTCACAACCTGGGCAGCCGCCGACCCCGGCAGGACGAAATTCCTGAATCCGAGCGCGAGCGTATTCGGAGGCACGGCGGTGTAGGCCGTGTTCAGATCGAGATAGATATTCGGCTTTTTCGGACCCGCTTGCGCTGCCTCGTCGTCCTCTTCCGCGCATGCCGGTTCGACGCAGAGCATTGCGGCGCAAATGCCAACGGCAAGCAGGCGCGTTCGCGCGGCCGCCGCGCGCGTATCTCGGCCGCGATGCCTGCCGCGTTGACGACCGTTTGTCCTCACAAGATTTTGCCTCATCCCTTCGAATGCCGATCCATCTTGCCCTCCAGCCCGACCAAAGCAAGGGCTGTCGTCAACATTCCAGTGCGATTGGCGATTTCATTTTGATATTGCTGAAAGAGGCGGAGCAACGCGGTGTTGCAGACGCAAGCCGGTCACATGTGACGGCGGATAAACGCGCCGGCGTTCGCGAGCGCGCGTCGGCCGGGTTCGAGGTGTGCGTTCCACAGCGGCCACGCATGAATCATCTCCGGCCACACCTCCAGCGTGACATCGACATCCGCGGCACCGGCAGCCGCCGCGAAGCGCGTGGCGTCGTCGAGCAACGTCTCGTGCGAGCCGACCTGAACCAGCGTCGGCGGGAAGTTTTGCAGGTCGGAAAACAGCGGCGAGATGCGCGGGTCGTTGCGCGCGATGCCAGCGGGCGCGAAGGCGTCGGCGAGTTCGCCGAGATACCCCTTGTGGATGATCGGGTCGAGCGCGTCCTTGGTTGCGAGCGACGCGCCGGACATGGTGAGATCGGTCCATGGCGACACAAGCCACGCGCACGAAGGATGCTCGCCAAGCTCGCGCAGCGTGTTGGTCAGGACGGCGGTGAGGTTGCCGCCCGCGCTGTCGCCGCCAATGGCGATCTGCGACGGCGCATAGGCTTGCTTGCGCAGGAAGCGCCATGCGGTCATAGCATCTTCAAGCGCGGCGGGAAACGGGTGCTCCGGCGCAAGGTGATAGCCGACCGCGAGCGTCCTGATCCCGGCCGCGCGTCCGGCCTCGGTCACCATGCGGCGATGGCTTTTGATCGAGCCTGAGCAATAGCCGCCGCCGTGGAAGAACATCAGCACGCGCGAGGCGTCGCTGCCCGGCGCGAGCGACCATTCGCCGGGCACGCCGCCGAGGTCCACGCTTGAAAGTTCTATGTTGTCTGCGATGGGCCAGACCGAGCCGATCTCGTCGAGCCGCTCGCGCCGCTGCGCCCAGCCGACCGGCCGCGCCTTCGATGTCAGCAACGCGCGGATGACGTCGATTTCGGAGGAGGGCATTGTGCTCGTCCTTTGGCGGGTGACGGTGTGTCTGCAGCGTAGCCCGGATGGCGCGAAGCGCAATCCGGGTCCATTCACGCAAATGCTGCCCCGCATTCCGCTTCGCGTCATGCGGCTGCGAAACCTGCAACATTTCGTGATGGGCACACAAATCCCCGCGCTTCAAACGTCTCTTATGTTCGGCACGTCCCGCCTCATCATTGAGGGGCGGCTCGCGATCGTCACAAGACGCGGGGCGGGATGCGGTG
>JAZKGC010000087.1:0-66864 GCA_040386115.1 Pseudomonadota bacterium
TCCCCGGCCTGTTTAGCGACTTATTTAACGTGGCTGCAAGCCGGCCGGCTCAAATGACCACGGGATAAGTGCTAGGCATAATCCTGCATGGTCTTTCCGTCAAGCATCCCATCGTTTAACCGGTAAACCTGCGCCTTTGCAGCGCAATCAGGGACCAAACAGTGCCTTTTACGCTGGCTTCCGACGCGACAGGAATTCTCCCGGATCGAATGATTGCGGCGATGGCCGACGCTGGCCTGATCCTGCCGGCTTACCCCTTTGTCGAGAGCCAGATCCAGCCGGCAAGCCTCGATCTGCGGCTGGGCGAAATCGCGTTCCGGGTGCGGGCGAGTTTCCTGCCGGGTCCGAACTCGACGGTGGGCGAGCGTATCGATGAGTTGAAGCTGCACGAGATCGATTTATCCGATGGCGCGGTGCTCGAAACCAACTGCGTCTATATCGTCCCGCTGCTGGAAAGCCTGGCGCTGCCGCCGACGATTCTCGCCGCCGCAAATCCGAAAAGCTCCACCGGACGGCTCGACGTCTTCACTCGGGTGATTGCCGACGGCACGCGCCGTTTCGACATGATCGGTGCCGGTTATCATGGTCCGCTCTACGCGGAGATCAGCCCGAAGACATTTCCCGTACTGTTGCGGGAAGGATCGCGGCTGTCGCAGATCCGGTTCCGTACCGGACATCCGTTGCTCGGCGATGCTGAATTGCGCACGCTGCATGCGAAAGAACGGCTCGTCGATATCGACGACGCCGATCTTGGAGGTGGCGTGGCTTTAAGCGTCGATCTGTCGGGCGAGGGCTCCGACGGTTTTGTCGGCTACCGTGCCAAGCGCCATACCGGCGTGATCGATATCGACCGCCGCAGCGGCTACACGGTCGGCGAGTTCTGGGAGCCGATCCGTGCGCGGCCCGATCGCAGCCTGATCCTCGATCCGGGCGAGTTCTATATTCTCGCCTCCAAGGAAGCGGTGCAGGTGCCGCCGGATTTTGCCGCAGAAATGGTGCCGTTCGATCCGCTGGTCGGCGAGTTCCGTGTGCATTACGCCGGCTTCTTCGATCCCGGGTTCGGCTATGCTGGCGCCGGCGGGCAAGGGTCGCGCGCGGTGCTGGAAGTGCGCTCGCGCGAAGTGCCGTTCATTCTGGAACACGGCCAGATCGTCGGACGCCTCATTTACGAGAAAATGCTGTCGCGTCCCGATGCTTTGTACGGCCAGCGCATCGCCTCGAACTATCAGGGGCAGGGTCTGAAGCTGTCGAAGCATTTTCGGGCCTAGTTTCCTCGTTCTCCGAAATTCCGCTCTGCGAATTGGCTCGCTTGCGCGGTTCAATTCGCATATGCCGGCTGCAGCGCCCGTGCTTGCCGTTCCAAGTCAAATGCCCGATCATTCATGAAAAGAATGATCGGGAGAACGCCATGACAGCCGCAGCGAAAACACCGAGCGAGCCAGATGCGGCGCCGCAATCCGAATTTGGCCTGATCGCGCCCGACACATCGGGCATGAATTTCTACCGCGCCGATCCGGTGCTGGCGGATCTGCTGCGCGTCTATCTTCCAGACGCCCTGTTTCGGCACATCGAGCCGCATCTCGATCGCCTCGGCGGTCTTGCCGGCGGGCACCTCGACGAATGCGCACGCCTTGCAGACAAGCATGGTCCGGTTCTGCATCATCGCGACAGGTTCGGGCGCGACCGGCAGTGGATCGAATATCATCCGGCCTATCGCGAACTTGAACTTGCTGCCTATGGCGAATTCGGCATCCATGCGATGTCGCATCGCAAGGGCATTCTCGGCTGGTCAGACGCCTATCCGGCGGTCGCCAAGCACGCTTTTACGTTCCTCTTCAATCAGGCCGAGTTCGGTCTCGGTTGTCCGATCAACGTCACCGATGGCGCAGCGCGGTTGTTGTCGCGTTTCGGTGATGAGGCGTTGAAGGCAAAGTATCTCGACGGCCTGACGCAAACCGATATGGCGAAGCTCACCCAGGGTGGGCAGTTCATGACGGAGAAGGAAGGCGGCTCCGACGTCGGCAAGCTGACCACCATCGCCGTGCAGGAAGGCAACCACTGGCGGCTGCACGGCGAGAAATGGTTTTGCTCCAATGCCGACGCGGAAGTTGTAATGCTGCTGGCACGGCCGGAGGGCGCGGTCGGCGGCACGCAGGGCGTTGGCTTGTTCCTGATGCCGCGGCGGCTCGACGACGGATCGCCCAATCATTATCGCCTCGTCCGGCTTAAGGACAAGCTCGGGACGCGCTCGATGGCGTCGGGCGAGATCAAGCTTGAAGGTGCAATCGCCTATGCGGTCGGGCGGCTAGATCGCGGCTTCGTGCAGATGGCCGAGATGGTCAACTGGTCGCGGCTCTCCAACGGAGTCAAGTCGGCGGCGCTGATGCGGCGGGCGCATCACGATGCGACCACGGTTGCCAATGGCCGCGTCGTGTTCGGCCAGCGCATCGTCGATATGCCGCTGGCGCGCCGGCAACTGATGAAGATCATGCTGGCTACGGAGCAGGCTGTCTCGCTGAGCTTCATGACTGCCGATGCGCTCGACCGCGCCGAGGCAGGGAGCCAGGACGCTGCGGCGTTGCTGCGGGTTCTCACCCCGACGCTGAAATACCGCGCGACCCGTGACGCGCGAAAAGTCTGCGGCGATGCGCTCGAGATGCGCGGCGGCATCGGCTACATTGAGGAGTTCGCGACGCCGCGTCTGTTGCGCGATGCGCATCTGGGTTCAATCTGGGAAGGTACCGGCAACATCGTGGCGCTCGACGCGCTCAAGCGCGCAGTCGGTCGTCACGGCGCGGAGGCAGCTCTCGGGGCAGACCTGCACGCGCGCCTCGATGACGCAGCGGGCGTGCCGCAGGCGTGGCGTGATCGCCTGCATGGCCTGACCGACAAGGCGATCGCGTTTGCCCGGGAGGTCGCCGGCCGGTCGGAAAACGAAGCCGAATCCCGGCGGGCCACCAGCACGCTTTATCATGTCGCCAGTGCGGTCGCTTTCGCCTGGGAAGGCAGTCGGATTCACTCTCTGCGTGGCGATGCCCGCCGATTGCTGTTGTCACGGCTCGTCGTCGATCACCGCCTGACCGCGCAAGATCCGTTTGCCCGTCTTTCGGACGGCAGCGAGCGCGCGATCGCCGACCGGATGCTGCGCGAGCAGCCATCGGCGATGGCGGATGTCGCCGGGGTGCTTGCCTCGGCGTGATCTTTTCCGGCGGCGTGTCGGCTTGAGTGGGGGCCATGCGCCGGACGCGTATTGCCGTGCCGGATTTTGATGATATGGCTCTCGATCAGGGTGGCTGCGAATACTAAAAAGACGGCCACCTGGGGGAGTCTATGTCCGAACTCGGGGTCGCCGAAATTCCCGCGCCGGAGGGCGAGAAGCCACCTTTGCCGCGGCTTGCGGACCCGGTCAGGAATCCATTACTCGATGGACCGATCCTGCCGACGCTTCTGAAACTTGCGGCTCCGAACGTCGTGGCATTGACCGCTGGCACCTGCGTCGTCATCGCCGAGACATCCTATATCGGTCGTCTTGGCGTCGAGCCGCTGGCGGCGATGGCGCTGGTTTTTCCTTTCGTCATTCTAATGATGACCATGTCCGGCGGCGCGATGGGCGGCGGCGTGGCCTCGGCGATTGCGCGCGCGCTCGGCGCCAATGATGCGGGGCGCGCATCGGCGCTTGCCGTGCACGCGCTGATGATTGGCGTATGCTTCGGGCTCGTCTTCATGACGGGAATGCTGATCTTCGGGCCGCGGCTGCTTGCGTTGCTGGGCGGTCAAGGCGGCGTGTTGAGCGAAGCCATCGGCTATTCGCAGATATTCTTCGCTGGCGCGGTCATTCCATGGCTGATGAATACGCTGGCAGCGTTGCTGCGCGGAACCGGCAATATGAAATTGCCGTCTGCGATCATTCTCAACTCCGCGCTTCTTCAGATTCTGCTCGGCGGCATCCTGGGGCTCGGCCTCGGTCCTGTGCCGCAGTTCGGCATGCGTGGCGTCGCCGCCGGCACGCTGATCGCGTTCTCCGTCGGCGCTGTTATCATGGCATGGTATCTGCTCTCGGGACGCAGCCGCGTGAAGCTGAACTTCAAAGGCTTCAGGTTTCAGGGCGCGATGTTCTACGACATCCTGAAAGTCGGCGCGGTGGCGTGCTTCTCGCCGTTGCAGGTGGTGCTGACGGTGACCGTCTTCACGCATCTGCTGGCGAATTTCGGCACCGAGGTGCTGGCGGGTTACGGCATCGGCGCGCGCCTTGAGTTCATGCTCACGTCGCTGGCTTTTGCCGTTGGAATTGCCTCGGTGCCGATGATCGGCATGGCCATCGGCGCCGGCCGCGTCGCCCGGGCGCGGCGGATCGCGTGGGTCGCCGGCGGCGTTTCTGTCGCGGCGGTCGGGCTGTTCGGCGGATTCTTTGCAATCTTTCCCGATGTCTGGGTCAATCTTTTCACCGACAACGCGGCCGTGCGCGCGGCGAGCCGTCAGTATCTTTCGACGGCGGCTCCCTTTTTCGCGTTCGTCGGTCTTTCGATTTCGCTCTACTTCTCGTCGCAGGGCGCAGCGAAAGTGCTTGGGCCGGTGCTGGCGCAAACCGCCCGACTCGCATTCGTTATCGCGGGCGGCTGGTGGTTGTCGTCATACGGCGCAACCAGCGCGCATTTTTTCTGGCTGGCAGCAGCCTCAATGATTTTGCTGGGGCTTCTTGCCGCGGCAGCGGTGCGGTTCACGAACTGGGGATTCAAAGCCCCCACCGTTGCCGGATGACCGCGGCCTCAATCAATGGTGACCGGCCGCGATAAAGCGGCACGCGCAAATTTTTTCGCGTTGGCGGGCTTTCCGAACAAGTAACCTTGCGCAAGGTCGAGTCCCATCTCGTGCGTGGCGACCAGGTCGGCCGGTGTTTCAACGCCTTTGGCGACGGTGCGCGCGCCGTAGCGATTGGCGAGTTCCAGTATCCGGTGGCATACCGTCTGCTTCAGCCGGTTGTCGGCGCTCCCGGTGACGAATTCCTCATCGACCTTGATCTCGACAAACGGGAAGCTTGAAAGCTCCGTGAGCGCGGGCCAGTCGGCTCCGAGATCGTCAATCGAAATAGCGATATTGTGGAAGCGAATTCGTTTGGCGATATCGACAGCAAGGTCGAGGTTTTGAATGATTTCATGACCCTTGATTTCGACAATCAATCCGCCGAACGCAGGGTGATCCGGAATCTGCCGGCACAGCGCACTTACCGATTCCGGATCTTCGAGAAAGCTGATTGGCAGGTTGATCGAGAGGTCCACGGGGCCGTGGCGACTGACGAAGTAGTGCCAGTCTTCAAGGGCGCGCTTCGCCACAAACCCTGAAAGCTCCTTGAACTGCGGATCCTTGTCGTCGGGTATGAAATAGGCCGGCGGCACCACGCCCCATGCTGGATGCCTGAGGCGGATAAGAGCTTCGGCGCCACGCGGAGCCAGCGTGCGCGCATCGATCTTCTGCTGATACCATAGCTCGAGCCATCCCGCCTTGAGCGCCTCTGCGACATCGACGGCCGGACTCGGGGGAGTGCTGACAGGAAGCAGTGTTGCCACGCTCGTGCGCAAGCCGTCAGCGCTGAACGGCGTTGCGAGCGGCGGCAGCATCGCGATGCCGTGTTCTTCGCCGAATTGACGGACGGCGTTGAGGAGGATCGAGTCCCTTGGTCCGATCAGCAGCACCTTGCCGTCGAATTCCCTTGCGATAAGGATTTTGAGGATCGTTGCGGCTTCGCCGCCATCAGCTGGCGACCCGAGAACGACGAGGTCCGGCAGTTGCAGGTCCAGCAGAGCGGGCAGTTCGTTAGCGGTCGTGCACTCCGATGTAATGAACCTGAGTTCTTCAAGAGCCTCTCCCAGAAACGTGCGGATATGTTTCTTGCCGTCGGCAACGCAAACACGCGGCGCAATCCTGCGCTGCCCGAAAGTTGCTGCCCTGTCCGTTTCCGCAGACTTCTGGTTTCTCATGAATCACCCCGTGTTAGAGGTGAGAGTCTTAGCTTCACGATCAGTCTGCAAATAAGGAATTTTTAGACTGTTCACTTGAATGTTCGGGTAAGGTTAAACGCTCGAGTGCGAATAAAATTTGAACGATAAGTGCGAACAGTTTCCATTTATCGGCTGGGCTGGCGGCAAGCTCTACGAGATCAGCGGCCAGGTGCCGTTTCCATGGACAGCGCTTTCGTCATCGCGATGATCGATGCATTCATCTGGGAGTTGATGTAGGGGGCAACCTCGTTCGGCAGCACATCCACGGTCCATGTAAGCTTACTGCGCTCCGGCCCGTCGTCGATGATCTGCATGGAAGCGCTGTGTTGCCTGACCCGCTCGCTGACGACGGCATAGACCAGCCGCCGTCTTGCATCGTCGCAATCGACCAGCAATTCGCGCGCGGTCGTCCCGTTGGCGAACGTCACGATCCGCGTATCGCCGTCCATTGTCGCGTCTGTAACGAAGCCCGGCGCGAGGCGGGTGTGAACCGCGCCGAAATCGCGCACTGCATCCCAGACGCGATCCGAAGGTGCATTGACCAGAAATTCTTTGAAAATGGAAGCCATATCCGCGCGATCCTTTCAGCGCAGCACTACGTGCAAACGGCTTCGACGTTGTTGCCATCCGGGTCGATCAGGAATGCCGCATAGTAGGTTGGGCTGTAGTCCGCGCGCGGACCCGCTCCGCCGTTGTCGCGGCCGCCTGCCTGAAGGCCATTGGCATGAAACGCCTTGACGGCGTCGTGCGCGGTGGCGCGGAACGCGACATGCGCGCTGGATCCTGCGGGCTCTTTCGACAGATGCAGCCAGAGCGCCGGCGCATCTCGTGGCCCAAATCCCGCGCCGCTGTCGTCGCGCGAGCAAAGCACATGGCCGAGCGGCGCGAGCACTGCAGCATAGAAGCGCACGCTGGCGTCGAGATTTCTGACTTTCAGTCCGATATGGTCGTACATGATGATCTCCCGGTTATGGGAATCATCCTACGGCGCGGGCCTGCAACCGTTCTTGGAAAATCTTGCGGTCGCCGCGGGCTGCTTCGCGAAATCGCCGGGGCGAAACGCCGGCGGCGCGATGGAATGTCCGCACGAAGTTCGACAGGTCGCCGAAGCCGACATCGAACGCGACCGAGGTGATGGACCGTGCGTCATCGGCCAGCAGCCGGGCGGCATGGCGCAGCCGCGAACGGACCAGATACTGATGCGGAGTTACGCCAAGCACATTCGAGAACATCCGCAGAAAATGAAACGAGCTGACGCCGGCCGCCTTCGCCGTGCTGTCGAGATCGACAGCCTCATCGGCATGGGCATCGATCCACAATGCACTTTCGACCGCGCGGCGGCGGTCGCGCGCGGTCGCTGGACGCGATTGCTGCGATTTTCCCGACGTGGTTTCAATGAACCGGCCGACGAACAGCATCGCTGCTTCGTCAACGCCGATGTCGCTCTCACCTTGCCCGGCCGCCCGCGCGAGTTCACCATAGACCATCAGTCCGGGCAGCGGCGGCAGGCAACCGAGGCGCAGCGCATTGCTGCCGACACCGATGTCGTCGGCAAGGGCGGGCGAGAGCTGGAACGACAGGCATTCGTCGCCGCAGAGGTGATGGGCGTGCGAGCAGGTGTATTCATCACCGGCATGGCCGACCATGACCGAGCCCGCCACAAGTTCATGAGATTGTCCGCAGGTGTCGTAGCCGAAGCTGCCCTTGCGTACATATGATAGCGAGTGGCAGCGGTGCTGCTCGACAAACGGAGTGTCGTCCGGTCCCATCGAGCACCGGTATTCGATCACGGACAGAGATTCGCGTTGCAGCAGGGCTCTCGCTTGCATGCGACGATTCTATCGCCGATGCCGCTGCGGGGCAACCGACAAACCCGGATCGAACAGCATCGGCGCGTCATCAGCCGCGCGGCTGGCAACCCTAGCACGCTCGATTGCGAGCATGCGAAATTTGGTGGCAACGCCGCCATTGGCGGAAAAGCCTCCAGTCTTGCCATTCGCGGCCAGCACGCGGTGGCAGGGGATCACAATAGGGAATGGATTCTGTCCGAGCGCCTGGCCTATTGCGCGGGCGAGCATTTTGTCGCCAAGACGCAACGCGATGTCGCCATAGGTCAACGTCTCGCCGGGAGCGATGGTTCTGGCCACGTCATAGACGCTGCGATTGAACGCCGGCACGTTCCCGACATCGACCGCGATAAATGAAAGATCAGTCGTCTCGCCGCGCAAGAGGTTGGCCATGGCGTCGCAGGCTCGCTGCACATCTGCCGGGGGTGCGGCTTCCTTTGCACCGGGCGCTTTCGCTAGGATGCGTGCGCGGGTTCTGGCGTCGCCGGTTTCGGGCAGTTGCACGCCGAGAAGGCCGCGGTCGCCCCATGCAATGCCGCAGCGCCCGATCGCCGTGTCGAACAATGCAAATCCGGGTGTCATGATGCGTTCCTGGATAACATGGGTTAGCGCCGTCCTGATTGGAGAGTCTTGCTCTTTTCCGCGCCAGAGACCACCCGAATTCCGCGAGGGCAGCCATCTTGCAGCCCCTTGCCGGGTGTGGCTAAGGTCAGGCTGCGCGGGCGTAGCTCAATGGCAGAGCAGGAGCTTCCCAAGCTCACGACGAGGGTTCGATTCCCTTCGCCCGCTCCAGTTTCCCCGAAAACCCATTCAAAAAGAGGCATGATGTCACAGCCCCGCTTGTTCACCCCGATTTCACTCCGCAGCGTTACAGTCAAAAACCGGATCGTGATTTCTCCGATGTGCCAGTATTCGGCGAACGACGGCGTGGCGAACGACTGGCATCTGGTCCATCTCGGAAAATTCGCTCAGGGCGGCGCCGGCATTGTGATGACGGAGGCTGCCGCCGTGAATGCCGAGGGCCGCATTACCCATGGCGATCTTGGCATATGGGATGACGGACAGGTCGCGCCGCTCGCGCGCATCGCGGCATTCATCCGCGCCAACGGGTCGGTGCCGGCGATCCAGCTCGCGCATGCCGGTCGCAAGGGCAGCATGCAGCGGCCATGGTTCGGCAACGCCGCGCTGACCGCCGAAGATCACGCACGCGGGGACATGCCGTGGAGTATCTTCGCGCCAAGCCCGATTCCGATGGACGATGGCTGGCTGATGCCGCACGAACTGACCGACGCGGACCTGAAGAAGCTTCGCGAGGACTGGCGCCTTGCGACATTGCGCGCGGTGGCGGCGAATTTCGACGTGCTCGAAATTCATTGCGCTCACGGCTATCTGCTGCACGAATTCCTGTCGCCGCTCTCCAACCATCGCAGCGACGCTTATGGCGGGGACCACGCCGGGCGAATGAAATATCCGCTGGAGATCATCGAGACCGTGCGGGCGGCGTGGCCGGCGGAGCGTCCGCTGTTCGTCCGCATTTCATCTGTCGATGGTATCGATGGCGGTCTCGGCATTGCCGACTCGGTTGCGTTCGTCAACGAGGCCAAGGCGCGTGGCGTCGATGTCATCGATTGTTCGTCCGGCGGACTGATGGGATCGGCCACGGCGGCGCGCATTCCGCGCGGCTATGGTTTTCAGGTGCCGTTCGCCGAGCAGATCCGCAACGAAACTAAAGTCACTACGATGGCTGTCGGCCTCATTCTGCATCCGCAGCAGGCCGAGGACATCGTCGTGGAAGGACGGACCGATCTTGTTGCCGTCGGCCGCGAAGCCTTGTTTGACCCGAACTGGCCGCTGCACGCTGAACTCGCCTTGAACGACACCAAGGGCGATATCGGCGACGGCACGTTCGATGCCTGGCCCAAGCAGTATGGTTGGTGGCTGGAGCGCCGCGAGCCGGGCTTGCGCAAACTCGATGGCCCGGCGTTGCCATTTCGCAGAGCTTAGGCGACGATCAGGCTTGTGTAGGGGTATTGAGAACTCTTGATGGCTGCATCGAAATCCATCTGCGTGGCGGGGGCGGGCAGCATCGGTTGTTTCGTCGGCGGCGTGCTGCGCGCCGGAGGCCGTCCGGTGTCGTTGCTGGCGCGGCCGCGCGTGATACAGGAGATTGAGGTCAACGGACTGAAGATAACGAGCCTTGAAGGCAGCGAATATCGGCTGACGTCAGCGGAAATCATGCTCTCGGACGATCCGAAGATCTTCGCGGATGCAGGCATCATCCTTGTCACCGTCAAGAGCGACGACACCCCGGAGATCGCCGAACTGATTGCGAAGCATGCCTCAAAGGACGCGGTCGTGATCAGTCTCCAGAACGGCACCGGCAATGTTTCCGTGCTGCGCGACAAACTGCCGGGACATCACGTGCTCGCAGGGATGGTGCCGTTCAATGTGCTGGCGCTTGGCGAGGGTCATTTTCATCGTGCGACGTCCGGCGAGATACTGCTTGAGCGAGACGATGCAGGCACGCCGGCGGCGCTTTCGCAGCCTGAACTGGTTTTCCGCGCGATTGACAACATCACCGGCGTGCAATGGGGCAAGCTGCTCATCAATCTGAACAACGCGCTCAATGCGCTTTCCGGCCTGCCGCTGCGCGATCAATTGGCGCAGCGCCCGTGGCGGGCGCTGCTGGCAGATCAGTTGAGCGAGGCGCTGGCCACGATCAAGGCCGAGGGCATCGTGCCGGTGTCATCGACGCCGTTGCCGTCTTCGCTGACGCCATTTGTGCTCAAGCTGCCGGATTTTTTGTTTCAGCGGATCGCGGCGTCGATGGTGAAGATCGACCCGAAGGCGAGATCGTCGATGTGGGAAGACTTGCAGCGTGGCCGCCGCACCGAGATCGATCATCTGCAAGGATTGATCGTCAGGCTCGCCCAACGCCACGGGTTGAAAGCGCCGCTCTCTGCCCGCATCGTCGCGCTCATCAGGGCCACTGAGCAGGCGGCTAAGGGATCGCCCGGCCTGACACCGGAGCAAATTCGCGCGGCAGTCCTGCAAAGCTGAAGTTCTGCAAAACGGTGATTCTTCCACACTGATTTTTGCAAGATTGCGCTGGCAGCCAAACCATTCCGGCATTAACTTACCAGCGTTGATGCGACGCCGGGCAAAGCCCGCATTGGATGCCCGTGAGCCCGGCGACACTGGCCCCTGTTCCGGAGGTATCATCCGGATCGGAGACTTGGCCCGGACGAGCTTAAAGCAGCCGTAGCTGAGTGTTCCCGGGATCGACTTGCGTGACCGGGGTTATAACTCTGGAGGCTCACATGCATGCGGACACAATCAACGTCAAACCTCACCGGCTTGTCGCCAGCGACAGGGTCGAAGGAACGAGGGTCTTTAGCGCCGATGGCAAGAAGATCGGCTCCATCAAGCGGCTGATGATCGACAAGACCAGCGGCAATGTCGCTTACGCTGTGTTGTGCTTCGGCGGCTTCCTCGGCGTGGGTGAGGACTACCGCCCCTTGCCGTGGGCGAGCATGAAGTACAACCCCGCGATCGAGGCTTACGAACTCCTGACGCTGATGACCGATGACGAGTTGGCGAAAGCTCCCTCGTTCGGAACGGACAAGGAATTCGACTGGGGCAACCGGACACGCGAGGTCGATGCCTACTGGGTCGGTTTCTGACGCTGGCGTGATCTGATTGTTTGTAATCGCGGGTGCGACCGCGGCTGCCGGTCAACGCGCTATATGACCGCCTTTGCAGCGGCGCGCCCTGCGTTGCGGCCCGAAAAGAGACAGCCGCCGAGGAACGTGCCCTCCAGCGAGCGGTAGCCGTGCATGCCGCCGCCGCCAAATCCCGCGGCTTCGCCGACCGCGTACAATCCGGGAATGATCTGGCCATTGGTGCCGAACACGCGAGAGTCGAGATCGGTCTCGAAGCCGCCCAGCGTCTTGCGCGTCAGGATGTTGAGCTTTACCGCGATCAGCGGCCCATGTGCGGGATCGAGAATCTTGTGCGGTTTGGCGGTGCGAATCAGCTTGTCGCCGAGATAACGCCGCGCGTTGTGGATGCCCATGACCTGGGTATCCTTCACGTAAGGATTATCGATTTCGCGGTCGCGTGCCTCGATCTGCCGCCTGATGAATCCGGCATCGAGCAGGTTCTCTCCGCTGAGTTTGTTCATGGCCGCGACGAGGTCTGCAAGATTATCGCGGACGATGAAGTCGATACCCTTCTGCTTGAAAGCTTCGACCGGTGCCGGCGCGCCCTTGTTCAGCGCGCGGCGGATGGTCATGCGCCAGCTTTTTCCGGTGAGGTCCGGGTTCTGCTCCGAGCCCGACAGTGCGAATTCTTTTTTGATGATGCTCTGCGTGAGGATGAACCACGAATAGTCGTAGCCGGTTTTCATGATGTATTCGAGTTGGCCGAGCGTGTCGTAGCCTGGATAAAGCGGCGAGGGCAGGCGCTTGCCGGTGGCGTCGAACCACATTGACGATGGTGCCGGCAGGATGCGGATGCCGTGGCCGGGCCAGATCGGGCTCCAGTTGTGGACGCCCTCGACATAGTGCCACATGCGGTCGCGGTTGATGAGCCGCGCGCCTGCTGCCTCGGTGATCCCGATCATTCGGCCATCGACATGCGCGGGCACGCCGCTGACCATGTGCTTGGGCGGGGTGCCGAGACGCTGCGGCCAGTTTTGCCGCACCAGATCGTGATTGCCGCCGATCCCGCCGGACGCCACGATGACGGCTTGGGCTTTCAAGGTGAAATCGCCGGTCACCGTGCGCGACGAACTGACGCCGCGCGGCTCGGGAGAAGGCGCAAGAATTTTCCCTGTCACGCCGGTCACGGTTCCGGCGGTGCTGTCGAGTGCATCGACGCGATGGCGGAATTTGAACACGATACGGCCAGTCTTGGCCTGCTCGCGCGCGCGTCGCTCGAACGGCTCTACGACGCCGGGGCCGGTTCCCCAACTGACATGAAATCGCGGTACTGAATTTCCGTGACCCATGGCGTCGTAGCCGCCACGCTCTGCCCAGCCGACCACGGGAAAGATCCGGTGCCCCATTGCCTGGAGCCAGCCGCGCTTTTCGCCTGCGGCAAAAGCGACATAGGCCTCGGCCCATTTCCGCGGCCAATGATCCTCGTCGCGGTCGAAGCCGGCGGTGCCCATCCAGTCCTGAAGCGCCAGATCGTGGGAATCCTTGATGCCGAGCCGCCGCTGTTCGGGCGTATCGACCAGGAAAAGCCCGCCGAGCGACCAGAAAGCCTGCCCGCCGAGATTTTGCTCCCCCTCCTGATCCACTACGATAACGCGCTTGCCCGCGTCGGCGAGTTCAGTGGCCGCCACAAGGCCAGCCAGCCCTGCGCCGACGATGATCACGTCCGTATCGTTCGCCATTTTTGTTTTCTCCCCAGCAATACGGATTGAAGCGCGGCGCGCGAAGTCCGGTCAACGGAAAATGCAGGTATCACGATAATCGTCTCGTCAAATCATGGAGCGGCGATTGTTCGCCTTGCTTCAAATCGGGATCGCGAAGCGTGCTTGAAGCGCAAGTGCAGCAAGCCAGCAACACTGCGGGAGAATCCGCGCGCATGACGCTGAGCGATCTGGACAAAATCCCGGAGTCGCAACACGCTGGAGGTGCCCTGATGGACACACATCGGCAGGGCGAATGGGGCCGGCAATGAAGATTGTGACGGGGATTCTTGCGGCGGCGCTTCTCTTGGTCGGGATCAGCGCAAGCCACGCCGTGGTCCGGATTTCCGAGGACCGGGGCGGCAGGATCGGGACGTATGTGGACAAGTATGAAGGCCTCAGGGGCACCGGCGAAACGGTCATGATCGACGGACTTTGCGCATCGGCCTGCACGATCGTGCTCGGCGCAGTTCCCCACGACAAGATCTGTGTGACGTCCCGTGCGAGCCTTGGTTTTCATGCGGCATGGGACATGGGCTCCGGTGGACGTCCGGTGACGAATCGCGAAGCAACGCGGATGCTTTACGAAATGTACCCATCTTCGATCCGTGGCTGGATCGCGCGGCGCGGCGGATTGAAGCCCCGCATGATTTTCCTGCGCGGCCGCGAGCTGACCAATATGTACCGTCCGTGTTATATGGACGCACAGGCATCCGCGCATCCGGCTGCCCCGCGCTAAAATCTGGAAAAATCCACTTATTCTGCTCCGCGTGATGTGATTACGCGCGCCGCGAGGATGCTTGCCCGCGGTCGCGGTGGGCTTTATCTCTGGCCGCTGCCAGTGAGGGATGTCGTGCGGACTTGCCCGCGGCATGACGAAGCCAGGGACAATAACGCGATGGACAAGACCACCCGGCCGCTGTTGGTGATTGCGGCGTTTGCGGGCAGCCTCGCGATTGGACTGCTGGTGACCCTGTGGCTGCTCGGGGGCTTCCGGGCGGTGGCTCCGCCGGCTGCGATCGGAGGTCCGTTTCAGCTGACCGACCAATCCGGCCAAATCGTCACCGAGAAAAGCCTCATCGGCCGTCCAACGATCATCTTTTTCGGTTTTACGCATTGTCCGGATGTCTGTCCGACGGCGCTTTTCGAGATGTCCGAGGTTCTGCGCGCCATGGGGCCGGATGCCGGCAAGGTGAATGCATATTTCGTATCGGTGGATCCCGAGCGCGACACGACGGCGACGATGAAGGACTATATTTCAAGCTTCGATCCGCATCTGAAAGCTCTCACCGGAAGCACTGACGAGGTCGCGCGCGTGATCTCCGCCTACCGCGTTTACGCCAAAAAAATTCCGCTGAAGGATGGCGATTACACGATGGATCACACCGCGCTGATCTATCTGATGGATCGCAAGGGAAATTTCGTGCGGCCGTTCAACCTGAAGCAAAAGCCCGAGGCCGCCGCGGCGGATCTCAAGCGCTATCTTTAAGCCGGGTCCGAACCAAAGGCAGGCGCGCCGATTGAGGCATCTTAAGGCGTGAGCTTCGCGCCAGACCGTGTTGCGTTTTCTCCCAGTGGTAGGGCTCGGTCAGCAGCTGGTAGAGCGCGCGCCACGCCGCGATCGACAGGCATATCCAGTAAACCGGCGTCAGCAACAGAATCCTAGCCTCGTGCAAGAGCCCTCGTCGGGCGAGCCCGATCAGGCCGATGATCGCCGTGGAGAGATAACCCGCTGCGATGGCAGCGATATAGAGCTCGATAAATGGCTTCGTGAAAAACGACGAGATGCTGTTATCGAGCGCGCTCATCGCCAGCCGAAATACGAACTCACCGAGCGGGATCGGATGCGCAAGCGCGGTCAGCACATTGCCGCCGACGAGAATGTTGAGGGTGAAGAAGCCGCTGGCACCGGCGTCGCGCCAGAGCTGCCGCGGCGAGCGCATGTGCACGCTCCATGTTTGCATCCACCCCTTCATCCATCGTGAGCGCTGGCGTAGCCAGCCACCGAAGTACACCGGCGCCTCTTCATATGTGGTCGATGGAAACATGACGCTGCGATAGTTCAGCCGCGCGAGCCGAAAGCCGAGATCGGCATCTTCCGTCACGTTGTAAGGATCCCAGCCGCCGGCATCGCGCAGCACGGAGGTCCGGAAATGATTCGACGACCCGCCAAGCGGAAGCGGCATCTGGAAACTGGAGAAACCTTGCAGGAACACGTCGAACTGCCCGGCGTACTCTGCGGTAAACATGCGCGGCAGCCAGCCGTCGGCGGTGTTGTCGATGCAAAGGCTGGCCTGGGCGCAGGCGACATCCGGATCGTGCGTGCGGAAGACATCGAGCGCATCGCGCAATTGTCCGGGTTCGGGCCGGTCCTCGGCATCGAAAACCGTGATGAAGGTGCCGCGCGCGAATGTGAGTGCGCAGTTGAGAGCCTTTGGCTTCGTGCGCGGCCCGAAGTCCGGCGCGATGATGACCTGAACGTGCGGCATGGCTCCCAGCTGTGCAATTGCCGCCCGCGTTCCGAGATCGTCCGCCTCAATCACAATCTTCACATCGAGTTTTTCACGCGGATAGTCGAGAGCGTCGATGAACTGCATCAGCGGTGCGACAGACGAGGCCTCGCGATACAGGGCTGCAACTACCGTATAAACCGGCAGTTGACTGTCATGCAGCCACGGCAAGCGCGCCCGGGGTTTTCGCGGCGCGAAACTTCCCGCAAGCCGCAAGCTGGTGAACAGAAGAAACCACAGGGACAGCAAGACGCCGCAGGTCTCAACGACAGCCATCGGCGCGATCGTCAGCAAGGCGACCGGACCCGAGAGCTGAAGCACATATCGTGCAATCGAGACGACGCGACTGCGCGAAACCGGCCTGGGCGCGGCCGACATCTCAGGGAAGCGCTCGGCAAGGCCTTCCGCAGCAACGCGCGCCAGTGCGCCGCCGGTATGCCGTTGGAGAAACTCGTTGAGCCGGGCGGCTGACGTGAGCCGAACCCGGCGGGCGAGCGACGGATATCGTGCGATCAGCCGGGCGATGCGCCGGGCGGTGTATCCGCGCGGTGCGTAAATGAAGACCGGCTCTCCGTTGTGTCGGGCCGGCAGCAAACCATGCCGCGCGCTGAAAGCCAGATCGGCGTCGGGGAGAGGGCAGTCGCTCCGGTTCAAGGTGGAAAATCTTTCGACGGTCAGGCCAGTATAAGCGGCGAGATGGTCCAGATAGACGTTCTCGTCGATCACGCCCCACTGAATGAGGATCCGATCAGCCCCGACGCCAATCTCTTCGCTGCGCTGCTCGGCAGCTTTCAGAAGCGCAGGAGCAAGTATCCCGCGCAAGCAGTCCAGTTCAGCGGCTGGCCCCGGCTCGCGTCGATTGGGCGGGATGTCGTCCTTCCCGGAATGCGGGAATCCGAGAAAATCTGTAACGAATGTCGTCAGGTTGCGTGCGGACGCGCCGAAACCTCCGGAACGCGACGTCCCGATGCGTCCGCCACGTCGATGCGCCCGCCCCGCCACGGCCATTCGACCGCCACTCCACGCTACAACGGCACTCGAATCCCTCCACGAATGGTCTATAAGACCCCGACGCGGAACCCCAATGATGCAACCACAGATGGTGCCTTGCCACAATATCCGATCGTGCGATCTCGCTCGCGCAACCGCGCGGCTGTTTGTCTGGCTTGTTGTGGTATTTCTCGTGCCTCCGGCTTCGCCTGTGTTCGCGCAAGGTGCGGCGCCTTCGGTGCCGCCGGCGAATGCCCAGTCGGTAATTGTGCCGCAACCCGCAGCACCTCAGGCGGTGCCGGGATTCTGGGATCCGCGCCGTCGTCCCGACCGGCCTGATCTGTCGCGTCTGACAGTGATCCGGTTTTTAACGGAAACAGATTATCCGCCGTTCAATTTCACCGGCCCCGATGGCAATCCAGCCGGCCTCAATGTCGATCTCGCGCGGCTGATCTGCGAAGAAATTAAGGTGACGTGCACCATCCAGATGCGCCGGTTCGAGACTCTGGTAGATGCCATCAACGGCAATCGCGGCGACGCCATTATTGCATCGATGGCCGTCACGCCGCAGCTCCGCGCCAAGCTCGATTTCAGCGATCCGTATTATCGCGCGCCGGCGCGCTTCGTGTCGCGGCGCGACGCCGTGATGGCGGAGGTTCGCCCGGAGTATCTCGAAGGCAAAAAAGTTGGCGCCGTCGCGGGTTCGGCGCATGAGGCTTATCTGAAGACGCTGTTTACCGACGCGCAGATCGTCAGCTTTCCCAACGACGATGCGCTGCGGCTCGCCTTGCGGCGGAGCGAGGTCGATTTCATTTTTGGCGACGCGATTGCATTGGCGTTCTGGATCAGCGGCACGGACTCCGGCGATTGCTGCGCATTCAGCGGCGGCCCCTTCGTCGAAAGCCGGTATTTTGGCGAGGGCGTTGGCATCGCGGTTCGCCGTGGCAACGATTTGCTGCGCCAGTCGTTGAACTGGGCGATGTTCAGGCTATGGGAAAAAGGCCGCTACACCGATTTGTGGCTGCGTTATTTTTCCGTGAGTCCATTCTGATTTCTCTGTGAGGTACGATGACGGCGGCGATCGGATCGGCAAGGTTCAAACGCGCAGGCGTTGCAGTTCTCGCGGCCTTCGGCTGGGTTGCGCTTGTGCTGCAGCTGATACTCCATATTCAGGTGGCGAACGGGCTTGGCCTTTCGTTGACCGAGGCTTTGATCCGTTTCTTTTCTTACTTTACCATTCAGATCAACATTCTTGCGGCGTTGGTGTTGACGGCGTTTGCCCTCAAGGCAAGCTCGGATGAATGGCTGGTCCACCCCTTCGTGCGCTCGGCCATTGCAGTCTATATCGCGATGGTCGGGATCACTTACCACACCCTGCTGCGCCATCTGTGGGATCCGCAGGGTGCGCAATGGGTCGCGGATATGTCGCTGCATACCGCGATGCCTGCTTTTTATCTGATGTTCTGGCTTGCCTGTGTCCGCAAGGCAGGGTTGCGATGGTACGATCCGCTGCTGTGGCTGATCTATCCGCTGTTCTATCTCGCATTCGTTCTCGTGCGGGGGCGGGTGTCCGGCTTCTATCCCTATCCCTTTATCGATGCCGGTGCCTTGGGTTATGCGGGCGTTGCGGTTAATACAGCCTGGTTGCTGATTGTCTGCGCGGCGCTCGGTGCCGTCCTTGTCGTGGTCGGCTGGTGGCTCGCCCGGCGTCAGACGGCTTGAGAACTCCGCGGGGAAATTGATGTCGATTGAAACGTCCGTAAGCCTGAATGACATGAGCGCGAGCGATCTGCGCACGCTTGCCGAACAATCCAACGCGTGGCCGTTCGAACAGGCAAAGCAGATTGTCGCGCGCCTGAAGAAAAAGCCGAAGGATGAAGTGCTGTTCGAGACCGGCTATGGTCCTTCGGGACTGCCGCATATCGGCACGTTCGGCGAGGTCGCACGCACCACGATGGTGCGTCACGCGTTCCGCGTGCTTACTGAAGACAAGATCAAGACCAGGCTGCTGGCGTTCTCCGACGACATGGATGGTCTCCGCAAGATTCCCGACAACATTCCGAACAAGGACGTTATCGCGCCGCATCTCGGTAAGCCGTTGACCCAGGTGCCGGACCCGTTCGGCACCCATCCGAGCTTCGGCGAGCACAACAACGCGCGGTTACGCGCGTTCCTCGATACGTTCGGCTTCGATTACGAATTTGCCAGTTCGACTGAGTACTATAAATCAGGCCGCTTCGACGCGACGCTGCTGAAGGTTCTGGAGAACATCGACAAGGTGATGGCGATCATGCTGCCGTCGCTGCGCGAGGAGCGCGCGGCCAGCTATTCGCCGTTTCTCCCTGTTTCGCCAAGGACCGGAATCGTTCTTCAAGTGCCGATCGTGGCGCATGACGCAAAGGCTGGCACGGTTTCCTACGACGATCCGGATACCAAAGAGCGCGTTACGCTTCCCGTCACCGGTGGCCATTGCAAGCTGCAATGGAAGCCGGACTGGGCGATGCGCTGGGTCGCGCTTGGCGTCGATTACGAAATGGCGGGCAAGGATCTCATCGACTCGGTGAAGCTGTCGGCAAAAATTTGCTCCGCGCTCGGCGGCTCGCCGCCGGAAGGCTTCAATTACGAGCTGTTTCTCGACGACAAGGGACAGAAGATTTCCAAGTCGAAGGGCAATGGCCTCACCATCGACGAGTGGCTTCGTTACGCCTCGCCGGAATCGCTGTCGCTGTTCATGTATCGCGAGCCGAAGGCAGCGAAGCGGCTGCATTTCGATGTCATCCCGCGCAACGTCGATGACTATCAGCAGTTCATCGACGGCTATCCGCGTCAGGACGCCAAGCAGCGTCTGAGCAATCCAGTCTGGCACATCCACGCGGGAAAGCTGCCGCGCGCGGAAATGCCGGTGACGTTCCAGTTGCTTCTCACCCTCGTGTCGTCCTCGAATGCCGAGAACGCCGAGACGTTGTGGGGTTTCATCGGCCGTTATCGTCCGGGCGTGACGCCGAAGAGCCATCCGAAGCTGGACGATATGGTCGGCTACGCGATCAACTATTATCGCGACTTCGTCGCGCCGACGAAAAAATTCCGCGAGCCTTCTGAGAGCGAGCGCGTGGCGCTAGGCGATCTGCGCAATGCACTCGCGCAATTGCCGCCTGAAGTGTCGGCCGAAGATATCCAGAGCGTGGTCTATGAAATCGGCCGCCGCGAGCCGTTTCTTGATCCGGTGAAGAAGGGCAAGGATGGCCGTCCGGGCGTGTCGCTCGACTGGTTCAACATGCTCTATCAGGTGCTGCTCGGCCAGGAGAAAGGCCCGCGCTTTGGATCGTTCGTCGCGGTATATGGTGTGGCCAACGCGATCGCGATGATCGACGCGGCGCTGAAGCGGGCGGGGTGATCAGCGCGACTGGCTCATGGCTCTGCGAGCGTGGCGCGGTAACGCGCCGCGTCCTCGGGAGGCATTTTGCTGAGCATCGGACGCAACGTGAAATTGCCGACGATCTTGCCTGATCGTGTGTACATCCAGTCGGAAATCTGGCTCTCGCCGATTTCGATGCGCTGACCGAGGCGTACCGTTTTCACGTCTCTGGGGCGATTGTTGATAACGCCAAAAATCTTTCCATCGTTGCGCTCGATATTTTTTGTCCAGATGTGCTCGGTGCTGTTGCCGCCATAGGGCAGCGCCACCTTGAGACCGAAGCTGTCTTCATCCGCTCCGGGCTTCTCAAGCTTCGCCCAGAATTGGGGCAGCGTGGCGCGGGCTTTTGCTTTGGCCTCTTCCATTTCCGCGGTGGCGTTCGGAATTCTGATATAGCTTGAATCCTGCGCGCGTGCGGACGGCGTTGCCGCGGGCAACAGCACGATTGCCAGAGTCAGGCATGGCAGCAGCAAGCGACGCAGCGATGTCACTGGCTCGCCCATACGATGCGCGCGACCCACTCCACGTCGGCGGTTGCCAGCGTGCGGTCTTTGTGAGCCGGATTGAGCGACTGCAACTCGAGGGTCTTCGCGGTCCGGCGTTTCAGTTCCTTGACCATCACCTCGCCGTCCTTGGTCTTCACCACCACGCGATCGCCGCGCCGGATCGGCGTGCCCGGCGAGACGACGATGACGTCGCCGTCGCGATAGGCGGGTTTCATCGAGTCGCCGGAAATCTCCAGTGCAAATGCATGCTCGTCATTGACCGAGGGAAGTCCGACCTCGTCCCAGCCCTTGCCGACGGGAAATCCGCCATCGTCGAAATAGCCGCCGCTGCCGGCTTCGGCGAAGCCAAGCAATGGCACGGACTGAGCCGAGCGTGCGGTTCCTTCGATATACTGCACGAATGTATCGACGGTGACGCCGGTGGCGGCCAGCGCCTTGGCCACCGATTCGGTGGAGGGCCAGCGCTCGCGTCCGTCCGGCGTGATGCGCTTTGACTTGTTGAAGGTGGTGGGATCGAGACCTGAACGCTTTGCGAGCGCGGATGCAGACAGTCCGGCCCGTTCGGCGAGACGATCCAGCGCATTCCAGATTTGATCGTGGGTCAGCATGGTGTTGGCCGGGTGTCTGGCCCAGCCGACCGGGCCGGGCAGTGAATTTGTTCAATTGGCTAGGAATTATTACCTCGAATCGGAGCGCCCTGCAATCGGCGAGAGCAATCTGGATCTCGCCCTTGAAGTGACCGGAGTGCGCCGATACGGTCTCCCAACAGTTCGGGGTTTCCCGAAAATTCATGAGATAATTCAACGACTAGCAACAATCTGGAAGCCTGCGTGCCTGTGATCTATAAAATTTGCCCGGCTTCGGCCTGGCGCGAGGCCGAGCGGCAAGGGGTCTTTCGTGGCAGTGCCGACGACCGGCGCGACGGCTTTATCCATTTTTCCACGGCGTCCCAGGTTGCAGGCACTGCGCAGAAGCATTTTTCCGGACAGACCGGACTGTTTCTGATCGCGGTCGATGCGGGCGCGCTCGGCGATGCGCTCAGATGGGAGCCTTCGCGTGGCGGCGAGCTTTTCCCGCATCTCTATGGCGAGCTCGATCTCGGCGCCGTGACAAACATCCTCGACCTGCGCGCCCGCTCGGACGGTTCGCACGAACTTCCGGAGCTTGCCTCGTGATCCGCGCATTCGATGCCCTCACCTTGCCGCTGCTGCGGCGACTCGATCCGGAAGACGCGCACCGGCTGGCGATCGGCGGATTGCGCATGCTGCCGGCGGCGAAGCCGCGTGCGGACAAACCGGCTCTCGCGGTGCGCGCGTTCGGGCTGAATTTTCCGAACCCTGTTGGTATGGCGGCCGGATTCGACAAGAACGCCGAAGTGCCCGACGCGCTGTTGCGGCTGGGATTTGGTTTTGTCGAAATCGGTTCGGTGACGCCGAAGCCGCAGAAGGGCAATCCGCGCCCGCGATTGTTTCGCTTGGAGCAGGATTCCGGCGTCATCAATCGGATGGGCTTCAACAATGACGGCGCGGAGGCCGTGCTGCGCAGGCTGGCGACCCGCGCGCGGCACGGCGGCATTGTCGGTGTCAATGTCGGCGCCAACAAGGATTCGCCGGATCGCACGGCGGACTATGTCCGGCAGATCGAACTGTTTGCGCCGGTGGCGAGCTATTTCACCATCAATGTGTCGTCGCCCAACACGCCGGGGCTACGCAATCTGCAACAGGCGGCGGCGCTCGACGATTTGCTGGCGCGCGTGGTGGATGCGCGCGAGCGCGTGCGCAGGAACGCGGGTGATTCGCCCTTGCTGCTGAAGATCGCGCCCGACCTGACATTGCAGGAACTCGACGACGTGGTGCACATCGCGCGCTCGCGCCGCGTCGATGGCATGATCGTCGCCAACACGACGTTGTCGCGGCCCTCGACATTGCGCGATCAGGCGCGGGCCAAAGAGCAGGGCGGGTTGTCAGGGCGGCCGCTGCTGAGATTGTCCACGCGCATGGTGGCGGAAACCTATGTGCGCGCGGAAGGCGCGTTTCCGCTGATCGGCGTCGGCGGCATCGACACCGGCGGCGCGGCGCTGATGAAAATTCGCGCCGGCGCGACCCTGATCCAGCTTTATTCGTCGCTGATCTACAAGGGTCTCGGGCTCGTCGAAGACATCAAGAGCGATTTGCTGTCCACGCTGCGGCGAACCGGGCGCGACCAGTTGTCTGGAATCGTCGGCGCGGATGCTGCGACGATCACGGCAGAACCCTGGCCGGTGATCTAGCGGCGGTTGGTGCTGGCGCCGAACAGCCGGGAGATCAGCCAAATCGGCACCACGATCACCGCGCCGAGCAGGAAGTAACGCCACAGACCGTTAATGGCATCGAAGCCCAGATTCCAGATCCAGTCGATCAGGCGACGGAGGCTGTAAACGATGTTCCAGGGGTCGAAACCGATCGCGGCAAGCACGACTCCGACGAGCAGCGACAGCAGCACCAGCCGCAGCAGCACCGCCAGCGGCGATCCGCCGAGAAAGCGCGACAGGTTGTCGTGGTTCCTGGCTGGCAGTTCTCTCACGTCATCCGGCATCGTCGTCTCCTGAAGTCATCGTGTGCGCGTCGCCCACACTATCATGCCACATGGGGGACTGTCTTGGGCGCTTCAATGGCTATCGGCATCCGCAGGGGATGGAATTTTGGCTTCCGAGATTAACATTCGTTCAAGTGTTTCCAGCCGATCGGCATCGCGCGGTGGCTTGTCCCACCGCAGCCGACTGATTCGCGGAAAGCGCATGGCGACGCCCGATTTGTGCCGCGCAGAGCGCGCCAGTCCTTCGAAAGCGACCTCGAATACCAGCCCCTGATCGGGTTCGTGAACCACATGACGCACCGGGCCGAATTTCTCGGTGGTGTGACGCCGTACAAACCGGTCGATTTGAATCAACTCCTCGTCGGTGAACCCGAAATAGGCTTTACCGATCGGCACGAGTTGATCGCCGTCGTCGCCGTGGGTCCAGACGCCGAAAGTGTAGTCTGAATAATACGACGACCGTTTGCCGTGCCCTCGCTGCGCGTACATCAGCACCGCGTCGATGATGTGCGGATCGCGCTTCCATTTCCACCATTGTCCTTTGGGCCGGCCCGGCAGATACGGCGCGTCACGGCGCTTGAGCATGATGCCCTCGACAGCGTCTGAGTCGTCGCCGGCCTCCGCGCTTGCGGGATCAGCGCGCGCGGCAGCAAGTTCGCGCCATGTCCCGAATGGCACTTGGGGTGACAAATCAATGCGTGGATCGGCCAGTTGTGCAACGAAGGCTTCGAGCTTGGCGCGGCGCTCAAAGAACGTCAGCATGCGCAAATCGTTGGCGCCGTCGCTCAGAAGATCGTAGGCGCGCAGATGGACCGGATAGTCCTTCACCAGTTTTGGAGTCACGGATTTTCGGTTGAGGCGTTGTTGAAGAACATTGAATGTCTGCACGCGCCCTTCGCGCAGCACCAGCAACTCGCCGTCGATCGCGCCAGGCAATCTCAATGACGGCACCAGATCTGGAAAACTCTTGGTGATGTCTTCGCCTGTACGCGAGTACAAACGTGTCACGAGGAGGCCACCTTCGTCCCGCCCGCTCACCGCCTGCACGCGTATGCCGTCCCATTTCCATTCCGCTGTGAAGTCCTCAGGCACAAGACTTGCGAAGTCGGTTTCTTCAATGGCGTGCGCCAGCATCACAGGTCGAAACGGTGCGGGATCGCGGTTGACCGGCTTCTCGGCGCGGCCTTCCAGCCACGCGAACAGGTCGAGATAAGGCGGCGCGAGGCCGGGCCAGATCAGTTCAACATCATGCGCGTCCTTGTCGCCGAGGGCAGCGGCGGCGGTTTTGGCCAGCCGCGCCGAAACGCCGATACGCAAACCGCCGGTAACGAGCTTGAGCAATGCCCAGCGGCCGGTCTCGTCAAGCTCATCGAGCCAGCGTGTCAACTGTGCCGGGATTTCGGTCTTGCCCAGCGTGTTGAAGGTGGTGATGACGTCGGTGAGCGTCGGAGGCGGCCGGGAATTGGTGGTATGCATCTCCGCCGGCCACATCAGCGCGACGGTCTCCGACAGGTCGCCGACGTAGTCATAGGACAGTGCGAACAGCACAGGATCGGTGCGCGCGGCGACGAGGTCGCGGATTAATCCCGCCTTGGCATGGCGGAACGACAGCGCGCCAGTGAGTGCAGCAAGCGCGTAGCCACGATCCGGATCCGGTGTATCGCGAAAGTAACTGGTGATTAAGCGCAGCTTGTTGTTGCGTCCGGGTTCGTAGGCAATGCGGTCGAGCAGATGCGCAAAACGGTTCATGGCGTCTCGGCCTCATCCGGCACCATACCGTGCTCATCCTCGTCGCCATATCCGACCATCGCGAGCGGCCGGGCCTTCAGCCCCTTGCCCTGACACCAGTGGACCAGCGCATCTTCCTGGCCGTGCGTGACCCAGATTTCGCCGGCACCCGTCGCCGCGATAGTGGCGCACAGGCCGTCCCAGTCGGCGTGATCCGAAATCACCAGTGGCAGTTCGATGCCTTTTTGCCGCGCACGGGCGCGCACCCGCATCCAGCCCGATGCGAAGGCTGCGACCGGATCGGGGAATCGTCTTGTCCAGATGTCGGTAATCGCGGAGGGCGGCGCGAGCGTAACAGTGCCGGCGAGGTCGGCTTTCGTCATGCCTTTCGCCATCCGCAGATTACCGAGCGCAATGCCGCGACTTTCATAGTAGCGCATGATCTTCTCCATCGCGCCATGCAGATAGATCGGTGCGTCGTAGCCCGCAGCACGTATCAGTGCGATCACACGCTGCGCCTTGCCGAGGGAATACGCGCCGACAAGATGTGCGCGCTCCGGGAAAAGCGCCACTGAGTCGAGCAGCTTGGCAATCTCGCCTGCGGCGTCGCCGTGGCGAAACACTGGCAGTCCAAAAGTCGCTTCGGTGATGAAGACATCACACGGTACCACCTCGAATGGTGCGCAGGTCGGATCGGGGGCGTCCTTGTAGTCGCCGGCCGCAACGATGCGGGTCTTGCCGCTGGTGACCGCGACCTGCGCCGAGCCGAGAACATGCCCGGCAGGGTGGAATGTCACGCTGACATCGCCGAGCTTGATCTTTTCGCCATGAGAAATCGTCTGCGTGCTGCCAGCGAAGTTGTCGCCGTAGCGCAGCCGCATGATGTCGAGAGTTTCCTGGGTGGCGAGTACGGCGCCGTGGCCGGGGCGGGCGTGATCGGAATGGCCGTGCGTGATCAGCGCGCGCTCGACCGGACGCACCGGGTCGATATGAAAGCCGCCGGGCTTGCAGCACAGGCCGGCGGCAACGGGCATGAGGATGTCTTGCGGACGCATGGACTTCATATAGGTTGACCGGGCTATTGTTCGAGCCCGGCGAAGGGTCGCTAAAACAGGGCTTTCATTGAATTTTCGCGGGCCATCCGCGCAGGTCAGGTTCAGGTCAAGTCCATGCCCGCCTCGTTGTTCCTGTCGTCGGGAAACCTGATCGCCGACCGGCGTTTCGATTTCGGGCGCGACCTGCAAATGCGCGGCGATCTGGCCGCTGCCGCCGATCTCATGGCGCAGGCGATTGAACTTGAACCAGGCTTTGCATCGGCGTGGTTTTCCCTTGGCGATCTTCGCGAACAACTCGGGGCTCGCGACGAGGCGATTGCCGCCTATCGCCGTGCGCGAGAGGCTGATCCCGACGACAAGCACGGGGCGCAACTGCGGTTGATGCGGCTCGGCGCGGAGGATCTTTCAGCCATGCCGCCCGGCTATGTCCGCGCATTGTTCGATCAGTATGCGCCACGATTCGACAAGACGCTTGTGAACGATCTGGATTATTGCGGGCCGCAGGTTTTGCTCAAGGCGGTGCTGGCAGCGCGCCACGCAGCAAAGCTTCCGGTGCGCTTCAAACGCGTCGTCGATCTCGGGTGCGGGACAGGCCTGGCCGCGCGCGAGTTCGCCTCAATGGTTGACGAGTTTGTCGGCATCGATCTCTCGCCGGGCATGATCGAGCGCGCTCGCGCCACCGGGCTTTATGCGCGTCTTGAGGTCACGGATATGTTGCAGGGGCTTTACGCGGAGGGCGACGCCAGCGCGGCTCTCATTCTGGCGGCCGATGCTTTCGTCTATGTGCCGGAACTGCAAGTGTTGCTGCGAGAGGCTGCGCGCGTGCTGGAGCCGCAAGGCTTGCTGGCGTTCACGGCGGAGACCCATGTGGGCAAGGGTGTGATCCTCGGCCGTGGACTGCGCTACGCTCACAGTGCGGATTATCTGCGCGCGACGATTGCAGATGCTGGATTGACGCTCTGCGCTATCGCGCCCGCATCCACCCGCACCGAAGCCGGAGAGGACGTGCCGGGTCTGGTCGCCACTGCGAGCAAAGTTTAGCTGCGGCCGATGACGGAGAAGGCGAATTTCCCGTCTCTGCCCTCGACCGCGACCGGGCGACGCCTTACCTCTAGGGCGTGGACGCGCCAGACCTTAAATCGACAGATCAATTGCTGCCCGAAAATTTCTTGCGCTGGTTCGCTGCGCGGGGCTGGTCGCCGCGCGCCCACCAGATCGATCTTCTTCGGAAAGCTCGCGATAATCGCTCGGCGCTGCTGATCGCACCGACAGGAGCGGGCAAGACACTGGCGGGATTCCTGCCGACGCTGGTGGAACTCAGTGTTTCTCCAATGTCGCGGTCGTCGGCCAAAGCAGTTTCGACCGGCCGCGGCGTCACCCGCAGCGGCGGCCTTCACACGCTTTACATTTCGCCGTTGAAGGCGCTGGCGGTCGATATCGCGCGCAACCTCGAGCGCCCCGTCGCAGACATGAACCTGCCGATCCGCGTCGAGACCCGCACCGGCGACACCCCGGTGTCGCGCCGGCAGCGCCAGCGCAAATATCCACCGGACATCCTGCTGACGACGCCGGAGCAACTGGCATTGCTGCTGTCGTCCGACGATGCGCCATATCTGTTCTCAACCCTCAAGCGCATCGTGCTCGACGAACTGCACGCATTGGTGACCTCGAAGCGCGGCGATCTGCTGTCGCTTGGGCTGGCGCGGCTGTGGCGGCTGGCTCCTCACGCGACGACCATTGGCCTGTCGGCAACGGTCGCCGAGCCGGATGATCTTTGCCGTTATCTGGTGCCGCAGAACGACGGCCTCACCAACATGGCCGATCTCGTGGTGGCCAACGCAGGCGCCGCCCCCATTGTCGAGATGCTCGATACCAAGGAGCGGCTGCCGTGGGCCGGGCACATGGCGCGCCACGCGCTTGGCGAGATCTACGATCTCATCAAGGCCAACAAGACGTCGTTGATTTTCGTCAATACCCGCGCGCAGGCAGAGATGCTGTTTCAGGATCTCTGGCGCATGAACGAGGACGGACTGGCAATCGCGCTGCATCACGGTTCGCTCGACGTCGCGCAGCGGCGCAAGGTCGAGGACGCGATGGCGGCTGGGAAGCTGCGCGGCGTGGTCTGCACCTCGTCGCTCGACCTCGGCATCGACTGGGGCGACATCGATCTCGTCATCAATGTCGGCGCGCCGAAGGGCGCATCGCGGCTGATGCAGCGGATCGGCCGCGCCAATCATCGGCTCGACGAGCCGTCGCGCGCCGTCATGGTACCGGCCAATCGTTTCGAGGTGCTGGAGTGCCGCGCCGCTATCGACGCAGTGGCGGAAAACGCGCAGGACACGCCCCCGCAGCGCACCGGCTCGCTCGACGTGCTGGCCCAGCACGTGCTCGGCCGCGCCTGTGGCGAGCCGTTTCTGGCGGATGATCTGTACGGCGAGGTCCGCACCGCCGCGCCATACAACGATCTGGCGCGCAGGGATTTCGACGATGTGGTCGATTTCGTCGCCACCGGCGGATACGCGCTGAAAAGCTACGAGCGTTTCGCCCGCATCAAACAGGACAAGGACGAGAAGTGGCGCGTCACCAATCCGCGCGTGCGACAGAGTTACCGCCTGAATGTCGGTACCATCGTCGAAGAACCGATGTTGAAGGTGAAGCTGGTGCGCGGCAGGACGCGCGGTGGCGGTTCGACCGGCGCGATCGCGCGCGGCGGGCGCATGCTGGGTCAGGTGGAGGAGTATTTCATTGAGGGACTGGTTGCCGGCGACACCTTCGTGTTCGGCGGCGAAGTCGTGCGTTATGAGGCGTTGATGGAAGACGAAGTCTATGTCTCCCGTGCGAACGATGCAGATGCAAAAGTGCCGTCTTATGCGGGCGGCAAGTTCCCGCTTTCGACTTATCTGGCCGAGCGCGTGCGCCTTCTGCTCGCCGATCAGAGTGCGTGGAAAGGCTTGCCCGATCAGGTCCGCGAATGGCTGACCCTGCAGGCGCATTTCTCCCGCGTGCCGGGGCCGCGCGAGCTTGTGGTCGAGACCTTTCCGCGCGGGGACAAGCACTATCTCGTCTGCTATCCGTTCGAAGGCCGCCTTGCGCATCAGACGCTCGGCATGTTGCTGACGCGGCGGCTGGAGCGCGGGCGGGCGAAACCTTTGGGATTCGTCGCCAATGAGTACGCACTCGCCGTGTGGTCGCTCGGCGACATGTCGGCGATGATTCGCAACGGACGTCTCGATCTGGACACGTTGTTCGATCCCGATATGCTCGGCGACGATCTCGAAGCGTGGCTCGCGGAATCGGCGCTGATGAAGCGCACATTCCGCACCTGCGCGGTAATTTCGGGATTGATCGCGCGGCGCTTCACCGGGGAGGAGAAGTCCCGCCGGCAGGTGCTGTTTTCGACGGACCTGGTTTACGACGTGCTGCGCAAGCACCAGCCAGATCATGTGCTGCTGCGCGCGGCGCGCGCCGATGCTGCCACCGGACTGCTGGATATTCGCCGCCTGAGCGATATGCTGACGCGGATCAAGGGCCGAATCACGCACAAGGAACTTGAGCGGGTTTCGCCGCTGGCGGTGCCGGTGATGCTGGAAATCGGCCGCGAAGCGGTTTATGGCGAGGCTTCCGACGAGTTGCTGGCGGAAGCTGCCGACGAACTCGTGAAAGAGGCGATGTCACGAAAATGACGACGGGACCAATGCTGGCCGCGCAATCCAGAGGTGAGACAAACGCGATCAGTGTCGCCGGCATCATCTTTGCGGCCGATCTCGCCGGTGCGCTGTTCTGGGAAGATGAGCGCCTTCTCGTGGTGTCAGACCTGCATCTTGAAAAGGGTTCCAGCTTTGCGCAGCGCGGCGTGCTGCTGCCGCCATTCGATACCGCGGCGACGCTTGAAAGATTGCGCGCGGTGATCGCGCGGCACGAGCCGCGCATGGTGATCGCGCTCGGCGACAGTTTTCACGACCGCGACGCGCATGAGCGGCTCTCGCCAAGCGATCGCGACGCACTCGGCGCGTTGCAGGCAGGGCGGGACTGGATCTGGATTTCCGGAAATCACGATCCGGCGTTGCCGCGCAATCTAGGCGGTGCCGTGGCCGATGAAGTGGCGGTTGGGCCGATCATGTTCCGGCATGAGCCGACGGGCGCGGTGGGAGAAATCGCAGGCCATCTGCATCCGAAAGCGCGAGTCTCGACGCGGGGGCGTTCGGTCGAGCGAAGATGTTTCGCCAGCGATGGCGAACGGGCGGTGATGCCGGCTTTCGGAGCCTATACGGGCGGACTCAGCATCCGCGATGCCGCTTTCGCGACTATCTTCCAGAGACTTGCCTTCACCGCGCACGTGCTCGGTGACCGACGTGTACACATCATCGCAGCGTCGCGCTGCTGTTAGGCTTTCCCGTCACGGCACCCAGTCTTGCTCATGGACGTTGCGGCGGCGATGCCGCACGCAGTTAAGCTCAATCCCTGCGGAAAATGACAGAGGCGAGCCAGCCGGTCATCAGCGCCATGAGAGCAGTTGCCAGGCCATAGAGCAGTCCGTGGTGCCGCGCGGAGTTGGCGACAAATTGCTCGAAGCCGACCTTGACGATCTCGAATGCGGTTTCTGTTTTCGCAATGAACGCACCGTTGGCGAACAGTTCGATTTCCACGTCGTAGGCACCGATGGTGACTTCGGCAGGAATTGGAATGCCGGTGCGGAACAATGTAGGCGTGAGAAACGTAACGGCGCTGGTTTGCTCGCGGTACAAGCCATGTTCGGTGCGAAGCCGCACGAACGCGGACCTGAAAGGATCGCTTGCCACGACATTCGCCACGTCTGGTCCCATGCGCTGTGGCAGCAGCGTGTTGTTCAACCCCAGTTGTTGCCGTCGCTGAACGTCAGTCGGCGCGATGTCTTCGACCGGCTTGTTGGAAAAAATGCCAAGATAGGAGGGCACCTGAATGAACTCGCGCGAGTCGACGTTGATCCAGATGCCGAGCTTGCGCTCCTTGCGCCGCGTGACCATGTCGGCTCGCGGCCCGCTCACAGTGACGACGATGTCGTAGCTGGTGCCGGGTGGGCGGGATTTGCTGTCGCGTTCGATGGAACCGAACAGAACCAGTTCCTCGCCTGAGTAATTCGGCGTCACGGTGATGCGGTGGTTCGAGACCGACACGATCAGGCTTTCGGCGCGCGCAGCGCTGCTTGCGATGAGTGCGATTGCAAGTCCTGCGAGCGAGAGGAGCGCGTGGCGTCTCATCCGCTCACTCCCAGATCGCGAATGGAATAAAGCTCGTCCGGCCGGATCACCAGTTCGACGGCGAACCGGATGCCTACCGACAGGATCAAAAGCCCAAGCAACAGCCGCAAATGCTCGCTGCGAATGCGTTGGCCTGCGCGCGCGCCGAACTGCGCGCCGATCACGCCGCCGACCATCAGCACCAGGGCCAGAACGGCATCGACAAGATGATTGGTCGTGGCATGCAAAACGGTCGCGACCAGCATGGTCACCAGTGTCAGCGCCATCGCCGTGCCGATGACGGTCGAGGTCGGCACGCGCAGGACGTAGATCATGATCGGGATCAGCAGGAAGCTGCCGCCGATGCCCATGATGGCGCCGAGAAAACCGACGATCAGTCCGATGGCGATAATGGGGATGACCGACAGATAAATCTTGGAGCGCTTGAAGCGCATCTTGAGCGGCAGGCTCAGAATCCACCCCTGTGCCCGCGCCCGTCGCGCGATCACGGTATTGCCGCTCCGCGCGCGCATGATGGCGCGGAAGCCTTCCAGGAACATCAGCGTTCCCACGGCGGTCAGCAGCACCACGTAAGACAGTGCGATGATGAGATCGAGCTGGCCGACGGATCGCAGCAGCGTGAAGATCCAGACGCCCAAGGCGGTGCCGACCACGCCGCCGCTGAGCAGAACCATGGATAGCGCAGGGTCGATCGCGCGCCGCCGCCAGTAAGACAGCGCGCCGGAAAACGACGAGGCTGCCATGTGGCTGGACACCGAGGCGACCGCCACCGCGGGGGCAATGCCGATGAAAATCAGCAGCGGCGTCATCAGGAAGCCGCCGCCGATGCCGAACATGCCGGACACGAATCCGACCGCCGCGCCCATCCCCAGGATGAGAAACACATTGACCGGAATGTCGGCGATCGGAAGGAAGAGTTGCACGCGCGTTCGCTTGATGTTCGGCGCGGGGCCGCATCCTGCCCTGCGCAGCATTGAAACTGCCGCGACGCGGGTGATGCGCCGCGCCCCTGCTTAGCCGAAATTGCGCGCAGTTGGGTTAAAGAATCCGGCATCGGCCAGACTTTGAGGTCTGGCCGCTCGTCAACATTCAAAGTGGTGAATCGTTGATGTTAACGGGCCGCGCTCTTGGTGGTGGCGGGCTTGCTGGCGGACGGTTTGGCGGAGGTTTTCGCGGCCGGCGCGACGTCCCATCCCCCGGCGGGCGCGCCGACGGCGACGGCGTCGTCGGGCTGCGGTTCGGGGGTGAAGGTCTGGATTGCCAGTTTGGCGGCTGCGAGCGACTGCGGATCGAGGCGTTTGGCCACGTCGTCGCGCTTCCGGATCGAATCCGCGTCGCCCTGCGCGGCGGCGAGGCTGAACCACTTGAAGGATTCCGCGAGATTCTGCTCCACGCCGATGCCGCGCGCATAAAGAATTCCGAGATTGAACTGGCTGTCGGCGACGCCGCGTTCGGCAGCCTTGCGGAACCACTGCGATGCGCTCTTGTAGTTCGGGCCGCTGCCGCCGCCGTCGGCATCGAGTACCGCGAGATTGTGCATGGCCTTGGCGCTGCCTTTTTCGGCCGCTTCCAGATAATAGCGGCTTGCAGCCTCGGCGTCCTTCTTGGTGCCAAGACCCTTTTCGTAAAGCGTTCCAAGGCGGAAGGTCGCCGGAACGATGCCGCCCTGGGCAGCGCGCTGATACCATTTGGCGGCTTCCCCGAAATCGGGCGCAACGCCTTTGCCTTCGGCATAGCGGACGCCGATCTCGAAAGCGGCACCGGGGTCGCCCTTGCTGGCTGCGTTGCGCAGCGCGAGACCGCCGATCTGTTCAGGCAATTTGTCTGACACCGGCACCAGTACGGCTTTGGCTTTGCCTTTTGCCGTGGGCGGAAGAGTAACGGAAATTCTGTCTTGTGCAGCGGCAATCGACCCCGTGACGTCGGGCATGGCTGCCGGGACTGACGACGGCGTCGCGACCGGATAGACCGGCATCGCGGGAGGTGCGGTGAAGATCGGAGTTTGCGTGTTCATCGACTGGCGATCGATCGGCGTTGGCGATGTGATCGACGGCATCGCAGGCGGTGCGATGTCGGAGCGCGGCCCGCTGTCGTTGGCCGGTGGTGGCGTCACAGGTGTCACGGCGCTGGATTCGGCGGCGGGCGTCGAGCCTGCGCTGTCCTGGCCGCCGAGAAGATTCATGCCCATCTTGACGGTGCCGAGCACGATCACAATGACGCTGACGCCCACGAGAAGCGCGCGAATCCTGGAGGAGATTGCGGATTCCCCGCTGGTCATCGCCTTGGCTGCGGTGCGCGCTGCATCGTTCAGGGCCGTGACGCGGTTCGGTTTTGATCCTGCTGGCGGCGCGGCGGTTGCTGCAGCCTGCGCCGCGCGCCGCGCGGCCTGAATGAAATTGGACGAACTGACAGGCGCGCTTTGATCTGCTGCGATCTCGCTCAGCACCACTTCCGATGCGGCGATGCGTTCCGACGGCGTCGGACCGCTGCGGATCGGCTGCATCCGGGTACCGGGCTCGAGCGGATGGTCCGGCGGCAGGTTCGGGTCAATCGGGTTGCGTGGCGACGGGGTAGGCCGCTGCATGGCCGGCGGCGCGGCGGCCGCGTGCGGAGCCTCGATCGGCTGACGCGGAAGTTCCACGTCCGACATGGCCAGTTCGCGCGCGACGGGCGCACGGAGGACAGGTGCCTGCGCCGCAGCGGGATTTGGCAGTTCGGGACGTGGCGATGGCACGAAGGACGCTGCGGCATGCGGCGGTTCCGGCGCAAAGCTGTCGCGGCTGCGCTGTTCAAGCGGCGGCGTATCGCGTTGCATCTCGCGTGCGGGTGGCGCTGATCGCGCGGTTCGCAGATCGCCCTCGATCTGTGCCAGGCGATCAACCACATGGCCGAGCGTGTTGTGGACGGCTTCGAGCGAATCCTGAGTGTGACGGGTGGTCTCCGACTGGCTATGGCGAATGTCGGTAAGTTCGCGCTTGATGGTATCGACGAGAGCGCCATCCATCGGCGCAGCGCCGCGAAGTCCCGCATCGCTTGCGTTGACGCGCTGCTGTTCGAGATGGCGCAGAATATCGGAGAGGCCTTCCTCGACGCGCGCGAGATTTCCGCTACCGCCGCGCGTCTCGGACATCTCCAGCCGCTCGAGCAGGTGGTGCACCCGCTGCTCGACGTGGCCGAGCGACGATGCGCTGTCGTTGCCGACCTGAAGATGATCGAGCCGGTCCGAAATCGTGCGCACCGCGTTGTCGAAATAAATGGTATCGCCGGTGGCTGGGCGGTCGCGCTGCTCCAGCGCCGACGTTAGCACGGCGATTCGCTGCTCGAGAGCCGACAGGATGTCGTTATTGCCGCCGGAACGGACAAGCTGATCGACCTTGCCCGACAGCGTCTGGACGTGACCGGCGAGTTCGTTCAGCGCCTCGGTGGAGGCGACGTTGGACACGATCGCCTTGAGCGCCGCGATGGCGTCTTCGAGCTGGTTGATTGTACCGGGGTCGTGGCTGGTGCGCACGATCTGATCGATCTTGCTGCCGAGATTGCGGATTGCTTCGTCGAATCCCGCAAGTTGCTCGGATGGCGTCAGCGTCCGCAGCGCTCCATAGATTTCGCTGAGGGCGCGTTCGATGCCTGCGAGAGCCGTGCCATCGACGCCGCTTTGGCGGGTTTCGTCGATGCGCCGTCCCAGCGAGCGGATTTCGCCTTCGAGCGATTCGATTGCCCGTCGCGGCATGGCTTCGGTGATGGCCTGACGGATATCGGTCAGTTCACCGCGGAACGATGCAATCGATTGTTCAATGCTGTCGGGGTGACGCAGCGTCTCGATCTGGCTGGTGATGTGGGACAATTGCCGCTCCAGACCGGAGAAGTCGGCCTGCGGCTGGATGAGCGGTGCGGCCATACGCTGGGGCATGACGCGCGGCGCAATGCCGTCGAGTTCGCCTTGGCGCGCAACGATTTCAGCGATCGAAAAGTCCATTGGCGAGGCGGTGGGCGACATCGCCGGCGAACTCATCGGTGCCGGACGATAGGCGGGGATCGGCCGCTGCGGTTCGGCGTGAGGCGCGCCGTTTCCGGAAATGTGTGACAGCCGGGCGTCCAGCCGCGAAATAGCGTCGTTCAGTTGCCGCGCGACCGCGGGGTCGCCCTTTGCCGCTCCAGGCACGTGCGACATTTGCTCGACCTGGCGGGCGATCGAATCCAGACGCTTGTGGATTTCCGCGACATCCTGAGCCTCGCGGGGCTCTGGTGCGGGTGCGCCGATTGCGGAATTCAGCCAGTCGCCCAAGGACATACCGGCGCGCCGAGCGGATGCTTCGGCCCTTTCGCGGACCGATGGCTCGATTCCGTCAACACTCCACGATACGCGCGATGCCATGCCCTGGTCCGGTCCCGGCGCCTGGCTCCTGCCTTGGCGCTTCAATCGCTCCGCGTCCCGTTGAAGAGACAACCAAATTTCGACGCAGGGCGCTTGTTTCCGGTGCCGACTTTTTCCTGTTACGGTAAATAACGGGTTAATGAGCTGGCCGTCCGGGCCGAAAAACTGTGTTTTGCCGCCTTTGATGTCGGCTGCGCACAGTGGGACCGGATGGGTGTGCCTTGTGGGATCTAAAACGGACGCGGATCAGCTCTGCCGCCGTCAGGCCTCGTTTATGCAACTGATTGCGCATAGGGTTTCGCAAGCCGTTGCCGCATTGCAAAAAAGCTTCTATTGAGAGCCGCCTTTGGTCCAGCCGAGAGGATGTCATGCCGACTTACAAAGCCCCCGTGCAAGATGTGAGCTTCCTCCTCAACGACGTTTTTCAGGTCGATAAATACGACAATCTGCCCGGCTTCAGCGACGCTTCCGCCGACGTGCGCGAAGCGATACTCGACGAGGCCGCCAAATTCACCGAGCAGGTGCTTCAGCCGCTCAATCGCATCGGCGATCTTGAAGGCTGCACGCGCCATGACGACGGGCGGGTGACGACGCCGACCGGCTTCAAGGAGGCATTCAAGCAGTTTGCTGATGGCGGATGGTTCGGACTGTCGGCGCCGCAAGAGTATGGCGGGCAGGGGCTTCCGCTGTTGCTGTCGCAAACGGTGAGCGAATTTGTGTCGTCGGCCAACATGGCCTTCGGCATGTATCCTGGCCTGACGCAGGGCGCGATGGCGGCGCTTCTCGTGCATGGCTCAGACGAACAGAAGAAAACATTCGTGCCTAACATGGTCGCCGGCAAATGGGCCGGCACCATGAACCTCACCGAGCCGCAATGCGGCACGGATCTCGGCCTGATGCGCACCAAGGCGGTGAAGCAGGCTGACAGCACCTACAAGATTACCGGCACCAAGATTTTCATCTCGGGCGGTGAACAGGATCTCACCGAAAATATTGTGCATCTCGTGCTGGCTCGGATCGAAGGCGCGCCTGCGGGTATCAAGGGTGTGTCGCTGTTCGTAGTGCCGAAGATGATCATCAAGTCCGATGGCTCGCTCGGTGCGCCAAACGGCGTGTCGTGCGGGTCGATCGAACACAAGATGGGAATTCATGGCAATTCCACCTGCGTTCTGAATTTCGACAATGCGGTGGGAACGCTGGTCGGCGAAGAGAACAAGGGCATGGCGGCGATGTTCGTCATGATGAACGAGGCGCGGCTTGGCGTCGGCGTGCAGGGTCTCGCGCAATCCGAGGTCGCCTATCAGAACGCTGCCGCCTACGCGAAGGAGCGTTTGCAGGGCCGTGCGCTGACTGGCGCGCAGGCCAAGGACAAGCCTGCCGATCCGATCATCGTGCATCCGGATATTCGCCGCACGCTGCTGACGATTCGCGCTTTCAACGAAGCTGCGCGCGCGCTGGTGGTGTGGACGTCGCTCAAGAGCGATCTTGCGCATCGCTCCGACGATCCGAAGCAGCGCCAGGAAGCCGACGATCACATGGGGCTTCTCACGCCGGTGGTCAAAGGCATGCTGACTGACGTTGGATTTGCCAATGCAGTTGCGGCGCAGCAGGTTTACGGCGGTCACGGCTACATTCAGGAAACCGGCGTCGAGCAGTTCGTGCGCGATGCGCGGATTTCGATGCTGTATGAAGGCGCCAACGGCATTCAGGCGCTCGATCTGGTCGGCCGCAAGCTCGGCCGCGATGGAGGCCGCGCGATCACCGCGTTCTTCAACGAGGTCGCGGCCTTCGCCAAGGACAACAGCGCGGATGAGGCGATGAAGCCCTACATCGCGCCGCTCAGCACTTCGATCAAAGATTTGCAGCAGGCCACCATGTGGCTGATGCAGAACGCAATGGCGAAGCCCGACAATGCCGGTGCGGCCTCTACCGACTACCTGCATCTCTTCGGCCTCGTCGCGCTCGGCTATATGTGGGCGCGCATGGCCAAGGTTGCCCAGGACAAGCTGGCGAATGCGGGCGAGCAGCCTTATCTGAAGACCAAGCTTGTCACGGGCAAATTCTTCATGGAACGGATGCTGCCGGAAACTTCGCTGCGCCTGTCGCGCATCCAGACCGGCGCGGGCTCCATGATGGAATTGCCAGCCGAGGCGTTCTGAGGTCTCGAATTCATCGCGCCGGTACCCGGCGCGATGCCACAACAGCGATCGATCAATCGACATTTTGAGGAGAGCGTGATGCCCGAGGCATATATCTATGATCACGTCCGCACGCCGCGCGGAAAAGGCAAATCGGACGGCGCGCTGCACGAAGTGACCGCGCTCGCACTCGCCACCGCGCCGCTGAAGGCGCTGAAGGAACGCAATAACATCCAGCCCGACACTATCGATGACGTGGTGTTGGGCGTGGTCGATCCGGTCGGCGAGGCCGGCGGCGACATTGCGCGCTTCGCCGCGATCAATGCCGGTTACGGCACCTCGGTGCCGGGCGTTCAGATCAACCGCTTCTGCGCCTCGGGGCTTGATGCCGTGAATTTCGCGGCGGCGCAAATCATGTCCGGCCAGCACGAAATGACCATCGGCGGCGGCGCGGAATCCATGAGCCGCGTTGGTATTCTCTCCTCGGGTGCTGCCTGGCCGATGGACCCTTCCATCGCGGTGCCGACCTACTTCATGCCGCAGGGCGTGTCGGCGGACCTGATCGCCACCAAATACGGCTTCTCGCGCGACAATGTCGATGCCTACGCCGTGCAGAGCCAGCAGCGCGCCGCGAAGGCGTGGGATGAAGGTCGTTTCAAGAATTCCGTGATCCCGGTGAAGGACATCAACGGCATCACCATCCTCGACAAGGATGAGCATATGCGTCCGTCCACGACGATGCAGTCGCTCGGACAGTTGCAGGCGTCATTCGCCGCCATGGGCACCATGGGCGGTTTCGATGCGGTCGCGATCCAGTCGCATCCGGAGATCGAGGCGGTGAACTACGTGCATCACGCCGGTAATTCCTCCGGCATCGTCGATGGTGCAGGCGCGGTTCTGCTCGGCAACAAGGAAGGCGGCGCGAAACGCGGCCTGAAGCCGCGCGCGAAAATCCGCGCCTTCGCCAACATCGGCTCCGAGCCTGCGATGATGCTCACCGGCCCGGTCGATGTGACAAAGAAGGTTCTGGAGCGCTCCGGCATGAAGCTGTCGGACATCGACCTTTTCGAACTGAACGAGGCGTTCGCGTCGGTTGTGCTGCGTTACATTCAGGCGTTCGAGATCGACAACGAGAAAATCAACGTCAATGGCGGCGCCATTGCCATGGGCCATCCGCTCGGCGCGACTGGCGCGATGATCCTCGGCACGGTGCTCGACGAACTGGAGCGCCGTAATCTTTCGACGGCACTTGTCACGCTGTGCATCGGCGGCGGCATGGGCACGGCGACCATCATCGAGCGGGTTTAATTCTTTATCCCTCCCCTCGATGGGGAGGGTCGGCGAACGAAGTGAGCCGGGGTGGGATGACTTTTGACGTTGGAAGAATCCCCCCCCTTCCCGTTAAGGGGCGGGGAGCAGAAACAACCGCCGCGCCTGATGGCTGCTGGCATCGAGGGAGCGATCATATGGCCTACAAGAATTTCAAGGTAGAGACCGACGCCGACGGCATTGCACTCGTCACCTGGGACATTCCCGGCAAGTCGATGAATGTTGTCGATGAGACGTCCGGCATTGAGCTCGATGCCATCGTCAAGCAGTTGACCGTCGATACGGCTGTCAAAGGCGTCGTCATCACGTCGGCCAAGGAAGCATTTTGTGCAGGCGCGGACCTCACCATGCTGGAAGGCATGAACCGCACTTATGTCGAGATGCTCAAGTCGAAGGGCGAAGAAGCGGCGAACAAATTCCTGTTCGACAATGTCCGCCAGCTGTCGCAAACATTCCGCAATATCGAAACGGCTGGCAAGCCTTGGGTGGCTGCGATCAACGGTCTCGCGCTCGGTGGCGGATTCGAATTGACGCTCGCCTGTCACTACCGCGTTGCGTCCGACAATCCGAAAACGCGTCTCGGCCTGCCTGAAATCAAGGTCGGCCTGTTTCCCGGCGGCGGCGGTACCCAGCGCCTGCCGCGCATCATGCAGACGCAGGATGCGTTGCAGATGCTGCTGAAAGGCGACGCGATCGATCTCAACAAAGCCAAGGCCGCCAAGCTGGTCGATGCCGTGGTGCCCGCGGCCGATCTCATCAAGACCGCGAAAGACTGGATCAAGGGCGGCGGCAAGGCTACGGCACCTTGGGACGAGAAGGGCTTCAAGATTCCGAGCGGTGCGGTCTATTCCAAGGGCGGCACCATGATCTTCCCTCCGGCGAATGCGATCTTCCGCCGCGAGACTTACGACAATTATCCGGCGGCCCGCGCTATCATGCAGTGCGTCTATGAAGGTCTGCAATTGCCGATGGACGCGGCACTCCGCGTCGAGTCGCGTTACTTCTCCAAGATACTGCGTTCGAAGGAAGCGGCGGCGATGATCCGCAGCCTGTTCGTGTCGATGGGCGAACTCAACAAGGGCGCGCGCCGTCCGCAGAACGTTCCGCCGACCAAGGTGAAGAAGCTCGCCGTCATCGGCGCGGGCTTCATGGGCGCAAGCGTCGGATTTGTGTCCGCGCAGGCAGGCATCGAGGTCGTGCTGATCGACCGCGATCAGGAAAGCGCCGACAAGGGCAAGGGCCACGCCAAGGCCGCCGTTGACGGTCAGGTCGCCAAGGGTCGCATGAAACAGGCCGACGGCGATGCAATTTTGTCGCGCATCACCGCGAGTGCCGACTACAGCGTGATCAAGGATTGCGACCTCGTCATCGAGGCGGTGTTCGAAGATCGCGGCGTGAAGGCGGAGACCTATGCCAAGGCGCAGCCACTGCTGCGCTCTGACGCCATCTTCGCATCCAACACCTCGACGCTGCCGATCAACTCGCTGGCCGAGGAGTGGAAGGACCAGTCGAAATTCATCGGCATTCATTTCTTCTCGCCGGTAGAAAAGATGATGCTGGTGGAAATCATCGTCGGCAAGAACACCGGCGATGTCGCGCTCGCCACTGCGCTCGACTACGTCCGCCAGATCAAGAAGACGCCAATTGTGGTGAATGACTCGCGTGGTTTCTTCGCCAATCGCTGCGTGCTGCGTTACATCGGCGAAGGCTACGAGATGCTGCTCGAAGGCGTGCCGCCCGCGATGATCGAGAACGTCGGCAAGATGGCCGGCATGCCGGTTGGGCCGCTGTCGCTCAACGATGAAATCGCCATCGATCTCGCCCTGAAGATTCTCAAAGCAACGGAAGCCGATATCGGCACCCAGGCGGTCGATCAGGACCAGAAGAAGCTGCTGGTCGAAATGGTCGAAAAGCGCGGACGCCTTGGCCGCAAGAACGGCAAGGGCTTCTACGATTACCCGGAGAAGGGGAAGGGTCAGAAGAAGCTCTGGCCCGAGCTGACCACGTTGCAGCCGAAGCATCTCGATCCGGACACCATCGACATCGAGGAACTGAAACAGCGCTTCCTGGTGGTGCAGGCCGTGGAAGCCGCGCGCACCGTGGAAGATCATGTGATTACGGACCCGCGCGAAGCAGACGTCGGTTCGATCCTTGGATTCGGCTTCGCGCCGTTCACCGGCGGTACGCTGTCCTATATCGATTTCATGGGAACGAAGACATTCGTAGAAGTCTGCCAGAAGCTGGAAGCCAAGTTCGGTTCGCGCTTTACGCCACCGAAGCTGCTGATCGAGATGGCTGCGAAGGGCGAGACGTTCTACGTGCGTTTCGCACCGAAGAAGCTCGCGGCTTAAAACTCTTTTCCCTTGTGGGAGAGTGTAAACAAAAAAGGGCTGGATCGATGATCCAGCCCTTTTTGCATTCACAAGATCGCCTCGCGTCAGGATGCCTTCAGCAGGCCTTCGGCCGCGAGTGCTTCCTGCACCTTGGGACGGGCAGCAACGCGATCCTTGCAGGCGATCAGGTTTTTCAGTGAAGACAAATCCATCTTCATGCCGTCAGCCCAGCGCAGCATCGCGTAGAGGTAACCATCGGCCACCGTGAACTGCTTTCCCATCAGGTAGTCCTTACCGGCAAGGGCATCGTTGATGTAGGTGAACTTGCCCATGATCCGGTCTCTGAAAAACATTTTCACGTCGTCAGGGATCGCGGGATTGAACAGCGGGCTGAAATTCTTGTGCAGTTCGGTGCTCACGAAATTGAGCCACTCCTGCTCGCGGTAGCGCTCGGTGGTGCCGTTCGGCGGCACCAGATTTTTGCCGGGCACCTTGTCAGCGATCATCTGCACGATCACCGGGCCTTCGGTGAGAATTTCACCATTGTCCATGCCGAGCGCTGGAACCTGACCCTTGGGGTTGACCTTTTTATAGTCGCTGCCGTCCTCCAGCGTCTTCGCTTTCAGATCGACCTTGACCAGATCGAACGGAACGCCGGCCTCTTTGAGGGCAATATGGGGGGAAAGCGAGCAAGCCCCGGGTGAATAGTACAACTTCATGGGAGGTATCCTTCTGGGGACCATTGGCAAATATGGTACGGGTCCATTAAATGCACTTGCATGTAGCAGTCAACATTGATGCATCTGCATTTATTGGGCTACACTCTGGCGCGGTCGATACGGACGATACCATGAAACGCAAACCATCTACCGAGGCGACGGAAGTCTGGATCCGCCTGATGCGGATTCAGGGCCGGGTGCTTGGCGCGGTCGAGCAGGATCTCAAGAAGGCGGGGTTTCCGCCGCTTGCCTGGTACGACGCGCTGCTCGAATTGTCGCGCGCGCCTGGCGGCGAACTGCGCCCGGTCGAGCTCGAGAAGCAGATGCTGCTGCCGCAATACTCGACGTCGCGCCTGATCGACCGGCTGGTCGAGGAAGGTCTCGCCGCGCGCCGCGAGTGCAAGATGGACAAGCGTGGATTGTTTGTCGAGATCACCGATGCCGGCCGCGATCTGCAAAAGAAAATGTGGAATTCGTATTCCGCTGCGATCGAGCGCCACATTGGCTCGAAATTGTCGGACGCAGACGCGGTCAAGCTCAGTGGGTTGCTCGATCGGCTCGGCTGCTCGTGCAATGCTGCCTTGCCGCAGACGGTGCCGGCTTCCAAAGAAGCCGCGCCGGCGCGATGATGCATTCTTTACCCCTCACGATTACGAATGCTTGCATTCGTGGCGTCGCCCTGCATCGTGCGCGGACAAAGCGTACTCCGCAAAAGCAAGAACCGGTTTTGCGACCAGAGTACGCGAAGATAACTGACTCAAAGCCTCACATCCGGAATTCTCATGGCGCGTGACCAGATCGATATGACGCCGCTATCGTCGCGCGACGAACTGGTTGCGTGGCTTGAAGCGGGCGAAAAGCCGAAATCCGAATTCCGCATCGGTACCGAGCACGAGAAAACGCCGTTCACGCTCGAGGGCCGCAACCCCGTTCCATATGAAGGGTCGCGGGGAATCGGTGCGCTGCTTGAAGGTATGAAGCTGCTGCTCGGCTGGGATCCGATCATGGAGAACGGCAACATCATCGGCCTCCACGATGTCACGGGCGGCGGCGCAATTTCGCTCGAGCCGGGCGGACAGTTCGAGTTGTCCGGCGCGCCGGTCGAGACCGTGCATCAGACCGCGTCCGAACTGATGGCGCATCTGGCGCAGGTGCGCGAGATCGCGACGCCGCTCGGCATTGGCTTTCTCGGCCTTGGCATGACGCCGTCATGGTCGCGCAAGCAAATTCCGGTGATGCCGAAGGGCCGCTACAGGATCATGACCAACTACATGCCCAAGGTTGGCCAGTACGGTCTCGACATGATGTATCGCACCTGCACGGTGCAGACCAATCTCGACTTCTGTTCAGAAGCGGACATGGTCAAGAAGCTGCGCGTGTCGGTGGCGTTGCAGCCGGTGGCGACTGCTCTGTTTGCGAATTCGCCGTTCACCGAAGGCAAGCCGAACGGCTTTCTGTCGTTTCGTTCGGAAATCTGGCGCGACACCGACAATGCACGGGCCGGCATGATTCCGTGGGCGTTCGAAGACGGCATGGGCTATGAGCGCTGGGTCGATTATGCGCTCGACGTACCGATGTATTTCGTCAAGCGCGGCGATGATTACATCGACGTATCCGGATCGTCGTTCCGCGATTTCTTCGACGGCAAAAACGAAATGATGAAGGGCCAACGTCCGACATTGTCGGACTGGGCCAATCATCTGTCCACGATCTTTCCGGAAGTCCGGCTCAAGCGCTATCTCGAGATGCGCGGTTCCGACGGCGTGCCGTGGGGACAACTTCCGTCGTTGCCGGCCTTCTGGGCTGGCCTGCTCTACGACGACGACAGCCTGGAGGCGGCTTGGGATATAGCCAAGCGCTGGAGCGCGCATGAGCGTCAGGCGCTGCGCGACGACGTGCCGCGGTTCGGCTTCAAGTCGAAAATCGGCAACCGCTATCTGTTCGAGGTCGCCAAGGATTGCATGATCCTTGCCCACAAGGGTCTGGTGCGGCGCGCCCGGATCGATCACCTGGGCCGCGACGAGACGCGCTATCTCGAGCCGCTCGACCGCATCATCGATGCGGGTCATACCTCCGCCGAGGTGCTGCTTGAAAAATTCCACGGCCCTTGGGGCGGCTCTGTCGATCCGGCTTACAGCGAATACGCCTTTTAGTTCAGGCGTCTAATTCGATCACAGGAATGTTGTTCCGCGTTTATCTGCCGTTCATCTGCCATACATCAGCGCGGCGATTGAATGGGCCATCCGAATCCGGCTCATTCGTCCGTCGCTCCGCTGAAAGTCATATGGCATGCTCCGAATCTGCATTTTCAGATCGTGCTTCGGTGCATTGTTCGCCATGACCGCTATGCTGGGCGTGCTGCTGGTCACTGTTGTTCAGCCGGCCCATGCACAGGCTAATTACGATCGGCCCGGCGGCGATTATTCGCGCACGCTGTTGCCGTCGGGCGATGCCGCCGTCTGTGCGCTGCAATGCGAGCGTGATCGGCGCTGCCGTGCCTGGAGCTTCAACTACCCGGCGGTCAGTGATGATGGTTCGGTGTGCTGGCTCAAAAACAGCGTGCCAGAGCGCGTGCCAAGCAATTGCTGCGTGTCCGGCGTGCGTGGGGCGGGCGTGGTCGAGCCGCGCAACAGCCTGCTGGAAGTCGAGACCGACCGGCTCGGCGGGGATTATCGCAGCGTCGAAGTCGCCGTTGATCCAAAAGGCGAAACCTGCAAGGCGGTCTGCGATGCCGACAACAAATGCCGGGCCTGGACCTACGCGCGACCGGGCTACATCGGAAAATCCGCGCGCTGCTATTTGAAGGATCATGTCAAACCGCCGCGACGCAAGCCGGGATTTATTTCCGGCGTGGTGCGATAGTTTGTTCAGCCGTCAAACGATTTCCTGATTTGGGCGTTAGAATGGGGACGTTTTGATGGACTGGACCGCCTCTGGAGTATCCCGATGAATCATATCCACTCAGCAATCGCCGGACTTTCGCTGCTCGCCGCCACAACCGCTGCGGTCGCGCACCACGGATGGGGAAGTTATGACGCCAGCAAGCCGGTCACGGTGGAAGGCGCCATCGTGACCAGCACGTTCGAGAATCCGCACGCGACCATAGCGGTAAAGGGCGCAGACAAGATCTGGACGGTGACACTGGCGCCAACGTCACGCATGATCGCGCGCGGCGTGCAGGCCGAGGCCGTCGCCGTCGGCAAGAAAGTTTCCGCTTATGGCTATCCATCGACCGTTGAGATGAACGAGATGCGGGCCGAACGAATTTCCATCGACGGCAAGACTTTCGAGTTGCGCTGATGACGGAGGCTGCGCCCGCGATCTTTGTCGCCCTTGAAGCATCGGGCCTGGGTGCGGCTATCCGGCAATCGCGCTGGCTCTACATGGTCGCCAATGTCGGTCACATCGTGTCGCTGATGCTGTTCGCCGGCGCAATTGCGGTCATGGATGTACGGATGGCGGGCGCGCTGGCGGCCACGTCGCCGGGCTTCGTTCTGAGAAATGCACGCCGCGTGGCGATTGCGGGCTTCGTGTGTCTCGCGATTTCGGGCGCGTTCCTCTTCATGGCGGAAGCCAGCCACGTCATCATCAATCGCGTGTTTCAGATCAAGCTGGGACTGATCGCGCTGGGCCTCGTGAACATCGCATTGTTTGAAATCTTCATTGCGCCCAAGGTGAAGGATCTGCCGCCGCTCACGGCAATGCCCTCGGGGGCTCGCGCGGGCGCAATCGCATCCATCGCGATCTGGACTGCTGTGGCCATTTGCGGGCGCTCGATCGCCTATTTTTGATCGCGGACAATTCGATCCGCGCAATGCAGCATGATCGCAAGATTGGGTGTTATTTTTTGGCTGCGGTGCGTAACAATCCGCATCCACCTCCCGTAGTTGTGGGAGGGTCCGGTTCCAGCACTACGTGGCCGTATCCATCACATGGCTACGGGAGAATGTCGAAATGCTGAAAATTGCCGGAGGACTCCGCAGTGCGTTTATTGCTGCCGCTATCGTGATTGCCGGTCTGGTTCCGGCGGCATGGGCATCCACGCCTTACTCGGAGGCGGCTTTCAAATCGGCTCAGGCGTCGGGCGCGCCTATCCTCGTGGAGATTCACGCCAGTTGGTGTTCGACCTGCAAGGCACAGGCACCCATCATCGGCGATCTCGCTGCTCAACCGAAGTTCAAGAATCTGAAGGTCTTCCGGGTCGATTTCGACGGCCAGAGATCCGATGTCAGAAAATTCAGCGCGCAGTCGCAATCGACGCTGATTGTTTTCAAAGGCGGTGCTGAGGTAGGCCGTTCGGTCGGCGATACCAAGCGGGACTCAATTACGACCCTCCTCAACAAGGGGCTCTAGCTAGCCGTGACCGTCATTGCGCTGGCATTTGTCGCGGGCCTGCTGTCGATCCTGTCGCCATGCGTGCTGCCGCTGCTGCCCATCGTGCTGGGCGCAGCGGTGACGCAGCACCGATGGGGTCCACTTGCGCTTGCGGCAGGCCTGGCAATCTCCTTTACCGCTTTGGGATTGCTGATCGCTGTTGCCGGTTTTGCGCTCGGGCTCGATGGCAACGTCTTTCGCATGGCTGCGGCCGTCGTCATGATTGCGATGGGGCTCGTTTTGCTCGTCCCAGCCTGGCAGACCCGATTGGCGACCGCAGGCGGGCCGGTATCGGGCTGGGCGGATCAGACGTTCGGCGGATTCTCCGGTTCAGGATTAAATGGCCAGTTTGCAATGGGGCTGCTGCTCGGCGCTGTCTGGTCGCCTTGTGTCGGACCGACCTTGGGGGCTGCGTCGCTGCTCGCGTCGCAAGGCCGCGACCTTGCTCAGGTCGCGCTCACCATGGCGGTTTTCGGGCTCGGTGCGGCGCTGCCGCTCGCCATCCTGGGACTTCTATCTCGCTCCGCTCTGATGGCGATGCGGGACCGCATGTTGTCGGCTGGCCAGTTTGGCAAGGCGTTGCTGGGGCTGGCGCTGCTTGTGATCGGATTGGGTATCGTCACCGGCGCAGACAAGCGGATCGAGGCGATTCTCGTCGATGCTTCGCCCGCATGGCTGACGGAATTGACGACGCGATTCTAGTCTCGTCTTCAGCCGGTGCCGCCGACAGTGATGCGATCCATACGCAGCGTTGGCTGGCCGACGCCCACAGGCACGCCCTGACCTTGTTTGCCGCAGGTGCCGATGCCGTCATCGAGTTTCAGATCGTTGCCGATCATCGAGATGCGATGAAGGTCGGTGGGGCCGTTGCCGATCAGCATCGCGCCCTTGAGCGGCGCTCCAAGTTTGCCATTCTCGATCTTGTAGGCCTCGGTGCACTGGAAGACATATTTGCCCGAGACGATATCCACCTGACCGCCGCCGAAATTCGCGGCGAAAATTCCATTTTTCACCGAGCTCAGAATTTCCGCCGGATCGTGTCCACCTGCCAGCATGTAAGTGTTGGTCATGCGCGGCATCGGAACATGGGCATAGCTTTCACGACGCCCGTTTCCGGTGGGCTTCATGTTCATCAGCCGCGCGTTCTGGCGGTCCTGCATATAGCCGACGAGAACGCCGTCCTCGATCAGTACGGTGCGGTTGGTCGGCGTGCCTTCGTCGTCAATCGACAGCGAGCCCCGTTTGGACGAAATGGTGCCGTCATCCACAACAGTGACGCCCTTGGCCGCGACCTGCTGGCCCATCAGGCCTGAAAAGGCCGAGGTCTGCTTGCGGTTAAAATCGCCCTCAAGCCCGTGACCGACAGCCTCGTGCAGCATCACGCCGGGCCAGCCGGGGCCAAGCACCACGTCCATTTCGCCGGCCGGTGCGGGCACCGATTCCAGATTGACCATGGCCTGACGGATCGCGCCGTCGGCGGCGGCGCGCCACGCCTTGGTCTCGATGAAGCGTGCATAGCCTTCGCGTCCGCCGTATCCATGACTGCCGGTTTCCTGCCGGTCGCCGTTGCCTGCGACCACGGAGATGTTCACGCGCACCAGCGGGCGGATGTCACGGTAACTTTCGCCGTCGGGACGCACGATTTCCACCACCTGCCAGGTCGCCCCAAGGCTGACCGACACCTGCCGCACGCGCGGATCCTTGTCGCGCACATAGGCGTCGATTTCGGCGAGCAATTTTACCTTGGATTCGAAGCCCTGTCCGTCGAGCGGATTCTCGTCGCCGTAAAGCCGCACATTGGTATGGCCAGGTGCCGCGGCAAACGTGCCCGCATAGCCGCCGCGCACTGCGCTGACGGCGTCCGCGGCGCGGATCAGCGCCGGCAGCGACACGTCTGACGAATGCGCGTAGCCGACAGCATCGTTCTTGACCGCGCGCAGGCCGAAGCCTTGCGCCGTGTCATACGTCGCCTGCTTGAGGCGGCCATTATCGAAACCAAGCCCTTCGGACTGCCGATACTCGAGGAACAATTCGCCGTCATCGGCACCGCTGAGCCCGCGCACGATCTGGGCGCGCACCGCATCTCGGTCGAGGCCCGCACGGTCAAGCAGGGATGCGGTGGCGGACACGGCGTCGGACGGATGGCTCATGGAAACTCCGGGGGTCACGGAAGATTGCGGCGATAGTAACTCCCTCAAGATAGGGACGATCGAGCCGGAAGGCGAGGAGCGGGCACCCCGCGCTCCTTCTTCTCAAGGCAGCTTGTCGTAGCCTTCGCCGATTCCCTTCAGACTCAGGGGAAAGCCGATGCCCTCTTCGGGCGTCTCGAAAATGATAAAGGTCGCGGTCTTGGCGGTTTTCAACTGGTTCAGCAGCGTATCGTCCATCACGACTTCGGCAACGCAGCCGTTGGGCAAGCAGCGCACGAACCCGGCCCGTCCCACATCCTTGTCGTCGAGCTTGAGTCCCAAACCCGATGGCAGCAGCACGCCGAGGGGTGCGACCACCCGCATCAGCTTGCTTTTCTGGTCTGCGGTCTTGAGGACAATGACCGTCAGGCCCGCATTGGAGCGGTCCTCGGCGACGACGCTCTGAATCAGGGCGCATTGCTCGCCCTGCGCGCCAGCCGGCGTGTCGCAGCGGATTTGCCAGTCGCCATGGGTCGATCTGACCGCCCCCTGTGCATTCGCCGGGGCGGGGACGGCAAAAAAAGCCGCAGCAGCGAGAACCGCAAGCCAGACCGGCGCAATTGCAAGGCTATGGATCGGGAAAGGCTGGCTTCGCACGGTGAAGTCTCGCTGGTCGGAAAGGCCCATCAGGCTCATACGTTGGCTGTGTCCCGGTCGTTCGGCAATAATGTTGCAGTCATTCTCGGCAGTTCACCCTTGTTTCGGGTTTTCCGCCGTTGCCCGACCCTGACACCCCTGTCTGAGAGGTGGGTTGACAGGGCAATGACGGCGTCTTGAGGGCAAGTGTACCGCCGGGACGCGCGGCATCACAGTCGCGAATCGCATTTCCGCCGTGCATCCCGCCCGTGGGTACAACGGGCAATCCAAGTGTCAAGCATTCTCCGGCCGCAGGACCGGCAGTTTTGGCCCATTTGGCAAGGGATTTCACCTGTCTGCGCGCCTTATTACGTGCATTGCGGTATGCATCAAATTATGGTTTGAGAAGCTGGAAATTCGACGCGTTCTAACCTTTGGCTAATGGTCAAAATCCCGGACGCGATGAGAAGTGCAGGTCTTGCCGCCCGGCAGGATCGCTGGGCTGACAAGAGCAGGAGCGAGAGCGGCATGAAGATGTCGAAGGGCCAAAAAGGCCGCCGGATTCTGGGTTTTGCGGTGGTCGCCACCGTGCTGGCCGCAGCAGGGGGAGCTCTCGCGGCAGGCACCCTGGGGCAGCCGTCGCCTTGGGAATACGCGCTCCAGCCGTCCGCTTCGCCCGTGATGGACAATATCACCTGGTTCCACAACTTTCTGCTTTGGGTCATTACGGCGATCACGATCTTTGTCGCGGTGCTGCTCGGGATCGTAGCGGTCAAGTTCAATTCCAAAGCCAATCCCGTCCCGTCCAAGACGACGCACAACACGCTGATCGAAGTGGCATGGACCATTATCCCGGTTCTGATTCTGGTCGTTATCGCCGTGCCGTCGTTCCGCCTGCTGTTCCAGCAGCTCGATATCCCGAAGGCCGATCTCACCATCAAGGCCACCGGCAAGCAGTGGTACTGGAGTTACGCCTACCCGGATAACGGCAAGTTCGAATTCGATTCGCTGATGGTGGCTGATAAAAAGCCGCGCCTGCTGGCTGTCGATAATGAAGTGGTTGTCCCGGTGAACAAGGTCGTCCGTATCCAGACAACCGCGGCCGACGTCATCCATTCCTTCGCCATGCCGGCGTTCGGCATCAAGATCGACGCCATTCCCGGCCGTCTCAACGAGACTTGGTTCAAGGCGACCAAGGAAGGCATGTTCTACGGCCAGTGTTCGGAACTGTGCGGCAAGGACCACGCCTACATGCCAATCGCGATCAGGGTCGTGAGCGATCAGGAATTCGCTGCATGGGTTGAAGGGGCAAAAAAGAAATTCGCGACCGCCCCTGCGAATTCCTACGCCTCGATCGGAACTGCGGCGCAGTAAGCGCATCGAGCTACAAGGCTGACACTAAAGGCTGACGGAACTGCAAGGTTCAAAGGATTTGAAAATGGCCACCTCCGCTGCGACACACGATCACGCTCATGACGACCATGCGCACGATCACCCGACCGGGTGGCGGCGCTACGTCTATTCGACGAATCATAAGGACATCGGCACGATGTACCTTATCTTCGCGATCATCGCGGGTGTGATCGGCGGCGCGATGTCGGTCGCGATCCGCATCGAGCTGATGTATCCTGGCGTCCAGATCTTCCACGAAGCCCACACCTACAATGTGTTCGTGACTTCCCACGGCCTGATCATGATCTTCTTCATGGTCATGCCGGCCATGATCGGCGGCTTTGGCAACTGGTTCGTGCCGCTGATGATCGGAGCGCCGGACATGGCGTTTCCGCGCATGAACAACATTTCGTTCTGGCTGCTGCCGGCCTCCTTCGCGCTGCTGCTGATCTCAACTTTCGTTGAAGGCGAACCGGGCGCGAACGGAGTCGGTGCCGGCTGGACGATGTATGCGCCGCTCTCGACGTCGGGTCATCCGGGTCCGGCGGTCGATTTCGCGATCCTGTCGCTGCATCTTGCGGGCGCATCCTCGATCCTCGGTGCGATCAACTTTATCACCACCATCTTCAATATGCGCGCGCCGGGCATGACCCTGCACAAAATGCCGCTGTTTGTTTGGTCGATCCTCGTCACCGTGTTCCTGCTGCTGCTGTCGCTGCCGGTGCTCGCCGGCGCGATCACCATGCTGCTCACCGACCGCAATTTCGGCACCGCGTTCTTCTCCGCCGAAGGCGGCGGCGATCCGGTACTGTTCCAGCATCTGTTCTGGTTCTTCGGGCATCCCGAAGTTTACATCCTGATTTTGCCGGGCTTCGGCATGATCAGCCAGATCGTCTCGACCTTCTCGAAGAAGCCGGTGTTTGGCTATCTCGGCATGGCCTACGCAATGGTCGCCATCGGCGGCATCGGCTTCGTTGTCTGGGCGCATCACATGTACACGGTGGGCATGTCATCGGCGACGCAGGCCTATTTCGTCGCGGCGACGATGGTGATCGCTGTGCCGACCGGCGTGAAGATCTTCTCGTGGATCGCCACCATGTGGGGCGGCTCGATCGAGTTCAAGACGCCGATGCTGTGGTCGATGGGCTTCATCTTCCTGTTCACGCTCGGCGGGGTGACTGGCGTGGTTCTCGCTAATGCCGGTGTCGATCGCGTGCTGCAGGATACCTATTACGTCGTCGCGCACTTCCACTACGTGCTGTCGCTCGGTGCCGTGTTCGCCATCTTCGCGGGCTGGTACTACTGGTTTCCGAAAATGTTCGGCTACATGTATTCGGAATTCGTCGGCAAGCTGCATTTCTGGGTGACGTTCATCGGCGTTAACCTGGTGTTCTTCCCGCAGCATTTCCTCGGCCTCTCCGGCATGCCGCGCCGCTACATCGACTATCCGGATGCCTTCGCCGGCTGGAATCTGGTGTCGTCGCTCGGCTCCTATATCTCGGCGTTCGGCGTCGTGATCTTCATCTTCGGCGTGGTGCAGGCTTTCGTTCGCAAGGAGAAGGCCGCCAACAATCCATGGGGTTCCGGAGCGACCACGCTGGAGTGGACGCTGTCGTCGCCGCCGCCGTTCCACCAGTTCGAAGTTCTGCCGCGCGTTCAGTAAAGTCAGCGCTGCGGGCAAGATGAGACACCCGCCCCAGTCGTAAGGCTGAGGCGGGTGAAGACCTCAGGGAAGTGAGACCAGTCTTGTCGATTGTCGACCATCACGCGATCGATCTGTCGCCCCGCGTCTCGGAGGCGAGCGTCGCCGACTATATCGCGCTGCTGAAGCCGCGTGTCATGTCGCTTGTGGTTTTCACCGCGCTGGTCGGGCTGGTGATGGCGCCGGGCCATTTTCATCCTGTGCTCGCAATCACATCCATTCTTTGCATTGCGGTGGGCGGTGGCGCAGCCGGCGCGCTGAACATGTGGTATGAGGCAGATATCGATGCGCTGATGTCGCGCACCGCGAACCGTCCGATTCCGCGTGGACGCGTGACGCCAGGTGAGGCGCTGGCCTTCGGTCTGACGCTGTCGTTCTTCTCGGTGATGACGCTCGGCATTCTGGTGAACTGGCTGGCCGGCGGGCTGCTGGCCTTCACGATCTTCTTCTACGTCGTCGTCTATACGATGTGGCTCAAGCGCTGGACCGCACAGAACATCGTGATTGGCGGCGCGGCCGGCGCATTGCCGCCGGTGGTGGCGTGGGCCGCTGCCGCCGGCTCGCTGTCGCCAGAGCCGATCCTGCTGTTTCTCATCATCTTCTTGTGGACGCCGCCGCACTTCTGGGCGCTGGCGCTGTTTCGTACCGACGATTACGCGCGCGCCAACGTGCCGATGCTGCCGAACGTCGCCGGTCCCGATGCGACGCGGCTTCAGATCCTGCTCTATACGATCCTGCTGGTGGGCGTAGCATTTGCGCCGTGGCCGCTGGGATATTTCGACGCGGTCTATGGCATCACGTCGCTGGCGCTTGGCGCGGGCATGCTCTGGCTCGCCATCCGCGTCTATCGCGAGCGCACGGGCAGTGCTGCGCTCCGCGCCACGCGGGCGTTGTTCAAGTTCTCGATCCTTTACCTGTTCGCGCTATTTGCCGTGCTGTTATGCGAAGTCATCGTGTCCGCCGGTATGCGGATGATCTGGTCATGAGTACGGGCATTGTCATGGAGAAGAAGAAGCTGGACGGCATCGTTCTGACGCCGGAGCAAAAGAAGCGCCAGCGCGAACGCTCCATCGCCATCGCGCTTGCGCTGGGGGTGCTGGTGATTTTGTTTTTCGCGGTGACTCTCGTGAAGGGGCCGGCCGTGCTCACGCGGCCGATGTGAACCTATCGAAAGAATGGACAGCGATACGCAGCAGATGACGCAACATCCGACCAGCACCCGCAAGGCCAAGCCACGCATCAGCCGCGACATCCTTGTCGCGTCGATCTGCGGCTTCGTCGTCGCGCTGATGGTGGGCGCGTCTTACGCCGCAGTGCCGTTCTACGATTGGTTTTGCCGCGCCACCGGATTCAACGGCACCACGCAGGTGGCGACGTCGGCTCCCGCGGGCGCGCTGGAGCGCCGGATCAATGTGCGCTTCGACTCCAATGTCAGCGGCGGATTACCGTGGAAGTTCGAAGCCGAGCAAATCGAGATCAGCGTCAAGATCGGCGAAGTTGTCACTGCGTATTACACCGTCACCAATCAGGCCGCGCGCGCGACCACAGGCGTTGCCGCCTACAATGTCGCGCCGCTGACGGCTGGCATGTTCTTCCAGAAGATCAACTGTTTCTGCTTCACCGAGCAAAGCTTCGGTCCCGGCGAGAAGCGCGAGATGGCCGTGGTCTTCTATGTCGATCCGGCGCTGGTTGCCGATCGCGAGTATGACGAACTCAACACCATCACGCTGTCCTACACGTTCTACCCGGTGAAAGATCCGGCGCCGAAGCCGGTTGCGGCGACGGCACCAGACAAGCGCAAGGGCAGTCTTTAAAAGGGCAGTCTTTAATCTGGTTATTGACTAACGAACACGCGCCGGATCGTACCGGCATCACGGAGAGACCACATGGCAACGGGCCAAGCCAAACACCACGATTACCATCTCGTCGATCCGAGTCCGTGGCCGGTCGTAGGTTCCATCTCGGCCTTTATCATGGCCGTCGGAGCCGTGGCGTGGATGCACAAGATGTTCGCCGGCGCGCCGATCGTGTTCGGCATCGGCACCATCGGCGTGCTCTACACCATGGCGAGCTGGTGGGCCGACGTCATTCGCGAGGCGCAGTACAAGGGCGATCACACCCGCGTGGTGCAACTGCATCACCGTTACGGCATGATCCTGTTCATCGCTTCCGAAGTGATGTTCTTCGTGGCGTGGTTCTGGGCCTATTTCAATGCCGCACTTTTCCCGGCCGATCCGGTGCATGTCGCACGCGATGCGCTGTTCGGCGGCGTGTGGCCGCCGAAGGGAATCGAGACCTTCGACCCGTGGCATCTGCCGCTGCTCAACACCCTGATTCTGCTGACCTCGGGCACCACGGTGACCTGGGCGCATCACGCGTTGCTTGAGGGCGACCGCAAGGGTCTGAAGTGGGGTCTCATTCTCACCGTCATTCTTGGCGCGCTCTTTACCTGCGTGCAGGCCTATGAGTATGGCCACGCGGCGTTCAGCTTCGCCGGCCACGTCTATGGCGCGACCTTCTTCATGGCGACCGGCTTCCACGGGTTCCACGTGCTGGTCGGCACGATCTTCCTGCTGGTCTGCCTGCTGCGTGCCTATGCAGGTCACTTCACGCCGAACCAGCATCTCGGCTTCGAATTCGCCGCCTGGTACTGGCACTTCGTCGATGTGGTGTGGCTGTTCCTGTTCATCGCCATCTATGTCTGGGGCCATGGTGCCTCGACCATGGCGGGCGGGCACTGATCGCGAGCCGCAAACGCGTCCGATAGATATAAGGGCGGCCGCAGGGCCGCCCTTTGTTTTTCGCTCTCCTCTTGCGGCCAAGGATCGGCGAGCGTAGAGGGCGGGTGAGGGAATCAGGCCATGCGCGATCCCAAGTCCACATTGTCGCAAGCTGTAATGCGCGGCCTTGCATGCAAGTGTCCTCGCTGCGGCGAGGGCAAGTTGTATGCTGGCTTTCTGACGCTGCGGCCGGGCTGCGAGAGCTGCGGGCTCGACTATTCTTTTATCGACGCCGGCGACGGACCCGCCGTGTTCATTATCATGATCGCGGGTTTCATTGTCGTCGGCTCCGCGCTGATCGTGGAGATCAAGTACCAGCCGCCGTTCTGGGTGCATGCCGTGCTGTGGGGGCCGCTAATCCTGGCTACGACACTGTTGCCGCTGCGCTCGATGAAGGCGCTGCTGATTGCCCTCCAGTATCATCACAAGGCCGCCGAAGGTCAGCTGGTCGAACGAAAGCCGGATTGAGGACGCATGCTTTGCTGTGAAGATCGATATTCCGGCAAGATGGCGCGTGAGCAGCGATGAGCGAAGCCGTTAAAGAAAATCCTGGGTCGCGAAGCATGTTCGGGCTCGCGCTGATCACGCTTGTGATGGTGTCGGTGCTGGTCGGCCTCGGCGTCTGGCAATTGCATCGCAAGGATGAGAAGCGCGCGCTGATCGCAGCCCTGACCGAACGCCTTGCGGCCGCACCGGGTGCGCTGCCTGCAAGGTCGGAGTGGGGTGCGCTCAATCCGGCGCGTGACGAGTTTCGCCGCGTGACATTCAGCGCGACGCTTGAGTCCAGGCCGGACGCGATGGTTTACAGCTCCGGCTCTGCCGTGCGCGACGATATTTCCGGCCCCGGCACGTGGGCGTTCCTGCCCGCGCGGCTTGCGGATGGGAGCATTGTCGCCGTCAATGCGGGCTTCGTGCAGAACACAATGCAGGACCGCGCCCAGCAGGATCGTGCCGTCAGCAGACTGGTCACCGGCGCGCCGGTCAGGCTCACAGGCTACCTTCGTTTTCCCGAGGCGGCCGGCATGCTGACGCCGAAAGAAGACACGTTCAAGCGGCTCTGGTTTACCCGCAATCATGTTTCGATGGCGCGGGCGCTGAACTGGGGCCGGGAGAGTGACGTTGCACCGTTCTACATCGATCTCGAGACGCCGGCGCCCGCGAGCGGCGTGCCCAAGCCTGGTCCGCTCTCGGTCCGCCTGAAAGACGACCATCTGCAATACGCCATCACCTGGTTCGGTCTGGCGCTCGTGGTCGCCGCCGCCTTCGGCTTCTGGGTCGCCGGCCAGCGCCGCGCCTGATTGCAGCCTCAAAGTGCGGCTTTGGCTTCCTTGTGAAGCGGGATTGCAGCCGATATGGTGCGTCTCGATTTCGCTGCGCGTGAAGTCAATAATCAATCATTATCAAAGGCTTGGTAAAGGCTTGAGCCTTTGGAGGATCGTTTGACGACTTACATTTCGACACGGGGCGAAGCTTCCCGGCTCGGCTTTTGCGACGTGATGCTGACCGGGCTTGCCCGTGACGGCGGCCTTTACGTGCCTGAGGCATGGCCGCAGCTCTCGCCCGAGACCATCGCGGGATTTTTCGGACGCCCCTATTGGGAGGTCGCGGTCGAGGTGATCCGCCCGTTCGTCGCGGGTGAAATTTCCGAAGCCGATCTCGGCCGCATGGCCAATGAGGCCTACGCGACGTTCCGGCATCCGGCCGTGGTGCCGCTCAGTCAGATCGGGCCGAACGAGTTCGTGCTCGAATTGTTTCATGGCCCCACGCTCGCGTTCAAGGACGTGGCGATGCAACTGCTGTCGCGGCTGATGGATCATGTGCTCGCCAAACGTAGTCAGCGCACCACCATCGTGGTGGCAACATCGGGCGATACCGGCGGTGCCGCTGTAGATGCGTTCAGCGGACTCGATAATGTCGATCTGATCGTGCTGTTTCCGCATGGACGCATTTCCGACGTGCAGCGGCGCATGATGACGACGAGCGGCGCTGCCAACATTCATGCGCTGGCCATTGAGGGCACCTTCGATGATTGCCAGGGCATCGTGAAAGGCATGTTCAATCACCACACGTTCCGCGACGCTGTTGCGCTGTCCGGCGTGAACTCGATCAACTGGGCGCGCATCGTGGCCCAGGTGGTTTATTACTTCACTTCCGCCGTGGCGCTCGGTGCGCCTGCGCGCACGGTGGACTTCACCGTGCCGACGGGAAATTTCGGCGATATCTTCGCGGGCTATGTCGCCAAGCGTATGGGCCTGCCGGTAAGGCGTCTGCGCATCGCGGCCAACGTCAATGATATTCTGGTCCGCACGCTCAAGACCGGCATCTACGAAGTGCGTGAGGTTCATGCAACCGCGTCGCCGTCAATGGACATCCAGATCTCTTCGAATTTTGAGCGGCTGCTGTTCGAGGCGACCGGCCGTGACAGTGCCGCCGTCCGTGCGCTGATGGGGTCGTTGGCGCAGTCCGGCCGGTTTGTCCTGCCCGATGCCGTGCTGGCAATGGTGCGCGCCGATTTCGACGCGGGCCGCGCGGATGAGACCGAAACAAGTGCTGCGATCCGCGCTGCGTGGCGTGAGGCCGGAGAACTTGTCGATCCGCACACGGCAGTTGCACTCGCCGTGGCCGATCAGGACAAGCCAGTTTCCACCGTGCCGAACATCGTGCTGTCCACGGCGCATGCCGCGAAATTTCCCGATGCTGTCGAGGCGGCCTGTGGCGTGCGGCCGGCACTTCCGGCGTGGCTTGATGGCCTGATGAGCAAGCCTGAACAGATCAAGGTCATGACCAACAATCAGAGCGAAGTCGAACGGTTCGTGCTCTCGGTGAGCCGCGCCGCGAAACAAGGAGTTACGGGATGAGTGTCAATGTCACCAGGCTTCCCACCGGCCTCACCGTCATTACCGATACCATGTCGCATCTTGAGACAGCAGCTCTTGGGGTATGGACGGGCGTTGGCGGCCGTGACGAGAAGCCGGACGAACACGGCATGTCGCATCTGCTCGAACATATGGCATTCAAGGGCACCACGACCCGCACCTCGCGCGATATCGCCGAGGAGATTGAGGCTGTCGGCGGCGATCTCAATGCTGCGACCAGCACCGAGACCACCACCTATTACGCGCGCGTGCTGAAGGCCGACGTGCCGCTGGCGCTTGACGTGTTATCCGACATTTTGACCAATCCATCGTTCGACGCCGAAGAACTGGAGCGCGAGAAGAGCGTCATCGAGCAGGAAATTGGTGCTGCGCAGGATACCCCGGACGATGTCGTGTTCGAGCATCTGAACGAGTTGTGCTACCCTGATCAGGCCATGGGCCGCTCATTGCTGGGCACGCCACAGACGCTGGCGACCTTCGATCGCGACAATCTGCGCGGCTACCTGTCCACGCATTACCGCGGCCCCGAAATGGTGGTTGCGGCGGCCGGCGCCGTCGATCACAAGCGCGTCGTCGCCGAGGTCGAGCAGCGGTTTGCGAGCTTCAACGGCCCGGCGTCGCCGAAGCCCGCGCCTGCGATGTTCGGCAAGGGCGGCTCTCGCGTCATTCATCGCGAACTTGAGCAGGTGCATCTCACACTGGCGATGGAGGGTTTGCCGCAAAACGATCTGTCGCTGTTCAGTCTCCAGGTGTTTACGAATCTTCTCGGCGGCGGCATGTCATCGCGGCTGTTTCAGGAAGTGCGCGAGAAACGCGGGCTTTGCTACTCGATCTATACGTTCCACGCGGCGTATTCCGACACCGGATTTTTTGGTCTCTATACTGGCACCGATCCCGGCGATGCGCCCGAGATGATGGAAGTGATCGTCGATGAAATGAACAACGCGGTCGAGACGCTGACCGAGGCGGAAATCGCCCGCGCCAAGGCGCAGATGAAGGCCGGGCTGTTGATGGCGCTGGAGAGTTGCAGCGCGCGTGCCGAACAGATGGCGCGGCACATCCTGGCCTATGGCCGTCCATTGACGGTGGAGGAACTGGTGGCGCGGATCGATGCCGTCAGCGTGGAGTCGACGCGAAACGCGGCGCGCGGCCTGCTCAGCCGCAGCCGTCCCGCAGTGGTCGCGCTGGGCAGCGGCCGCGGGCTCGACAAGGCGGTCGGTTATGCCGAAGGATTGGCCAAGCCGAAGGCCAGAACCTTGCTTCATTGATAAGGACGCTTCTTCATTAAGAGGCGCATCTTCATTAAGCAGGGCTTCTTAAAGAGGCCGAGCGCGTTTCCTTTAGCCGTGTGTCGTTGCTGAAAGGCGCGGCTGGGTTGCGGGAACCGCGCGACAGCGGCGCGGAGTTCGGGTTATCATCGGCGTGTCACAGGTGTGCGGTCCACATCTGAAATCAAAGGGGGTCCAGCATGGCCCTGTTTCGTCTTCCTTCATCGACGGCTCCGGCGCTGGCTCCGCGCGGACATGGTTTGTTGCTGCGCGCGCCGCAAATGGCCGATTACGTCCAGTGGAGCGAGCTGCGCGAAAGCAGCCGGGCGTTCCTGATGCCGTGGGAGCCGATCTGGCCCTCCGACGATCTCACCCGTTCGGGCTTCCGCCGCCGGCTGCGCCGCTATGCCGAGGACGTCGCCGAGGACAGAGCCTATCCGTTCGTGGTGTTTCGCGAGAGCGACGGCGTCCTTGTGGGCGGGGTCACGCTTGCCAATGTGCGGCGCGGCATCGTGCAGGCGGGCACGGTCGGCTACTGGATCGGCCAGCCTTATGCAGGCAGGGGCTACATGACGGCGGCCCTGCGCGTGTTGCTTCCCACCCTGTTCGGCGAGCTTAACCTGCATCGCATCGAGGCCGCCTGCATTCCCACCAACCTGTCCTCGACGCGGGTGTTGGAGAAATGCGGCTTCGCGCATGAGGGGCTGGCGCGCCGGTACCTGTGCATTAACGGGGTCTGGCAGGACCACAATCTTTACGGACTGCTGGACGAGGATTTCCGCGGTTAACCAGCCGCCTTTGCGGCAATCTTGCGCCTTTGGTTCGCCGCCTTTGCCCTGCTATAAGACCGTCTCTGATTTCTCTCGATCTTTTCTCGATTTTTGGGACCAGCCGGAATCAATGATGGCGGATAGCAGACGTTTGAAGCGTACCGCGGGTGTGGCGCTGGTCGTGGCCGCGAGCGCTGTGTTGTCGGGCTGCGGAGGTGGCAGCATGTTCGGCGCGTCGTCGGGCACCGGCTCTTCGATCGGCAACCGGTTCAGCCAGTTGTTCGGGTCGAACACGCAAGAGGCGAGCACGACATCGAGTACGTCCACGCAATCCACCGAGAACAGCAGCGATCTCACGTGCCCAAGCGTCGCCATTCGTTTCGGTGCCTCGACGCTCGCCGTCGGTGTGCCGGGCAAACCTGCCTCCGGCAACGACCTGCGCTATCAGGGTTCGATCGTCCGCACGGCGCGCGACTGCAACCTGTCGAACGGCCAGGTCACAGCACGGATCGGCATTCAGGGCCGGATTATCGTTGGCCCGGCGGGTGCGCCGCCGAATGTCGATGTGCCCATGCGCGTCGCCGTGGTGCAGGAAGGTGCGCCGGACAAAGTGATCGTCACCAAGGCGTTCCGGACCGACGTGGCGCTCGCGGGCGACAACACCGACTTCAGCCTCGTCGCGGAGGATGTAACCTACCCGGCCCCGACGGCGGCGGCGAACGACAAGTATGTATTCTATATCGGCTTCGACCCGGCGGCGGCGAAACCAGAGCCGCGCGGGAAAAAGAAACGATAGCGCTGCAACGAGCCGCTGATCTTCGGTAAAAAAAGCCGGCCTCGACATGATCGCGGCCGGCTTTTTTGTTTGGCGTGGACGACGTGTTCAGTTCAGCTTGTCGCGAACATCCTTGATGCCTTTGGAGATCAGGTCTTCGGCGACTGATCCCTTGACCGACTGTCCCATGATCGCGGTCGCAGCGGTCACGGCTGCTTCGGCAGCGGCGGCGCGGACGTCGGCAATCGCTTGGGTCTCAGCCTGGGCAATCTTGCTCTCGGCGGTCTTGGTGCGCCGGGCCACGAAGTCTTCCATCTTCGCCTTGCTTTCAGCCGCGATGCGTTCGGCTTCGGCCTTGGCGTTGGTGACGATCTCCTGCGCCTCACGCTCTGCGCTGGCGCGCCGTGCACGATATTCCTCGACCAGCTTCGCGGCTTCGTCCTTGAGGCGGCGGGCGTCGTCGAGTTCCTTCTGAATGCGGTCGCTACGATTGTCGAGCGCCTTCAGGATCGTGCGGTGAACGCCGAAATAGCCGAACACGCCCATCAAGATGACAAAGGCGACGGCGACCCAGAATTCTGCTGCGAACATCGAATTTATCCCTTCAAGGACGCATCGACGGCGCTATCGACCGTCTTGCTGTCGGGCGTCACGCCGGTGAGGCGCTGGACGATGGCCGAAGCGGCATCAGATGCGATCGAGCGAACATTGCCCATCGCGGTCGTGCGTGTCGCGGCAATTGTCTTTTCCGCGTCGGCGAGCTTGGCGGCGAGGCTGGTTTCGAGCGCCTTGCGGTCGCTTTCAGCCTGTGCGTTGAGCTTGTCGCGGGTTTCGGTGCCGATGGCCTGCGCCCGAGCCCGCGCATTGGCGAGTTCGGTTTCATAAGCCTTCAGCGCCTGATCGGATTCGTCCTTCAGCTTCTGCGCTTCGGCAAGATCGTTCTCGATCACGCCCTCACGGGCGGCGAGAATGCCGCCGACGCGCGGAAGCGCAAATTTCGACACGATGAAGTAAAGCAGCGCAAAGGCGATGGCGAACGACACCAGCTGCGAGGCAAAGGTTTCTTTCTGGAAAGGCGGAAAAGGCGCCTTGCCACCATCTGCCGCAGTTTGGGCGGTCGTGCCCTTTGCATTGCTCTGACCGGTCGCCATGAGCGTCTCCTGTTGGCGTCAGCCGCGGCTCGATCGAGACCGCGGCGGACGCGTCATCCGGAATGGCTCAGACTGCGAACAGCAGCAGCAGCGCGATCAGCAGCGAGAAAATGCCGAGCGCTTCCGTCACGGCGAAGCCGAAGATCAGGTTTGCGAACTGGCCCTGCGATGCGGACGGATTGCGAAGCGCGCCGTTCAGGAACTGGCTGAAGATCATGCCGACGCCGATACCTGCGCCGCCCATGCCGAGACATGCGATGCCTGCGCCGATGTACTTTGCTGCGACTGGATCCATAGTGAAAACTCCTTGTTGGGATGGTTGTGTCAGTGGATGACGGAGAATCCGGTTAGTGTCCGGGATGAAGTGCGTCGTTGAGATAGATGCAGGTCAGGATGGTGAACACGTAGGCCTGCAGGAAAGCCACGAGTAGTTCGAGGCCGGTCAGCGCGGTTGTCATCGCCAGCGGCAATATCGAACCGAAAATGCCGAGTGCGCCGAGCGCGCTCAGCGACGTGACGAAACCCGCGAACACCTTGAGCGTGATGTGACCAGCCAGCATGTTTGCGAACAGACGCACGGAATGGGACACCGGCCGCGACAGGAACGAGATCACCTCGATCACCATGATCAGCGGCATGATGTAGAGGGGAATGCCTGACGGGACGAACAGCTTGAAGAACTTCAGGCCGTTCTTGTAGAGGCCATAAATCAGAACCGTGAGAAACACCATCAGCGCCAGCGCGAGCGTGACGATCAGGTGGCTGGTCACGGTGAAGGTGTAGGGAATGATGCCGATCAGGTTCGCGGTCAGGATGAACATGAACAGCGAAAACACGAAGGGAAAAAACTTCATCCCTTCGTCGCCGACGCTCTCTCTCAGCGTGTTGCCCACGAATTCGTAGGACAGTTCGGCGACGGACTGGAAGCGGTTCGGTATGAGACGGCGGCCTGCGCTGCCCCCCAACATCAGCAGCGAGACGACAGCTACGGCGCCGAACATGTATGCCGATGAATTGGTGAACGCGATCTCCTGGCCGCCAATGTGGCCCAGGGAAAAGATCTTGTGGATCTCAAATTGATGGATCGGATCGGCCATCCACGCTCGTCTTTCATATCTGCCGGCTTGCGCCGGATTGCATCTTTGCCAGCTCGCGCCGGGTAGCATTGTTGCCGGCACTGCCGGACTTGTAATGTCAGCCAGCCGGGCCGGCTCAAAATTCAAAGAGCGATCAGGAGCGATCCGACACGTCGCGGTTCGCGACGCCGGCTGCCCGCATCACGTTGATCACCCCGGCCACGAAGCCGAGCAGAAAAAACACGATGAGACCCCAGGGAGACGTCGACAGCAAACGGTCGATGCCCCAGCCGATGACCGCTCCGACAAGGACGCCTGCAATCAATTCGGAGGAGAGGCGAAAACCCCGTGCCATCGCGGACGCGTTGGCGGAGGCAGCCCCGCTTCCTGACTGATCTGTCTGGGTCTTGCGGTCTTTCCGAACTTCGGAAAGCCGCTGATCCAGATTGTCGAGCCTTGCGGAGAGCGCAGCTTCGTCGGCTGGCGGTTTGTCGTCTCGTCCACCTTCGCCGCGACCGTTGTTGTGCGTGCCGTTCGCCATTGCTCTCGACACCCACGCCCCATCGCGCGATTTCAGAAAAACGCCCCGCCACCCACGGAAACCGCGCGGACCATACTGACGGCCTACGGTCAAGTCAAGATTGCCTGATACTCCTTTATCCTATTGAAAGTTCGTGGCTATTTCAGGAAAATTTTTGACGCTGCGCGCTCTCGCCGCACTGCGATAACCGCGGTGGGCCACGCCGTGCTTGTCGGCACCGTTTGCGTCTGTTGTGATGGTTTGCGGGATCGTTGGAATGATGCAGCCGGAGGGTCGATGGCGCGCCAGATTGACTACTATTTCTCCATCCAGTCGCCATGGGCGTACATCGGGCATGCAGTGTTTCAGCGTCTTGCTGCGGCGCATCAGCTCAAGGTCAATTTCAAGCCGGTTGTGCTGGTCGAGTTATTCTCCGAGACCGGCGGACTGCCGCTGGCCAAGCGTCACCCTGCAAGGCAACGCTATCGGCTGATGGAATTGCAGCGCTGGCGCGACAATCGCGGCCTGAACTTCCATATCCAGCCGCAGCACTGGCCATTCAATGGGATGCTGTCCGACGGCACGGTGATTGCCGCCATCGAATCCGGGCAAAATCCCGAGCCGTTTCTGCAGCGCGCTTTTAAGGGCGTTTGGGAGCAGCAACTCGATCTGGCCGATCCGGCCACGGTAGCGCGGCTCGCGGACGAGGCGGGTTTGCCCGGCGCGAAACTCGTGGCCCGCGCCGCATCGGCGGACATTGCGGCGTTGTACGATCAGAACAGGCAGGACGCGATTGCGGCGGGCGTCTTCGGCTCACCGGCATGGGTGCTCGATGGCGAGGTGTTCTGGGGCCAGGACCGGATCGAATTGCTGGCTGATGCGTTGAAATCCGGACGAAAGGCCTACACTTCTGAGGTCTAGGACAAGACCGCAATGACCGAAACGAGAAATCTTATGCAAACGACATTCATCATTGCTGCCCCGACGGCGGATCGGCTCTCCGGGCGCGCGGTCACGTTGGCTGCGGCGCTCTCGACCGCGATCCTCTTGATGTCTGCTGGAGGGGTTCGTGCCCAGGCCATACCGGACAACGAGAATGGCCGCTTCACCATGTCGCCCGTTTCCGAAGGGTTTCTCCGGCTCGATACCCGCACCGGTACGGTGTCCACGTGCAGCAACAAGGGCGGCTGGACCTGCCGCGCCATTCCCGACGAACGCGCGGCGCTGGATACGGAAATCGGCAGGCTTCAGTCGGACAACAAGAAGCTGAAGGAGCAACTGGCACAGCGCGAGACGGTGACCGGCAAGATCGACGCGCCATTGTCCAAGGAAGATTCGCAGCAGAAGAGCGCGCAGGCAGCACCCGACAGGAAGATTGAGTTGCAGTTGCCCGCCGACCACGAAAAGCTGATGTCGCTGATCGATCGCGTCTGGGACCGGCTGATCGAGATGGCGAGCCGCCTCCAGAAAAAGTTGAGCGAAAAGATTTGAGCGGGGAAAACCTGAACGGAAAAATCTGAACTGGAAAATCTGAGATCGCATTGGCAAATAAAAAAACCGGCCGCGGATTGCTCCGCGGCCGGTTTGTTTGTGTGAGGGTCAGGCAGGCGCTGCCGGCCCGACCCCAATTTTACTTGGTGATATCGACGTCCTTGGTTTCCGGCAGGAAGAAGAAGCCGACGACCACTGTGATCAATGCGAAGGTCACGGGGTACCAGAGACCCGCATAGATATCGCCGGTCGATGCCACGATCGCGAAGGATGTCGCTGGCAACAGTCCGCCGAACCAGCCGTTGCCGATGTGGTAGGGCAGCGACATTGAGGTGTAGCGGATGCGGGTCGGGAACAGTTCGACCAGCATCGCGGCGATCGGGCCGTACACCATCGTGACGAAGATCACGAGGACGAACAGGAGACCGATGATCGCCGCGACCTGCGGGCGGAAGATATCGATCGGACTGCTCATTTTCACGATCGTGGTATTGGCCGCGCCCGGCTTTGGATAGCCCGCTGCCTGCACGGCGGCGAGCACTTTCGGATTGTCCGCCGCGGCTGCAGCGTAAGGCACGTCGGTGCCGTTCACCTTCACGACCACCGGCGAACCGGCGGGGCCAGCAGAGGTCGAGTACTTGACCGACTGCTGCGAAAGATACGCACGTGCGGTGTCGCACGGGGCGGTGAACACACGGGTGCCGACCGGGTTGAACAGGTCGCCGCAAGCCTTCGGATCCGAAACCACCTCGACCTTCACGGTTTCCAGAGCCTTTTCCAGCGCCGGGTTGGCGTTGGTGGTGATCATCCGGAAGATCGGGAAGAAGGTCAGCGCCGCGATCAGACAGCCTGCGAGGATGATCGGCTTGCGGCCGATCTTGTCGGACAGGGCGCCGAACACGATGAAGAAGCCGGTGCCCAGCAGGAGCGACCATGCGATCAGCAGGTTCGCCGTGTAGCCATCGACCTTCAGAATCGATTGCAGGAAGAACAGCGCGTAGAACTGTCCAGTGTACCAGACAACGCCCTGGCCCATGACGCCGCCGAGCAGTGCGATCAGCACGATCTTGGCGTTGCTCCAGTTGCCGAAGGATTCCGTCAGCGGAGCCTTCGAGCCCTTGCCTTCGTCCTTCATTTTCTGGAACACCGGCGACTCGTTCAACTTCAAACGGATCACGACCGAAACGCCCAGCAGCACGACCGAGAGCAGGAACGGAATACGCCATCCCCAATCAGCGAAGGCTGCTTCGCCCAGAATGGTACGTGTAAACAGAATGACCATCAGCGAAAGGAACAAGCCCAGCGTTGCCGTGGTCTGAATGAACGAGGTGTAGTATCCGCGTTTCCCATGAGGCGAATGCTCGGCAACATAGGTGGCCGCTCCGCCGTACTCGCCGCCGAGTGCCAGACCCTGCAGCAGGCGCAGGATGATCAGGATGATCGGTGCCGCGATGCCGATGGTCGCTGCATTCGGCAGCAGGCCGACGACGAAGGTCGAGAGACCCATGATGAGGATCGTGACCAGGAAGGTGTACTTGCGGCCGACGATGTCGCCGATGCGGCCGAACACGATGGCACCGAACGGACGAACGAGGAAGCCTGCGGCGAAAGCGAGCAAGGCGAAGATGTCGCGGGTGGCCGGCGGATAGGCGCTGAAGAACTGCGCGCCGATGATCGCTGCCAGCGATCCGTAGAGATAGAAGTCATACCATTCGAAGACGGTGCCCAGTGATGAAGCGAAGATGACGAAACG
>JAZKGC010000088.1:0-9578 GCA_040386115.1 Pseudomonadota bacterium
ATTTGAAGGTGCGGTTGAGCAGCTTGCTCCAGTAGCCGTCGCCATACGGAAACGAGAACGTCGCATCCGGATTGAGCATGATGTTGATGTCGCGCTCCGGCAGCAGCGTCTTCAAAAGATTGGCGGCGCTGTTGTAACCGCGATGCGAAATGTACGCGCCGACCTTGGAGCCCGCCAGCAGCGCAAAGCCGATGCTGCGCTCCCAGGGCGTTGCACCCGTCATCTCGCCAGTCGTGCGATTGAAAACTATCGGCTGCTGCGTCATCAACGATCAACCTCACCGAACACGATATCGAGCGAGCCGAGAATGGCCGACACGTCGGCCAGCAAATGGCCCTTGCAGATGAAATCCATCGCCTGCAGATGCGCGAAGCCCGGCGCGCGGATCTTGCATTTGTAAGGCTTGTTGGTGCCGTCGGCGACGAGGAACACGCCGAACTCACCCTTAGGTGCCTCGACCGCGACATAGACCTCACCGGCGGGAACGTGAACGCCTTCAGTGTAGAGTTTAAAGTGATGAATCAGCGCTTCCATCGAGCGCTTCATCTCGCCCCGCTTCGGCGGCACGATCTTGTTGTCCTCGACCGAAACCGGCCCCTGCCCCTCAGGCGCGCGCAGCTTTTCGATGCACTGCTTCATGATGCGCACCGACTGGCGCATTTCTTCCATGCGGATGCAGTAGCGGTCGTAGCAATCGCCGTTTTTGCCGATGGGAATATCGAAATCCATTTCGGCGTAGCACTCGTAGGGCTGCGACTTGCGCAAATCCCACGCCGCACCCGAGCCGCGCACCATCACGCCGGAGAAGCCCCACTCCCACGCCTGCTCCAGCGTCACCACGCCGATATCGACGTTGCGCTGCTTGAAGATGCGGTTGCCGGTCAGCAGCGTTTCGAGGTCGTCGCAGACTGTCAGGAACGGATCGCACCAGTTCCAGATGTCTTCGATGAGCTTGGGCGGCAGATCCTGATGGACGCCGCCGAGACGGAAATACGCAGCGTGCATGCGCGAGCCGGAGGCGCGCTCATAGAACACCATCAGCTTTTCGCGCTCTTCAAAGCCCCACAGCGGAGGCGTCAGCGCGCCGACGTCCATCGCCTGCGTGGTGACATTGAGAAGATGCGACAGGATGCGCCCGATCTCGCAATAGAGCACGCGGATCAACTGCCCACGGCGCGGCACGGTAATGCCGAGCAGCTTCTCGGCTGCGAGACAAAACGCATGCTCCTGATTCATCGGCGCGACGTAATCGAGCCGGTCGAAATACGGGATCGCCTGCAGATAGGTTTTCTGCTCGATCAGCTTTTCGGTGCCGCGATGAAGCAAGCCGATATGCGGATCGACGCGCTCGACCACTTCGCCGTCCAGTTCCAGAACAAGACGCAGCACGCCGTGCGCCGCCGGATGCTGCGGTCCGAAGTTGATCGTGAAATTGCGCATGCCGGGAGTTTCGGCACCAATAACTTCGGCCATTACGCACCTGCCTTTGCAGGGGGCGACGCGGGCATCGGAGGTGCTTCGCCACTTCTTTTCTCATCGCCCGGCAGCGGATAATCCGCGCCTTCCCATGGCGAGAGAAAATCGAACTTGCGGAACTCCTGATTGAGCCTGACCGGCTCGTACACCACGCGCTTCTCCTGATCGTCGTAGCGGACCTCGACGAACCCGGTGAGTGGAAAGTCCTTGCGCAGCGGATGGCCGTCGAACCCGTAATCAGTGAGCAAGCGGCGCATGTCCGGGTGCCCGGTAAAGATCACGCCGTAGAGATCGTAGGTCTCGCGCTCGAACCAGTCGGCGCCGGGAAACACCTCGATGATCGACGGCACCTGCGTGGTCTCGCTGGCCTCGCCGCGCAGCCGCACGCGCTCGTTCAGCACCGGAGACAGGAAATGATAGATCACGTCGAAGCGGTTTTCGCGGCCGGGATAATCCACCGCGGTAACGTCCGTGAAATTCACAAAGCGAAAACGCGGATCGTCGCGCAGCAACCGCACGATCTCGACGATCTTCTCGATCTTGACGGCGATTGTGAGCTGGTTGAACGCGACGGCATGCCCGGTTGCAGAATCCGGAAGCGCGGCAACAATCATCTGGCCGAGAGTATCGAGGTTGGCGTCATCCATGAGCTGTTACCGTTCAATCGTGCCGGTGCGCCGGATTTTCTTCTGCAACAGCAAGATGCCGTACAGAAGCGCTTCCGCGGTCGGCGGGCAGCCCGGAACGTAGATATCAACGGGCACGATGCGGTCGCAGCCGCGCACCACCGAGTACGAGTAGTGATAGTAGCCGCCGCCGTTGGCACAGGAACCCATCGATATGACGTAACGCGGCTCCGGCATCTGGTCGTAAACCTTGCGGAGCGCGGGCGCCATTTTGTTGGTGAGCGTGCCGGCAACGATCATCACGTCCGACTGGCGTGGCGATGCGCGCGGCGCAAAACCAAAACGCTCGACGTCGTAGCGCGGCATCGACGCCTGCATCATCTCAACGGCGCAGCACGCAAGGCCGAACGTCATCCACATCAGCGAGCCGGTGCGCGCCCAGGTAATCAGGTCGTCGGTCGCGGCAACGAAGAAGCCCTTATCGGACAGTTCGTGATTCACTTCGAGGAAGTATTTGTCGTCAGCGCCGATCGGCTGGCCGGTGCGGGGGTCAATAATCCCCGTCGCCGCCTGTGAAACCGCCGGCTGCAAGATCGATGGGCTCGCCGCTGTGGGGCTCAATCCCATTCGAGCGCTCCCTTTTTCCACTCATAGGCAAAGCCGACCGTCAGCACGGCGAGAAACACCATCATCGACCAGAACCCCGCCAGTCCGAGCTTGCCGAACGCGACCGCCCACGGAAACAGGAAGGCGACTTCGAGATCGAAGATGATGAAAAGAATGGCAACGAGATAAAACCGAACATCGAACTTCATACGGGCGTCATCGAAGGCATTGAAGCCGCATTCGTAGGCAGAGAGCTTTTCCGGATCGGGCTGTTGATAGGCGACGATAAAGGGTGCCACCAGCAGCGCGAGGCCAATGAAGGTCGCTACTCCGATAAACACCACAAGTGGCAGATAGTTCTGCAAGATTCCGCCCATCGGCGACCCTCGTGCTGACCGATTTTGCCCCACGGATTCGCGGAACATTGGAATGGTTCTGAGGGATAGCGCAGCGCAACACGTAGGGCAAGACAAGCTATTTTCAGCGCTCGCGACCTCCTCGAATCCGTCATGCGGCTATACCCGAAACGCAGGAACGAGCCTCACCGCACGAACCGCCGAATGACGTCGCGCATGCCCTACGAAGGTCTAGGGTCTTCTCCTGGCCAGTACCGCCGGAGGACTTTCCTGCCCACGAGTTCGCCGTGCGGTCACGACAACAGGCGGGCGATCTCCTTGCCGCACGCGACCGTGTCGGCCTTGCCGCCGAGATCCCTCGTGCGCAGCTTTTCATCGGCCAGAACGGTCTCGATCGCTGAAACGATGGCCTTGCCGGCCTCCGGTTCGCCGAGGTGATCCAGCATCATGGCCGCCGACCAGATCTGCCCCACCGGATTGGCCGCTCCCTTGCCCGCGATGTCCGGAGCGGACCCGTGAACAGGCTCGAACAGCGAGGGGAACTTGCGTTCCGGATTGAGGCTTCCGGACGGGGCGATCCCGATTGTTCCGGTGCACGCCGGACCCAGATCGGAGAGAATATCGCCGAACAGATTCGAGCCCACCACGACGTCGAACCAGTCCGGGTGCAGCACGAAATTCGCGGCCAGAATGTCGATGTGATACTTGTCCCACTTCACGCCGGGATAGGCCTTCGCCATTTCCTCAACGCGCTCGTCCCAATAGGGCATCGTGATCGAGATACCGTTGGACTTGGTCGCGGAGGTCAGGTGCTTTTTCGGGCGGCTCTGCGCCAGTTCAAACGCGAACTTCAGGATTCGGTCCACGCCGGTGCGTGACATGACGGTTTCCTGAATCACCACCTCGCGGTCGGTGCCGGGGAACATGCGCCCGCCGATCGAGGAATACTCGCCTTCCGTGTTCTCGCGCACGACGAAGAAATCGATGTCGCCAGGCTTTCGGCCGGCCAGCGGCGACTGTACGCCGGGCATCAGGCGCACTGGCCGAAGATTGACGTACTGGTCGAATTCCCTGCGGAACTGGATCAGCGAGCCCCACAGCGAGATGTGGTCCGGCAGAATCGCCGGCATGCCGACCGCGCCGAAGAAGATCGCGTCATGGCTGCCGATCTGGGTCTTCCAGTCGTCCGGCATCATCTTGCCGTGCTTCTGGTAGTAGTCGCACGACGCAAAATCGAAACTGTCGAGATGCAATTCAAAATTGAACTTCTTGGCCGCAGCCTCCAGCACGCGCAGCCCCTCGGGCACCACTTCCTTGCCGATCCCGTCGCCGGGAATCACGGCCAGCCTGTAGGTTCTGTTGGTACCGGATCGGCTATTCGACATGCGGACATCCCTCGCGTGACGTGATTGATTGAGTTTTCAATTTTGGCGGCCTGAGCGGACGCACACTAGCCATACATGAGCGAATGCCCATTCCGAAACACACAATCATGGCTGGCCGGGAAGCTGCGCGCGGCATCATCTAAGTCGCTGAATAACCGAGAGATTATGAAGATGAAAGGCAACGCAGGACGGCGCGAACTCACACGGCGGCGCCGGTTTCCATGATCGTCCTGACGCGCGCCAGCTTGGTTTCGAGCCGGTCTCGTTCTTTTGCAAGGAACGCGGAGAATTCCTGCCGGTGGTTCATATCCGGAAACACCGCCGCAACCTCGCCTTCGATGTCGCGATCATCCAGGCTGCGGATTTTCGCGGCATAGTCATCCATGTGCGCCCAGAATTTCACGGCGTGGGACACCGGGTGAAGTGTCAGCGGTTTGTTGCGCTCCATATCCCTGATGGACGAGGTTTCGATCCTGTCGGTTTCCGCAACGCGCATGAGCCGCCAGTTCTGGACGTAGCCGGAATCAGGGCCGCCCCTGAAAAATTCAGTAGGCTCTTCATCGGGTGCAAAGGCGGCATCGAAGTCGAAAAACATCGGGATGCCGCCGACGTAAAATCGGTTGCTGTTGTGAGCATCCCGCCGGTTGATCCATGTGGACAACACAAGTTCAGCCGCGACCGCCTGCGTCAGGTCAGAAATTTTCAGATCGGGCACGGAATAGTCCTGGCAGACCCGCACCAGCAGGAGGTGCACCGCTACTCCAAAATCGCGGATCGAGCCGCTGAGTTTTCGCTTCAATCGGCGCTGCATCGCAGGGCCGGGCAACGTGGCATCCGAGACATTGCAGTAGCGGGCCGCCAGATTTGTCGCCAGCAATTGCTTCCGCGCCTCATGCAAGCTCGTGCACGGCTTTGCAAAGTATCGCGTCGAGCCAATCTGGACGACGCACGCGAAGCGCTCGCGCATGAAATAGTCGTCGAACTCATGCTCAGGATAGCGCGAGCGTAGTGATGCGCTGTCATCGACCGTTTGGATTGGAATTGTCTTGAAGCCCAACTTGGCGGCAAGAGCCCGGAACATGCCTACCTCTGCAAAAGGCCTATTTTCCAAGACTGATTTTCCAAGACTTATGACAGCCCTGCAAGTGGAAGCCTTGAAAGCGGAAGCCCTTAAAGAGAAAGCCTCGAAAGCCGCCGCGAATCTGGCTTCGACCTCCAGAGCGATTCAGGCGGCAGCGCATGCCAAGGCCGGTGGAGCGGCGCATTCGACGAGAAACGGCGGAACCTGGGATGAGAAGCGCGCTAAATCATTGATTTGGCGCGAGAGACGGGGCTCGAACCCGCGACCTCCGGCGTGACAGGCCGGCGCTCTAACCAACTGAGCTACTCCCGCGTAGATCGAATGTGACCTGCACAGAACGTGGGACTTAAAGGGGGGAACATTCCAAGTCAAGGTTGTTGCGAATCCCCTTGTGTGTCAGCCTCTTTTCCACTGTCGATGCGATTAACCGGCTGTTTACAGGCAAAACAGCGTAGTCAGGGCACTCCCGAATCAACTAAGCCCTGATATACCTTACGTTCCTTGAAGCCAGCACCAACCAGGAGGGCCAAATATGGCGAAGAAAGCAGCTACCCCGACCACAGTTACCCTGAAGCACCTTGCTGCCGCGCTCGCTGAAGAGCACGAATTGTCCAAGAAGGCCGCTGAAGCGATTCTTGGCGACCTGGTCACCAAGATCACCAAGCACCTCAAGAAAGGCGAGCGCATCCGCATTGTCGGCCTCGGCATTCTCCAGGTTCGCAAGCGCGCCGCCCGCATGGGCCGCAACCCCGCCACCGGCGAAGCGATCCAGATCAAGGCCAGCAAGAAGGTTGCCTTCCGCGCAGCCAAGGAGCTGAAGGAAGCCGTCTAAGACGCGCATTCCAGAATCAAACGCCATTCCGGCACGCCGCACGTCGGCGACACCGGGGTGGCGTTTTTCTTTTGTGTAAGTGCCTTGGCATTCGGTCGCAGTCATTCTCCCGATCGTCTCATTCTCCCCATCGTCATTGCCGGGCTTGACCCGGCCATCCATCTTCCTGAATGAATCTTTTCGGATCGATGCGCGGTCACAGGCGAGCCGCGCGGGAAAAACCCGGAACTGGCGAAATGCAACTTTCGAAATTCAACCACTCCGTGACCGAGCGTTTCCTGCGCTATGTCCGCATCGACACCCAGTCCGATGCCTCGTCCCCCACCTGCCCGTCCACTGAAAAACAGAAAGACCTCGGCCGCATGCTCGCTCAGGAACTGCGCGATCTCGGATTGGCCGACGCCCATCTCGATGACCACGGCTACGTCTATGCCACCGTGCCGGCCACGACCGGCAAAACCGTCCCCGTCATCTGCTTCTGCTCGCACATGGATACATCGCCGGACTGCACCGGCACGGACGTCAAACCTCAAATCGTGCGCAACTATCCCGGCGGCGACATCGTTCTGCCCGCCGACCCGTCGCAGATCATTCGCGCAGCCGAACATCCTGCCCTCGCCGGACAGATCGGGAATGATGTCATCACCACCGACGGCACGACGCTGCTGGGAGCCGACAACAAGGCCGGGCTCGCCGAGATCATGGATGCCGTACAAATCCTGCTCGCCAACCCCGGCATCAAACACGGCGTGATAAAAATTCTTTTTACCCCGGATGAGGAGATCGGCCGCGGCGCCGACAAGGTCGATCTGAAAAAGCTCGGCGCGGACTTCGGCTACACCATCGACGGCGAAAGCGCAGGCCATCTTGAGGATGAGACGTTCTCCGCGGACGGCGTCACCATCACCATTCAGGGCGTCAGCGCGCACCCCGGATTCGCCAAGGGCAAGATGGAACACGCCCTCAAGATCGCATCCCGCATCGTCGATCGCCTGCCGAAAGAAATGGCGCCGGAAACGACCGAAGACCGCGAAGGCTTCCTGCATCCCGTCGGCCTGCACGGCGGCCTCGACAGCGCGACGCTGTCGCTGATCGTGCGCGACTTCAGCGAACAGGGATTAAAGGAGAAGGAAACGCTGCTCGAACACATCGTTCGCGGCGTCATGGCGGATTTTCCGCGCTCGTCGTACCGGCTTGAGATCAAGCAGCAGTACCGCAACATGAAAGAGGTGCTCGACCGCCACCCAGCCGTGGTCGATAACGCAATCGAGGCCATCCGCCGCGCGGGCCTTGCGCCGATCCGAAGCAGCATTCGCGGCGGAACCGACGGGTCGCGGCTTTCGTTCATGGGACTGCCCTGTCCGAACATCTTCGCCGGCGAGCATGCGTTCCACTCACGCCTCGAATGGGTCAGCGTTCAGGACATGGAAGCAGCGGTGCGCACCATCGTGCACCTTGCGGCGATCTGGGAAGAGCGGGCGTGACTCTTAAGGCAGGCTTCACGAACACAGACCCGAAGCATGGCGCGCCCCTTACCTCTCCCGTGGGGAGAGGTCGATGCACGAAGTGCATCGGGTGAGGGCGTAGAGTCTGTCGATAGATTTAAAGCCCCTCACCCCAACCCTCTCCCCGCGGGGGAGAGAGAGCCTATCTCGCTTGCCGCAGCGCATATTTCACATTCGCCTGGCCCTAACCCCTCTTGCGCAACTGAAGCATCGGCAAGACCTCATACCGCGCTCCGATATTGGCCTTGATCATCGGGTCTTCCGCAGTCAGGGCGCGAACGTCGTCCGCGCTCTTGTCGTCGCCCATCTCGAACAACGACATGCCCCAGCCGCCCGCCGGGTCCGCAACCGGCCCATGGGAGAGCACGATGCCCTTCACGAGCAACGCCTGAAGGTAATCCCCGTGTGCCTTCATCAGCACTTTCTGTTCGGGAGTCATGGTCTTGAGAAAATCAGGACCGGGCGGAACAAAGCGGCACAGGAAATATTTCATTGAATAACTCCCACCAGAATGGCAGATGCAACGGTATCAGGAATGATGAAGGCAGGATGTTTCAAACATCCCAAAATACGCCGCATCGCTGTTATGCGTCACAGTGATCCTGATGGCGCAGCAAGTTATGTCCTCATGCCGGCGCGCGGCACTGTAAAACGACGAAAGCTTCAATCGCAGCAAGACGGCTTGCGTTGATGCCCGCATCGGGGCAAAAAGGGCCACCGGGCGGTTAGCTCAGCTGGTTAGAGCATCTCGTTTACACCGAGAGGGTCGGCGGTTCGAATCCGTCACCGCCTACCATCACGCACCCGACATTCCGATGAAGGCGCGATCAAGCAACGCGCGGTCGCGCGTCTTGCTGTTCGTCAAGCGCTTTTTCCAGAACGGGCCGATGGCAAAAAAAAACGGCGCCCGTTGGGGCACCGTTTCGATTCAATTTGCCGCTCCCGCTCAGTGCGCGGTCAGGCCGCCCGGAGCTTCGTCAGCCGCATCCGGCTTTGGAAGCACCTTGGTGTCCTCTTCCCAGACAATCGGCGTCGGCATCCGCACCAGCGCCTTGGCCAGCACCTCGTCCATCCGCGCCACCGGGATGATCTCCATGCCGCCCTTGATGGCGTCGGAAATCTCCGTGAGATCCTTGGCGTTGTCCTCCGGAATGAAGACCGTCTTGATGCCGCCACGTCCGGCCGCAAGCAGCTTCTCCTTCAGACCGCCAATCGGCAGCACCCTTCCCCGCAGCGTGATCTCGCCTGTCATGGCGACATCATGCCGGATCGGAATGCCGGTGAGCACCGAGACGATGGTGGTCGCCATCGCAACGCCGGCCGAGGGTCCATCCTTGGGCGTCGCGCCTTCCGGCACGTGCACGTGGATATCCCTGCGTTCGAACAAAGGCGGTTCGATGCCGTAGGTGATCGCGCGCGAGCGAACATAGGACGCCGCCGCCGAGATCGATTCCTTCATCACGTCGCGCAGGTTGCCCGTCACCGTCATGCGGCCCTTGCCGGGCATCATGACGCTTTCGATGGTGAGCAACTCGCCGCCAACATCGGTCCAGGCCAGACCCGTCACAACGCCAACCTGGTCGTCGCTCTCGATCTCGCCATAACGATACTTCGGCACGCCCAGGAACTCTTCAAGCGTCGCTTCCGTAACCTTCACCGACTTCTTCTTCGAGATCATCAATTCCTTCACCGCCTTGCGGGCGAGTGTCGA
>JAZKGC010000089.1:0-1737 GCA_040386115.1 Pseudomonadota bacterium
AGACCATCACCCATAACGGCCGCGACCTTGAAGGCGCGATCAACCGCCTGCTGGCCCACAGCAAACTCAACGCCACCGCCGTCACGCTGGAAATGGCGGAGCGCGAGGTGCGCGATCTGGTGCGCCCGATGGAGCCGAAGCGGGTCAAGATCGAGGACATTCAGCGGGTGGTCGCCCGGCAATACAATGTCAGCCGCTCGGATCTGCTGTCGTCGCGCCGCACGGCGAATGTGGTCCGCCCCCGTCAGGTCGCGATGTATCTGGCGAAAACCCTGACGCTGCGCTCATTGCCGGAAATCGGACGCCGGTTTGGCGGTCGCGACCACACCACGGTGCTGCACGCGGTGCGCAAGATCGAGGCGCTGGTCGCCAAGGATATCGCGCTGTCCGACGAGGTCGATCTGCTGAAGCGCCAGCTTCAGGAATAACAGGCGGGATAGGCGTGCCTGCTGGCGCGCCTGCCCTTGCGCTTCGCGCCTATCCACGTCACCTTGCGGTCCCCCACGGACCCGGCCAAAATCCAGTTGGCCGGCCGTGGGTGTCAGCCGCCGCGATGCGCTTTCGAGCAGCATCCGGCAATTCAATCGATGACGTGGTTTGGGATCGGGCGGATTTGCCATGAAAGTTACCGTCGAGCGCGCGCAACTGTTGAAATCGCTGGGCCATGTCCACCGCGTGGTAGAACGCCGCAATACGATTCCGATATTGGGCAACGTGCTGATCCGCGCCGACAAGTCGCGCCTCAGCCTCAAGGCCACCGACCTCGACCTTGAAGTGACCGAAACGCTGCCGGCCGAGACCGGCACCGGCGGCGCGACCACGGTTCCCGCGCATATGTTCTACGACATCGTGCGCAAGCTGCCAGATGGTTCGCAGATCGTGCTGGAAGGCGACGGCGATCGCTCGGTGCTGGCGATCCGCGCCGGACGCTCGCGTTTTACGCTGCAGACACTGCCGGAAAGCGACTTCCCTGATCTGGCCGCCGGCGACATGACGCATGCGTTCACGCTCGCGGCATCCGACATGAAGCGGCTGATCGACCGCACCCAGTTTGCGATCTCCACGGAAGAGACCCGCTATTATCTCAACGGCATCTATCTGCACGCGGCAGGCACCGCCAAGGCCGCGACGCTGCGCGCGGTGGCCACCGACGGTCATCGCCTGGCGCAGGTCGATCTGCCGCTGCCGAAAAGCGCCGAGGGCATGCCGGGCGTGATCGTGCCGCGCAAGACCGTGGGCGAAGTGCAGCGCCTGATCGAGGACAACGACGCGGAAGTGAAGATCGAACTGTCGCAGGGCAAGATCCGCTTCACCATCGGCGACGTGGTGCTGACCTCGAAGCTGATCGACGGCACCTTCCCGGACTACGGCCGCGTCATTCCGCAGAACAACGACAAGCAACTGATCGTTGACAAGAAGGATTTCGAGGCGGCGGTGGATCGCGTCTCGACCATTTCCAGCGAGCGCGGCCGCGCCGTGAAGCTGGCGCTGTCCGCCGGCAAGCTGATCCTGTCGGTGACCAATCCGGATTCCGGCAGCGCCACCGAAGAACTCGAAGTCGAGTACGCCTCCGACGCGCTCGATATCGGGTTCAACTCGCGCTACCTGCTCGATATCGCCGCCCAGATCGAAGGCGAGGTCGCGGTGTTGCGGCTGGCCGATCCCGGCTCGCCGACGCTGGTGCAGGACAAGGATTCCAAGGGCGCGCTCTACGTGCTGATGCCGATGCGGGTGTGA
>JAZKGC010000089.1:1837-22606 GCA_040386115.1 Pseudomonadota bacterium
GCAGGACAAGGATTCCAAGGGCGCGCTCTACGTGCTGATGCCGATGCGGGTGTGAGGGCACTTGCTCTTGGGTCGAGTGAATAACGCGAGATTTCGCACTATTGTAGATCGTCATTGCCGGGCTCGACCCGGCAATCCATCATATTTGGATGAACTATTGGATCTAAATTCTCGCGAGCGGACCGGGTGGAACGCTGTATGTCGGCGTAACCAATAATCTGGTTCGGCGAGTCTATGAGCACCGTGAGGGCCTCGCCGACGGCTTCACCAAACGCTACGGCATCAAGACGCTGGTTTATTTCGAACCGCACGAGACCATCGCCGCAGCGCTTCAGCGCGAAAAAACATCAAGCACTGGCCCCGCGAATGGAAGATCGACCTGATAACAGCGGATAATTCTAATTGGCGCGATCTCTACGGCGACATTGTCCGCTGACGCGGACGATGGATTGCCGGCAGGCAAGTTTACGCAGCCTGCCTAAAATTGGCTGCAAGCCCGGCAATGACGTTCAAAAACTGTTGTGACGTTCTCGGGCCTGCTATCAAACATTAATGACCGTCTCCCGCATCCTGCGTCTCAGCCTCACCCATTTCCGCAACTACCGCGCGGCGAGCGTGGAGGCGCGCGGCGATGTCGTGGTGCTGGTCGGCCCCAATGGCGCCGGAAAAACCAATTGCCTGGAGGCGATTTCGTTTTTGTCGCCCGGACGCGGCCTGCGCCGCGCCACGCTGGACGATGTCGCGGACATCCAGGGCGACGGATCGTGGGCGGTCTCCGCTGAAGTGGAGGGTGAGTTGGGCCTCGCCACGCTCGGCACCGGCATCGACCCGCCAGCCACCGAGGGCGCCTCATCACCTCGCCGGGTCCGCATCGACCGCGAGCCTGTCACATCGGCAGCGGCCTTCGGCGATCACCTGCGCATGGTGTGGCTGACGCCGGCGATGGACGGCCTGTTCATGGGGGCTGCCTCCGAGCGGCGGCGGTTTTTCGATCGCCTCGTGCTGGCCATCGACAGCGAGCATTCGAGTCGCGTCTCGGCGCTGGATCGCTCATTGCGGTCGCGCAATCGTCTTCTCGAGGACCGCAATTTCGACGCGCACTGGTGCGACGCCATCGAGCGCGAGACCGCCGAGCTTGCGGTCGCGGTGGCGGCGATGCGCGGGCAGACACTGCAACGCTTATCTGCGACGCTACAGACGCGTGGCAGCACATCCGCATTTCCATCAGCCCTTATCGCGCTCGACGGCTGGATGGAAAACGCTCTGCTGAGCGAGACGGCCATTGCGGTGGAAGACCGCTATCGCCAGATGCTGCGCGACAGCCGCCCGAAGGACGCCGCCGCCGGGCGCACGTTGAACGGCCCTCACCTGACCGATCTCACGGTGATCTACGCGCCGAAAAACATGCCGGCGCGCGACGCTTCCACCGGCGAGCAGAAGGCGCTGCTGATCGGGCTTGTGCTGGCGCATGCCAATCTCGTCGCCGAGATGACCGGCATCACGCCGCTTCTTTTGCTCGACGAAATCGTCGCGCATCTCGACCCTGACAGGCGCAGGGCGCTGTTCGACGAACTCGCAAAACTCGGCGCGCAGGTGTGGATGACCGGCGCGGACCCCGTGGCGTTTACCGATGTCGGCGCGGGCGCGGATGTTTTCGACGTCGATGCGGGACAGGTTTCGCGGCGCGCGTAGCGGAGTGAAAACCAGCTTCGAATCGCGCTTTTCAACAGCCCTGAAATTGCCGCTTCACGGCCTTGAAAAACAGCCGAAAAACCCTACTTATTCAACAGCTTGATGGACACCAGTTTGTCCTATGCGCACACCCGTTTTCGTGGCACAAATTGACATTCACGGGCGCATTTTCTGCGACCTGATTCGAGCTCTCTGCCGCTCCATCCTTGAAGGCCTCTCATGACTGAACCAGCCCGGCAAACCAGCGCCGAACCCCCCCACAATCCGGGTGCAGAATACGGTGCTGAATCGATCAGGGTGCTGAAGGGTCTCGATGCCGTTCGCAAACGTCCGGGCATGTATATCGGCGATACCGATGACGGCTCGGGTCTGCATCACATGGTGTACGAAGTCGTCGATAACGCCATCGACGAAGCGCTCGGCGGTCACGCCACCCGCGTCGAAGTCGTGCTCAATCCCGACGGCTCGGTGACGGTGCGCGACGACGGCCGCGGCATTCCCACCGACATCCACAAGGGCGAAGGCATCTCGGCCGCCGAGGTCATCATGACCCAGCTCCACGCCGGCGGAAAATTCGACCAGAATTCCTACAAGGTCTCCGGCGGACTTCATGGCGTCGGCGTGTCCGTCGTCAACGCGCTCTCCAGCAAGCTCGAGTTGCGGGTCTGGCGCGCCGGCAAGGAACACTACGTCCAGTTCAAGCACGGCGACGCTGTGGCGCCGCTGGAAGTCGTCGGCGAGTCCAACGGCAAGCGCGGCACCGAGGTGACGTTTCTCGCCTCCACCGAGACCTTCACCAACGTCGAATATGATTTCGCAACGCTGGAGCATCGGCTGCGCGAACTGGCGTTCCTCAATTCCGGCGTCAACATCGTGCTGTCCGACACGCGCCACGCGGTGGAGAAGCGCGAGGAACTGTTCTACGAGGGCGGCGTCGAGGAATTCGTCAAATATCTCGACCGCAACAAGAAGCCCGTGGTGCCCAGCCCGATCGTGATGCGTGCCGAGCAGAACGGCATCAGCGTCGAAGTCGCGATGTGGTGGAACGACAGCTATCATGAAAATGTTTTGTGCTTCACCAACAACATTCCGCAGCGCGACGGCGGCACCCATCTGGCGGGCTTTCGCGGCGCGCTGACGCGTCAGGTCACCGGCTATTCCGAAGCCATGGCGAAGAAGGAAAAGATCGCGCTGACCGGCGACGATTGCCGCGAAGGCCTCACCGCCGTGTTGTCGGTGAAAGTGCCAGATCCGAAATTCTCGTCGCAGACCAAGGACAAACTGGTGTCCTCGGAAGTGCGCCCCGTGGTCGAGAACGTGCTGAACGCAGCGCTCTCCGCATGGTTCGAAGAACATCCTTCGGAAGCCAAAACCATCGTCGGCAAGGTGATGGAAGCCGCTGCCGCGCGCGAAGCCGCACGCAAGGCGCGCGATCTGACGCGGCGCAAGGGCGCGCTCGACATCGCCTCGTTGCCCGGCAAGCTTGCCGACTGTCAGGAGCGCGATCCGGCCAAGTCCGAACTGTTCATCGTCGAGGGAGATTCCGCCGGCGGCTCCGCCAAGCAGGGCCGCAACCGCGAATTCCAGGCGGTGTTGCCGTTGCGCGGAAAAATTCTCAACGTCGAGCGCGCGCGCTTCGACAAGATGCTGTCGAGTGAACAGATCGGCACGCTGATTACGGCGCTCGGCACCGGTATCGGCCGCGACGATTTCGACATTACCAAGCTGCGCTACCACAAGATCATCGTGATGACCGACGCCGACGTTGACGGCGCGCATATCCGCACGCTGCTGCTGACGTTCTTCTTCCGGCAGATGCCGCAGCTGATCGACGGCGGCTACCTCTATATCGCGCAGCCGCCGCTCTTCAAGGTGACGCGCGGCAAGTCCGAGCAGTACCTCAAGGACGAGCGCGCGATGGAGGACTATCTGATCGAGACCGGGCTCGACGATTGTATTCTGAAGCTCGCGTCCGGCGAGGACCGCAAGGGCCGCGACCTTCAGGTGCTGCTGGAAGACGCCCGCGTCATTCGCGGCATCCTGCACAACATGCACAGCCGCTATAACCGCAGTGTGGTCGAACAGGCCGCCATCGCGGGCGTACTCAGCCCGCATGTGATCGGCAATATCGAGACCGCCAATCAGGCGGCCGACTACATCGCCAAGCGCCTCGACGCGCTGGCCGATGAAGTCGAGCGCGGCTGGACCGGAAAATTCACCGAGGGCGAGGGCTATTTCTTCGAGCGCACCGTGCGCGGCGTCAAGGACGTGGCGATCATCGACGACGCGCTGCTCGGCTCCGCCGAGGCGCGCAAGCTCGACGAGTATGCCGCCTCGTTGCAGGAGGCCTATCCGCGCAGCGCCGTGCTGCGCCGCAAGGACACCGAGACCGGCATTCACGGGCCGGTCAGCCTGTTCGAGGCAGTGACCGACGCCGGCCGCAAGGGCGTCACCTATCAGCGCTACAAAGGCCTCGGCGAAATGAATCCGTCACAACTGTGGGAAACCACGCTCGACGTCAATGCGCGCTCGCTGTTGCAGGTGCGGGTCAAGGAAGTCGATGCCGCCGACGATCTCTTCACCAAGCTGATGGGCGACGTGGTCGAACCGCGCCGCGAATTCATCCAGGACAACTCGCTGGATGCGAACGTGGACGTGTAAATACTGCCGCGCTTTTTGAGCGAACACAGCCGGCTCATTCGCGCCGGTCATGATTTTGTCGGGCAGCGGTGCTAGTCGGAGCCCATGACACTCACCTCCACCATCAAAAGCACGTCCGGACCAGCCGGCGTGCCTGAAACGTCCAGAAGCCGGATCGCTCTCGAACTCTCCGAGACGTTCAAGCTGTCGGTGCCGATTGCGCTGACGCAACTGGGACAGATCGCGATGATGACGACCGATCTCGCCTTGATCGGGCGTCTCGGCGATCAGGCGGTCGCCGCAGCCGCATTGGCGCATACGGTGTTCTTCATCAGCTTCACCATCGGCATGGGGCTGGTGTCCGCTGTCGCGCCGCTGGCCGCGCAAGCGGTCGGCGCGCGCAATCCGCGCATGGTCCGGCGCGCGCTGCGCGTCGGGCTTTGGGCAGCATTGCTGATCGCGCTGCCGCTGATGGCATTGCCGTTTTTCGGCGAACAGATTCTGACGATGCTGGGGCAAGCGCCGGACAACGCGCGGCTTGCGCAGCGCTATTTGCTTGGGCTCACCGTCGGCATCGTTCCGGCCTTGTGGTTCATGGCGATCCGCAATTTCATGGGCGCGGTGAACCGCCCGGAGCCGGGACTGTGGATTACCCTTGCCGCGATTCCCGCCAACGGGCTGCTGGGTTATGCGCTGATCCACGGCCAGTGGGGTTTGCCGAAGCTGGAACTGTTCGGCGCCGGCATCGCCACCACCATCGTCAACGTCTGCATGTGCGCGGCCGCGCTTTGGTTTTGCTACAGTCAGCGGCCGTTCCGGAAATTTCACGTGCTGGGACGGTTCTGGCGCATCGACTGGGCGCTGATGCGAAAACTGTTCGCGGTGGGCGCGCCGATCTCGCTGGCGTTCCTGCTGGAATACGGCCTGTTCGGCGCGGCGGCGCTGCTAATGGGGACCATCAGCACCACGGCGCTGGCGGCGCATCAGGTCGCGCTGCAAATCACGGCGATCCTGTTCATGATCCCCTTCGGGATCGGCATGGCCGCGACCGTGCGCGTCGGGCAAGCCGCAGGGCGCAGGGATGCCGCTGCCGTGAGCCGCGCCGGCTTTGTCGCGGTAGCGCTGGGAATGGCCATCCTGCTGGCGCTGACGCTTGCAGTTGTTCTCGCAAGATACCCGATCGCGGAGCTGTTTTTCGGAGACGCCGCACAAAGCTCGCGCGTCACCGTCGAACTCACCGCGACGTTGCTGCTGGTCGGCGCGACGTTTTTCATCGCCGACGGCATCCAGACCATCGCCGCCGGATCGCTGCGCGGCCTGAACGATACGCGCGTGCCGCTGCTGCTCTGCGCCTTCAGCTACTGGGGGATCGGATTCACCGCGTCGTGGGGGCTGGCATTCTGGGCAGGCTTCGGCGCGGTCGGCGTCTGGGCCGGACTGGCCTGCGGCACCGCCGTCTATTCTGTTCTGCTCATTCTGCGGTTTCGCAGTTTTGCGCGGCGGCTGGAATTTGCCGCATGAAGATCGATGCGATCGGGGCCGGTGCCGAGATCAGGAAGCTGCTTCCCGGCGCGCAGTTTGCCGATGCGTTTCGCATTGCGAGCGATGATCCCGCCCTGACCGCGCGACAGGCTGCGGAACGGATGCTGAGCCGGCAACCGCGATGGATCGAAGCGCTGATGACGCTGCGAAATGCCGTCGTCACGCCGCTCGGCCTCAAGACGCCGTCTCACGTCAAAGCCATCGCCGCCGATTCCATCGGGGCGTTTCCCGTCATCAGCGAAACGCCGGGCCGCATCGTCGCCGGCTTCGACGACAGGCACCTCGATTTCCGCGTCATTGTCGATGTGTCCGGCATAGCGCCCGATCGTCATGTCATCGCAACGACCCTGGTGCAGACGCACAACCTGCTCGGACGCACTTATCTCGCCACCATCATGCCATTCCACCGCATAATCGTGCCGGCCATGCTGCGGCAGGTTTGAAGAGACAATGCTCTTGCCTTATCCCTGCGGAGAACACGAGGCACGAAAGAGCATCATAACGACGTGTCATGCGCGGGCTTGACCCGCGCATCCATCACCTTCAAAAAACATTTTCAGGATGGATTGCCGGGTCAAGCCCGGCAATGACAATCGAAGTTGTTCGAGAGACGAACAGCGCCGGTCTCGGCTTGAATGCCGCGCAGGAGCCGCATAGCTTGCGGACAACCTCGGGAGAACAACAACAATGGCGAATGAAACCGCAACGCTGGCCGCTTATGTCGCAAATCTCAAATATGACGACATTCCCACCGAAGTGCTGGAGCGCGCCAAGACGCTGACGCTGGATTTTCTCGGCAGCGCCGTGCGTGCGCGCCGCGACGCCGAATCCACGCCGTCGTTGCTGGCCATGCTCGCCACGCTCGGTCTCGACGGCCAGGGCGACGCCACCGTCTGCGGCGACAGCAAAACCTACACGCCGGCCATCGCAGCATTGCTCAACGGCGCGCTCGGCCATTCGCTCGATTTCGACGACACCCATGCGGACTCGTCGCTGCATCCCAGCGCGCCTGTGGTGCCCGCGGCCTTCGCCGTCGGTGAGATGGCCGGTGCCAGCGGCCGCGACGTGCTCACCGCCATCGTCGCAGGCTACGAAGTATGCTGCCGTCTCGGCAACGCGCTCGACCCGACCTCGCATTATGCAAAAGGCTTTCACCCCACCGCGACCGCCGGCACCTATGGCGCGGCGGCGGCGGCGGCAAAACTCTACAAGCTCTCGGCGGACCAGATCGTCGCGGCGTTCGGCGTCTCCGGCAGTCAGGCCGCTGGATCGCTGCAGTTTCTTCTCAATGGTGCTTGGAACAAGCGCTATCAGGTCGGTGCCGCCGCCATGAACGGCGTGGTCGCGGCCTCACTGGCGCGCGAGGGCTTCATCGGCTCGACGGAATCGGTCGAGGGCAAGCACGGCCTTCTGGTCGGCTACAGCGACGATGCGCATCCCGACAAGGCTGTCGCCGGTCTCGGCAAGGTGTTCGAGACCATGAAGATCGGCGTCAAGCCATATCCGAGCTGTCGTTATACGCACGCTGCCATCGATGCGCTGATCGCCATGCGCCGCGAACACAACCTCACGCCGGAAAATATCAAGAGCGTCGAGATCGGACTGCATCGCAACGGCATCACGCTGACCGGCGATGCCGCCACCAAGCGCCGCCCGCAAAATATCGTCGGCGGACAGTTCTCTATGTATTTCACCGGCGCGCTGGCGCTCGAACAGGGCTCCTTCGGCTGGGACGATTACGCGCGCCTCGGCGATCCGGCCATCGATGCCATGGCCGACAAGATCGAGGTGGTGCAGGACGGCCGGCTCGAGGGGCGCAGCCATCCGTTCGGCGCGCGGGTCTCCATCGTCAGCGGCGAAGGCAAGCTGGAGCGCATGATCCCCGATCCGTCCGGCGAGCCGTCGCTGTTTCCCGACGCGCCGGCAATGCGGCAAAAATTCTTGCAGCTTGCCCGCCCGGTGCTGAATGGCGGCGCGGACAGGTTTGCGGACGCGATCCTGTCGCTGGAGACATTCGACCGCGCCGATGCGGCCATTCGTCTCGCGCGGCTTTGAGCGGCATCACCGCACCGACGCGCGCGGATCAGGGATTCCAAACGAAAGTCTGACCGCCGCGTCTGGAATCGGACGCATTCACCGTCTATGGTTCTCCTTGTAAGTAGCCCACGCGGGAGATCGTTGACGACATGCCGACACTGGGACTCGATCGCGCCCCTGCATTTTTGAGCAATCTCCTCAACACGCTGACCGGGCGCGGCCGCAGCCTGCTCGGCCTGTCCAGCGGCTCGCCGGCGATGACCAAGGCCGAACTGATCGGGCTCGGCGAGACGCTGCTGTCCCGGCGCGGCGAAGCCACCGGGGTCGCGCTCGCGAATACCCTGCTGGCGGGCTACGCGGCGGCCAGCGAAGCCGACCAGTTGGCGTTCCTCACCGCGCTCGCCGACCTGTTCGGCCCCGACATGCCACAGCTTGACGATGCGCTCGCCGCCGTGCGCGACAAGGGCGTCTCTCCCGATACCGTGAGCAAACTGTTGAAGGCCGCCGAGCCGCGCCGTCAGGAACTGATCCGGCGCTTAAATCTCGCGCCCGGCGGCACTGCATCGCTGGTGCGGATGCGCGAAATGCTGCTCGCGCATATTTCAGATCATCCGGCGCTGAAGCACGTTGACAGCGACTTCGTGCATCTGTTCGCGTCATGGTTCAACAGGGGCTTTCTGGTGCTGCAACGGATCGACTGGACCACACCCGCGAACATTCTCGAGAAGATCATCCGTTACGAGCAGGTGCATGCGATTGGAAACTGGGACGATTTGCGCAGCCGTCTCGCGCCCAGCGACCGGCGTTGTTACGGCTTCTTTCATCCGCAGCTCGTGGACGAGCCGCTGATTTTCGTCGAGGTGGCGCTAACCCGCGACAGCCCGGCGGCGATCGCGCCCTTGCTGGATCTCACGCGCACGCCGATCGCGGCAACCGACGCCACCACAGCGGTGTTCTATTCGATCTCCAACACGCAAAAAGGCCTCGGCGGCATTTCCTTCGGCAATTTCCTCATCAAGCAGGTGGTCGAGGACGTCAAGCGCGAGCTGCCGAACGTGCAAACCTTCGTCACATTGTCGCCGGTACCGGGTTTTGCGGCATGGTTGAAGCGCGAGCGCGCCTCGGAGGCGTCCAGTTTGCTCGATGCGCCAACGCGCGCGGCCCTCGACACGCTCGATACGCCGGGCTGGGAGAATGACAGCAGCGCGGCCGAACATGTCCGCGCCGTTCTGATGCCGCTGGCGGCGTACTACTTCCTTGAGGCGAAAAGTCCGCGCGGCCAGCCCGTCGATCCGGTGGCGCGATTCCATCTGGGCAACGGCGCGCGGCTGGAGCGGCTGAATTTTCTCGGCGACCGTTCGGACAAGGGCATGCAGCAGTCTCACGGGCTGATGGTCAACTATCTCTACGCCCTCGGCGAGATCGAGGACAATCACGAAGCCTACGCCGAAAAGGGACAGGTTGCGTCGTCATCGACGGTTCGCAAGATGCTGCCGGTGCGAGCGCTGGTGACCGAGGCGTCGGCGAACGCGTAACTTCAATTTTAATTGCCGGGAGACGCGCCATGAGCTGGATGCCCTCGAACGATCCGATCCTCGGCGATCCGCAAAGCTGCGACGCGCTGGAACTGATGATCGTGCCGCGCACGCGCGATCTCGGCGACGGCTTCGCGGTGCGCCGCGCGCTGCCCCACGGCAAACGGCAGATGGTCGGGCCGTTTATTTTCTTCGATCACTTTGGTCCCGTGCAGTTCGTGCCCGGCAAGGGAATGGATGTGCGGCCGCATCCGCATATCGGGCTTGCCACCGTCACCTATCTGTTCGACGGCAGCATCATGCACCGCGACAGCGAGGGCAACATTCAGGAAATCCAGCCCGGCGCCATGAACCTGATGACCGCCGGACGCGGCATCGCGCATTCGGAGCGCACGCCGGACGTGCCGCGCAAGAACGGCCAGAGCATGCTCGGCCTGCAAAGCTGGATCGCGCTTCCCGCCGGCCGCGAAGAGATCGCGCCGTCGTTCCAGCATTTTGCCGCCGACACGCTTCCCACCGTCGAAGACAAGGGCTTCAAGGCGCGCATCATCGCCGGATCGTCGTTCGGCGCGAAGGCGCCGGTCGATATGGTCTCGGAGTGGTTCTATGTCGAGGTCGCACTCGACACCGGCATGACCGCGCCGCTCGACGCCGATCATGAAGAACGCGCGATCTATCTGGTCGATGGCGAGGTCCAGATCGCGAACGAAACATTCACAAGCCCGCAACTGCTGATTTTCCGTCCCGGCGACCGCATCACGGTTAAGGCAACGCGCCCGACCCGGATGATGTTCCTCGGCGGCGCTGCGCTGGAAGGCCCGCGCCACATCTGGTGGAATTTCGTCTCGTCGAGCAAGGACCGCATCGAACAGGCCAAGGCCGACTGGAAAGCGGGACGCTTCGCCCATGTGCCCGACGAGCACGAGTTCATTCCATTGCCGGAGTGACGGACACACCGCACAGACATCACCAGCTTCGGACCCACCGCAATGAATGAAAATGTCGATCGCCTGATGACGCAGATCAAGGCACTTCAGGGCGAGCTTGAGGCGGAATTCGCCATTCGCCGCGCGAAATTACAGTACACGCTGCGCGGCAGCCGCGCGGTCTTCGAGCAGGAAATTCTGCGGGCGCATCGCGAACTGCGCATCGGTCTGGCAAAATACGTGTTCAACGCCGGGCTGCTCACCATCGTTACCGCGCCCGTGATCTACGCGATGATCGTGCCGTTCGTGCTGCTCGATGTCTGCATCACGCTCTATCAGTGGATTTGTTTCCCGGTCTATGGCATCGAGAAAGTGAAGCGCAGCGATTACTTCATCTTCGACCGCTATCACCTCGCCTATCTGAACATTCTGGAAAAGATCAACTGCGCCTATTGCTCCTACGGCAACGGGCTGATGGCCTATGCGAGCGAGATTTCCGCCCGCACCGAACAATACTGGTGCCCGATCAAGCATGCGCGCAAGGCGATCTCGGCGCACGAGCATTACGTCGGCTTCGCCGATTTCGGCGATGCCGAAACGTTCCGGAAGAAATACGGCCATCCCGAACAGTCGTGATTATCAGAACGCCGTGTAGCCGCCATCGATCACAAACGTATCGGCGGTGTGATACGATGACGCCTTGCTCATGAGATACACCGCGATGCCGCCGAAATCCGACGGCTCGCCGAAGCGGCGCGATGGAATGCGCGGCATCACATTGGCAACGAACTTGTCGTTCGCCATGATGCCCGCCGTCATGTCGCTCTTGATCCAGCCGGGGAGGATCGCGTTGGCGGTGACGCCCTGACGCGCCAGTTCGACCGCAAGCGCCCGCACCAGCGCATTGATCGCGGCCTTGGTCGCCGCGTAATGCTCGTTGCGCGCGGTGCCGAACAGCGAGGCAAGACTTGAGGTGGCCACCAACCGTCCGAACGCATCGCCGCCCGCCGCGCGTTCGGTCATGTGGCGCGCCGCTGCCTGAAATACATGAAACACGCCGTCGAGATTGGTAGCGAACATCTTGCGCCAGTCTTCTTCGGTACGGTCGATGAACGCATGACGTCCGCCGCCGCCGATGCCGGCATTGGCGAAGCAGCCATCGACGCGGCCGAACGTGTCGAGGGTGGCTGCCATCGCGGCTTTCACGGACGCCGTGTCGGTGACATCGCAGACCCGCGCATCGGCCTTGCCGCCTGCGCCGGCGATCGTAGCCACAGCCCGTGCATTCTTCTCGGCGTTACGCCCCCAGATCGAGACCGCGCAGCCCGCGGTCGCCAGCGCCTGGGCGATGCCGAGACCGATACCGCCATTGCCGCCCGTCACCACCGCGACGCGTCCGCTCAGATCGAATATGCTCATGCCCGTTTGATCTCCTGTTGCGCTTTTTTGGCGGCACGCCTGGCCGCGTTCGTCGCGACATTGGCCAATCGGCCCTGCAAAATCAAACACGCCACCTGCTTCCGCCATGCGGAATTAAAGTTCGCAAGCGCATGGCAGACCCGACATCGCTCCCGCGCGGGGCCGCGCCGTTTACAGTCAAATCGGTTTCCGGAATAGTCGCGGTAAGGCGGATGCGGCTGCGTGCCGCTCGTCACGCTCAAACAATCAAAACCCAATCAAGTGAGGAACGCATGCAGTTCAAACATTGCCGACTGGAATTCGACGGCCCCGTTGCCACGCTCATGTTCGATCATCCTGAGGTCATGAACGCCTTCTCCCCGGACATGTACGACGGTCTGGTGGAAGCGCTCGACGTCATCGAGGAGAAACGCGACGAGGTTCGATGCGTTGTTTTGACGGGCGCGGGCAAGGCCTTCTGCACCGGCGCTAATTTACAGGGCCGCAACGACAAGGGCGGCAAGCGGCCTGTCGCGGGCAGCACGCTGGACACGACATTTCATCCGTTCCTACGTAGGCTGCGCAATCTGCATTGTCCGCTTGTGACGTCGGTGAATGGCCCGGCGGCGGGGGCAGGCATGAGCTTCGCGCTGATGGGCGATCTTATCGTGTGCGCGCGTTCATCTTATTTCCTGCAGGCGTTTCGGCGCATCGGCCTGGTGCCGGACTGCGGATCGACCTGGATACTGCCGCGCCTGATCGGAAAGGCGCGCTCCGTCGAGTTGTCCCTGCTTGGCGAAAAACTTCCCGCCGAAAAGGCACTGGAATGGGGTCTCGTCAACCGGGTGGTGGATGACGCCGCGCTGGCCGAGGAAACAAAAAAGCTCGCGCATGATCTCGCCAACGGGCCGACCGTCGCGCTGTCTCTGATCCGCCGCCTCTACTGGGAAAGCGATGGCAATTCGTTCGATGACCAGCTCGACCTCGAAATGCGCTCACAGATGAAGGCCGGCCGCAGCGAGGACTTCAAGGAAGGCGTCGGCGCGTTTCTCGAAAAGCGTCCGGCAAAGTTCAAGGGACGCTAGGTCGCACCGGCGAACGGTTCACGGACACGGCATCAGGCCGCGCTGAAAACAGCGCGGCCTTTGCTTTGCATGCCGGGCACTGGCTTACCGGCCGCGCCGGCTTGAGGCATCGTGCCCCGGCGTTCTCATTGCGCGCAAAAGCTTCCCCAGAAGCGGCTGTCACAAAAATCTCTTTTACGTTCGCGCCGCCGTCGTTTACGACAGAGCCTGTTTCTTCCATGGACGTCCCCCCGCGTGACTTTCCTGTCCGTCATTCGCTACATCAGCAGAAACCCGAAACGGCGTGCGTGGCTGAAGGATATCTTCGCCAGCGCCGCTCCGGCCGTGCTGACTGTTTCATTTGGCCTGTCCTATGCAGTGCTGATTTTTTCCGGCCCGCTGGTCTCGTATTTGCCATACGGCATCGCGGCGACGTTTATCGCGACCGCTGTGATCGCGGCGGTCACAGCCCTCGGAAGCACGTTTCCTTTTGCCGTCGGCGGCCCCGAAACCTCCACGGCGGCGGTGACCGGCATCTTGTCGGCGACGCTGGTGGATCACCTCGTCGCGGCGGACCCGTCCGCCCCGTTGCTTGGCCCGGTGCTGCTGACATTGTCCGCAGCCACGATCATCACAGGCCTCGTGCTGTGCGGCATGGGCCTGACCCGGATCGGCCGGGCCATCCGCTACGTGCCTTATCCGGTGATCGGCGGTTTCCTCGGCGCGACCGCCTTCCTGATCGCGGTTGGCGGGGTCCGCGTCATCACCGATATCTCGCTCCGGTTCGACACGCTGGCCTCGTTCGCAAATCCAATGACGATCTACGAACTGCTCGCCGGTTGCGCGCTGGCATTCGCGATCTATCTCACGTGGCATCGCTCGCGCAATCCGCTCGCCCTGCCGGCCATTCTGGTCGGCGGCGTGATCGCCACGCATATCATCTTCTGGCTCACCGGCGTCTCGATGGCGCAGGCACAAGCTCTCGGCTGGACGTTTCAATCGCTGCCGCGCGCCAGCACGATCCTGCCCTGGCAACTGAGCGATATCGAAAACTATCCCTGGCATGCGCTGCCTGGACTGCTCGGCAACCTTGTCGCCGTGATTTTCGTCACCGCAATCAGCACGCTGTTCAACACCACGGGCCTCGAAGTGGCGACCTCGCGCGAAGCGAACCTTGAGCGCGAACTGAACGTCGCGGGCCTTGCCAACATTCTTTCGGGGCTGCTTGGCGGCTATGCGGGATGCCTCTCGCTGAGCCGGTCGCTGCTGAATGTCAGGAACGGCGCAACTGGCCGCGTCGCCGGGCTGACGGTGTCGGCGGTCGCCGTGCTGATGCTGGTGGCCGAACCGGCGCTGCTCAGCTACATGCCGAAATTCATTCTGGGCGGCTTGCTGATCTATCTCGGCGTCGATCAGCTCAATCGCTGGATCATCGAGTCGCGGCACAGGCTGTCCGCCATCGAGTATCTGTCGCTGCTCGCGATCATCGTCATTATCGTGAAGTGGGGCTTTATTGCCGGCGTGCTGATCGGAACCGTGATCGGCTGCGCGACATTTGCCCTCAGTGCGTCCCGCATCAGCTCCATCAAATACGGTTTCAACGGCACCGAGTATCGCAGTTCGCTGGACCGCTCTCGCCATGACCTGGCGTTGCTGGCCATGCACGGCAAAGAGATTCACGGGCTGAACCTGCAAAGCTACCTGTTCTTCGGTTCGGCCAACCGGCTCTATCAGCACGTCAAGGCGATGCTGCTGATCCATCCCGAATGCCGCTATCTGGTGTTCGACTTCAAGCTGGTCACCGGCATCGATTCGTCGGCCGCTTACAGCTTCGCCCAGATCAAGCGCGCGGCGATCGAGAACGACGTCAAGCTGCTTCTCGTCAATCTCGTGCCCGCCACGGAAAAGATCCTGCGTTCGGGTGAATTTCTGTCGGGCGACATGCTCGTGATGCCGGAACTCGATCATGCGCTGGAATGGTGCGAGAACGAGATCATCGCCCGGCATCGCGGCCTGGAGCAGGAAGAAGACGACCTGCAAAACTGGTTCGCCGGCATTCTGGGAAGCGCACGCGATGCCGAAGAACTCGCGCGGCGCTGCGAGCGCATCGAAGTCGGCGCGCTCGACATCATCGCCCGGACCGGCGAGCAGGCGGATTCGATGCTTTTCATATTGAGCGGGCGGGTGGGCGTCATGGTGGACACCGGCGAGGGGCATACCACGCGGGTGCGAAGCCTCGGCAGCCACACGACGGTCGGTGAAATGGGCCTCGTCGCCCGGCAGCCGCGAAGCGCCACGATCCAGGCAGAGATCGACAGCGTGCTTTATATATTGCGTGCTGACGCCTTCGACGCCATCACGGCGGGGCATCCCGCGCTTGGCCAGAAGCTGCTGACTTATTTCATGTCGGTAATGGCCGAGCGGCTCACTTTCGCCAGCCGCATGATCGGCGTGCTGCGCCGCTAGCGCGGATCGCGTGAAACCAAGAACGTATCCGGCAGGACTGCATCAAGCTCACAAGACCGCGCCAAATTCAAATGTCAGGCGACGTGGCTCATGAACGTCTCGCGGCGGCCGATCATGCGCTCCGCTGCGATCCTGGCGTCGTCATGCGTCGAGGTGACGCAGGTGCGATATTCGAGATCCGGCAATGCTGCAGGATCGCGGCGGCCGAACCACGATGCGAATGACTTCGGCCCTGCGGTGATCGACGACAACGCCTGGGCGATGTTCTCGACGGCTCCGAATGCGAACAGGGCCCCGGACGACGTATGCCTGACTTCGTAAATCCCCGGCCCGATCGGCGCTTCGAGCTGCTCGCCACGCGCTGCCTTGGGATACCGTTTCCATTCGCTCCAGGTCGCGATCATCTTGTCCTTGCCGCCGCGCCATGCGCCGCATTGTTATAGAATTTTTCTTCCGCGCCGACAGATACGATCAAACTCGGGCTGCGTTTCAACACCTGACGCCGTTGATCGTTCCAGCAGTGGCTGCCTGAAAGCGATATGGCGAGAAAAATCCTCCGTTCAAGCGTGTCAGGGTTAACACATCGTGGATTTCAGGCTCGTGGTTACGGTCAGACCGGAAGCCCGTTGGCCTGCGCCAGCGCCTTCAGCGACGTCTGCGGCCGCGCCCCGATATGCTGGATGACTTCGGCCGCGGCCAGCGCGCCGAGGCGTCCTGAATCGTCATGGCTGAAGCCGCGAACGAGGCCGAACAAAAATCCGGCCGCGAAAAGATCGCCCGCGCCCGTCGTGTCCACCACCTGCTTCACGGGAAACGCCGGAACCGATGTGACCTTGTCTTTCGAAACAACCACGCAGCCCTTTTCGCTGCGGGTGACCACGGCGACATTGGCGTCGTTGCGCAGCTGCGTCAGCGCCTTGTCGAAATCATCGGTCTGATAGAGCGAGATCAACTCGGCTTCATTGGCGAAAACCAGATCGACGGTTTTGGTTCTGATGAGATCGACAAACTCATCGCGATAGCGGCCCACGCAAAACGCATCCGACAGCGTGAGTGCAACGGTGCGCTTGTTCTCGTGGGCAATCTTCGAAGCCTTGAGGAAGGCATCCTTCGCGTTCTTTGGATCCCACAGGTAACCTTCGAGATAAACGATCGAGGAAGCCGCGATCTGCGCAGGCTCGATGTCGCCGGGCGACAGATCCTGCGCCGCGCCGAGATAGGTGTTCATGGTGCGCTCGCCGTCTGGCGTGACGAGGATATAACAGCAAGCCGTTGCCGGGCCGCCGGTGGCCGGATTGGTGTCGAATGCGACCTTCGCGGCGCGGATATCGTGGCTGAAAACGCCGCCGAGCTGGTCGTCGCGCACCTTGCCGACGAACGCCGCCCGCGCGCCGAAATCGGCCACGCCGACGATGGTGTTGGCGGCCGATCCGCCGGACATCTCGGTGCCCGGCCCCATGGCTTTATAAATGGCACCGGCCCGCGCCTCGTCGATCAGCGCCATCGACCCCTTGGCCATGCCCTGCGCGACGAGGAACCCGTCCTCGGTTTTCGCCAGAATATCGACGATGGCGTTGCCGATCCCGAGAACGTCGTATGTCGCTGCGGTCATTAATGATAATCCTGTCGGGGCGGCGCTAAAGCCGGCAAAAACTGCTATTTCGTGAGGCCGTGATGATCCGGCGACCTATCACGACAACGCGCTCGCCAGCAAGCATGTGACGTCAGAATGCTTCCATGATCCGCCATATCCTGACCGTATCCACCGGAACGCTGACCTCGCGGGTGCTGGGATTTCTGCGCGATTCCATGATCGCCGCATTGCTTGGCGCAGGCCCGATCGGGGATGCGTTTCTGGTCGCGTTCCAGTTCATCAACGTCGCGCGGCGCTCACTGACCGAAGGCGCGCTGAACGCAGCGCTGGTGCCGGGCTATCTGAGGGTGCGGGAAACCGAGGGCGCGGTCGCGGCCGCCGCCTTTGCCGGGCGCGTGCTCGGCAGCGTCAGTCTCATTCTCATCGGCATTGCGGTTGTCCTCACCTTGCTGATGCCGCTGGTGATCTCGGTGTTGGCGCCGGGCTTCGTCGGCCGCGAGACATTGCAACTCGCCATCGACGACGCGCGGCTGATGATGCCGTATTTCGCCTTCATCGGCCCCGTCACCGTGATGATGGGCGTGTTGAACGCCGAACATCGTTTCGTGCTCACCGCGTTTTCGCCGGTGCTTTTCAATGTAACCATGATCGCCGTGCTGTCGGTGCTGCTGCTGTGGCGGCACGATCCGCTGTGGTCCGCAACGGTGATCGCGGGCGCGGTCGGCATCGCCGGCTGCCTTCAGATGCTGATCCTGATCCAGCGCAGGCCGTGGCGCGACGGTATCGCAACCCCGATCCGCGTGTCGTTCGATCCGCAGATCCGCGGATTCTTCCGCAAGGGCATTCCCGGCATGATCGCCAATGCCGGTCCGCAGTTTCTCATCGTCGTCGGCGCGATCATCGCTTCAAGCTCGCCTGCCGCCGTATCGTGGCTCTACTTCGCCAACCGCCTGATCGAACTGCCGCTCGGCATGGTCGGCGTTGCGATGGGAACGGTGCTGGTGCCGGAGCTGACGCGCGCCATTCAGAACGATGACCGCGCGGCATTGATGCGCGCCGAATCCCGTGGCGTTGAACTTGCGCTCGGGCTGGTGCTGCCCGCAACGCTCGGCCTGGTCACGCTCAGCGAGCCGATCATCCGCGTGCTGTTCGAACACGGCGCATTCACCGCGACGGATACGCTCGCCACCGCACAGGCACTCACTGTTCTTGCTCTCGGCCTGCCCGCGCATGTTCTGGTGAAGGTGCTGGCGCCGGCGTTTTTCGCGCGCGAGGACACCCGAACGCCGCTGGCGGCAACGCTGTCCGGCATGGCCGTCGCCGTGCTCGCAGGACTGTTGCTGGGACGAACATACGGCGCGAGCGGCGTCGCAGCCAGCATCTCGCTCGGCGCGTGGTTCTGTGCGGCGATCCTGAGCTGGCGCGGTGCCACCACGTTCGGGTTTTCCCTCGACGCTGTGGCGCGGCGCAGGTTGCCACGCATCGCGATCTGCGCCGCCACCATGGGCGCGATGCTTTTCATCGCAGAATCCTTCGTCTCCCCCGTGACGGCCAATGCCGGCTTTGCGGCCCAGATCACCATTCTCGGCGGCCTCGTGGCGGCGGGCATCTCGCTTTACGGCCTGCTGCTGGATTTGTTCGGCATCGTGAGCTGGGGCGAGGCCATCGGCAGCTTGCGCGATGGCGGCTTGCGCGAGTAAAGCCTGCGTGGCAATTGGCCGGCGCTGGCAGGGACTGCCCGGCGAACACAGGAACGATACCAGGAACGATAAAATGGCTGCAAAAGAACTGGTTTTCTCGGGCGTTCAGCCGACGGGCAATCTGCACCTCGGCAATTATCTCGGGGCCATCGTCAACTTCGTCAAACTGCAGGATACCCATAACTGCATCTATTGCGTGGTGGACCTGCACGCCATCACCGTGTGGCAAGACCCGGCCGAACTGACGCGCAACATCCGCGAAGTGACCGCAGCGTTCATCGCCAGCGGCATCGATCCGACAAAGCACATCGTCTTCAACCAGAGCCAGGTCTCCGAACACGCCGAACTCGCATGGGTTCTCAATTGCGTCGCTCGCCTCGGCTGGCTCAACCGCATGACCCAGTTCAAGGAAAAGGCCGGCAAGGACCGCGAGGCGGCGTCGGTCGGGCTCTATGCGTATCCGAACCTGATGGCGGCGGACATTCTGGTGTACCGCGCGACGCATGTGCCGGTGGGCGAGGACCAGAAGCAGCATCTGGAACTGTCACGCGACATCGCGCAGAAATTCAACAACGACTTTTCCGACTCGATCCGCGCGCACAATCTCGACGAAAAATTCTTTCCGCTGCCGGAGCCGCTGATTACCGGCCCCGCGACGCGGGTGATGTCGCTGCGCGACGGCCTGAAGAAGATGTCGAAATCCGATCCTTCGGATTATTCCCGCATCAACCTCACCGACGATGCAGACGGCATCGCGCAGAAAATCCGTAAGGCGAAAACCGATCCGGAACCGTTGCCGACCGAGGAAGAAGGCCTCAAGAGCCGCCCGGAAGCCGACAATCTCGTCGGCATCTACGCGGCCCTGTCCGGCAAAACCAAGGCCGACGTGCTGCGCGATTTCGGCGGCGGACAGTTTTCGGGATTCAAGACCACGCTGGTCGATCTTGCGGTCGAGAAACTCGGCCCGATCGGTGCCGAGATGAAGAAGCTGACGCAGGACACGGCCTATGTTGATTCCGTGCTGATCGACGGTGCCAATCGCGCGCGCGCCATCGCATCCGAAACCATGAATGCGGTGAAGGACATCGTCGGCTTCATTCGCAAGCCGTGACATCCGCTTGTCATGCGCGCGCAACAAGGGGCTCAGTCGCGCGCGCCTCGTCGCAGGCGTTGTGAATCGAGTTCCGTCAAGTCCGTTCTCGCCTTGTCGGCAGCACCCGGCGCGTGGCAGCATGCGGCGTTTGCGCAACCGCGCGGTTCATCATCCGGGACGTGCATGAGCAGCCAGCGACGAAGCTACGAACAGGGCCACAAGCCGAAATGCCTGGTCGTCGTTGACGACACCGCGGAAGGCGATCGCGCCGTGTACTATGCCAGCCGCTGGGCGGTGCGCGTCGGCGGCGGCGTGGTGATGCTGCGCGTCATCGACACCGAGGACCGCAACCAGCAATGGCTCGGCGTCGCCGATATCATGCGCGCGGAAGCCGAGGAGATCGCCAACGCCGCCCTCGACCGCGCCTCCGGCCGCGCCAACGGCATCGCCGCCATCACGCCGGAGCGAGCGATCCGGGAAGGCGATCCCACGGAGCAGATTCTCGACGTCATCGACAAGGATGTCGATATCGCGTTGCTGGTGCTGGCCGCCAGCGCCGGGGCGGAAGGACCGGGGCCGATCATCACCATGCTGGCGAAAACCGCCGGGACGTTTCCGATCCCCATGGCCATCATTCCGGGCAATCTCACCGACATGGACATCGACGCGCTGTCGTAGCTCCGCTGACGCGCCACAATCGCCAATGGTCCATCAGTACTGGCTCTCCTGAGAGCCATTCTTCTAAGAGCCATCCTTCTAAGAGCCATGCATCCCTTGATCGTGCATTTTCAGGCGCTATCTGTTAAGGGAACCACCCACTTAACCCCGTTCGCGCCGGCCTTGAACCGGCGATGCGCCGGAGACACTCATGTTTATCCAGACCGAAGCGACCCCCAATCCCGCCACGCTCAAGTTCATTCCCGGCCGGCCCGTGCTCGACAACGGCACGCTGGAATTCACCGATAAGGCGGCTGCGGTGCGTTCGCCGCTGGCCGAGCGGCTGTTCAATGTCCCCGGCGTGACCGGCGTGTTTTACGGCTCCGATTTCGTGACCGTCACCAAGGACGACAGCGACTGGCAGC
>JAZKGC010000090.1:0-22124 GCA_040386115.1 Pseudomonadota bacterium
TCTCGACGGCGGCGGCAAGTTCACGGTGAAGAAAACCGAAGCGGCGGCACCGAAGGGCGTGCTGGGCGAGGGCGCATATCAAGCGAAGCACATCATCGTCGCCACCGGCGCGCGGCCGCGCGTGCTGCCGGGTCTGGAGCCCGACAAGAAACTGGTGTGGACGTATTTCGAGGCAATGAACCCGGACAAGATGCCGAAGTCGCTGCTGGTGGTGGGCTCCGGCGCCATCGGCATCGAGTTCGCATCGTTCTATCGCACGATGGGCGCGGAGGTGACCGTCGTTGAAGTGCTGCCGCAAATTCTTCCCGTCGAGGATGCGGAAATCGCGGCCTTCGCGCGCAAGCAGTTCGAGAAGCAGGGCTTCAAGATTCTTGCAAACACCAAGGTCACCAAACTCGACAAGAAAGCCGACAGCGTCGTTGCCACCATCGATGGCGGCACGGGCAAGCCGCAGACGGTCGAGTTCGACCGCGTGATCTCGGCGGTGGGCGTGGTCGGTAATATCGAAGGCTTCGGCCTGGAGAAGCTTGGCGTGAAGACGGATCGCGGCTGCATCGTGATCGACGGATACGGCAAGACCAACGTGCCCGGCATCTATGCCATCGGCGATGTCGCCGGTCCGCCGATGCTGGCGCACAAGGCCGAGCATGAAGGCGTCATCTGCGTCGAAGCCATCAAGGGCATGCATCCGCATCCGATGGACAAGCTGCTGATCCCCGGCTGCACCTATTGTCACCCGCAGATCGCATCGGTCGGTCTCACCGAGGCGAAGGCGAAAGAGGCGGGCAAGGATATTCGCGTCGGACGTTTTCCATTTGTGGGGAACGGCAAGGCCATCGCGCAAGGCGAAGATCAGGGCATGGTGAAGGTGATCTTCGACAAGAAGACCGGCCAGCTTCTCGGCGCGCATATGGTCGGGTCGGAAGTCACAGAACTTATTCAGGGCTTCGTGGTTGCGATGAATCTGGAGACCACCGAGGAAGAACTCTTCCACACCATCTTCCCGCATCCGACGATCTCGGAAACCATGAAGGAAGCGGTGCTCGACGCTTACGGGCGCGTCCTGAACATGTAGCTTCGCGTTCCACGCGGCCGTCCCGAATGTCGTGCGCATGACACGTTCTGCCTCTAATTCCAAACAACGAAAATCCGGGGACGATTATGCAAGCCGAAGATGCTGCGGAATTGATGGATCAGGACAGGCAGACCGACAGCTTCAAGCAGCGGGCGGCGATCGGAATCGCTATTCTGGCCATGCTGCTCGCGATCACCAGTCTGGGCGGCGCCAATGCCGGCAAGGAAGCCACCAACAACAATATCTACGCGTCGAATTTCTATGCGTTCTTTCAGGCCAAGAACATTCGCCAGACAGAAATCGGTCTCGCCGCCGATGCCTTTGAACTGGGCTTTCTCAAGGAGGCAGGCCTCGACGATCAGGCCAGGGCTGCGATCAAGGCAAAGGCCGACGCCTATCGCAAGACGGTCGCGCGCTATGAGTCCGAGCCCGAAACCGGCGAAGGAAAGAAGGAATTGCTGGCCCGCGCCAAGGAATTCGAGCAAAAGAGGGATCATGCCCTCAAGCAGGATCCGTATTTCGATTACGCCGAGGCACTGTTGCAGATAGCGATCGTGCTGATTTCGGTTTCGATTGTCGCAACGCTTCCATGGCTTGCGTTTCTGGGTGGGGCAGTCGGACTCGTCGGCACCGTTCTGATGGTCAATGGTTATACTTTGCTGGTCGATATTCCTTTCATGTCCTGATGACATAAACGCCATCATGAGTTGGCGATTACGGAGCAAACGATGAACGACGCACAAGCATTCTTCAGCCAGCCGGGCGTAGGCTTCTTCACCATGATTCTGATCGGCGCCATCGCCGGCTGGATCGCCGAGCGGGTCACCTCGTCCGACCACGGCATCTTCACCAACATCCTGGTCGGCGTAGCCGGCGCGTTTATCGGCGGCAAGCTCGCCGAAATCGCACAATTGTCTGTGTTTGGCTTCTGGCGCACGCTGATTTCGGCCGCGATCGGCGCGGTGATCCTGCTGTTTGCGTGGCGCATGATCCGCGGCCGGCGCTAGTCGCGCCAGACTTTTTGCGGCTTCACTGGATTTGCGTACCGGGCGCGGCAGCGTTGCCGCGCTGCAACGAATGTTGCTTCTCTACAACACTTCGTGAACATTTAACCGTCGCCGCAGCAAGCACTTGCGTGTGCCGCGATTTAGCCACACGCCTCCATGAAATCATTCCTTCGTAGGCTAATCGCCACAGCGCGCGCGAAGGTGTTGGAAAATCCTGCTTTTTAAGGAGTTTTCCGGGTTTCACGGGTGGCTGAAGGCAAGGGTTCACGATGGACGCGAAAACCAACATCAAGGCGAGACTTCCCAGCCGTCACGTGACGGAGGGACCGTCGCGCGCGCCTCATCGCTCTTACCTCTATGCCATGGGCCTCACCACCCAGCAGATCCACCAGCCGTTCGTCGGCGTGGCGTCGTGCTGGAACGAGGCCGCTCCGTGCAATATCTCCCTGATGCGTCAGGCCCAGGCGGCCAAGAAGGGCGTCGCTTCGGCGGGCGGCACTCCACGCGAGTTCTGCACGATCACCGTCACCGACGGCATCGCCATGGGGCACGACGGCATGCGGTCGTCGCTGCCTTCACGCGAAACCATCGCGGATTCCGTCGAATTGACCATCCGTGGCCACGCCTATGACGCCCTGATCGGCCTTGCGGGATGCGACAAGTCCTTGCCCGGCATGATGATGGCGATGCTGCGCCTCAATGTGCCGTCGATCTTCATCTATGGCGGCTCGATCCTTCCGGGCAATTTCCGCGGCCAGCAGGTCACCGTTCAGGACATGTTCGAGGCCGTCGGCAAGCATTCCGTCGGCGAAATGTCGGACGAAGATCTCGATGAAATCGAGCGCGTGGCGTGTCCTTCGGCAGGCGCCTGCGGTGCCCAATTTACCGCCAACACCATGGCAACCGTTTCCGAAGCGATCGGTCTGGCGCTGCCGTATTCGGCCGGCGCTCCGGCACCTTACGAAATCCGCGACGCATTCTGCATGGCAGCCGGCGAGAAGATCATGGAATTGATCGCGCTCAACATCCGCCCGCGCGACATCGTCACCCGCAAGGCATTGGAAAACGCGGCCGCAGTCGTCGCGGCCTCCGGCGGCTCTACCAATGCTGCGTTGCATCTACCTGCGATGGCGCATGAGTGCGGCATTGAGTTTGATTTGTTCGACGTTGCCGAAATCTTCAAAAAGACACCGTATATCGCGGATTTGAAACCGGGCGGTCGTTATGTCGCCAAAGACATGTTCGAAGCTGGTGGCATACCGCTTCTGATGAAGACGCTCCTCGACAATGGTTACTTGCACGGCGACTGCATGACGGTCACCGGGCGGACCATCGCCGAAAATCTCAAGAGCGTGAAATGGAATCCTCATCAGGACGTGGTGCGTTCCGCCGATAACCCGATCACCGTGACCGGTGGCGTCGTCGGCATGAAGGGAAATCTCGCGCCGGACGGCGCGATCGTGAAAGTCGCCGGCATGTCAGTGCTGAAGTTCACCGGACCCGCGCGTTGCTTCGATTGCGAAGAAGATGCGTTCGCGTGTGTGAACAGCAAGACTTACAAGGAAGGCGAAGTACTCGTGATCCGTTATGAGGGACCGAAGGGCGGTCCCGGCATGCGCGAAATGCTTCAAACCACCGCGGCTCTGACCGGGCAGGGCATGGGCGGCAAAATCGCACTCATCACGGACGGACGCTTCTCGGGGGCCACGCGCGGTTTCTGCGTCGGCCATGTCGGGCCGGAGGCGGCTGTCGGCGGGCCGATCGGCCTGATCCGCGATGGCGACATCATTGAACTCGATGCGGACAACGGCACACTAAACGTCAAGTTGACGGATGCCGAACTGGCCGAGCGCAGGAAGGCATGGAAGCCGCGCGAGACCCGTGTGGGATCGGGCGTGCTTTGGAAATATGCCCAGCAGGTGGGACCGGCGGTCAAAGGTGCCGTGACCCATCCCGGCGGGGCGGGTGAGAAAATCTGTTATGCGGATATCTGAACGTATCGTCATCGCTGCTTCCCTGACCGTCGCGATTTTCGCGGCGCAGCCCGCCGTTGCCCTTGATGGTACGGCTCCGGGCAATCAGGAAGCGGCGTTGCCGGTCGTTGTCGCTCCCAGCGGCGTCGCAATCCTGAAGAAGCCCGTTCCTCCCGCAGACGTGCCGCAGGCATCGCTCACCGCCTTGCAATATGCCGCCGAGGGCGGTCACCCGGTGGCGCAGTGGAAGCTCGGGCGCATGTACGCCAAGGGCGATGGCGTCGCGCAGGACGACCTGCGTGCCTTTGATTATTTCAGCAAGATCGCGAATGCGCATGCCGAGGATAGTCCCTCGGCACCGCAGGCCACCATCGTCGCCAATGCGTTCGTGGCGCTCGGTCGTTATTACGTTGCAGGAATTCCGAATTCGCGCGTGAAGGCCGATCCGGAACGGGCACGGGAAATGTTCTCCTATGCGGCGTCGTATTTCGGCAATGCCGAGGCGCAGTACAACCTGGCCCGGATGTATCTCGACGGCACCGGCATGCAGCGCGATGCGAAATACGGAATTCGCTGGCTCGGCCTCGCGGCCCAGAAGGGCCAGCATCAGGCGCAGGCGCTGCTCGGCCAGATGCTGTTCAATGGCGATCGTCTGCAACGGCAGGCCGCGCGCGGCCTGATGTGGCTGACGCTGGCGCAGGACAGCGCAACGGCCGACGAGACGTGGATCAAGGATAGCTACAGGACAGCGATGGCCAAGGCGTCCGAAGACGATCGGGCGATGGCCTTGCAACTGCTCCAGCGCTGGATTCAGGGTCGCCGGGACTGAGAGTTCGTTATTCCGGGAATAGCTTCATCAGAAGCAACCGCTGGATTCCGGGTGCGCTCGTTTAACGCTCGCACCGGAATGACCTGCCCATCAATTCAAATCCAGATCGATCCACACGGGAACGTGATCCGACGCCTTTTCCCACCCCCGGACGTGGCGGTCGATGCCGGCGTCCACCAGCCGGTCGCTGGCTTGAGGCGACAGCAGCAGGTGGTCGATGCGGATGCCGTTGTTCTTGGGCCATGCGCCAGCCTGATAATCCCAGAACGTGTACTGGCCCGGCTGGTCTGAAACCGCGCGCAGCGCATCGGTCAGACCGAGATTGAGCAGCGACCTGAACCGCTCGCGTGTCTTTGGCAGGCACAGTGCGTCGCCGGCCCATGCGGCTGGATTGTGGACGTCGCTGTCTGCCGGAATCACGTTGAAATCGCCAGCCAGAACCAGCGGCTGTTCGTCCTTCATGCGCTCTTTCGAATACTGAAGAAGCCTATCCATCCATTTGATTTTATATGGATATTTTTCAGTGTCCGGCGGGTTTCCGTTCGGCAGATACAGACACGCGATTCGCAGCGAGCCCTGGCCGTGCGACATCACGCCCTCAAGAAAACGGGCATGCAGGTCGTCCGCATCGCCGCCCAGTCGTGGTGTGGTTTCATCGAACCGATAGCGCGACAGCAACGCGACTCCGTTGAATGTTTTCTGTCCGTGGGTGACGACGTTGTAACCGAGCGCCTCTATCGGCTCTCGCGGAAACGCATCGTCCATGCATTTGATTTCCTGCAAGCAGACGAGGTCGGGAGATCGCTCCTTCAACCATGCCAGCAAATGGTCGAGCCGCTGCCGGACCGAATTAACATTCCAGGTGGCAATCCGCATATCCGGTTCCGTTAGCTACGTGGATGATATTTCACGTGGATTCAGAGGTATGACGTACCACGATTATACAGGGCTGTGATAAGCTCGTCGCAAATAGCATTGGAAAACCAGTGCTGCGGAAATGGGGGGATGAAGGCTTGCCACGGCGTTGGCGGGTCTGCACCTGCGAGTCGAGATGACAACAAGTCTTTCCAAAAAAAGTCCTTTCCAGAAACGCGGATGGCTCATTCTGGCCGTCCTTGCAGTCGTCGTGGCGGCATTCGCGACCAAATCGACGTGGATGGGCGGCGCGACCAACGCGCAGTCGCCGCAGCGCGTGCGATCCGTCTCGGTGGAAATCGCAAAGGCCGAGAAAAAGCCGGTCCCTCTCGATGTGGATTCCATCGGCACCGTGACGCCTATGTCGAGCGTCGCGTTGAAATCGCGTGTCGAGACGACGATCATGAGCGTCCATTTCGAGGATGGCGCGCGCGTCAAGGAAGGCGACCTTCTTTTCACGCTGGATGCGCGCCAGATCGACGCCCAGATCGCGCAGGCGGAAGGCACGCTCGCGCGGGACCGATCCCAGCTGGCCGCCGCACAGCGCGACCTGAAGCGCTACACCGAACTGGTCGCCAAGGGTGCGACCACACAGGTCAATGTCGATAATGCACAAACGGCGACCGATACCGCGAACGCCACCATTCAGGCCAATCAGGCCACGCTCGACAATCTGAAGGTTCAGAAAAGCTATACGCTCATCAAGGCACCGATCAGCGGGCGTGTCAGTGCTGCGACGGTCAAGGTCGGCAATTTTGTCCGTCCCGCTGACACGTCGCCGCTCGCAACCATCAACCAGATGGCCCCGGTCTATGTCACCTTTGCAATTCCACAGCGCGTGCTGAGCGATTTGCGCGACGCGATGAAGATCGGGCAGTCCTCCGTCGTCGCCACGATTCCGGGAGACGGCAAATCGGAATCCGGCACCATTGCGATGGTTGAGAATTCGGTCGATCCGACCACCGGAATGGTCACCGTGCGCGGAGTAATGGGTAACGAGCGCGAACTGCTGTGGCCCGGCATTCTGGTCAACACCAAGCTCACCGTGCGCATGGAGGAGGCGGTCATCATCCCGTCGGTCGGCGTGCAGCGAAGCCAGACCGGAAACTTTGTATTCGTCGTCCGGGACGGCAAGGCGCAAGTGCAGCCCGTCACGATCCGCCGCACGTTCCAGGGCAACTCCGTGATCGACACCGGCTTGCAGGGCGGCGAGGATATTGTCGTGGATGGCCAGTTGCTGCTGTCGAACGGCACGCCCGTTGACGTGCGCGCCGGCAAGACGGGAGCCTGACCGATGAGTCTTTCGGAGCTCTGCATTCGCAGGCCGGTGATGACGACGCTGATGACGGCGACCATCATTGCCTTTGGCGTGTTCGCCTTCCGGCTGCTTCCGGTTTCAGCGCTTCCGAAAGTCGATTTTCCGACCATTGCGGTGACGGCGACCCTGCCGGGTGCCAGCGCCTACACCATGGCGGCATCCGTCGCGGGTCCGATCGAACGCCAGCTCTCGACCATCGCGGGCATCTCGTCGATGTCATCGAGTTCGTCGCAAGGCACGACGGTCATCACCATTCAGTTCGACCTCAACCGCAATATCGACGGCGCAGCGCTCGATGTGCAGACCGCCTTGACCGTCGCGCAGCGGCGCCTGCCGGTCGAAATGATTATTCCGCCGACGTTCCGCAAAGTGAATCCGGCTGAATTCCCGGTGCTTTTCGTATCGCTCACGTCGTCCACGCTTCCACTCTCGACGGTGAACGAATATGGCGACATCACCATCGGTCAGGCGCTGTCGCAAATTCCGGGCGTCGCGCAGGTCACCATCTACGGCGCGCAGAAATTCGCCATTCGCGTGCAGGCCGATCCTGAAGCGGCTGCCGTGCGCGGCCTGACGCTGGAAGACATCCGCACGGCGGTCTCGCGCGCCAATTCCTCAACGCCGGTCGGAACGCTCAACGGCCCGAAACAGGACATCTCGCTTCAGGCATCCGGCCAGCTCGACAAGGCTGCCGATTACCGTCAGGTGGTGGTTGCCTGGCGCAACGGCTCGCCGGTCAAGCTCGACGAGGTCGCGAAGATCTACGACAGCGTCGAGAACGACAAGATCGCAACATGGTTCAACGGCACGCGCTCCATCGTGCTGGCAATTCAGAAGCAGCCCGACGCCAACACCGTCGCCGTGGTCGATGCGGTGCGGGCGCGGCTGCCGCAGCTTCGCGCCCAGATACCGCCCTCTGTGACGATGACCGTGACGCTGGACCGCTCGGTCTCGGTTCGTGAATCCGTGGCCGACGTGGAAGAGACGCTTCTGATCGCCGTCGGCCTTGTGATCGTGGTCATCTTCCTCTTTCTGCGGTCTGCGTCCGCGACTTTCATTCCCGCGCTTGCGGTTCCGATCTCGCTGTTCGGCACCTGCGCCGTGATGTACATGCTGGATTATTCCATCAACAACATGACGCTGCTGGCGCTGACGCTGTCCGTCGGATTCGTGGTGGATGACGCCATCGTCATGCTCGAAAACATCGTCCGCTATATCGAGCAGGGCATGAAGCCCTACGATGCAGCGCTGAAAGGCGCGCGCGAGATCGGCTTCACGATTCTGTCGATCACGTTCTCACTGATCGCGGTTTTCATTCCGGTGCTGCTCATGGGCGGCATCGTCGGCCGCGTGTTCCGCGAATTCGCCGTGACCATTTCCGTGGCCATTCTGGTATCGGGCTTCGTGTCGCTGACGCTGACGCCGATGCTGTGCGCGCGCGTGCTGAAAGCTCACGATCCGCACCACCGGCCCAACTTCGTGCTGCGCTGGTTCGAAGCGATGTTCAATAGCTGGCTGCGCGCCTACGAGTGGGCGCTCGATCATGTGCTGGCCCACAAGCCGGTGATGCTGGTGGTGACGCTGGCAACGCTCGGCGCAACCGTCTGGCTTTATGTGATCGTGCCAAAAGGGTTCTTCCCGCAGGAGGACACGGGGTTCCTCGTTGGTATCACGGAGGCTGCAACCGACACCTCCTATGAGGCGATGAGCACGCGGCAAAAACTGCTGGCCGACGCGCTGCGCTCGGACCCCGCGGTTGAATTCGTCAACAGTACCGTCGGCTCAGGCGGTCCCAATCCCACAGCGAACTATGGGCGGCTGTTCATTGGTTTGAAGCCGAAGGCCGAGCGCGACGCTGCGCCGGTTGTTGTTGCACGTTTGCGGCAGAAGGCGCTCCAGGTGCCAGGGTTGCAGGCGTTCTTCCAGAGCATCCAGAACCTCAATATCGGCGGGCGGCCGTCGAAGAGCCAGTATCAGTACACGCTGCAAAGCGGCGACACGGAGTCGCTGTATCGCGCGGCTCCGGAAATGCGCGACAGGATCGCCAAGGTGCCGGGTCTGCTCGACGTCACCACCGACCTCTATATCAAGAATCCGCAACTCACGGTCGAGATCGACCGCGAGAAGGCCGCGGTTTACGGAGTCACCGCCGACCAGATCCGCAACCAGCTTTTCAACGCTTACGGTGCGCGGCAAGTCGGCACGATCTACGCGCCCTCGAACGACTACCAGATCATTCTTGAAGCCCAGCCGAAATTCCGCGTCGATCCGACGGATCTCTCCAAGCTTTACGTGAAGACGGCGAACAACCAGACCATTCCGCTCGATGCGGTGGCCAAAATGGTGCCTTCAGTCGGGCCTCTGCAAATCAATCATCAGGGTCAGCAGCCAGCGGTGACGATCTCGTTCAATCTCCAGCCGGGCACATCGCTCGGTTTTGCAGTCGATCAGATCTCCCGGATCGAGCAAGAGTCGAACGTGCCGGCCACCATTGCGACCGGCTTCTCCGGAACGGCACAGGTGTTCCAGGATTCGCTGCGCGGGCAGGGCGTTCTCATCCTTGCCGCCGTTTTCGCAGCCTTCGTGATTCTTGGAATTCTCTACGAGAGCTTCATTCATCCCATCACAATTATTTCCGGTCTGCCGTCGGCGGGGATCGGGGCCATTTTGACTCTGATGCTGTTCAACATGGAGATGTCCGTGATCGCGATGATCGGCATCGTTATGCTGGTCGGTATCGTCAAGAAGAACGCGATCATGATGGTGGATTTCGCCATCGAGCGCAGGGCGGTCGGCCTGAGTGCCGAACACGCCATTCGCGAGGCGGCGCTGTTGCGTTTTCGCCCGATCATGATGACGACATTCGCGGCGATTTTCGGCACGCTGCCGATCGCGTTGGGAGCGGGCGCGGGTGCCGAGTTGCGCCAGCCGCTGGGTGTCGCGGTCGTCGGCGGTCTTCTGGTATCTCAATTGCTGACGCTGTTCATCACGCCGGTGATCTACATTTATCTCGACCGCATCGATCGCCGCCTGAAGCGCCGTCTCGATCCGACCTTGACCGACACGGCGGAGATCGAGCCGCCGCGTGTCGCGGCTGCAGAGTAGAGCTTGATGGTTTTCATGCAGATCAAAATGTGGCGTCGCGTTGTAATCCTGAGCGCCGTGTTGCTCGCCGTCGCGCCGGCAATGGCCGCCGAAGAGCCCATCGAGATTTTCGACGCGCATCTGCATTACAACTGGGAGCCGAAACCGCATTACGATCTTGATGAGGTGCTGGCGCTGTTCAAGAAGCATCGCGTCACGGGAATTTTGGCGACCAGCCGCCCCAACGCCGGCACCCACGCGCTGATGCAAGCTAAAAAAGACGGAAAGGCCGATGGACTTCAGGTGGTGCCGTTTATCCGGCCCTATCGTGTACGTCCCGACATCCAGACGTGGTTCAAGGATCCCGTGATCTTCGAACTGGTTCAGGAAGAATTCAAACGCGGCTACTATCGCGGCGTCGGCGAGTTTCACCTGTCGGGCAACGCCGCTGCCAACGAGTTGGTGAAGAAGACCGTCGATTTCGCGGTCGAGCACGACCTCTATCTGCACGCCCACGCAGACGACGAGGCCGTCGAAATCCTGATGACTCACAATCCCCGTGCACGGATCATCTGGGCGCATACCGGATTTGGCCTGTCGCCGACGCGCGTAGCGGCGATGCTTGCCAAATATCCGCAGCTCTGGGGCGAACTCTCGTATCGCAGCGGCATCACGGTGGGCGGCGGTGAACTCTCACCGGAATGGCGCGCGCTGTTCGAGACATATCCGGATCGTTTCCTGATCGGTTCGGACACATGGATCAGCGAGCGCTGGTCGAGTTACGGAGACATCATGGCGGGCTATCGCGGATGGCTCAAGCAATTGCCGCCGGCAACCGCCGCGCTGATCGCGCATGGCAACGCGCGGCGGCTGTTTGCCGCCAGGTAGGCCAGACAAATTTCTGGAGCTATCTAGATCGAAAAACTCGTGCCGCAGCCGCAGGAGGCCGTCGCGTTCGGATTGACCACGCGAAACGACGCGCCGATCAGATCGTCCACGAAATCGACCTCCGATCCGGCCAGGAACGGCACCGAGGACGGGTCCACCAGCACCACGGCGCTGTCACGCGCGATGACGAGATCGTCGTCGGCCTTGGCGCGTTCGACGTCGAATTTATACTGGAAGCCTGAACAGCCGCCGCCTTCGACGCTGATGCGCAGCATCGCGCCGTCGCCTTCCGACTTGAGGATGTCGCCGATTCGCTTCGCAGCCCGCTCCGAGATTGTGACATTGCCGGCAGGGGCGAGTTCGGTGGCAGTCATGACAGGTCTCCGAAGCGCGGGTGTTTGAATGTCCCGCTAATGCTAGTTAAGTGCGGTACAGGTCAGAATCAAACAGCAAAAGTAGAATAATTAGCATGTCGGTTGGAATGGCTGCCCCCCGCGCTGCCTTTGGCTGCGATCCCGCCCGCAGCCGCGGCCGCCGGTTCGATGAGCCGCCGAGCCTGCGCCGCAGCGCATTCCGCCGCGATTGCGACCGCGTCATCCATTCCACCGCCTTCCGGCGTCTCAAGCACAAGACTCAAGTATTCGTGTTCCACGAAGGCGACCACTACCGGACCCGCCTGACCCACACCCTCGAGGTGGCCCAGATCGCCCGCGCGCTGGCGCGGCAGCTCGGCCTCGACGAGGATCTCACGGAAACGCTGGCGCTGGCCCACGATCTCGGCCACCCGCCGTTCGGCCACGCCGGGGAACGCGCGCTCGATGAGTGTCTTCAGGCGCATGGCGGCTTCGACCACAATGCGCAAAGCCTGCGGGTGGTCACGTTGCTGGAGCGGCGGTATCCTGGCTTCGACGGGCTGAATCTCACATGGGAATCGCTTGAAGGCATCGTCAAGCACAACGGTCCGATGACGGATCGCAAGGGCGAGACCGTCGGCCGTTATCGCGGTCATCGTGTTCCTGTCGGCATCGCGGACTATGTGGGCCAGCACGATCTGGAGCTTTGGAGCTTCGCCTCGCTGGAAGCGCAGGTCGCGGCCATCGCCGATGACATCGCCTACGATGCGCACGACATCGACGATGGATTGCGGGCAGGGCTGTTCACGGTTGATGACCTCGACGCGATGCCGCTCATCGCGGATATCAACGCGCGGATTGCGGTGCGCTATCCGGCGCTCGACGAGCCGCGCCGCGGCGCGGAACTGGTACGGGAATTAATCGCGTATCTGATCGAGGACGTGTACTCCGAAACGCAACGACGCCTCGATGCGGCGAAGCCGCGCTCGGCGGAAGACGTGCGCAATCACGGCAACGTGCTCGTCGCGTTTTCCGCTGAGGCGGAAAAAGCCGAGGCCGGAATCAAGACGTTCCTGCGCACGCGGATGTACCGCCACGCGCGGGTCATGGATGTGATGCGGGACGCCGAAGCCGTGGTGCGCGATCTCTTCGCGCGCTACCAGTCCGTGCCGGCCGATCTTCCCGTTGAATGGGTGCACGGCGAGGGTGACGACTCCGAGGCCGGCCGGGTGCGGCGGATCGGTGACTTTATTGCCGGAATGACGGATCGGTATGCGATCATCGAACACCAGCGGCTCTTTGACTTAACCCCGGATTTACGTTAGGCGGCGCCGGTACAGGCCTTAACGCATGCGGCCTACAGGGTTTTCTCGATGACGTCTTCCGCTCCTTCTTCGCATCTTTTTTCTGACTTGCTCGCGCGCGTGCATGCCGTGTGCGCAGCGCTTGCCGGCGAAGGCGTGCTGCCCGCCAACAGCGATCTGTCGCGGGTCGTGGTCGAACCGCCGCGCGATCCGACCCACGGAGACATGGCGACCAACGCCGCGATGGTTCTGGCGAAGGAAGCGGGCACGAAACCACGCGATCTCGCCGAGAAAATCGCCGAGAAACTCCGCACCGATCCGCTGGTGGCGAGTGTCGATATCGCGGGACCGGGCTTCATCAATCTCACGCTGAAAACCTCCGCGTGGTTCGGCGCGTTGCGATCCGTGCTGGAGCAGGGCAACGGCTACGGTCGCAGCAGCATCGGCGCGGCCGAGAAGGTCAACGTCGAATATGTCTCCGCCAACCCGACCGGGCCGATGCATGTCGGCCATTGCCGGGGCGCGGTGTTTGGCGACGCGCTGGCGAGCCTGCTGTCGTTCGCGGGCTACGATGTCACGCGCGAATACTACATCAACGACGCCGGCGCGCAGGTGGACGTGCTCGCGCGTTCCGCATTCCTGCGTTACCGCGAAGCGCTTGGTGAGAAAATTGGTGAAATTCCGGAAGGACTTTATCCCGGCGATTATCTTGTGCCGGTCGGTGAGGCGCTGGCTGCCGAACATGGCGACAAGCTGCGGAAGCAATCCGAGGCAGAGTGGTTGCCGCTGGTGCGCACCAAGGCTATCGCCATGATGATGGAGATGATCCGCGGCGATCTTGCCGCGCTTAACATCAAGCACGATGTTTTCTTTTCCGAACGCTCGCTCATTGAAGGCGGCACAGACCGCGTCGGCGCAACGATTGCGGAGTTGCGCGCCAAGGGCGATGTCTATGAAGGCCGCCTGCCGCCGCCGAAGGGCGCGCCGGTCGAGGATTACGAAGATCGTGAGCAGACGCTGTTTCGTGCGACTGCCTATGGCGACGACGTCGATCGTCCTCTGCTGAAATCCGACGGCTCATACACTTATTTTGCGTCCGACATTGCGTACCACAAGACCAAGTTCGATCGCGGCTTTCTCAACATGGTCGATGTGTGGGGCTCGGATCACGGCGGCTACATCAAGCGCGTGCAGGCGGCGATCAAGGCCATCACCGCCGGTCGCGGCGCGCTCGACGTCAAGATCGTGCAACTGGTCAAGCTGCTGCGCAACGGCGAGCCGGTGAAGATGTCGAAGCGCTCCGGCGATTTCGTGACGCTGCGCGAGGTCGTCGATGAAGTCGGCTCCGATGCGGTGCGCTTCATGATGCTGTTCCGCAAGAATGACGCGGTGCTGGATTTCGATCTTGCGAAGGTGATCGAGCAGTCCAAGGACAACGCTGTCTTCTACGTGCAGTACGGACACGCGCGCGGACATTCGATCTTCAAGAATGCGCGGGAAACGGTTCCTTCACTGCCGGAGGAGGCGGCGGCTCGCGTGGCGTTCCTCCGCAGCGCGAACATCGAGCGGCTCAGCGATCCCGTCGAACTCAGCCTGATCCGGCAGATCGCGCTGTTCCCGCGAATAATTGAGTCGGCGGCGCTCGCACATGAGCCGCACCGAATCGCTTTTTATCTCTATGATCTTGCCAGCGAATTTCACGCGCTATGGACCAAGGGTCGCGATTTGCCCTATTTACGCTTCATTATCCAGAATGATGCAGAAATGACAATCGCGCGACTGGCCTTGGTTCAGGGCGTCGTCTCGGTTCTGGCATCAGGCCTCGCCGTACTCGGCGTCGATGCTCCGGACGAGATGCGATAGCAGGGGATTTGACCGCCACGGGGGATGCCTGGCGGTAGTGAGCAGCTCGCACGCCGTCTGAATGACGGATGCGCAGCTTTCCCGAAGGGGATGCGACATCGCAATGGCAGATCAATATCGCGACAGACCGTTTCCGGCGGACGATGACTACGGCCGCGACACCCGCACCGCTCCGAACCGGCAGATCGAAGGCGACCCGCTCGCCGAGTTGGCGCGGTTGATCGGTCAGGCCGACCCGCTCTCGAGCTTCGCGCGAGACCAGTCGCCGCCCGCGCGCCATGCGGATTACGATGCGGATGAACCTCCTGTTTCCAGTGCTTCCGGCTACGACGATGAGCCCGTGAGCAGACCTTCATGGGTCCAGAATCTTGCGGCTGCACGGCGGACCCAGGACCATCCTTACGGCGACGAGGAACAGTACGACCCGCGTTATGCCGATCAGCGACAGCATGTGGATCGCGATTTTCAGCACGCGCCGCGTTTTGACGATCCCGGCCTTGAGTCATTGGCGGCTGCGCACATGCGGGGCCACCCCGCCGCTGGCGACGACCGCTATGACGATGTGCTGTATGGCCACCCGGACCAGGATCCGGCCCGGCAGGGGCAATACGCTGCGCAGGACGGGCAATACGACGACGGGAGTTACGGCCGCCCGCCTTACGATGATGGTCTGGATCAGGAAGCCCCTCGGGCGCGCCGTGGCGGCACCATGACGGTGATCTTCGTTCTCTTGCTCGCTGTGGTCGGGACCGGCGCCGCATTCGCATACCGGACTTTCATCGGTTCGCCCCGCAGTGGCGAGCCTCCGGTCATCAAGGCGGATACCGGACCAAACAAGATTGTTCCTGCGGGCGATGGCTCGGGCAAGCAAATTTACGACCGTGTCGGTGACAAGTCTGCTGAACGCATGGTGTCGCGCGAGGAGCAACCCGTTGACGTCAATGCCAAGACGGGGCCACGCGTGGTGTTTCCGCCGCTGACCCAGAACGCGAACCCGCCATCGGCGGCCAGCGCATCCACCAGCGTGCGACCGACGGGTGCTGGCGTGGGTAACGGCACGCTCAGCGGTGGCGAGGAACCGAGAAAGATTCGGACGCTCAGTATCCGTCCGGACCAGCCGGATTCGGCTTCGGCTGCCACACCTGCCGCGCGTGCGCCTCAGCCCGCCGCGCAGCGCGCGCCTGTGCCGAACAGCACCGCTTCGACGGGGGCTTCCTCCAATGGGCCGGTTTCACTCGCACCGCAGGCGCAGCCCTCGGCCGCCGCTGCGGAGCCGCGCGCGCGGGTTGCGTCTGTCAATCCGGCTGCGGTCACTAGCGGTTCCTATGTGCAGGTGTCCTCGCAGAAGACCGAGGCCGATGCCCAGGCCTCGTTCCGGGCATTGCAGAGCAAGTATTCGGGGATTTTGGGCTCCCGGACCGCGTCGGTCCGGCGTGCGGATCTCGGCACGAAGGGCGTGTTCTACCGGGCGATGGTCGGCCCCTTCGGCACCACCGATGAGGCGACGCAGTTCTGCGTGAATCTCAAGTCCGCCGGCGGGCAGTGCGTGGTCCAGAGGAACTAGCTTTTCTCACCTTGCACGTCATTCCGGACATCGCGCTCGTCGCGCGATGATCCGGAACCTCGAAGAGTTCATCGGAAGCAATTTCGGGATTCCGGGCTCGCTCGCAAGGGCTCGCGCCCCGGAATGACGATGTTTAACAATCAGATCGGCTGCATTTGCGGTGGATGACGTCCGCAATTATCCCTGAATTTGCTCGCTTTCCTTGACCCTGGAGCCGTGTGCGGGCTAATCGCCGAACCATGGCCGTGCGCGCTTTCATCACCGGGGTATCCGGAACCGTCCTGACCGAGGAAGAGCGGGCGTTTCTGCGCGACAGGCAACCGTGGGGATTTATCCTTTTCAAGCGAAACGTCGAGATGCCTGCCCAAGTCTCTTCTCTCGTTCAGGATTTGCGTAATGCTGTCGGCCGGTCCGATGCGCCGGTCCTGATCGATCAGGAAGGCGGGCGCGTGCAGCGGCTCTCGCCGCCTCATTGGCCTGTGTATCCGCCGGGCGCGGTGTTTGCGGCACTCTATGATCTCGACCGGACGGCAGGGCTGGAAGCTGCCCGCCTGACCGCGCGGCTGATTGCAGCCGATCTGGACGATCTCGGGATTACCGTCGATTGCCTGCCGCTCGCCGATGTCCCCGTGCCGGGGGCCGATGCGGTCATCGGCGACCGGGCTTATGGAACGTCGCCGGAAAAAGTCGCCGCTATTGCCCGTGCGGTCACGACCGGGTTGATGCAGGGAGGCGTATTGCCGGTTCTCAAGCATATTCCGGGTCACGGAAGGGCCACGGCGGACAGCCATATTGGGCTGCCGACGGTGGATGTTCCGGCCTCGGAACTCGCCAGAACCGACTTCGCTGCGTTTACGCCGCTGGCGGATCTGCCGATGGCGATGACCGCGCATGTTGTGTTTAGCGCACTCGACCCCGCCCAACCGGCGACGACATCTGCGACAATCATCGCACAGGTGATTCGCGGAACGATGGGATTCCAAGGTTTGCTGATGAGTGATGACGTCTCAATGAATGCCTTGCAGGGATCGATTGCCGAGCGCACCCGCGCCAGCATCGCGGCGGGCTGCGATGTGGTTCTGCATTGCAACGGCAAGCTCGGTGAAATGATTCAGGTCGCCGGCGAGTCACCGATTTTGGCGGGCGAAGCGCTGGCGCGGGCTGACCGGGCGCTGGCATCGCGCAAGGTGCCGCAGCCGTTCGATCGCGCAGCAGCGCGCATAGAACTGGATCGGTTGATTGGCCGGGCAGGGAGCCTGACCTCATGAGCGCGGAAATTCTCTCATTCGAGACCGGGCTGCCCGCTGACCGCGCTGACGACGAACCGTCGCTCGTGGTCGATGTCGAGGGCTATGAAGGTCCGCTCGACCTGCTGCTCGCGCTGGCGCGTCAGCAGAAGGTCGATCTCACAAAAATTTCCATTCTGGCGCTCGCGGACCAGTACCTCGTGTTCATCGAGGCTGCGCGCAAACTGCGCCTCGAACTGGCGGCCGACTATCTCGTGATGGCGGCGTGGCTGGCTTATCTTAAATCGCGACTGCTATTGCCGGAGCCGCCGGAAGCCGATGGCCCGAGCGCTGAAGAACTCGCGAACGCGCTGGCTGCCCGGTTACGCCGGCTCGAACAAATCCGCGAGGCATCGAACCGCCTGATGACGCGCCCGCAGTTGCGCCGCGATATTTTCCCGCGCGGTCAGCCGCAGGCGATTGCCCAGATCAAGCATCCGCAATGGACCGCGACGCTGTACGATTTGCTGACCGCCTATGCGACGCAGCGCCAGCACCGCGTGCTTGCCACGGTGCATCTCACCAAGCGCAGCGTGTGGTCGCTGTCCGAGGCGCGCGCGTCGCTGGAGCGGCTGGTGGGTATCGCCGATGACTGGAGCCGGCTTGACGATTATCTGATGAGCTATGTGATCGATCCTTCACAAAAAGCCACGGTGTTCGCGTCGAGCTTCGCTGCGGCACTTGAACTGGTGCGCGAAGGCACCGTCGAACTGCACCAGAAGGATGCCTTCGCACCGTTGTATTTTCGTAAGCGTCCGGTGCATCTGTCTCCCGACGCTCAGGCAGCGCCGGGGATGCAGGCCGAGTAGCTGAAAGACGCGAGTAAGTGGAAGAAGGAGACAAGGCCATGCCAAGTCCGGCGAGAACGAGTGTGGCGTCCAAGCACATTGTTCCGGTCACCCAGCATTCCGAGCAGGATTCCTCGAGCAATGTCGCGCGCCCCGAGGAATTGCGGCTGCTGGAAGCGATGTTGTTCGCATCGACAGAGCCGCTCGATGAGCCATCGCTCGCCAAGCGTCTGCCGGAGGGCGTCGATATCAAGGCAGCACTGGCGCAGTTGCAGGCCGACTACGCGATGCGCGGCGTCAATCTGGTCCGCGTCGCCAACAAGTGGACGTTCCGCACGGCGGGCGATCTGGCCTGGCTGATGACGCGCGAAAGCGTCGAGACCCGCCGCCTGTCGCGCGCGGCCATCGAGATGCTGGCGATCATCGCCTATCATCAGCCCGTGACGCGCGCCGAGATCGAGGAAATCCGCGGTGTCATCACATCGAAGGGAACGCTCGACGTGTTGCTGGAAACCGGCTGGATCCGTCCGCGCGGACGCCGCAAGACGCCGGGCCGGCCGCTGACATTCGGCACAACGGAAGCCTTCCTGTCGCAGTTCAGCCTGGAGGCGCTGGGCGATCTGCCCGGTCTCGATGAGCTGAAGGGCGCGGGGTTGCTGGATACCCGCCTGCCGTCCGGGTTCAATGTTCCGTCACCGTCCGACGACCCGGCGCTGCGTGACGACGAGGAGCCGCTGGAGCTGGGCGATCTCGAACTGGTGCTGGCCCCCGCCGTGGAGCCGGAAAAGAGCGGCGAAAGCTGACTTTTCGGGGAAGCCAATCGCTTGTGTTCCGGCGAACATTAACTCTCGTGTCCATGCGCGGGTTTGCGCAGTCATGACGCGGGCTTAGTCCTTGTTTTTGACACCTCTGCAGCCTACTTTCCGGTCAGATTTGGCCGGGAAAGCTGGCCGCGTGTTTTGGAGGATGCAGCATGGGTTCGTTTAGTATCTGGCACTGGATCGTCGTGATCGGCGTCGTCTTGCTGCTGTTCGGCCGGGGCAAGATTTCGGACCTGATGGGCGACGTTGCGCAGGGCATCAAGGCCTTCAAGAAGGGCATTTCGGAAGACGACAAGGCTCCCGAGAAGACCGAGCCCGTGAAGACCATCGACGGCGCGCCGGCGCCGACGTCGTCGCGCACGGATGTTGGCAGCAAGGTCGTCTGACGTCCGGACGTCGCATTCTTGAGTGAGTGCGGGGCCAGGCTCCGCAGGCGGAATTATCAATGTTCGACATCGGGTGGAGTGAACTGGTCGTGATCGGCGTCGTCGCGCTGATTGCCATCGGCCCGAAGGAACTGCCGGGCGTGCTGCGTATGGTCGGGCAGTGGCTCGGCAAGGCGCGCCGCATGGCCTCGGACTTTCAGGGCCAGTTCAACGAGGCGATGCGCGAAGCCGAAATGGCGGACATCAAGAAGACCTTCGATGATGCCTCGTCGGCCGTGAAGGATCTGTCGCCGACCAACCTCCTGACGTCGATGAACAAGGACGTCGAGGACGCATTGAAGATCGACCATCAAGTGACGCCGACCACGCCAGAGCCGCCGACAGCTGCGACATTCGCCGAGGCCGAGGCGCACGCGCCTGCGGTCGAGATTCCCGGCGCAACCACGACCTTGCCGGACGCCAAAGCGTCATGAGCGCCGAAGACATCGAATCCACCAAAGCCCCGCTGATGGATCATCTGATCGAGCTGCGTTCGCGGCTCATCAAGGCGCTGCTCGCATTCGGCATCGCCTTCATTTTCTGCTTCTTCTTCGCCAAGCAGATCTACAACATTCTGGTGTGGCCGTTCGTCTGGGTCGCCGGGGTCGAGAACTCAAAATTCATCTACACGGCACTGCTGGAATACTTCCTGACGCAGTTGAAGCTGGCGATGTTCGGCGCGGGATTCATTTCGTTTCCGGTGATCGCGGCGCAAATCTACATGTTCGTGGCGCCCGGCCTCTACAAGCACGAGCGCGGCGCGTTCCTGCCATATCTGGTCGCGACGCCGATCTTCTTCGCGCTCGGCTCGCTGCTGGTTTATTTCCTCGTGCTGCCGATGCTGATTCGGTTTTCGCTCGGGATGCAGCAGGTCGGCGGCGACGAGACCGCGCAGATCGCGCTGCTGCCCAAGGTCGGCGAATATCTCTCGCTGATGATGTCGCTGATCTTCGCCTTCGGCATCGCATTCCAGTTGCCGGTGATCCTGACGCTGCTGGGGCGCATCGGAATCCTGACCTCGAAGCAACTGCGCGAGAAGCGGCGCTATTTCATCGTCATCGCTTTCGTCATCGCCGCCGTGCTGACCCCGCCGGACGTCATCAGCCAGATGTCGCTGGCGATCCCGCTGCTGGTTCTCTACGAGGGCTCGATCATCGCGGTCGGCGTCGTGGAGAAGCGAAAAGCCAAAGCGGCCAAAAAAGCCGCCGCCACCGGTACGACGCCGCCCGCAGATGTGCCTCCGACGCCCCCGGCCATCACCCCGGCGGAGTGAGTTTCACAGGCCGCGTTCGGATATCATTGCTGCCACACGCGCGATTCGTCATGGCCGGGCTTGACCCGGATGCATGCGGCTTGTTCTAACCCACGCAGAAATAACGCTGATGGCCGCAAAAGCCCGGTCATGACGCAGGATAGTTTTCATGCACGACATCAAGGCCATTCGCGACAATCCGGACGCCTTCGACGCGGCACTGAAGCGGCGCGGACTGGAGCCATTGTCGAAGCCGCTGATCGCGCTGGATGAGAAGCGCCGCGCGGCCATTCTGGCGTCCGAGCAATCGCTGGCGCGGCGCAACGCGGCCTCGAAAGAAATCGGCGAGGCCAAGAAGACCAGGGACAATGCGCGCGCCGACGCGCTGATGGCCGAGGTCGGCGAACTGAAAACAAAACTGCCCGAACTTGAAGCGGCGGCGAAGCGATACGAGGACGACCTCAAGACCGAACTCGCACAGATTCCGAATCTGCCGCTCGATGAAGTGCCGGACGGCGCCGACGAGCATGGCAATGTCAAGAAGCATCACTTTGGTGCGCCACGCACATACACGTTCAAGCCGAAGGAGCATGTCGAACTCGGCGAAGCCATGAAGTTCATGGACTTCGAGGCGGCGGCCAGAATGTCCGGCGCGCGCTTTGTGGTCTTGAAGAAAGGTCTGGCGCGGCTGGAACGCGCCATCGGCCAGTTCATGCTCGATCTGCACACCAACGAACACGGCTACACCGAAGTCAATCCGCCGCTGCTGGTGCGCGACGATGCGATGTTCGGCACCGCGCAGTTGCCGAAGTTTCGCGACGATCAATTTCTGGCACGCGGTGGAGTCGATTTTGAAGCCCTTTTTGAGGGTGCTGTTCAACCCAGCATCGATGAAGTAACGCGCGCCGCTGAGAATGAAGCCAAAGCCTTCGGGACAATTACACCCGAATTTTTCGGCAGACTTATTCGGATTGTTGCATCCGAATTCGCAATCTCTCACCGGCGAGCCTTCGAAAAATCGATAGTGAGTCAGGGCGCAAACCACTGGCTCATCCCAACCGCCGAAGTGCCGCTGACCAACCTCGTCCGTGAATCCATTCTCGACGAAAAAGAGTTGCCTATGCGCCTCACCGCACTGACGCCGTGTTTCCGCGCGGAAGCGGGGGCAGCAGGGCGCGACACGCGCGGCATGATCCGCCAGCATCAGTTCACAAAAGTCGAACTGGTCTCGATCACGACGCCGGAAAAATCCAGGGACGAACACGAGCGCATGTTGTCCTGCGCCGAAGAGGTTCTGAAAAAACTCGACCTGCATTACCGCGTCATGACGCTGTGCACCGGCGATATGGGTTTTGCGTCACAAAAAACTTACGACATCG
>JAZKGC010000091.1:0-8621 GCA_040386115.1 Pseudomonadota bacterium
CGACAAGCGCGATCCGTCGCGGCAGTCGATCACGGGTGCTGCGATCAATCCGGAGCCATCGCTCGGCACGGCCAGGGGCAGGGCTGCCGATAACTCGGCAACATGGGGCGCGCTGTTCCGCCAGCAGGTGGAGCGATGCTGGAAAAAACCTTATGGCGGCGTTGAGGCCCAGAAGATCGAAGCCGTCTTCACCATCAAGCTCAAGCGCGACGGCACACTGGAGACCATGCCGGTTCCGCTGCCGGGCGGCTCCAGCCAGTATTTCCGCGTTTATCAGGAGAGCGCCCAACGCGCGATCATCGAATGCCAGCCGTACAATTTGCCGCCGGCTTTTTTCGACGAGTGGAAATTCTTCGAGCCGGCTTTCACCGAGAAGTTTTCGTGACGACATGGTCCCGAGACATGGAGAAATGTCTTCGGAGCCAAATCAAAATGGGCGACATCGCCAGAATGAAGTTTAAATGACCATGCACAATGCAGACAAATTGCTGGCGATGAGTGCGACGACGAAGGTGAAGCTCGACCGCCGCCAGTTGGTGACGGGCGCGGCGACCGCCGGATTGCTGTTGACAGTGCCCGTCAGCAAGGCGCTGGCGCAGGCGCGCGTTACGGTGACCGAGGGCAATTTCCAGCCGATCCCGATTGCGATTCCGAATTTCGTTCCCGGCACGCAGGGCGATAACGAAGTTGCCGCCGGTATTGCGCAGGTCATCACCAATAACCTGCGCCGCAGCGGGTTGTTTGCGCCGATCGATCAGGCCGCATTCATTGAACGCATTTCCAACATCGACGTGCCGCCGCAGTTCGCCAACTGGCGCCAGATCAACGCGCAGGCGCTGGTCACCGGCCGCGCCACCCGGCAGGGCGACGGCCGCCTGAAGGCGGAGTTTCGTCTCTGGGATGTGCCGCAGGCGCAGCAACTGACGGGGCAGCAATACTTCACGTCACCGGAATCGTGGCGGCGGATCGCGCATATCATTTCCGATCAAATCTATGAGCGCCTCACCGGCGAGAAGGGCTATTTCGACAGCCGCGTCGTCTTCGTCGATGAAACGGGATCGAAGGAGCGTCGCGTCAAGCGTCTTGCGATGATGGATCAGGATGGCGCCAATGTGCGTTATCTCACGCGCGGTGCCGATCTGGTGCTGACGCCGCGCTTCTCGCCTTCCACGCAGGAAATCACCTATATGGAGTTCGGTCAGGGCGATCCGCGCGTCTATCTCTTCAACGTCGAGACCGGCCAGCGCGAGATCGTCGGCAACTTTCCCGGCATGTCATTCTCGCCGCGGTTCTCGCCGGACGGCCAGCGCATCATCATGAGCCTGCAGCAAGGGGGTAATTCGAATCTGTTCGTGATGGACTTGCGTTCGAAATCGACAACGCGGCTGACGGATACGCCGGCCATCGACACGTCGCCGTCATATTCGCCGGATGCCGGGCGAATCTGTTTTGAATCCGACCGCGGCGGCAAGCCGCAGATTTATGTCATGGGTGCGGGCGGCGGTGCCGCGCAGCGCATTTCATTCGGTGAAGGCAGCTACTCGACCCCGGTGTGGTCGCCGCGCGGCGACTACATTGCATTCACAAAACAGGGCGGCGGCCAGTTCTCCATCGGCATCATGAAACCGGACGGCTCGGGCGAACGCATCCTGACATCCGGTTTCCACAACGAAGGTCCGACCTTCGCTCCGAATGGCCGCGTCGTCATGTTCTTCAGGGAAACCGGCGGCGGCGGCGGACCGTCGCTGTTCACGGTCGATATTTCCGGCCGCAATGAACAGAAAGTGCCGACACCCGGTTTTGCATCCGATCCGGCGTGGTCGCCCTTGTTATCGTAAACAAGACATTAACGATTGCCTGCGTTCTGCGCTGCGAGCGCGCAGGGCTTGCCTAGTTTGATGAATTCGTAGGCTATTCCGCATCGCTGCCAGCGTCCAAAAACGCTTCGGTAACGATGTTCGCTCAGAAAGATTTCATCTGCGCCAAGTAACAGTTGTCCTTCAAAAATAAGGGCAAATGACAGGCGCCGATGCAACTGGTTGAAGCCGATCTGAAAGACGACGACGCTTTGCCGCCGACAATATATGCGGCGCTTGTCGATTCGCTTTTTCAGAATTTCATTCCGATTTTTGCAGGCACCCTGACGGCATCGATTGCCGCCGTGATGACGGCGCTCAAGACCGGCAATCAATTGATCTGGCCGTGCGCGATCTGGATTGTCATCGTCGGTATCGCGCGTGCAATCCAGATGCGCCAGTATGAGCTGGAACGGCGTGCTGCCTTTTTGACGCCGGAGCGGGCTGCGTGGTGGGAGCCCCGTTACAAAATTCTGGCGGATCTCTACGCCAGTTCGCTTGGTTTGTGGTGTGCCGTCGTCTTGCTCGGAAGCGACGATGCGGTGGCGCACATGCTGTGTGCGTCCGTAACCATCGGCTATACGGCTGCGAGCGCCGGCCGCAACTATGGCCGCCCCCGAATAATCCAGATGCATATCCTCTTCGCCTGCGCGCCATTGTCGCTGGCCCTCATGATTCACGGTAACCTCTACTACCTCGGCCTTGCGCTGCTGCTGGTGCTGTTCTTCATCGGTCTCAAATACATCAATTTGAATCTTCACCGGATTTTCGTGAAGGCAAGAATTGTAAGCGAGCGTCTCGCGTCGATCGCCGGCCAGTTCGATACCGCGCTCAACAATATGCCGCACGGATTGTGCATGTTCGGCCCGGATGGTCGTCTCGCCGTGATGAACCATCGCTTCGCCAAGATGATGGCGTTGCCCGGCGATCTCGGGCATCTCGGTGCGTCGGTCGGTGAGGTGGTTTCGGCCTGCGTCGCAAAGCGTTCGCTTTCGCCGGAGAGTTCTGCGGAAATTGTGCGCGAGATCGAACGCTCGCGGGCCGCGGAAATCATCACGGTAAATGACGACAGGGGCAGCGAGCGCGCGCTGTCGTGGAATTTTCAGCCGATGGCCGGTGGCGGCACCGTCGTGCTGGTCGAGGACATCACCGAGCGCCGCAACGCCGAAGCCAAGATCAGCCATATGGCGCGGATCGACGAGTTGACGGGGTTGCCGAACCGGATGAACTTTCGCAATGAGATCGAGCAATTGCTGGGCACCACCTCCGCCGTCGATGCACCCATGTCGGCGCTTCTCTTCATCGATCTCGATCAATTCAAGCAGGTCAATGACACTCTGGGCCATCCCAGCGGCGACAAGCTGCTTTGTGCGGTCACTGCGCGGCTGCGGCGATTGTTGCGGCCGGAGGATTTCGTCGCGCGCTTCGGCGGCGACGAGTTCGTCGTGTTTCAGCGCGGGATCAATTCGCCGGAGGACGCGGCATCGCTGGCGCGCAGAATCGTCGATCGCCTCAGCGAGCGCTACGAGATCGATCATCATCTGATCGAGATTGGCGCCAGTATCGGCATCGCGATCACGTCGCCCGGCGTCAGTGTTGATGTTCTTCTGAAGAATTCTGACATGGCTCTCTACCGCGCCAAGGCCGATGGCCGCGGCACATTCTGTTTCTTCCGCGAAGAGATGGCGCACACGGTTGAATCGCGGCGCGTGCTGGAGCCGGATTTGCGTCATGCGCTCGCGCACGAGGAGTTCGAGCTGTTCTATCAGCCGCTCGTCAATCTGAAGTCAGGGCGCATCTCGACGTGCGAGGCGCTGCTGCGATGGAATCATCCGACGCGCGGGGCGGTCTCTCCGGCCGACATCATTCCGGTCGTCGAGGACATGGGCCTCGTCGTCGATCTTGGCCGCTGGATCCTGCGCAAGGCGTGCATGGAATGCATGAAGTGGCCTGAAGCGGTCAGCGTTGCCGTTAACTTCTCGTCGCAGCAATTCCATCAGCGCGACGTCATGACCGAGGTTCGTTATGCGCTGGAGGTGTCCGGGCTTCCGGCGCACCGGCTGGAAATCGAGATCACCGAGTCGTCGTTGCTGCGCAATACGCAGTGGACGCTGGATGTGTTGACGCAGTTGCGCGAATCCGGTGTCCGCATTTCGCTCGACGATTTCGGCACCGGCTATTCGAGCCTCAGCTATCTGCACAATTTCCCGCTGCAGAAGGTGAAGATCGATCGCTCGTTCCTCGAGGATATTGGCAACGATCGGCCGTTGACGCTGCTGCGCGGCGTTGCGCGCCTGAGCGCCGACCTTGGCATGTCCGTTGTCGTCGAAGGGATCGAGACCAACGAGCAGCTCGAGCTGATCAGCGCCGAAGGCACAGTGACCGAAGCGCAAGGCTATCTGTTCAGCCGGCCCGTTCCAGCGGCTCGTGTGCGTGAGCTGCTGAACGCGTCGCATAGCCGCCCCGCAAAAGACGTGGATCTCAAAACTGCAGTGTTGCGATCTATCGCCTGAAATTTTCTCTGGAATGATAGTGGGTTAAGGGCGAATCTCAGTTAACCCTAATATGCTGATACCTTTGCACTGCGCTTAAGAAAGCCTTAACCTTCCCAGCGGGCAGATCATTCTCTGGTCGGGCCATGTGGGGGCATTGATGGGTTCGGCGCTTCAAAATACAGGCCGTGCGCTCGAAAAGAAATCTGATCTGCTCGATCGCGTTGATTATCGCCTTGCAGAATCGGAAGCGGACAAGGAGGCGATCTATCGCTTGCGCTACCGCGCCTACCTGAACGAAGGCGCTATCGAGCCAAACAAAGATCGCAGGTTGACCGACCGTTTCGACGATGCCCCGAATTCCTGGATTTTCGGCGTGTATGTCGATGGTACGCTGGCAAGCTCACTGCGGATCAATGTCGCTTCACCGGACAATCCGGATACGCCGGCTGTAGATGCCTTCGGCGACTTGCTGTTGCCAAGACTTGCCGAGGGCAAGATCATTGTCGATCCGAACCGCTTTGTGGCCGATCCGCTTCGTGAGAACCGGATTCCGGAATTGCCCTATATGACGCTCAGGCTTGCCTATGTCGCGTGTGCTCATTTCCATGCCGACATCGGCACGGCGACAGTGCGCAAGGAACACCAGGCCTTTTATCGCCGCGTTTTCATGCACACCCCGCTTTGTGCGCCGCGCGCCTATCCGACCCTGATCAAGCCGCTGGGCCTGATGGCGGTAAATTTTCCTGAGATGCGGGAAAAAGTCTTCCAGCGTTATCCCTTTTTCCGATCCAGCTTTTTCGAACGGCGGGTTTTGTTTGAACGTCACACGGAACAGCCGCTTGCGCCGGCCCTGACCCTGCCGGACTTTCCATTCGTCCGTGCGCAGCAGGTTCGATCCTCGTCCTGATTTACCGGACGAGGTAGTGTCGCCCTTCGAAATGTTTGGGCAATAACGGCTCCGGAACGCTCCGGGGCCGTTTTTCCTTGGCACATTCACCGTCGCGCCATATTCATAACGCATTAACCATCGGCATCGGTTTTGCCCGATAGCATGCATTTGACAGTGTTCGGCAACGCCTCATCAAGGTTGACGGAACGTTCGCTTAACCAAGCCGCTGTAGACCGGACTTTGTCCTTAAACCAGAGCGTGGAGGCTCCGGAATGAAACATCAGATGCGTATCCTCCAGGGATTGAAGCTGGCTGCCGTCATGGTCGTGGCGCTGTCGATGGGCGCTTGCGCCAACAAAACCGGCGTCGGCGGCGACGCCATGGCGAGTGCGGCCGTTCCAGGCAGCCAACAGGATTTCGTGGTCAATGTCGGCGACCGCGTGTTCTTCGAAAGCGATCAGACCGAGTTGTCCCAGCAGGCGATCGTGACGCTCGACAAGCAGGCACAGTGGCTGCAGCAGTACAATCGTTACGCATTCACGATCGAAGGCCACGCCGACGAGCGCGGCACCCGCGAGTACAACATCGCGCTGGGTGCCAAGCGGGCGCAGTCGGTCCGCAGCTTCCTCGCGTCGCGCGGCATCGATGCCAGCCGGATGCGCACCATCTCCTACGGCAAGGAGCGTCCGGTCGCGGTGTGTAACGACATCTCGTGCTGGTCCCAGAACCGTCGTGCCGTCACCGTGCTGAACGCCAGTTCGTAAAGCCCACCGTATTGGACACCCATAGCGGCGCCTTCGGGCGCCGTTTTGTTTGATGCGCTCTTTCGCCCTGTTTGCAGTCACATTTTTGGCGTAGTGAATCCGTCAATGTTGGTTGCTTTCAAAAGCGTTGGTCTTGTTGCTGGCCCGGTCAAAATGTCATCCAGATTTCAAATTCTTGTCTGTGCGGTGCTGGCAACAGTCCCCGCGTGCCTGTCGGTCGGTGCCCGGGCACAATCCGCCGACGTTGATCCTGAAATCCGCATTGAGCGGCTGGAAAACCGGCTGCGGACACTGACCGGCCAGAACGAGGAACTCCAGTATCGCAACCGCCAACTGGAGGATCAGTTGCGGGCGCTGCAGGGCGGCGCGCAGGCCGTGCCCGCCAATCAGGCCGTCGCTCCGCGTCCGGCTGCGCCAAATGTTGCCGTTGCGCCGCCACCTGCGCAGCAAAGTCCCGGCTATCAACAGCCGCCTGTTCAACAGGGCATCGGCCAGCCGCAGGTTCAGTCGCCTGCGGTCATCGCGGCTCCTGTGGCCAGCAGTGGCCGTCGCGGCGATGCTTTCAATCCGAGCCAGAATCCAAACGCGCCGGGCGTGCCACGCGCGCTGGGCGGTGGGCAGATGCCTGTCGCCCAAACGCCTGTCGCAGATGGCCAGCCAGTCGGCGCTCCGGGCGGCCGCGAGGCCGGCGATCCGCTCAATCTGTCCAACGTCGGCGGCGCGCGTGATCCTTATGCCGCGCCCAACCGCAACGCACCGCCGCAGGGCAATACGACGGCGTCGCTGACCACATTGCCGCCGTCGCAGACCCCGCGCGACGAGTTCGATCTCGGCATCGGTTACATCCAGCGCAAGGATTATGCGCTTGCCGAAGAGACGATGCGCAATTTCGCGCAGAAGTATCCCAGCGACGCGCTGCTGCCGGACTCGCAATACTGGCTCGGCGAAAGCCTGTTTCAGCGCCAGAAGTATCGCGAAGCGGCGGAAACCTTCCTCGGCGTCACCACGAAGTTCGATACCTCCGCGAAAGCTCCGGATTCGCTGCTGCGGCTCGGTCAATCGCTGGCCGCGCTCAAGGAAAAGGAAGCCGCCTGCGCGGCGCTCGGTGAAGTCACCCGCAAGTATCCGCGCGCGTCGAACGGTGTGAAGCAGGGCGTCGGCCGCGAGCAGAAACGCGTTGGCTGCTGACATCTTCTGGACGCAAAGCCGGATTGGCCGGATCGAGCGGAAGGACTTCGGCCGGATTTTGAGGCATGATCCTGCGCCGCAGAGTTTCGGTGTCCGGACAATTTCATGCGCAAGCAAAAAACCTCCGAAATTATCTCCGTCGCCGACGCGCGGCATTTGTTCGGGGACTGGAAGGCTGAGTCGGCGGTGGTACTCGCGGTGTCCGGCGGACCGGACTCGCTGGCATTGATGTGGCTTGCGGCGCGTTGGCGCAGGGCTTTGAAAACAGGCCCGCGGTTGATCGCAGTCACGGTCGATCACGGCCTTCGCAAGGAGGCTGCGCGCGAAGCACGTGACGTCAATCAATTGGCCAGATCGCTGGGAATAGAACACCTCACGCTCCGTTGGCGCGGTGTGAAACCAGAAACCGGATTGCCTTCCGCGGCACGGGACGCGCGCTACGGTTTGCTGATCCGTGCCGCCCGCGAGCATGGCGCGTCGCAAATCTTCACCGCCCATACGCAAGACGATCAGGCCGAAACCGTCATCATGCGGATGGCGCGCGGCAGCGGCATAGCGGGCCTTGCGGCCATGGCGCGGCAGTCACCGCGAGATGGCGTGATTTTGACGCGGCCGCTGCTCGGGGTGCCGAAGTCCCGGTTGGTCGCGACACTTGTGAAGGCCGGAATTGCGTTTGCCGACGATCCGACCAATCGCGACCCGCGATTCACGCGTCCCCGGCTGCGTGCCCTGATGCCGTCGCTGGCGGCGGAGGGCGCGGACGCACGTAGTCTGGCTCGATTGGCCTCGCGCCTTGCCCGCGCCAACGCAGCGCTCGAGATCATGACCGATGGCGCGGAGCGTTATCTGCAAAGCATTGACGATGTGAATGAGCGCGCGGGCTTCGATCTGATGGCCTTTTCGGTACTTTCCGATGAAGTCCGCGTGCGGCTTCTGCTGCGCGTGATCGGTCGCGTCGGCTATGAAGGGCCGGCCGAGCTTGGAAAAGTCGAGGCGCTGCTGGAGGCGATGGACCGGGCCACGGTCAAGAACACGAACAAGAAGATGGGCGGCAAAAAGCCAGCAAGCGGGCGCGTTCAGCTGAAGCAGACGCTCGCCGGGGCCGTGATCAGCATCGACAGGGGCCGCGTCCATATTGTTCCGGCCCCGCGACGCGGCCGGAAACCAGCGAAACTGCCTTAACCACTGTTGAAATAGCTGGAACCGACGCCCTTATTTCACCCGGAATGGCGGTAAGATGCGTTAAATAGTCCCGTGTTGTTCCCTTGGCATCGAGGGAGCCCGCACCTAGATTGTAATTTAACCTGCACAGAAAAACCTGTTGCCGGGCCAAGGATATAAGGCCGCGATCCATGCGGCCACGAAGGAAGCACGATGAACGCCAACCTGCGCAATTTCGCCCTCTGGGTCATTATCGTCTTGCTGCTGT
>JAZKGC010000092.1:0-1204 GCA_040386115.1 Pseudomonadota bacterium
TCCGACACGTCAGGGAGGTTGTGATGAAAGTCGAAGACATCCTGCACCGCAAGACCACCCGCATCGCGACTGTTCGCATGAACGAGACCGTCGCCACAGCCGCGCGGCTGCTCCGCACCGAAAATGTCAGTGCGCTGGTGGTCAAGGACGTTTGCCGCACCGAAGGCAACGTCGTCGTCGGCATGTTCTCGGAACGCGACGTGGTGCGTGCCGTCGCCGAACACGGCCCGTCCGGAATCAACCTCAAGGTCTCGGCGCTGATCTCGGTGCAGAAGCTGATTGCGTGCCGGTCCACCGACACCATCGATCACGTCCGTCACCTGATGAGCGTGCATCACATCCGGCATCTGCCTGTTATCGACGATCACACCCTGATCGGCGTCATCAGCATGCGGGACATCAACGCGGTTTCCGGCCACGCTGGAGCAGGCATCGCCTCGGCGGCGGCCTGATCGGGTTTCTCCCTCGCGACCGCACTCATCTCAACGCGAATTCTCGGGCTCGTTCCTCGCCGGCTTCGTGCCGGTAAGCTCCGCAAACACCGGGCCAAGCCCTGCCATCCGCACCAGAACGGAGATTTCGTTTTTCTGATCGCCGCGCAATTGCGCGTAGAGCGCCTTCGAGGCGGACTTCAGCCGCTGGATCTCGGCGCTGTCAGTATCGAACGAATCGTCGCGTCGCTTGAGGCGTTTCTGGTAGTCCTCGATCTGCAACGTGACCTCGCGCAGTGCGTTTTCTACGGGAGCCCAGTATTTCTGTTGCGCGGCGGTGAGCTTCAGCCGCTTTTTGATGCCGGCGATCTGGGTGTCGTTGAGAAACAGCCGTGACGGCTTTTCGGATTTCGCCGCCGCCGTGCGCGGCAACGTCACCGGCGCGGCAAGCCAGGCGAGCGCGGTTTGATACATGTCGTTCGGAAGTGCATCGGCGGTCTCGGCCGGGCGAGGGGACGCGATCACGCGATCCTGCTTCGTGGTCACGTTGGAGACAGGATAACGTGCATCGAACACCGGATCATCCGGCGTGAGCGACGCAGACGCACGCTGGAAGAACCACTGATCGCCCAGCAGCCAGCCGCCCACGCCGGCGAGAGCGCCGACGCCGCAGATCAGCACGAGATATGTTGTCCTGATGGCCAAGCGATTGTCTCACACGAGGAGAGCGGTCCAGCTCTGCTTCACCAGCCTTGCCTTACAAGCCTTGCTAT
>JAZKGC010000092.1:1304-12393 GCA_040386115.1 Pseudomonadota bacterium
ACGAGGAGAGCGGTCCAGCTCTGCTTCACCAGCCTTGCCTTACAAGCCTTGCTATACAAGCCTTGGCCCAAATGACTGATGATTGTGGCTTTCCAAGGCTTTCCACTTTTACAAGGCTTTTCAATTTTTCAAGGCTTTCAACCTTGCAGGGCTTAGCGTCGAGTTCCGAATATACCGTAAACCGCGCGATTTCCGGAGGCTTTTGGGGTACAAGACATGGCTGTCTGTATCGGCTAAAGGGAACCGCTGCGGCGGCGACGAGCCTGCATCTTTGGGCATGATCCTGCCCGAAACCCGGTTCCCACTTTGCGGGATCATGCCTCGTCCGGAGAACGACAATGAGCGAAAAAACGCGAACGCCCCACGGTCAGGCGCAGTTTGAAAAGAAGCAGGTCGCCGCGCGCGAAGGCGAGAAGGCCATGGCGCATTACGATGCGCAGGGCCGCGCGGCGCGCATCAACATGGAAAAGCTGAAGGCGCTTCGCCTCGCCAAGGAAGCCGCGGAAGCCGCGATCGCTCCGGTGAAGAAGCCGGCTGCGAAAAAGAAGAAGTCCGCCGCGGGTGTCGCTCCCGCCGAAGCGCCGAAACTGTCCGAGTGGCTGGCCGGCCAGGAAAAGGGCGGCCACCGCCGGTGATCGCACGCGCAACCGGCAGTCGTTGGATGGAGAACTGAGTTGGCGACGGTCTATGATTTTTCAGCCGCGACGCTCGACGGCGCGGAACGGCCGCTCCGGCAATTCGAAGGGCAGGCGCTGCTGATCGTGAACACCGCGAGCGCATGCGGCTTCACGCCCCAGTACGCGCAGCTCGAAGCTCTGCATCGCGCGCTCGCGCCGCGCGGATTCTCGGTGCTCGGTTTTCCGTGCAATCAGTTCGGCGGTCAGGAGCCGGGGAGCGCCACCGAGATCGCGGCATTCTGTTCGCAAAAATACGACGTGACGTTTCCGATGTTCGCCAAGGTCGATGTCAACGGCGCGCAGGCGCATCCGCTCTACCAATACCTGAAAGCCGAGAAGCCGGGATTTCTCGGCTCGGAGGCGATCAAATGGAATTTTACAAAATTCGTCGTTGACCGCAGCGGACAAGTCGTCGCGCGGCACGGGTCCACCGTGAGCCCCGAAGCACTGACCAAAGACATCGAAAGTCTCCTCTGAACGAGGCTGATAACAAGGATACATCGACACATGAGCGACCAGTTACCCGACCGCCTCTCCACCGATCCTCGCAGCCCGCATTACAACGCCGAGGTGCTGTCGCGCGACGTCGGCATCCGCTTCAAGGGCGTCGAGAAGAACAATGTCGAGGAGTATTGCGTCAGCGAGGGCTGGGTGCGGGTGACGGCGGGCACCTCGAAGGACCGCTTCGGAAATCCGCTGACCATCAAGCTCACCGGCGCGGTCGAGCCGTATTTCCGGGACGACGCAGATACGTCTGGAACGTAGCGGATCGGTCGCTACGGCGTCACGTACCAATAGCCGCCGACCACGAGTATGAGAGCCAGCAGCACAATGATGCCGAGAACGGTGGCGACGATCACGCCCAATCCGTGCGAATCCAGCCAGTTCTGCAATGATCTTGCGACGCCCATGGCGGCTTTCTAGACCGGCCGCACACCTCTGGCAATTGCCCCGGTCTTATCCGTTGGTCGAGGCCAAAGCGCAGATATCGGCGCGGTTTTTCGCCGTGCGCACCGGTCAGGTTTTATCCACCACCTCGGTCGATGGCCGGTCGTCGCCCTTGGCGGTTTCCTCGTGCCAGTTGCCCTGACCATCCTCGAACTGGATCACTTCGGTGCGGCCGGGCACCCGCTGCTCGGCGGCGACGCGGGCGGCTGCGGCACGCGCGGCGTCGTGGCTGGGAAAGGTCTCGGAGAAGACGTTGTTGAACTTGTAAGCCCAGCCGCCGTCATGCTCGACCACTTCGTAAACAACTTTTGTCATCCGGGCACCCTTGGTTGGCCGCGTGATCCATAATGTATGGTCCGGCACACACCAATGCCAGCCTGCTGTGGCTGTTCCATCACGGAACCGGGATCGGGCAGTTCACCGCAACGTGACGCCTATGCCAGTTCGCGAAGCACGCCTTCGACGATCTTGCGTTCGTCCGCCGTCAGCGCTGCCTGCGGAGCGATAGGATCGCCGACGGCGTAGCCCTGACTCTCAAGACCCGCCTTGATGCAGGCCGCCAGATTGAACCGCGCGAACACCTCATTGACGCGCCAGAGCTTGCCTTGAAGCGCGACAGCCTCGTCCCAGCGCCTGGCCTTGCACAATTCATAGAGCAACACGCTCTCGCGCGGCACGATGCAGGCGGGACCGGCCATCCAGCCGACGCCGCCGATCAGCATGACCGCCGCCGGAATATGCGCCGACGCGGAAAACACCTTCAGAGAATCGCCGCAGCGGTTGACGATCGACAGCAAACGTCCCGTGTTGCTGGAGGCATCCTTGATGTACTGGATGCGCGGATGCTCCGCGAGCCGCGAGATGACGTCGAGCGTGAGGTCCGAGCGCTGAAACTGCGGGTTGGTGTAGATCACCACCGGAATATCCACCGCATCGGCGATGGCGCGGAAATACGCCTCGATCTGCGCGTCCTTGACCGGGAAGTAGGATTCCAGAATCGCCAGAATGCCGTCGGCGCCGAGCGCCTGATACGATTTGGCCTGTGCCACCGCATCGGCGGTGGAGGTGGATGACACGCCCGCGATCACCGGCACGCGGCGGCTGGTGGCCTCGATGGTCGCCGTCACCACGGTGGTGCGCTGGGCGCGGTCGAGATAGGCGAATTCGCCGGTCGAGCCCAGCGGCGTCAGCCCGTGCACGCCGGTGGCGATGAGATCGTCGCAGAGCTTGCCGAGCACGTCGATCTTGATCGCTCCGTCCGGCGCGATCGGCGAGACGAGATAGGGAAACACACCGTGCAGGTCAGTCATCGTTCAAATCACTTTTGATCGCTGTCGGATCACTCTTGGAGTCGCAGCGTTAACATATGAAGCACATCTTGCTGGTCCCGATACAGGCCAGCGCGATTTGTGCTGCTTGATCTGGACAGTCATCGCAAGCGCGACACAAGATGTCGAGGCGAACAAATCCGATCGTGCTATGAATCGCTGATTCGGACGCCTTTCGTTCCGGTCGCGTTCCAATGCTTAAAGGTTCGCAACACGTCCGTCACGTTATGAGACAGATTGGCGGCGGCGCGCAGAAAAAGACGAGCAAAGGACCAGCAGAGGACAAGCAATGATGGCATCGATGTTGAGGCTGACGATGTGCGTAGGGGTTCTGGCGCTCGCCACTGGCGCGATGGCGCAGGACGTGCCGGGCATCGAGATATGTACCGCCGAGAAGACCATGGAGCGCCGCACCGGCTGTCTCCAGAGCAACGTCAATTTCCTGAAAGCGTCGATCACCAAAGCCTCGCTGGAAAGCCAGCAGAAGATCGATGCCGCCAACCGGCAGGTGGACGCCCTGAAGGCGGCGGTGATCGGACTGCAAAAAACCGTCGAGCAGCTGCAGGGCCGGATCGAGGGGCTGGAGAAAAAACCGAAAGAGCCGCCGGCGAAATGACCTGCTTCGTCTATGTGCTCGGGAGCTTCCACAAGGGCCGCTATCTGTCCTATGTCGGCTGGACCAATAATGTCGCGCGGCGGCTCGACCAGCACAACACCGGCACCGGCGCGCGCTCGACGCGCGGCCGGGCATGGACGTTGCTCCACACCGAGGCATTCAAGACCCGTAACGAGGCCATGAGCCGCGAGTGGCACCTCAAGCGCGACCGCGCGTTTCGCAAGAAGCTGATGGACGATGTGCGGGCGTCTCTGTGAGGTGAAAGACTCTCTGCGGTCATTCGCGCGAAAGCCGGGATGATCGGTTGAAAGATGGGGATGAACGCCAGAAAGATGATGCCATGACCGCCACCGCATCCCCCATCGTCATCGACGCCGATACCGCCCGCGCGAGTCTTCCGTTCGTTCGCCTGATCCCGGCGTTGCGCGAGGCGTTTACGGCGGGGGCGGACGTGCCGCTGCGGCATCATCATTTCATTCCGCAGCCGGATGGCTCGACGGCGACCGTGCTCATCATGCCGGCGTGGCAGCAGGCTTTTCTCGGCATCAAGATCGTCACCATCTTTCCGGAGAACGGCAAAAGAAATCTGCCCGGATTGTTTTCCAGCTATCTGCTGTGCGACGGCGCAACCGGACAGCATCTCGCGCTGATCGACGGCAACGTCATCACCTCGCGGCGCACGGTCGGCATCGGCGCGCTGGGCGCGTCGTTTCTGGCGCGCGCAGATGCGTCAAAGCTGCTGATCGTGGGCGCGGGCCGGGTGGCGAGCCTGGCGGCGGATGCATTTCGCGCGGTGCGGCCGATCACAAACGTCGCGGTGTGGAATGTAAATACGCCCGGCGCGGAGCGGCTGGTGCGAGCGCTGCGCGCCGATGGCATCGACGCTCATGTCGCGACGGATCTTGAGCAGGCGGTGGGCGAGGCGGACATCGTGAGCTGCGCGACGCTGGCGGCCGCGCCGATCATCAAGGGCGCGTGGCTGAAACCGGGCGTGCATCTCGATCTGATCGGCAGCTTCACGCCGTTCATGCGCGAGGCTGACGACGAGGTGTTTCGCCGCGGACGGATCTATCTCGACACTTACGATGCGCTGAAGGAATCCGGCGAACTGCTCGACCCGATCCGCGACGGCGTCATTACCCCCGCTGACATCGCCGGTTCGCTGGCCGAACTGTGCCGGGGCGAGAAGCCGGGCCGCGAAAGCCGCGACCAGATCACGGTGTTCAAGGCGGTGGGCAATGCGCTGTCGGACATCGCGTCGGCAGCGCTGGTGTATCGGGATTTTGCCGGGCGGGCTTGACGCGATTGTTCGTGCCCCGGAATGACGATGTGAGGCAAGCCAGCTCCGCGCCTGCGCGCTGGTCATTCGCAAAACCGCACGATAGGTTTCACGCGACAAAAATCGCCAGGTTCAAAAAATCAAAAACACTCGAAACTAAAAACACTCGGGAGGTCTTCATGTCCAATCTTCGCGTCATCGCATCCGGTCTCGAATTTCCCGAAGGCCCGGTGGTGATGCCTGACGGCTCCGTGGTGCTGGTGGAAATCCGCGCGCAGAAAATGACGCGCGTGTATCCCGACGGGCGCAAGGAGACCATCGCGAACATTCCGGGCGGGCCGAATGGTGCTGCGCTGGGACCGGACGGCAAGATGTACCTCTGCAACAATGGCGGCTTCAGCTGGGCGCCGGGGCCGCGCGGCAATCTCATGCCCGGCGGGCCGCGTCCGTCGGAATATATCGGCGGTTCGTTGCAGCGGGTCGATCTCGCCACCGGCAAGATCGAAACGCTGTTCACCCATTGCGGCGAGAACCAGTTGAAGGGGCCGAACGATCTGGTGTTCGACAGGCAGGGTGGGCTGTGGTTCACGGATCTCGGCAAGCGCCGCCCGCGCGACATGGATGTCGGTGCGCTCTACTACATGAAGCCGGGCGCAACCGAACTGGTCGAGGCCGTGCATCCGCTGCTGCCCGCCAACGGCACCGGCCTCTCGCCCGACGAGAAGACCGTCTATGTCGCCGAGACGCCGACGGCGCGGCTGTGGGCGTTCGACATCGGCGCGCCCGGCGAGATCAAGCCTCGCGAGGTAATCTATCGCGGCGAAATGGGCCAACCCATCGCGGGCCTCGGCGGTTATCAGATGTTCGATTCGCTGGCGGTGGAAGCATCGGGCAATATCTGTGTCGCGACGCTGATTACGGGCTGTATTTCTGTGATCGCGCCGGACGGCAAACTGATCGAGCAGGTGCCGACCGGCGACAACGTCACCACCAACATCGCGTTCGGCGGGCCGGACCTGAAGACCGCCTACATCACGCTGTCGGGCAAGGGCGAACTGGTGGCGATGGACTGGCCGCGCGGCGGGTTGCCGCTGAATTTTCTGAACAAGTAGAATGGAGGCAGCTTCTCCCTCGCCCCGCTCTTGCGGGGAGAGGGTTGGGGTGAGGGGCATCTTTCTTTCGATAGCCCCTCACCCGAAGACCTTCGCTTCGCTTGGTCTCCGACCTCTCCCCGTAAACGGGGAGAGGTGAAGATCAGCTCACACCTCGCGCCGGCTCAGAAACGCCAGCTGCTTGAACAGGTGCAAGTCCTGCTTGTTCTTTTAATCCAGACTTGAAACCCCAAACACGGCGTGCTCGTATCATGTCCAGTCACACGGGGGCTTTGGGGCATGTTGAAATTCGGATTGGTCTGTCTGGCGGTTGTGTTCGCGGCCGAAGCAGGCGCGCAGTCGGCCGTGAGGCGGGTGACGGGCACTGTCAGCGGAGCTGGTGCGGGCATTTCCGCAGGCACCGCGGCGGGATCCACAACCGGCGCGCCCGATTTTTCGGCGTTGAACAGCTCTCCCGGAGCGGCGGCCGGCGGCGACTGGAACGGCGGGGCACGCACGCGCGTCGGCGGCAAGGACGTCACGATACGCGGCGCTGTCGCCAGCGAAGGCGGCAGCAGCGCATTCAAGGCCGGCGCAGGGGTCGGCTTCTGATTTCGCTTACACCTCGCGGCGGCTGAGGAACGCCAGCCGCTCGAACAGATGCACGTCCTGCTCGTTCTTGAGCAGCGCGCCGTGCAGCGGCGGGATCAGCTTGCGCGGATCGCGTTCGCGCAGCGTCTCCGGCGTCATCTCCTCGTTCAGCAAGAGTTTCAGCCAGTCGAGCAGTTCCGACGTCGAGGGCTTCTTCTTCAGGCCCGGCACGTCGCGCACCTCGAAGAAGATCTTCATGGCTTCCTGCACCAGGCGCTTCTTGATGTCGGGGAAGTGCACATCGACGATGGCGTTCATGGTGTCGATGTCCGGGAACTTGATGTAGTGGAAGAAACAGCGGCGCAGGAATGCGTCCGGCAGTTCCTTCTCGTTGTTCGACGTAATCATGATGATCGGCCGCTGCTTCGCCTTCACCGTTTCGCCGGTCTCGTAAACATGGAATTCCATGCGGTCGAGTTCGAGCAGCAGGTCGTTCGGGAATTCGATGTCGGCCTTATCGACTTCGTCGATCAGCAGTACCGGACGCTTCGCGCTGGTGAAGGCGTCCCACAGCTTGCCGCGCTTGATGTAGTTCGCGATGTCGGAGACGCGCGGATCGCCGAGCTGGCTATCGCGCAAGCGCGACACCGCGTCGTATTCGTAGAGACCCTGCTGCGCCTTGGTGGTGGACTTGATGTGCCAGGTCAGCAGCGGCGCGTCGAGCGCTTTGGCGACTTCCTCGGCCAGCACGGTCTTGCCGGTGCCGGGTTCGCCCTTCACAAGCAGGGGACGCTCGAGCACGATCGCGGCGTTGACCGCGACCTTGAGATCATCGGTGGCGACATAGTTTTTGGTGCCGGTGAATTTCATTGGGAAGTTTGCCTTCGTCAATTTGTCTGGGTTCGTTTGTTCTGTTGGTGAGTATGCCGCCGCCGCTTCTTCAAACAAGAAACGACCGCCTGACCGGCGGTCGTTTCAGGAATTTCCTGGATCGTCACGCCCGCCGGATCAGCGAGAGGATGACCAGCACGATGACGCCGCCGATCGCCGCGTTGATGATTTCGCCGACCCAGCCGGCACCGAGCCGCACGCCAAGCTGCGGCAGCAGCCAGCCCGCGACAACCGCGCCGATGATGCCGATGACGATGTTCCCGAGCAGGCCGAAGCCCGCGCCCTTGACGATCAGGCCCGCCAGCCAGCCGGCAATCGCGCCGACGATAATCCAAGCAATAATGCCCATGGATGAAACCCCCTTGTTTTAAACGCCACGACTCCGCTTTCAGCGTCGCGCGTCCCCGGTCAACGCCGCGAACCGTCTCCGGCTGGAGCGGCTCGGGTGGCGTCAAACAACAGTTTAAATGAAATGGCACAGCGCGCTAGCCGGTGCCAGTGCTGTTTTTGAACGCAAGCCTGCGTTGCAGCGGGTTTTTCCGGGCTGGCGCGGGCAGACGGCTGGCCCACAACCCTGTAGTTTCATCGTTCTATTCTGTCGGAGGGGCAACAGCCGCACTTGACGGAAGCTGCTTCGGAGGCGATCTAAGTCCTATGTTCCTGCAATTCTTCACATCGCTGCGCGACGCGCAGGTGCCGGTCACGCTCCGCGAATATCTGACGCTGATGGAGGCGCTTAACGCCAACCTCGCGGATCAGACCGTGGAGAATTTCTATTACCTGTCGCGCGCCTCGCTGGTGAAGGACGAGCGCAATCTCGACAAGTTCGACCGCGTGTTCGGAACGACCTTCAAGGGTCTCGAGAACCTGCTCGACGCCATGGAGAAGGCGGAGATTCCGGCGGAGTGGCTGCGCAAGGCCGCCGAAAAATATCTCACCGAGGAAGAGAAAAAGCAGATCGAGGCCATGGGCTGGGACAAGCTCATGGAGACTTTGAAGAAGCGTCTCGAGGAACAGAAAAAGCGCCACGAGGGCGGCAGCAAATGGATCGGCACCGGCGGCACCTCTCCTTTTGGGGCCAACGGCTACAATCCTGAAGGCATCCGCATCGGGCAGGACAAGAACCGCAATTTCAGCGCGGTGAAGGTCTGGGACAAGCGCGAGTTCAAGGATCTCGACGGCAACGTCGAACTCGGCATCCGCAACATCAAGGTGGCGCTGCGGCGGCTGCGAAAGTTCGCGCGCACCGGAGCGCCGGACGAACTCGATCTCGACACCACGATCCGCGAGACCGCGAACCACGGCTATCTCGACGTGCACATGCGCCCCGAGCGGCGCAACGCGGTGAAGGTTCTGATCTTCTTCGACATCGGCGGCTCGATGGACCCGCATGTCGCGCAGGTCGAGGAGCTGTTCTCGGCGGCGAAGACCGAGTTCAAGCACATGGAGTATTTCTACTTCCACAATTGCCTCTATGAGGGCGTGTGGAAGAGCAACCGCCGCCGCTTCACCGACCGCACCCCGACCTGGGACATCCTGCACAAATACGCGCACGACTATAAGATCGTGTTCGTCGGCGACGCGTCGATGTCGCCGTATGAGATCGTGGTGCCGGGCGGCTCGGTGGAACATGTCAACGAGGAGCCGGGCTCGGTGTGGCTCGAGCGCGTGACGCGGACCTATCCGCATGCGGTCTGGCTCAATCCGGTGGCGCGCAAGCACTGGGATTACTCGGAGTCCACCACCGTCATCCGACGGCTGTTCAACGAGCGCATGTTCCCGCTGACGCTCGAAGGTCTCGACGGGGCCATGAAGGAACTGACGCGGTAATCTTTCTCCACATCGTCATTCCGGGTTCGCTCGCAAAAGATCGCGCCCCGGAATGACGGAGAGGCTTGCGTGGGGACGACTCGTTGAGAGAAGCATGGTAGGTTTCTCATCCCGTTGTTATCAGCGACAGAGTCTTCCATGCCCTCCACCATTACCCGCGGCTACGCGAAGCTGCTCGACGAGGCCAACGCCCAGATCGAGACCATCAACGCCGCCGAGGCCGTCGAGAAATTTCCCGAGGGCGGTGTTGGCCTCAGTGACGTGGTGATCGTCGATCTGCGCGATCCGCGCGAGATCGAGCGCGAGGGAAGGATTCCCGGCTCGTTCCATTGCCCACGCGGCATGCTGGAATTCTGGATCGATCCGGCGAGCCCCTATGCCAAGCCGGTGTTTCAGGAAGACAAGAAATTCGTGTTTCAATGTGCGTCGGGCTGGCGCTCGGCGCTGGCGGCCAAGACCGCGCAGGACATGGGCCTGAAACCCGTGGCGCATCTCGGCGGCGGCTTCACCGCATGGCGGGAAGCCGGCGGCGCGGTCGAGAAGGCCGAGCCGAAGAAGAAAGATTAAGTCCAGAACCAGATCCGGAAAGGATGTGACCATGAGCGATCCTCTCGTCAGCACGGCATGGCTCGCCGAACATTTGCGCGATCCGGATGTGCGCGTGTTCGACGCCGCGTACCGGATGCCGGCGCTGCGGCCGCCGCACGCGCGCGACGATTATGCGCAGCGGCATATTCCGGGCGCGGTGTTCTTCGACGTCGATGACATTTCGGATCGCGGCAATCCATTGCCGCACATGCTTCCGACGGATGAGCAGTTCGCGTGCGACGTGGGCGCGCTCGGCATCGGCGACGACGATCTCGTGGTGGTTTACGACCGCGGCGACTACACCGGCGCGCCGCGCGCCTGGTGGATGTTCCGGGTGTTCGGCCACGACCGGGTCAAGGTGCTCGACGGTGGCCTCAAGAAATGGACCGCGGACGGCCACGCCACCGACGCGGAAATCGTGATGCCCGCGCCGCGCGCCTACAGCGCGCGTCTGGACGCGACGCGCGTGCGCAACCGCGCGCAACTGGTGGCGAATGTCCAAACGCCGACCGAGCAGGTGGTCGATGCACGGACGCGCGAGCGTTATGAAGGCAAGGTTGCCGAGCCGTGGCCGGGCCGCCGTTCGGGCCGGATTCCCGGAAGTCTCAACGTGCCGTTCATGGATCTGATCAACGCCGACGCGACGATGAAATCGCCGGGCGAGTTGCGCCGGATTTTCGAGGCCGCGAGCGTCGATCTGCAAAAGCCGATCGTGACATCCTGCGGGTCCGGCATCACGGCCGGCGCGGTGTCGCTGGCGCTGGCGAGGCTCGGCGTCGTGACAGCGCTGTATGACGGCTCATGGTCGGATTGGGGTTTGCCCGACGGGCCGCCGATCGCGACCGGGCCTGCCTGACATCGAACACGCATCAGCCGACGGCTAAAGCGATGCCTTGCCGGATTGCTCAATCCGGCCGGCGCAACGGCGTCTTGCTAACCGCCGAACAACGGGAATGGATTTTGCTGCGGTTGCTGCTGAACGGCGCGAGCGCGGGCGGCGGCGCGGGCACGGGCGACCGCCGCCGCGCGGCGGCGCGCAGCCGCGCGGGCGCTTGAACGATTGGTCTTTGTCACCACGGGATCGGCCTGCTGCTCGGCGGCGGCGGTAGCCTCGGACGCTTTGGCGACCAATGCCGCCATCTCGGACGAGGTGATCTCGGTCTTGCGGCTTTCGGACGACGCCGCTTCCGTGTTCGTCACCTCCGGGGCCGACCGCGCGTTCGACGCGTTTGGCGACGATTTTGTCCGGG
>JAZKGC010000092.1:12493-17294 GCA_040386115.1 Pseudomonadota bacterium
CGTTTGTCTTGCCGTTCGCCTTGACGTCTGGCCCGGTGTTCGCGCTTGCCACTCGTGCCGGTGCCGGCGCGCTGACGGCGGAATTCGGTTCGGCGTCAGGTCTGGCGACCGTGACAACGATGACGGCGTCGGAATTCTCGTCCGCCATGCCACCCGTCTCATGCGGCGCATTGGCGGTCACTGTCTGAACCTCGGCCTGCGTTTCGGCCTGAACCTCGGGCGCGGACATCGCGGGTGCGGCAGTTTCAGGCGCGGGATTTTCGATCCTGCGAGTCTCCAACCTGGGAGTCTCGATTCTGGGAGTTTCGATCCTGAAAGGCTCGGGCTCAATCCTGAGCGGTTCAAGCCGGGCTTGCGGCGTCTCCAGCCGCAGCAGCGCCAGCGTGGCCGGAGCCGGTTCGATCTTCGGGCTGAGAAGCGGCGGCTGGGCCAGACGCCAGGATGGCAGGCTGGCGAATTCCTCGTGCGCCGCGCGCAGCAGCGCCGCAGCCCCCAAGCCAAACACCAGAACCGAGGCTGACAGCACGATCGTGGCGACAAGAATTCGAAATCCGGGGAGCATGTTGCCGTGTCCTGTCGTCAGCAAACCGGGTTTGCGAAGGCGATCGAGTCAAAACGGGACGCACACAACGCTTGATTGCCTGAAGAACGCCAAGGAGACACCAAGGAACCGCCTGAGGACACGGACGCATCGCATCGGCGTCGCGAATCAGGTGTGAGTGAAGGATAGCGCAATCGTGAACGCGCGCCTGAATAAAACGGAAACCTCTCAGGGGCTTCCACAATGCCGGAACCCGAGGCTCAAGCCGCAATCTCGCGAAAAAGTCAGCGCAGCCAAGGCCTTTTTTCAATTATTGTCTTGAATGCGCCGCTATCCTGAGCGATCTGCCGTTAACGATACGGTGGCGGGTTCGCACTATATAAGGGGCATGATGTTCAATCGCGTTTCCACGGTTTTTGCGGTTTTCACGGTGGCCGGTCTGGCGGGTACGCCGGTGGCTCTCGCGCAATCCTATCCGCCGCCTCCCGGCTATTCGCAGCCGATGCAGCCCGCGCCCTATGGCGCGCCGGGCGGGTATCGCGACGATCGCGGTGCGCCGGATTTTGACCGGCTCGAGGACGATAACGGCCGCGGTGCTGCGCTCTCGCCGCCGGGCTATCAGCAGCCGGGTCCGCCGCAGCAGGTGTACCAGCAGCAGCAGGGCTATCAGCAGCAGAGCCAGCCGGGGCTGGACCCGCGCGGTCCCGTGATGTCTCCGGACGATCCGCGCTATGGCCGGCCCATGGGCGCGCCAGCGCCCGTTTATTCAGATCGCGCGCCAGCGCCCGCTTATTCGGATCGCGCGCCGCCGCATCCTGGCTATTCCGACCGTGGCCCTGCGCCGATCTATACCGAGCGCGGTCCGCCATCCGGCTACACCGATCAGGGCGACCGCGGGCTGCGTCCGCCGGGTGCCATCGATGGCGGCCCGACCGGCGCCGTTCAATCGCAACAGCCGGGTCAACTCGCCCCCAACGGCCAGCCGCTGGTGCTGTCGGCGCTTCCGGCCGAGGAGCAGCCGGAAACCGGCCCGCGCAAGGAATTGCCGCCGAACCTGCGCAGGCAGGAAGTGTCCTATCCGACCAAGGAGCCGGCCGGCACCATCATCGTCGATACGCCGAACACGCATCTCTATTACGTTCTCGGCAATGGCCGCGCCGTGCGCTACGGCGTGCGCGTCGGCCGCGACGGCTTCACCTGGACCGGCGTGCAGAAAATCACCCGCAAGGCGGAATGGCCGGACTGGCATCCGCCGACTGAGATGATCGAACGCCAGCCTTATCTGCCGCGCTTCATGGCGGGCGGCGACGGCAATCCGATGGGCGCGCGCGCGATGTATCTCGGCTCCACCGTGTACCGCATTCACGGCACCAACCAGCCGTCCACCATCGGCCAGTTCGTCTCATCCGGCTGCATCGGCATGCTGAACGAGGACGTCTCGGATCTGTTCGAGCGCACCAAGGTCGGCACCCGCGTGGTGGTGCTGCCGGGCGGCAAGCCGCCTGCGGTTGGCGTCACGGCCGCCGCGCAACCGTATCAGCAGGGCGGACCTGCGCCTGCGCCCATGGCCAGCGGTGGCTTGCCGCCGCGTCCGAACGCGGTGACGGGCGTGCCTAATCAGGGACCGACGGTGGTGCCGCCGATGCCCGCGCCGGTCAACATCCGCTAAGCAGCGTTTTTTAGTGAGATACAAAAAGCCCGGCCATCGTGCCGGGCTTTTGGTTTGCGCATCGCGTGAAACTTTTGCAACTATGCTGTCCTGTTGAGTAGGAGGGGAACCTGCATGGCCAAGAGCAAAAGCGCGATCTGTGTCTGGTACGACAAGGACGCGGAGGAAGCCGCGACGTTTTACGCGAGCGTGTTCCCGGACAGCAAAGTCAACGCCGTGCATAAAGCGCCGACCGATTATCCTTCCGGCAAGAAGGGCGACACCATCACGGTGGATTTCACCGTGGCGGGCATTCCCTATATCGGCCTGAACGGCGGGCCGATCTTCAAGCACAACGAAGCGTTCTCGATCTGCATCGCGACTGACGATCAGGCGGAGACGGACAAATACTGGAACGCTATCGTCGGAAACGGCGGGCAGGAAAGCGCGTGCGGCTGGTGCAAGGACAAATGGGGCGTCTCGTGGCAGATCACGCCGCGCGTCTTGACCGACGCGATGGCGAAAGGCGGCGAGGAAGCCAGCCGCGCGTTCACGGCGATGATGGACATGAAGAAAATCGACGTTGCGACAATCGAGAAGGCCGTGCGGGGCTGAACCTTAGGTCATCACCCGCATCGGCTCGCCCTTGAGCCAGCCGGCGATGTCCTCGACCATGTCGCCATAGTAGCGGCGATAGTTGTTTTCGGTGACGTAGCCGATGTGCGGCGTCAGCACGACGTTGTCGAGCTTGCGCAACGGATGATCCACCGGCAGCGGCTCCTGTGAAAACGTGTCGAGCCCCGCGCCCGCGATTTTATTCCTTTGCAAGACATCCAGCAGCGCGGCTTCATCGACGATTGGCCCGCGCGCGGCGTTGACGAGATAGCTCGTCGGTTTCATCCGTTCGAGATCGGCGCGCGTAATCAGTCCCCGGCTGCGCTTGCTGAGGACGACATGGATGCTGACGACGTCTGAGGTGGAAAACAATTCCTCCTTGCTGGCATAGGCGACGCCTGCGGCGGAACACGCCTCGTGGGTGAGATTCTGGCTCCACGCGATCACGTTCATGCCGAGCGCCTGCGCGATATGCGCCACCTTCACGCCCAGCTTGCCCAGCCCGACGATGCCGAGCGTCATGCCTTCGATGTCCTGACCCATCGTGGTCTGCCAGGGCTCGCCCGCATGCATCCGCGCATTCTCGAAACCGATTTTGCGGGTGAGTTCCAGCATCAACCCAATGGTGAGGCCCGCCGTGGCGTTGCCGACGCCGCGGGTGCCGCACACCGTGACGCCGCATTCTTTGGCCGCGTCCATGTCGAACGCCGCGTTTTTCATGCCGGAGGTCAGAAGCAGTTTCAGATTGGGCAGCGCGGTCAGCACCTCGCGCGAAAACGCCGTGCGCTCGCGCATGGCGCAGACGATCTGGAAATCCTGCAACGCGCGCACGGCCTCATCGCTGGAGGCGAACGGCGTGTCGAACACAGTAATGTCGATCTGGTCTTTCAGCGCCGGCCAGTCGGCGAATGCCAGTGCGACGTTCTGATAGTCGTCGAGAATCGCGCAGCGCAGCGTCATTCTGTTTTTCCGTTTTGATTTGTCGGCGGGCATATGGCGCTCCCTCTCCCCGTTGACGGGGAGAGGGTTGGGGTGAGGGGCTTTGCCGTGCTTGCGGCTTTACCCCTCACCCGGATCGTTTCACGATCCGACCTCTCCCCGCAAGCGGCGAGAGGTGAAGGAAAGCGCGTGCGTCATTGCGAGTGCCCGCAACAAACCAAAATGCCGGGACGACCATGAATTTTTACGTGTTACTTCACGGCACGTTTCGCGGCACAGGCGGGGCCGGGGCCGCGCATGTAATGCCGCTCCGGATGGTATGACGCGAACGCGGTCTGGAGGAACTCGCGCCAGAACGCCGCGATTTCGGCGGTGATCGCGCTGGCCGGTGCAACTGGGCGGCGCTCGGGAATTTCCACGAGGCCGGTTGCGATCGATGTGCTGTGTGTTGCCATGACGGTTCTGCCGCCGATCTTCTGTTGGTCTTGACGCTGCGGATGGGTCGCGGCGCAATTGTCCGGGGTTCGATCGGGCAGCATGTGGCGCAATCGATTAAAAAGCGGTTTTTCCGGCTGCAACGCGTTGGCTGCGCGGGAAAATCATCGCCGTTAGGCTTTCCAAAATCCTACCTTCCGCCTGCTCGGTGGTTGCCCTTTGCGGTTCCCGCCGCTACATCAGCAGCAGCAAATTCCCCCGAAACGCGATGGCTTCAAGGATCACGATGGCTCGCCAGTTCGTCTATTTCATGCAGGGTCTGACCAAGGCCTATCCGACCCGCAAGGTGCTGGATAACGTCCATCTGTCGTTTTACCCGGACGCCAAGATCGGCGTGCTCGGCGTCAACGGTTCCGGCAAATCGACGCTGCTGCGGATCATGGCCGGCCTCGACAAGGATTATAACGGCGAGGCGTGGGTCGCCGAGGGCGCGCGCGTCGGCTATCTCGAACAGGAGCCGCAGCTCGACGCGACCTTGACGGTGCGCGAGAACGTCATGCTCGGCGTTGCCAAGCAGAAGGCGATCCTCGATCGCTACAACGAACTGGCGATGAACTACTCCG
>JAZKGC010000093.1:0-23791 GCA_040386115.1 Pseudomonadota bacterium
TCACCCGCCACAGCCCGCCGTTGAACAGCGCCTTCTTGCGGTTGTTGCGCAGGCACACCAGCTTGTCGCCCGCCACCGGCAACGGATCTTCGATGTTCTGCTTCTGCCGCACGCGCATGTTGTAGGAGCGCCGGGTGTTGTTGCGGCCGACCAGAATCTGATCGGCGCTCATCACGCGGTCCGGATCGAGCGCGTCGCGGCGCACCACCTCGCTTTCGCCAAACGTGCCGAGATCGAGCGTGCGGCCTTCACGCACCGCCATCGACATCCGCACGATCGGATCGTCCTGTGCCTGACGATGCACTTCGGTGAGCATCGCATCGGGTTCGGCGTCGGTGAAAAAACCGCCGCCCTGGATCGGCGGCAACTGCGCCGGATCGCCCAGCACCAGCAGCGGGCAATCGAACGACATCAGGTCGCGGCCCAGTTCCGCATCCACCATCGAGCATTCGTCGATGACGATGAGCTTGGCTTTTGATGCGGGCGCATCGTCCCACAGTTCGAAACTCGGCTGCTCTTCGCCGGATTCGCGGGTGCGATAGATCAGCGAATGAATCGTGGAGGCGTTGTCGCAGCCCTTGTTGCGCATCACCAGCGCGGCCTTGCCGGTGAACGCCGCGAACTTCACGCTGCCTTCGACGCCGTCGGCGATGTGCCGCGCCAGCGTCGTCTTGCCGGTGCCGGCATAGCCGAACAGACGGAATACCGGCGGCGTATTTCCCCGGCCCGGCCTGGCCTTGAGCCAGTCGGCAACGGCGCGGAGCGCCTGATCCTGATGCGGCGTGAAAGTGGGCATGAAAACGTGCTGGACAATCTATCGAGAGGGGAGGGAGCGAGCGCCCGCGCCCGGTGGGTGCATCGCCGACGCAACTCATATATGGTCTCGCGGGCAAGATCAAAACCAGTCCGGATGTTGCATGGAACGGCTTCTTCTTCAGATCGGCACGGCTTTCAGCGGGCTGGTGCTGCTCGGGCTCGGCATTTGCGGCGTCATCCTCGGCGTTCAGTTCATGCATGGCGTCGGCACCATCACGGTGGACAATTATTTCCGGCTTCTCTCGGGCGTTGTCGCAGGAATGGGGTTGCTATTGCTGGCCTCGATCCCCCATGTCGAACGCCATCGGGAGCGGTTCGCGATCGTGACGTTTCTGGTCTTTCTCGGCGGCCTCGCGCATCTTTATTCAGTTACGCTGCACGGCATTCCGAGCGTCGGCACGCTGTTCGGCCTGTTCATGGAACTGGTCTATGCGCCGCTGCTGTGGCTGCTGCAACGGCATGTCGCCAGGCGCGCGGCGCTGCATCCGAATTGATGCGCGCAAGAGCGTCGATCAAGAATGCTGTTCACCTCTCCCGTGGGGAGAGGTCGGATTGCGAGGCAATCCGGGTGAGGGTGTATAATCCATCGATCAATCCTCACCCCTCACCCCAACCCTCTCCCCACGGGAGAGGGAGCGGATTTCCGGTGTTGCTGGATTGCAGACAAAATCGGCGATTGAAGCGGACCTGTGCATGACAATCATGTTCAAGCGTATCGCGATTGTGATGGTCCTCGCCTTCGTCGTGATCGTGTTCGGCCTGTTCGCCTACAATTTCTATCTTCGATCCACCGCGAGCGATGAGCCGCCCGTGATCTATGAACGCTCCGGCCGGCCATCGCGCGCGTGACGCGGGTTGCGTCGCGACGTGGCGACTCTGTAGATTGCCGCGAGACAACAGCCGGCAAAACCCGGCGGTGAGGGTGTCCCTCATTCCAATAACAAAAGCCGGGAGACGCCTCATGACCGCGACATCGTTCGATTTCACGCCGCTATTGGCCGAAGGGCTGCCGCCCGCGGCGGCGAAATGGACCGGCTTTCCGAAATACAATTTTGTCGGATGCAACAACGACGCCGATCAGGTGCCGGTGGACCGGCTGCTGGCGGCGTCCACCGCCGTGCTGACGCGCGAGGGCGCGACGCTGGCGACCTATGGATTGAACAGCGGCCCGCTCGGTTATCGCCCGCTGCGCGGGTTTCTCGTCGGCAAGCTCAGGCAGGATGCCGGCATCACCTGCACGGCGGATGAAATCCTTATCACCTCCGGATCGTTGCAGGGGCTCGATCTCGTCAACGGAATTCTGACCTCGCGCGGCGACACGGTGCTGATCGAGCAGGAGTGCTATCAGGCATCGATTACGCGGCTGGTGCGGCGCGGCGTCAACATCGTCGGCATTCCGCTCGACGATGACGGCATGCGGACCGACGCGTTCGCAACCGCCCTTGAAGACCTTAAGTGCAAGGGCATTCGCCCGAAATACATCTACACCATCCCCACGGTGCAGAATCCCACCGGCACCATCATGAGCGAGCAGCGCCGCCGCGAGTTGCTAAAGCTGTCGGAGGAGTATGGCGTTCCGATTTTCGAGGACGATTGCTACGCGGACCTGATCTGGAACGGCCAGCGCCCGCCCGCGCTTTATGCCATGAGCCAGACCGGCAATGTCATTCACATCGGCTCGTTCTCGAAGTCGGTCGCGCCTGCGCTGCGCGTCGGTTACATCGTCGCACCGTGGGCCGTGCTGTCGCGTATTCTCAGCACCAAGACCGACGCGGGCTCCGGTGCGCTGGAGCAGATGGTTCTGGCGGAATTCTGCGCCGCGCACTTCAACGATCACGTGCCGAAGCTGACGCGCGGCCTGCGCCTCAAGCTCGACGCCCTGATGGAGGCACTCGCCGAGCAGTTCGGCACGGCGGCGGAGTTCGACGATCCGAAAGGCGGGATCTTTCTCTGGGTCAAGCTGCCGGACAATGTCGATACGTTGAAACTGTATCAGGCGGCGTCAGCCGCAGGCATCGCCATCAATCCCGGCACCGAATGGTCGGTCAACGCTGCGCACAGCAAAAGCCGGCTGCGGCTGTGTTTCGCCAGTCCGTCGGTGCCGGAAATTCGCGAGGGTATCGCCGCGCTGGCCGAAGTCTGCCGCCGCGAATTCGGCGTGCCGGAACGGATTGCCAATGTGGAGCGTGCGGGTAGTCGTTAGATGTTTTCGCGTGAATCCGAAATCGTCATGACCGGGCATGGCCGTTCGAAGAACGGCGTCGCTGCCGTTCGCCCATGACCCGGCCATCGATCTTTTAAGAAAGTACTTTTGAAGAGTGATGGATGCGCGGGTCAAGCCCGCGCATGACATCGTGGACGAATTCAAGCTGCCGCGGCGCTGCGCACTTCACCCGAACCCGGCGGCGGGATCGGCGAACCGTCGTCCGCATATTCGTTGAGCTTGTTGCGCAGCGTGCGGATCGAGATGCCGAGAATGTTCGCCGCATGGGTGCGGTTGCCGAGACAATGCTTCAGCGTTTCCAGAATCAGATCGCGTTCGACATTGGCCACGGTGCGGCCGACCAGTGCGCGCGTGACTTGCTCGGCGGCGAAGGTCGCATGCGCGACTGCGGGCGGCGTCCTGGTGAGATCCAGCCGGTCGCCATCGGGTGACAGAATGGCCTCCGCACCGATCTCGTCACCGCTCGCCATCAGCACCGCCCGGTGCATGGTGTTCTCGAGTTCGCGGACGTTGCCCTGCCAGCGATTGGCTGTCAGCACGCGCCGCGCCTCGATCGAAATCGGCCGCAGCGGAACGCCGTTGGCGCCGGCATATTTCCTGGCGAAGTGCTGCGCCAGTTCGAGGATATCCGCCGGACGATCCCGCAGCGCCGGAATCTTGAGGTTCACGACATTCAGCCGGAACAGCAAATCTTCGCGGAAGGTGCCTTCGCGCACGGCGTCGGCGAGATTGCGGTTCGATGTGGCGATGATGCGGATATCCACCGGCACCGGGCGCGTGCCGCCAACGCGGTCGATGACGCGCTCCTGGATGGCGCGCAGCAGCTTCGATTGCAGCCGCACGTCCATTTCGGAAACTTCGTCCAGCAACAGCGTGCCGCCGGTGGCTTCCTCGAACTTGCCGATGCGCCGCGCGATGGCGCCGGTGAACGAGCCTTTCTCATGGCCGAACAGTTCGGACTCCAGCAGATGCTCGGGGATCGCGGCGCAATTGATCGAGATGAATGGCTTCCGGGCGCGATTCGAGCGGGTGTGAACGTAGCGCGCCAGCACTTCCTTGCCGGTGCCGGATTCGCCGGTAATCATCACCGACGCATCGGAGCCTGCGATCTGCTGCGCGAGCTTGATGACTTTGGCCATGGCGTCGTCGCGGTAGATCAGGTCGCGGGAGTCATTGGCGACGGCGGCCAGCACCGCGGCGATCAGTTCCGGATCTGGCGGCAGCGGAATGTATTCTTTCGCGCCGGCGTGAATGGCGGCGACGGCGGCCCGCGCGTCGGTGGTGATGCCGCAGGCCACGATGGGCACATGAATATGTTCGGCTTCCAGCCGCGTCACGAGATCGCGAATGTCGAGGGCGACATCGACCAGCAGCAGGTCTGCACCCTTGCCGCCGCGCACCACGCGCATCGCCTGTTCTGAGTCTTCGGCGTGGGTCACCGTCGCGCCATTGTCCATGGCGATCTTGGTGGCGGTGGTGAGCTGGCCCTTCAGTGTGCCAACGATGAGAAGCCGCATGGTGATCTCCTGTTATTATGTCTTGTTAGTCGGTCCGGCCATTTTCGGCTCGGGCCGTCGGATTGAACTTAAGCGCGTTCCGCCTTGATGATTTCCGTCATGGTGACGCCGAGCTTGTCTTCCACCAGAACAACTTCGCCGCGCGCCACCAGCCGGTTGTTGACGTAGATGTCGATGGCCTCGCCGACGCGGCGGTCCAGTTCGAGTACGGTGCCGGGTCCGAGCTTCAACAGGTCCGCGACATCCATCTTCGAGCGGCCGAGCACGGCGGAGACCTGAACCGGAACGTCGAACACGGCTTCGAGGTCGGCGGCGATCCGCCCGACGTAATCGTTGTCTTCGAAATGGTCCTGATCGGCGAGAGCGGTCGAATCCGCAGCATTGAGATCGGGAAGGGGGACGGTGTTGTCTGTGTCGCTCATGGTCGGTCCTCATGACCGGGAAGCCCGGCCTGATTGCGGGACGCCAGATAGCGCCCGACAAGTTCGTTGATCTTGGCTTCGATGGTGGCGCTATCCAGCGTCACGCCGCCGTCGGCCCATTCGATCTTGCAGTCGCCGGTGGCGATGTCCGGCTCGGCGAGGATGACAAGGCGGCCCTCGAAGCCGCTGCGCTTGGCCAGTTGCTCGATACGCTCGCGCGCGGCGTCATAGAGTTCATTGTTGATCCGCACCACGATATGCGGCGTGGACGTGAGATGCCGGAAACAGTCGCTGACCAGCGCCATGATTTCGGTCAGCGGCTCGGCGGCCATCAGTTCGACGCAGAGCTTGCGCGCTACTGCGAGCGCGACATCGACGGCTTCGGTTTCCATCCGGTTTTCGATGGTCGAGAACCGCCCGGCGATGGACTTGATGGCGATGCCGATTTCTTCCAGTGCCAGCGCCGCGCGGCGGTCGCTCTCGGCTTTGGCCTCGAGCCGCGCGGCCTCATAGCCGGCGCGATAGGCGCGCGCTTCGGCCTCGGCGATCTGCTGGGCGATCTCGCTCTTGGTGGCGGCGCGCTCCTTGGCGACGTCCGGCGCACCGAAGTCGAGATCGAACAGGAATTTCGCGGGGGCGCCCATCAGTACACCAGCTCGTCGTCGGCGCGGTTTTTCTGCAGCATGATCTCGCCCTTGGCCGCGAGATCCTTGGCGAGATTGACCAGCAAGGCCTGCGCCTCATCGACGTCGCGCAGCCGCACGGGACCGGCCGCCGCCATGTCGTCCAGCAGCATCTTGGCGGCGCGGCTCGACATGTTACCCATGAAGAAGTCGCGCACGGCCTCGTTAGCGCCTTTCAGTGCGATTCCAAGTTTGTCCTTATCGACATGGCGCATCAGTGTCTGAGCCGAACCGGCATCGAGCTTCACGAGGTCGTCGAAGGTGAACATCAACGCCTTGATCCGCTCGGCGGATTCGCGGTTGTCCTCTTCGAGCGAGGTGATGAAGCGGGTTTCGGTCTGGCGGTCGAAATTGTTGAAGATTTCCGCCATCACCTCGTGGGCGTCGCGGCGGCGGGTCTGCGACAGGTTCGACATGAACTCGACGCGCAGCGTCTGCTCGACGCGCTCGATGATTTCCTTCTGCACCGCTTCCATTTTCAGCATGCGCCCGACCACGTCGAGCGCCATGTCCTCGGGCAGGATCGCCAGCACGCGCGCGGCATGTTCGGGCTTCAGCTTCGACAGCACCACGGCGATGGTCTGCGGATATTCATTCTTGAGATAGTTGGCGAGCACCTCTTCCTGCACGTTGGAGAGCTTCTCCCACATGTTGCGGCCGGCAGGGCCGCGGATTTCATCCATGATGCCGGTGACGCGGTCGGAGGGCAGATACTGCTGAAGCAGCCGCTCGGTGGCGTCGAAGTTGCCCATCAGCGCGCCCGACGCCGACATCCGCGAAACGAATTCGAGCATCAGGTCTTCGACGACGTCGGCCTCGACGGTGCCGAGCGAGGACATCATCAATGAAAGTTCGCGCACCTCGTCGTCGTCGAGCATAGCCCAGACCTTGCCGCCATACTGCTCGCCGAGCGCCAGCATCATGATGGCGGCGCGCTTCGGCCCCGACATCGGCTTGGATTTCGGGCGGCCGTTCTGGCGGCTCGCAAGCGCCGCCACCACGCCGGCGATGTCGCTGGTGTTGTGGGAGGTGTTGCCGGTGAGCGCGGGGGTTGTTGCCATGTCACATCACGCCGGTTCTGCAAGCCACTGACGAATAATCGAAGCGGTCTCGGTCGGGTTGCGCTCGGCCAGTTCGCCGACGCGGTGCACGGACTGGGCGTGGACCTGGCCCTGCACCTGCGCCACGTCGATCATCTGCGAGGTTGCGTTGTTGGCGATCTGCGGCTGGCTGTGGCTGGGTGCGGCGGTTGCTTCGGGCAACGCGGGAAGCGGAGCATGGTTCACCGCAGCCGGATCGGCGGCGAGCACGCGCTTGAGCAGCGGACGCACCACCATGAACACCACGATGATGCCGAGGATCATCATGACGCCGAGTTCGACAAAATACATAATGTCGTCCTTGGTGAACTGGAACATGCCGAGCAGACTCTTGGGCTCCTGCGCGGGAATCACCGAAGGCGATTCCGCGAATTTCAGGTTCACGATCTCGACCTGGTCGCCGCGCTTCTGGTCGAATCCGATCGCCGAACGCACCAGCGTGGCGATGCGGTCGAGGTCTTCCTTCGGGCGTGCCGCATAGACGACCTCGCCCTTCTCGTTCTTGCTGTAGCTGCCATCGACCAGCACCGCGACCGAGATGCGGTTGACGCGGCCGGCCTCGATCACCTCGGTTTTGGTGACGCGGGAAATCTCGTAATTGTTGATCTCCTCGCTCTTCTTGCTCTGGTCTTTCGCAGCCGCAGCACCGCCCTGACCCTGGCCGCCCGGCAACTCGTTGTTGACGGTGACCTGGCCGTCGCGGTTGTCGGCGGTGGCGGACGATTCCTCGCGCGACTGGCTGGAACGCAGCACGCGGCCCTCGGGATCGAACTTGTCGGAGGTCTGGGTGATCTTGTTGTAGTCGAAATCCGCAGAGAGTTGGACGCGGGCGCGGCCCGAACCGACCACGGACGAGACAATGGCCTCGACCTGATCGCGCATGCGCTTCTCGTAGCCCGCGCGGCGCTCGTCGCCGCCTGCGCCGTCGCCGGCCGTCTCACCGGACGCGCCATTGGCGAGCAGTTGACCCGTTTCATCGACGATCGAGACCCGCTGGGCCTTCATGCCGTTGACGGCGGAGGCCACGATATGGCGGATGGCGCGGACCTGCTGCGGCTCCAGCGCGCCGCGCACCCGCAGCACGATGGAGGCCGATGGCTCGGGGGTTTCGCGCGAAAACAGCGGCCGTTCCGGCAGCACGAGATGCACGCGCGCCGCCTGGATGCGGTCGATGGCCTTGATGGTGCGGGCCAGTTCGCCCTCAAGCGCGCGCAGGTGATTGATGTTCTGGACGAAGCTGGTGGAGCCGAGCGCGTCGGATTTGTCGAAAATCTCGTAGCCGATGCCGCCGCCCTTGGGCAGGCCGCCTTCGGCGAGCTTCATGCGCAACCGGGTGACCTTGTCCTTCGGCACCTGGATGACGGCGCCGTCGTTCTTCATCTCGTAGGGGATGCCCTGGCGCTCAAGATCCTTGATGATCGCCGAGGAGTCCTCATAGCTGAGGTCGGTGAACAGGGTCATCATCGGCGGCGTGGTGACACGCATGATGACGAAGCCGAAGAACCCGACAAGGGCGAGCGTCACGGCGGCCATAGCCGCCATTCGCGCCGCGCCCAGACCTTTCAGAAACGAAAACAGACCCTGCAACGAACCAGCCCCACAGAATCGGCACCGCGCGCCGACTGGGCAGAATTTGCCTAGGTATGGTTTCCATATGGTTAACGACGGTTAACGACGGAGGCGAAATATGGAAATGCCGAAGACCGGACTCTTTTTAAGGAGCCGGTTTTCGGAAAATGCGATGGAAATGGAGATGTTTTGAGCCGCGAGGCTTACTGGCGATAGAGGTTTACTGGCGATACTGCTGGATGCGGGTGGTCCGCAAACCGGCCAGGCCATGCTGGTCGATGGAGAACTGCCAGGACAGGAATTCGTCAACAGTCAGGGTGTAACGGCTGCAGGCTTCTTCAAGGGAAAGAAGGCCGCCACGAACCGCGGCAACGACCTCGGCCTTACGGCGGATAACCCACCGTTTGGTACCGGGCGCGGGGAGGTCCGCAATCGTCAACGGACTGCCATCTGGCCCGATGACGTACTTCACCCTCGGGCGGTGGGGTTCTGTCATGGTGTACTCACAAACTCGAACTACTGAACTGGGAACAACCTACCCCTCGCGACTTAAAATTTGCCTAAGCTCAAGCCTTCAATACGATTCTCCTTGGATTTGCCCAAAAGCGACCAGCCCGGCTCCATGAGAGGAACCGGGCTGGTCTGGTATTGGGGCCGGATTTGGTATCGCGCGAGGTCAGGCGCGCTCTTTAAAAGGCGTGATTTTAGGTGGAGGTGCTCGGCCGGACGACGCGCTTGATCTGGTCCAGCGTGTAGTTTTTTCCGCCAATCGAAAGCAGGGCGGGGCTCGCCGTCAGATCGACGGAATCGACGGTGCCCTGAACTTCGGTGGAGATCGCTACCTCCTTGCCGGTGCTGTCCTTGGCCGTCACCGACATCTTGTAGTCTCCGGCGGGCCATGTGGTGCCGTCATTGCCCTTGCCGTCCCATACGAAGCTTGCATTGCCGGATGCGACGCTGAAGTTGCCGCTGTAAACCGTCTGGCCTGTCGCGTTCGTAATGTTGATGGTGGCCGTGGAATCCTTCGGCGCATTCAGATTCCAGGTCGCATGGCCGTCGAGCTTGGCCGTGCTGCCATCGACTGCAACGGTCTGGCCCACGAACACCAGCGCCTGCGTCGATTGCGCGGTCTTCTCGATTTTCACGAGCGCTGCGAGCTGGTCGTTGGACTTGAGCTGCTGTTCGACCTGCGCGAACTGCACCAATTGCTGCGTGAACTGGTTGGTGTCCAGCGGATCGAGCGGGTTCTGGTTCTGCAGCTGCGTGGTCAGCAGCGTCAGGAAGGTCTGGAAGTTATCCGCAAGACCCTTGGTCGTGGTCGAGCTTGTGGTGCCGGTTGAGCCGGTACCTGTTGTCGTCGTGGTCGCGGCGCCGGACGTCGGGATCGTCGGCATGGTTGCGTCAATGGCCATGGTCCAGCTCCTAAACTCTGATATCGACGCCGCTGCTCGATGCGAGCATGCGGCCGTAGCTTCGTCCCGCGACCTGCGCAGGCACGGTATCGTCTTCGGTAATCACCAGACGCTGCGAATTGCGGCCGGAGCCGTTGTCGTTGTTCTGGCCGGACGAGGACTGGTCGCGCAGGCTGAACTGCAATCCTGAATCGCCGGTCTTCAAGCCCGCGTCTTGCAACGCCTGCTGCAATTGCGGCGCGTCCTTGCGCAGCATGTCGAGCGTCGAAGCACGCTCCACCGTCAGATGCGAGGTGACGTTGCCGTGTTTGTCGATGTCGAGCCGCACGTCGATCCGGCCAAGCTCGGCGGGATCGAGACGGATCTCGAAGCGGCTGCTGCCGCCCGCCGCGCGCAGCGCGATATCGACTGCAAGGCCGCTCAACGGCACTGGTGTGTTGGCACCGGGCGTCACGTTGTACTGAGGGATCGGTGTTGCCGGCGCGGGGCTGGCGGTTTGCACCTGAAGTTGCGGCTGATGTCCAACTGCGGCCTGCAAGCCGGGATCGGGCTGAAGGGCTTGAACAGGCGCGGCCACGGCCGGTGCGCGATGTTCGGCCGGCGCGGCGCTTGCCGGTTTGCCGGCGTCCGGCGCGGCCGCCGTGTCGGTGGCGATCTCCGCCTTGTCGTGCCTGATGCCGTTTTCCTTGGTGCCGTGCGTCGCTGCATCCGCGGCGGCGATTTGATCCGGAGTTCTTGCGGTGGAGGACGCGTCGATGGTCTGCGTGTCGTCGCCGGCTACATCCTTCGTGGACGCAGCGGGTGTTTTGCTCTTGCCGGCTATCGGCGCGGGAACAGCCGTTGCGGTTTCGGCGGCCAGTGATGTCGAGGCGGCTTCGACCGGCTGTTCGATGGTCGCAGCCGTGGCTGCGTCGGCAAGAGCCTTGTCGGTGCCGGCCGACTGCGCGGCCGTGATAGCTGCTGCGGAAGCAGGGTTGACCGCAGCGGATGCGGCGATCTGTGCGTCGCTTGCGATGGGTGCCTGACCGCTGACGGCGGTGGCAACGGGAACAACCAATGCCAACGTGGCTGTCGCGGCTGCGACACTCCCCGGAATTGCTGGTCCATCGGCGGTTTGAGCGGTGTCGTCCGTGGCTGCGGTGTCATCGATGACAGTGGCGGCCTCTCCGGTCTGCGGTGTTTTGCCGGAGGCCGCGACGACGATGGGGGCCGGCTGCGTCGCCGGTATATCCGCTGTTTCTTCGGAATCCGGGGTTTGATGTTTTGAATCGGCGGCAGCAGACAATTTCGGCTGCGGCTGTGCATCCGTTTTGGTGTCGGTTCTGGCGCGCGCGTCATCGGCGTCGCTGCGCTTCAGCGGCGCATCCGGCCCCCTGCCAGGTGCCCGATCGGCGTCGGACGCCGCCGCTGCGTTGCTGTCCACCAAGGCAGAGAACCCGTCCTTCTGGGATGGTTCGGGCCGTGTCTGTTTCGCCCGCGAACCGTAAGCGGACGACGACACGGCTGGTTCCGGAGTGACACTGAACACGGGCGGCCTTTCACAATGATCGTGATGTCATTGGAGCAAGGACCGGGCCACCCGTTTTGGGAATAAAATACCATATATTTCAATAAGATAACGAATCGGATCGCGGCCGGATCAGGGCCGGGAACAGGCGCGTTTCTGCCCGGCGGCAAGATTTGCCCCGGACCAGCGCCTTGGAAGAGATCAAGGCGACCTGCGATTGCCTCGTGCTGCCCCGGACTATAGATAAAGAGCAATCCAGCAACGGCGTGCTGTCGGCGGTGCCCTTCTTCGGAAGAACCGCGGCAGCAACGGCAAGATCGGCCCTACCATGCTCAACAGCCTCGATCTCGAAGGTCGCCCGGAAGATACGCGGGTCGTCGTCGCCATGTCCGGCGGCGTCGATTCCTCGGCGACGGCTGCGCTGCTGAAGTCCGAAGGCTATGACGTGGTCGGCATCACACTGCAGCTTTACGATCATGGTGCCGCGACCCATCGCAAGGGTGCCTGCTGCGCGGGCCAGGACATTCACGACGCGCGCGATGTCGCCCAGCGCATCGGCATTCCGCATTACGTCCTCGACTATGAGAGCCGCTTTCGCGAGTCGGTGATCGAGAGTTTTGCAGAGAGCTACTTGCACGGTGAGACGCCGGTGCCGTGCATCGAGTGCAACCGCTCGATCAAGTTCCGCGACCTGCTCGCCACCGCCCGCGAACTCGGTGCCAAGGCGCTCGCCACCGGACACTACGTCGCCTCAAGGCGGCTCGCGGATGGTTCGCGCGCGCTGGTCTGCGCCGCCGACGCCGACCGCGACCAGAGCTACTTTCTGTTCGCCACCACGCAGGATCAACTGGCAGACGTGCGCTTTCCGCTCGGCGACATGACCAAGCCGCAGACCCGCGAACTCGCGCGCCGGTTCGGGCTTTCGGTGGCCGACAAGCAGGACAGCCAGGACATCTGCTTCGTGCCGACCGGCCGCTACACCGACGTGATCGAACGGCTGAAGCCGAATGCGATGGAGCCCGGCGACATTGTCGATCTCGATGGCCACGTCATCGGTCGACATCAGGGCATCGTCGGTTTCACCATCGGCCAGCGGCGCGGTCTCGGCATCGCGGCCAGCGCGCCGCTTTATGTGGTTCACCTGGATGCAGATGCTCGCCGCGTGGTGGTCGGGCCGCGCGAGGCGCTGAATGTCAGCCGCATTCAGCTTCGTGACGTGAACTGGATCGGCGACGACACGCTCGACCGCGCGATCGGCACCGGGCTGGAACTGTTCGTCAAGGTGCGTTCGACCCGCGCGCAGCAGCCGGCGTGGCTGCGCCGCATCGGCAGCGATTACGAAGTCGAACTGGTCGGTGGCGAGGAAGGCGTGTCGCCCGGTCAGGCGTGCGTGTTTTACGACGCGCCTTCGGGTCAGGCGCGCGTACTCGGCGGCGGCTTCATCAAGAGCGCGTCGCCGCGGCTTGCGCGGCAAGCACCGGGCGTGCGCGAAGTGCTTGCCGGATAACAGGGTGCAGGAACAAACTGACGCGCAAAGCGTCATCGGGGCGGGGGCCACGGCACATTCATGACAAACGACATCGATCGCGCCGGAGTGGCGAAAGCATATGCCGCGTGGGCGCCGGTTTACGATCTGGTGTTCGGCGCGGTGTTCAACGAAGGCCGCCGGTCCACCATCGCCGTGGCTGACTCCATCGGCGGTCGCGTCCTGGACGTCGGCGTCGGCACAGGACTGTCGCTGTCTGAGTATTCGCGCAGCACGATACTTCACGGCGTGGATATTTCCGAACCGATGCTGCGCAAGGCGCAGGAGCGCGTGCGCGCGCAGAACCTCACCAATGTCGAGACGCTGTCGGTGATGGATGCGAAGAATCTCGCTTTCCCCGACAACGCGTTCGATGCCGTGGTGGCGCAATACGTCATCACCGCAGTGCCGGATCCCGAGGCGACGCTCGACGATTTCATTCGCGTGCTGAAGCCGGGCGGCGAGCTTATTCTGGTGAACCACATCGGCGCGGAAAGCGGCGCACGCAAGATGTTCGAACTCGCCTTCGCGCCGCTCGCGCGCCGGCTCGGCTGGCGGCCGGAATTTCCGTGGGAGCGCCTGACGAACTGGGCCACCGGGCACGGCGGCGTATCGCTGGTCGAGCGGCGTCCGATGCCGCCGATGGGGCATTTTTCGCTGATCCGCTATCGGAAGGAATGAAGAGGCTACGTTTTAACAGGGAACATCCGCGCCGCGAGGCCGTTTCCTTCTCATGACAATCAAACGGTCCATTTCACTGGCGTGCGCGCTGGCCTTGTTGCCGGCAGTTGCGATTGCTCAAGCGCCGCCCGCATCCGCAACGCCACCGGCGCAGACCGCGCCGCCGAATGCCGCGCGCGATACGCAGAATTGCACGCCGACCGAGGCCGTTCCGCAGGACAGTACCATTGCTCCGCGCGGCGCAACGACGGGCCAGTCCGGCGAGACGCTGGGCGACAAACTGGCCAAATCAGGCGGCGTGCTGTGTCCGCCGCCCGGTGTCGATCCTCAGATGCATGCGCCGACGCCGCAAGGCGGCCCGATGCCGGTGATTCCGCCTCCCGGAAGCCCCGGTGGCGATCCATCCGTTCGACCGAACTAGAATTCAGCGCGTTTGCGACACTATATATGTCTGCCTCCGCTGAATCGCGGCCAAATTGGTTGATCTGGCGGGCTGTCATTGCTTGACAGGCATTTGGGTGACTTCTTATATGCCGCCAGTTCGCGACCGCTTGCGCAAGCTTGGGCGATGAACATTTTGGCGAGGTAGCTCAGCTGGTTAGAGCACGGGAATCATAATCCTGGGGTCGGGGGTTCGAGTCCCTCTCTCGCTACCAACTTTCCCCGCATTTTCTAAACTTCGCCGTGTTCTTGTCTGCGATCACGCTACGTTCGAGGACACGGCGATGGGCACGCCGCAATAACCGCGAAACAGATAGTTCAGTAAAAGTTGTCGCAGCAGACCAGGTTGTGACCGGGCGTCTCAGGACGCCTCATCTGCATGCGCGGTCCCGTGGGCGTTCGCGCGCCTCCCGATTCGCTGGCGTTACGCCGCATCGCTTCGACAAATCCTTCCATGACGGCAAGGCACAGATTCGCGTGACTGGTTTCGACCGCCTCATCCAGCCATTCGGGCATCTCGCGGTGGAGGGAAAGCGCACAATGCCACTGTCCCTCGTCATGGGTGAGGCGGCGAAGTTTCCAGCGCGGCAATTCTGACTCCAACAGTGCCATCGCTGCGTCGGTCCATGCGCCGGCGTCGATCAGCCTGGCGATATGCGCGATGATGCGTTCTGAACGCTGGGCGCGACCAACGGAAGCTTCGTTGGCAATCGCCGACACGAGGTCGGCTGTCACATTGTCGGCTGCGCGCAACCGATCCGCGAGTCCGGCCAGCCGTTCGGCACGATCAAGATGAAATAACATGGCTTGCTCCTCCCGCATATTGACCGCGACGAGGCGATCACGCCTGCAAGGTGGGCAAAGCGGCGTTTGAATTCGAGAGGGCAGCGACACCGGAAATATAGTGATCCCATAAGGACCAGAGGGCCATTTCAGCGCGCGATCCGCACCGCATTCGATCCGGATTTACCTGAAACCCAATCCGTTCGCAGCCTCCAGGCGCTCTCGCCCCGCGTCTTTATGAGATTCCTATAACGTAGCCTTCGCTTCCATCTCGAAAACCTATGCCGCGGATGCCATTCCATCTCTCGCACCGAAGCTGCGGGGATTCCCGCGCTTTTGAGATGCATCGAATTACGACCGCGAGAGCGCCGGCCGCGAACAGTGGTCGGTACTTCGCAAGGAGCATTCCATGTTGGACGTCGTCATGCTGGCCCTGGGATTGGGCTTCTTCGTGTTGTCGGTGGGCTACGCCTACGCCTGCGACCGGCTCTGAGGAGAACGACCATGATTTTCGATTACACACTCGCCGGCCTCGTCTCCGCAGGGCTGCTGTTTTACCTGACCTACGCTCTGCTGCGGCCTGAGCGTTTTTGAGAGGCGCACGACCATGACTTTTATAGGCTGGATTCAAGTTCTGCTGTTCTGCGCGATCATCGTCGCGGTGGCAAAGCCGCTCGGCGGATACATGACGCGCGTTTTCAACGGCGAACGCACGTTCCTCTCATTTGTTCTGCGCCCTGTCGAAGCTGGACTTTACCGGATCGGCGGCGTCGATGAGAAGCGCGAACAGCATTGGCTGACCTACGCGATCGCCATGCTGTTCTTCCAGATCGGCGGTTTCATTATTCTCTATGGAATGATCCGCCTTCAGGCAGTGCTGCCTTTCAATCCGATGGAACAATCGGCCGTCACCCCTGATCTCGCGTTCAATACGGCGGTTAGCTTCGTCACCAACACCAACTGGCAGAACTACGGCGGCGAAAGCACGATGTCGTATCTGACTCAGATGCTGGGCCTAACGACCCAGAATTTCCTGTCGGCAGCCACGGGCGTTGCGATCGCGGTCGCGCTGATCCGCGGCTTTGCGCGCTCGTCGGTGCGCACCATTGGAAATTTCTGGGTCGATGTGACCCGAGCGACGCTTTATGTATTTTTGCCAGTCTGCGTCGTCTATGCCCTGTTTCTTGTTTCGCAAGGCATGCCGCAGACCCTCGGCGCTTACATCGACGCAACGACGCTGGAAGGCGCCAGGCAGACCATCGCGGTCGGTCCGGTCGCGTCGCAGGTCGCCATCAAGATGCTTGGCACCAACGGCGGCGGCTTCTTCAACGTCAATGCTGCGCATCCGTTCGAGAACCCGACGGCGCTGTCCAACTTCGTGCAGATGCTGTCGATCTTTGCGATCGGCGCGGCCCTCACCAATGTGTTCGGCCGCATGGTCGGCAACCAGCGTCAGGGCTGGGCGATCCTGGCCGTCATGGGCGTGCTGTTCATTGCTGGCATTGTCGTCACCTACTGGGCGGAGGCGGCTGGCACCAACGGCCTGCAAGCGCTCGGCCTGACCGGCGGCAACATGGAAGGCAAGGAGGTTCGCTTCGGCATCGTTGCTTCAGCGCTGTTTGCCGTGGTTACGACCGCTGCGTCCTGCGGTGCCGTCAACGCCATGCATGACTCGTTCACCGCGCTCGGCGGCATGATCCCGCTCATCAACATGCAACTCGGCGAACTGATCATCGGCGGCGTCGGCGCAGGCCTCTATGGCATGCTGCTGTTCGTCGTGCTCGCGATCTTCGTCGCGGGACTGATGGTTGGCCGCACGCCGGAATATGTCGGCAAGAAAATCGAGGCGCGCGAAGTCAAGATGGCGATGCTTGCCATTCTGATCCTGCCCCTGATGTATCTGGGCTGGACCGCAGTGGCCGTGGTGCTGCCGTCCGCGGTCGCCTCGATGGCCAATGCCGGGCCGCATGGCTTCACCGAAGTGCTTTACGCCTTCACGTCGGCGACCGGCAACAACGGATCCGCGTTCGGCGGGCTCTCAGGCAATACGCTGTTCTACAACCTGACGCTGGCCTGCTCGATGCTCGTTGGCCGGTTCTTCATGATTATCCCGGCAATGGCGCTGGCGGGATCGCTTGCGGCGAAGAAATCAATCCCGCCATCGGCCGGCACGCTGCCCACCACCGGCGGTCTGTTCGTCGGGCTCGTTGTGGGTGTGATCCTCATCATCGGTGGCCTCACGTTCTTCCCCGCGCTCGCACTGGGGCCGATCGTCGAGCATCTCGCGATGACCGCAAACACCCTGTTCTGATCGATCTCATTTCGGAGTTACGTCCATGGAAGCGTTAGAACTGCAAAAGCGGACGCCGGTATCGGCGATGCTCGACGCCAAGATCGTCGTTCCTGCGATCGGGTCGGCTTTTGCCAAGCTCGATCCGCGAGCGATGGTCAAGAACCCGGTAATGTTCGTCGTGGAAGTCGTCGCAGCGCTGACGACGGTGATCTTTCTGCGCGCGTTGCTGAGTGGCGGGGCGGACATCGGCTTCACTTTCCAGATTGTCTTGTGGCTCTGGTTTACGGTGCTGTTCGCGAATTTCGCCGAAGCTGTCGCGGAAGGCCGCGGCAAGGCGCAGGCCGAGTCTCTTAAAAAGACCCGTACCGAGAGTCAGGCCAAGCTGCTGACGGGCGCTGACAAGACCTACCGGATGGTCTCGGGCACGAGCCTGAAGGTTGGCGACGTCGTGCTGGTGGAAGCGGGGGATAACATCCCGTCCGATGGCGAAGTGATCGAAGGCGTGGCGTCGGTTAATGAGGCGGCGATCACCGGCGAGTCCGCGCCGGTTATCCGCGAGTCCGGCGGCGACCGCTCGGCGGTGACGGGCGGCACGCAGGTGCTGTCGGACTGGATTCGGGTGCGGATCACAGCCGCGCAGGGCTCGACGTTCATCGACCGCATGATCAAGCTGGTCGAAGGGGCCGAGCGCCAGAAGACGCCGAACGAGATTGCGCTCAACATTCTGCTCGCGGGTCTCACGATCATCTTCGTGTTCGCGACCGTAACGATCCCGAGCTACGCGGCTTACGCCGGCGGCTCGATCTCGGTGGTCGTGCTGGTGGCGCTGTTCGTCACGCTGATCCCGACAACAATTGGCGCGCTGCTCTCGGCCATCGGCATCGCAGGCATGGACCGGCTGGTGCGCTTCAATGTGCTGGCGATGTCGGGTCGTGCTGTGGAAGCGGCAGGCGACGTCGATACGCTGCTGCTGGACAAGACCGGAACCATCACGCTCGGCAATCGCCAGGCGACATCATTCCGGCCCGTGAGCGGCATAACCGAACAGGAGCTTGCCGACGCGGCCCAGCTCGCTTCGCTGGCCGATGAGACTCCGGAAGGCCGTTCCATCGTGGTTCTCGCCAAGGACAAATACGGCATCCGTGGCCGCGACATAGCGGAACTCGGAGCGACCTTCATTCCGTTCACGGCGCAGACCCGCATGAGCGGTGTCGATGCCGGCGGCTCGTCGGTCCGCAAGGGCGCAGTCGAAGCCGTTCTGAATTACGTCAATGGGGGAGGCGCGCGTGCCGTGGCGGCGTCGGGAAATACAGCGCGTGCGATGCCCGTGCTTAACGCCGACACCTCGCGGGAAATCCAAACCATCGCGGATGAGATTGCAAAATCCGGCGGCACGCCGCTGGCTGTTGCGCGCGACGGCAAGTTGCTTGGCGTGGTTCATCTCAAGGACATCGTCAAGGGCGGCATCCGCGAGCGCTTTGCGGAGCTTCGCCGGATGGGCATTCGCACCGTCATGATTACGGGCGACAACCCGATGACGGCCGCTGCCATTGCCGCGGAAGCCGGTGTCGATGATTTTCTTGCGCAGGCGACGCCAGAGGACAAGCTGAAGCTCATTCGCGACGAACAGGCGAAGGGCAAGCTCGTGGCCATGTGCGGTGACGGCACCAACGACGCTCCGGCGCTCGCGCAGGCCGACGTCGGCGTGGCGATGAACACGGGCACCCAGGCCGCGCGTGAAGCCGGTAACATGGTGGACCTTGATTCAAATCCGACCAAGCTGATCGAGGTCGTCGAGATCGGCAAGCAACTGCTCATGACGCGCGGCGCGCTCACCACGTTCTCGATTGCGAACGACGTGGCGAAGTATTTCGCCATCATCCCCGCGATTTTCCTCGCGTTCTATCCGCAGTTGCAGGCGCTCAATGTCATGAATCTTGCGAGCCCGCAGAGCGCGATCCTGTCGGCGATCATCTTCAACGCCCTCATCATTATCGGGCTGATTCCACTCGCGCTGAAGGGCGTCGCCTATCGTCCGATCGGAGCAGGCGCGCTGTTGAGCCGTAACCTGCTGATCTACGGCCTCGGCGGCATCATCATTCCGTTCATCGGCATCAAGGCCATCGACGTCATCGTCAACGCCTTGCATCTCGTCTAGCGCATGGTCCCGAGAAGCGGGAGCCGGTTTTCGGGAAAGATCATGCGCAAGAACAATAAAGGAGAGAAGTCATGTTGAAAGAAATTCGCCCGGCGCTTGTGATCCTTGTCGGGCTTACGCTCATCACAGGCCTGGCATACCCGCTCGCCATCACCGGAATCGCCGGAGCGATCTTTCCCGGTCAGGCGCAAGGCAGCCTGATCGAGAAAGACGGAAAGACCGTCGGATCGGCTCTGATCGGGCAGGAGTTCAAGGGCGAGCAGTATTTCCACGGCCGCCCCTCGGCCACCACCGCAGCCGATCCGGCCGATTCCACCAAGACCGTTTCAGCGCCTTACAATGCTGCAAACTCGGCAGGTTCGAATTTGGGCCCGACCAGCAAGGCGCTGAACGATCGCGTGAAGGACGATGTCGAAAAGCTGAAGGCCGAGAATCCTTCCGCGGCAGTCCCGATCGATCTGGTAACGACCACCGGCAGCGGCCTCGACCCTCATATCTCTCCCGAAGCTGCACTGTTTCAGGTGCCACGTGTTGCGAAGGCGCGTAAAATGCCCGAAGATAGCGTTCGCAAGCTCGTGACGGAGAAGACTGAAGGCCGATTTGCTGGCTTGCTGGGTGAGCCGCGCGTCAATGTTCTGGCTCTCAACATGGCGCTGGACCGTGCAGCCGCTAACTAAGAGCGCCGAACTGACATCGGCGTGAGGAATTGAATGCCTGATGGCAATCACCAACCGCGATTCTGAACAACGGCCGTCGCCGGAGGCCTTGCTTGAGGCCGCCCGCCGTGAAGAAGGCAACCGCGGCCGCCTCAAGATTTTTCTGGGCGCGGCCCCCGGCGTCGGCAAGACCTATGAGATGCTGCAAAGCGCCCACGCCAAAATTCGATCCGGCGTGGACGTGGTTGTCGGTGTCGTCGAGACGCATGGACGGCTGGAGACGCAGGCACTTCTGCATGGCCTTGAAGTCCTCCCGCGCAAGCCGCTTGCGTACAAGGGACAGACGCTCGAGGAAATGGATCTCGATGCGCTGCTGGCGCGGCGGCCGAAGATTGCCGTGGTCGATGAACTTGCCCACACCAATGCGCCGGGCAGCCGCCATCCGAAGCGTTATCTGGATGTCGAAGAGCTTCTGGACAACGGGATCGACGTCTATACCGCCGTCAATATCCAGCACATCGAGAGCCTGAACGATGTTGTGGCGCAAATCACGCGCGTTCGCGTGCGCGAGACCGTTCCGGACTCCGTGGTCGATCGCGCAGACGAGATTGCGCTGGTCGATCTGACGCCTACCGACCTGATCCAGCGCCTGAAGGAAGGAAAGGTTTACGTCCCGAAACAGGCCGAACGCGCGCTGGAACACTATTTCTCTCCGGGCAATCTGACGGCGCTGCGCGAACTGGCGCTGCGCCGGACGGCGGAGCGGGTCGATGAGCAATTGCTCAACCACATGCAGGCCAATGCCATTCCCGGACCGTGGGCGGCGGGCGAGCGGATTCTGGTGTGCGTCAGCGAAGATCCGCGCGCTGCCGGTCTCGTTCGCTACACCAAGCGGATGGCAGATCGCCTGCATGCGCCGTGGACGGCGATCTGCATTGAAACCAGGCGCAGCCTGCAGTTGACCGACATGGAGCGCGATCGTCTTGCGGAGACGCTGCGGCTCGCAGAAACGCTGGGCGGAGAGGCTCTCACGATTCCAGGGGTCGAGCGCCGCATCGCGGACGATGTTCTGAGTTTTGCGCGCGCGAACAACGTCACGCAGATCGTGATCGGGAAATCGACCCGCTCCTGGGGGTTTGAGCTCGTTCGAGGCTCGGTGGTGCACGACCTGGTGCGGCGCGCCGGTAATATCAGCGTAAACGTCATCGCAGGCGATACACTCGCTCCGGAAACAACGTCAGGCACGGGGGTACGGACGGCTGAATCTTCGGTGGCGTTCGACCCGGTGCCTTACGTCATGGCGCTTGTGCTTGTGGCCGTTGCGCTCGGCGCCAGCATGCTCATTCATCCGTTTTTCGGCATCGAGAATGTCGATCTGGTATTTTTGACGGCCGTTGTCGGCGTGGCGGTGCGCTATGGCCTGTTGCCGTCGCTGCTGGCGAGTATCGCGGCTTCGCTCTGCTACAATTTTTTCTTTCTGCCGCCGACCTATGAATTCACCATCACCGAACCCACCAATGTCGCGGCGTTCTTCTTCTTCATGCTGATTGCCTTTCTGGTGTCCAATGTCGCGGCGCGGGTGCGTACGCAGGCGCTGGAAGCGACGGGAAGGGTGCGGACAACAGAGTATCTCTACTCGTTTAGCCGCAAGCTCGCCGGAACGGCGACGCTTGACGATGTGCTCTGGACCACCGCCCATCAGACCGCGTTGATGCTGAAGGTGCGGGTCGTTCTGCTGCTGCCTGAACACGGCTCGATCGCGGTCAAGGCAGGATACCCGCCCGAAGACGAACTGGATCAGGCCGATCTTGCTGCCGCCAACTGGGCGTGGAGCAACAATCGCCCGGCGGGACGCGGATCCGACACATTGCCCGGCGCGAAGCGATTGTTCCTGCCGATGCGGACCGGACGCGGGCCGATCGGCGTCATGGGTATCGACGATGATCGATCCGGACCCATTCTGACGCCCGATCAAACGCGACTGCTGGATGCCTTGATGGATCAAGGCGCGCTCGCAATCGAACGCGTGCGTCTGGTCGAGGACGTTGACCATGTGAAACTCGTGGTCGAGACCGACCGGCTGCGATCCGCGCTCCTGACCTCGATTTCGCACGATCTCAAAACGCCACTGTCGTCCGTTCTCGGTTCTGCAAGCACCTTGCGGGACTTGGCGAGCCGGCTGACCGATGCGGAAAAGGCCGATCTCCTCGCAACGATTATCGATGAATCCGAGCGGCTCAACAGGTTCATTGCCAATCTGCTGGATATGACCAAGCTTGAATCCGGGGCTATTGTGCCCAACTCCGCGCCTCACGATCTTAGTGAAGTCGTTGGCAGCGCCTTGAGGCGCGCGAGCAAGATCCTCAGTCAGCATCGTGTTGAACTCGAACTTCAGGCCGATCTGCCGATGCTTGAACTCGACGCGGTTCTGTTCGAGCAGGTTTTGTTCAATCTGGTGGACAATGCCGCCAAATATGCGCCCGCTGGCAGCGCGATCCGGGTTCAGAGCTGGCGGGATGCGAACGTCGTTTCCCTTCAGATTCTGGATGAAGGTGACGGCATTCCGCCGGATGATCTGGAAAATATCTTCGACAAGTTCTACCGGGCTCAGAAGGGCGATCATATCCGCGCCGGCACCGGCCTCGGGCTGGCAATTTCCCGCGGGTTTGTGGAGGCCATGCATGGGACGATCTCGGCTGCGAACCGGACCGATCGAAGCGGAGCGATCATGACCATCCGCCTGCCGGTTTCAAAAACCACCGAAACACTGGATACCGCCGCATGAGCGCCACTCCGCTCAAGATTCTGGTCATCGATGACGAGCCGCCCATTCGCAAGCTGTTGCGCATGGGCCTCAGCACGCAAGGCTACGAGATTTTGGACGCGCCAAACGGCAAGACCGCGCTTGAACTTCTGGCCAAAAATCCGGACCTCGTCATTCTCGATCTCGGGCTCCCCGACATCCAGGGTCACGATCTGTTGCGGATGATCCGGGCGCGTCACGACAGCGTTCCGATCGTTGTGCTGTCGAGCCGGGGAGACGAGGCAGGCAAGGTTCAGGCGCTCGACCTCGGCGCCGACGATTATGTCACCAAGCCGTTCGGGATGGACGAACTGCTCGCGCGGATACGCGCAGCACTTCGCCATCAGCTTCAGGTCCATGGCGAGCGCCCGGTCTTTCGCGCCGGCGATCTCTCCGTCGATCTGGTGCGGCGTCTGGTCAAGGTCGGGGACAAGGACGTCAAGCTGTCGCCGAAGGAATACGATCTTTTGCGTGTCCTCGTTCAGCACGCGGGCAAAGTCCTCACTCACAAATTCCTTCTTCACGAGCTTTGGGACGACCTGACCGATGCGCAGTATCTTCGTGTTTACGTGCGTCAGCTCAGACAAAAGATCGAAGGCGACGCGGAGCGGCCTCAATATGTGTTGACGGAGACAGGCATCGGTTACCGGCTGCGTGCGCCGGACTGAAGTGGCAGTTTCACGTCAACCAGCGCCCTCCATCGCGCAGATCCTGGAGCAACCATGAAGGTTTCCGATTTTCTCACCGCGGCCGATGTTGCTATCGATGTTCGTATCGCCAACAAGCAGCAGCTTCTGCGGGATCTGGCGGGGAAGGCGGCATCTGCTCTCAGCCTGCAGGCGGACTATGTTTCGTCCGCGCTTTTAAAACGCGAAGACCTCGGCTCCACGGGGATGGGCCGCGGCGTCGCCATACCGCATGCCAGACTGCCGCTGGTAAAGAAGCCATACGGCATCATGACACGGCTGAAGCAGCCGATTGATTTCGAAGCGATCGACGGCCAGCCTGTCGATCTGGTCTTCCTGCTGCTGTTGCCGGCGCCTCCGGAAACCAACCAGCTTGTTGCGCTGGCGGCGGTTGCGAGAGCGCTCAAAACTCCTGAAACGCTCGATCGATTGCGGCGCGCGAAAAATATCTCCGAGATCTACGCCGCGATCACCGGATAGACGCCGCGCCAACGAGACACAGACCGACGGCGAAA
>JAZKGC010000093.1:23891-29817 GCA_040386115.1 Pseudomonadota bacterium
ACAGCAACCTCGGTCCTGTTCCTGGCTTTGAGTTTTCGCATGATATGGCGAAGGTGAACTTTCACGGTATGCTCGCTCATGCTGAGTTCATAGGCGATCTGCTTGTTGGCCATTCCCTGACAGAGCGCTTCGACGACCATGAGTTGGCGCTCTGTCAGAATCCCGTTTGTCTTCGTTTCAACCGGCTTGTCGCGGTCAAGTTGAAGGCTGCTGGCCGGCACGAAGGTTCCGCCGGCCTCCACCAGGCGCACGGCTTCGACTGCGACATTGAACGACAAGCTCGTTGGGATATATCCGCGCGCTCCGCCCTTAAGGGCGCGCACAACGTAATTCACGTCGTCGATATCTGACATGACCACGACCGGAATATCTATTGCGGCCGTTTCCAGGAATTGAAGATCGACGATGCTGGATAAGTCGCTGCCGTCAACGAAGAATACGATGACGGCGGGCGTCTGCGCGTTCTGATTGGCGCAATCTCTCCACGCCGAGATACTCGCGAACGCGAAGATTTCATGGCTCTTGTAGGCAACTTCGAGGCAACGAACGAAGCAGTCGCGAAAGAACGCGCGTTGATGAACCACAACGATTCCCGGCTTCTTCTGGCTTTTCGGCTTGTGCTCTATCCCGTTGCTGACGTTGAGCAGCGGAACCTCACTGGGCTGGACCTGGACTTTGGCGTTGTCCCGATGCCGCGGTAATGCAGGCCGGGCATCCTGTGAATTTGTCTCGTTCTGGCTTGGCCGATCCGTTCGGGCGTCGGAGATGGACCTGACATCGCGGGGTCTGACAACAGGAGCCGGGATGAGATGAAGACGAGCGCTCTTCGGCAGGGATTGCTTCAACAGAGATTGTTTGAGCGGGAATTGTTTAGGCCGATCGCTCGCGTGATTTTCTGCAGTCTCGGCACTTTGAGAAATTCGTTGCCGAGAAAAATTGTTACGAGTTAACTGTTCAGGCAAAACGCCTTGATCTCGTTGTCTTCCGCGCATTGTCAGTGAATGAGAGTGACCGTTGATACTCATGGTACGCCCCTACTCAAAATACTTCGATGCTTACGTACCTTTCAATTTCCAGAGAGTGCTGCAATTTCCAGAGAGTGCTGCAATTTCCTGAGAGTGATGCGGGTTTGATCGATCGAATTTAGCCAGATTAGGTAGTCGAAGTTTACTTCAAGAAAGCGACAATTCGAATTTTCCTCAATTTCATTCGGAAAATTAGAATAGTCAGATTTAGCACGCCTGCAATGCCTTTCTCGAATCGCTTGCCGCGCTGCACAAAGTTCCTGAACCAACAGGCAAAAATTCAGAGGGCTGCCCGGCCCAAATCGGAGGTGCTGTTGCAGACATGCATTGAAACATGCGGATCGAAGAATTGCTCCCACGCAGCGGCCAGGTCGGCATGATCCGCTGAAGTTGCGGCCAGCTCCGTTTCTTGCAGATCGAGGTGGCGGTCTTGCCAGTCTCTTGTCATGCCAGCGAACAGAATCGAATTGCCGACAAGCATCGAGCCAAATGTCATCGCATCCCGGCAACCTGTTTCGAAATCTCGATTGCGTGCGGCACTCAGCAAAATCACGTCTTCGCCGATCGTGCCCGGTGGCATGGCGGTGATGTCCTCCCATGCCTTGGCCTGTAAAAAACACAGCGCGCGTCCTTCGATCTTCCCGATTTCGATCCTGGCGACGATGGTAATCAGCATGAAAGTGAAGCCGACGATGTAAGGATCGGACCAGACAATGGCCGGTATCTCGCCGAGACGGCTACGGCTTTTCTCGACCAGGGGTGAGATCACAGCTCCCGCTGCCCTGCGCGCTCTGCGAACCTTGGCGAGATCAACAGCCCAGCGCCACATGTTGTCGCTCCCTGCCGGCGATTGCAAAAACAGCCAGAATGCGAATGTTGCCCTTGTTTTGCCGAAGAACCTGCCCGATCATATATCCAACGATACGGGTACTCCAGATCACGTCAGGAGTAGATCAGTCATGACGGTGGTAAGCCAACTTCCGGCAAGGCCTGATTTCGAGGCGCTTGCGGCATCTTCACCCGCGTCTGCCGATCGCCGCACGCTTGTTCTGGCATTGATCGGAAACCTGGTTTCGAGCTGGTCCAACAACGAGAGCTTGTTCATTTATGTTCTCATGATCCTTCTGAAAACCGATCAGGCTTCAGCGGCGCTGACCTTCGCGACGCTCAACACGACCCGTGCTCGCCTTGATCTTATCCAGCGGCTGGCGAAAATCACCATCAAGGACAAGAGTCTCGACAAGACCCTTTCAAGGATCATCGAACGCTTCAATGAATCGACGCATGTGCGGAACGAGTTTAATCACTGCATGTATATTACCGACGCCGGCGGCCAGATAACCCATACGCAATCGATGCGAATTGTGCAGACAAGGACCAGTCTTCAGTTCGGTGAGATGAAGCCGATGGACGAGGCCCGGCTGAAGGGCATGGTCAAGACGACAAGGGAAATGACGCGGATCAATCGTGATATATGGGACTTCCTGCCGCGCCTCGAAAGCCACCTGCAATCGGTTGACCGTTCGTCGCGGTAAACGAGCGCGATGTTTGTCGGCAGCCTTCTGATCGCAAGCGCGCGTTTTTCAGTGGAAAAATCCTGGAGCAATCAATTACGCCGCTCGTTTTAAGCGGATGCGAAGTAGGCTCGCGGGAGTACTGATGGCGCTGCGCAAGACAGCAACGCTCATGCGAGGCCGGGACGCACTCCAAAATCCAGTTCGTTTGAGTAGTCGGGGCTAGCCGAAAGGATTAGCGTACCTGACCAAATGGATTATGGCGTAATGCATTTGCGTCGAATGGCCGTCCTCGCCTAATGCTTAAGACAACGAGCGATGCCCGAATGTGCGGCTGGTTCCTGACTTTTACATAAGCAACGCTGATCGTGCGAAGTCTCGCAAATAATTGCGAGGGGATCGCAGCCGGGAGTACCGGCATCAACCGCATCGCAGCGCGTTGACGATCGCAGACGTAGAAGATCAGCGATTTCGATGTGACGGCGATGCTCCCTAGCGAGCAGGAGTTCGTCATGACCAGGCCACGCAGAAACAATAACGATCAGGACCAAGACCAGAAGCAAGACCAAGACCAAGATCAGAAGCAGGCCAATTTGCAGGCGCAGCTTCAGGGACAGGGTCAGCTCCAGGGTCAAGGCCAGGGCCAAGCCCAGTTTGCCGTTCAGTCGCTCGATTCCAAGAGTGAGAACGAGAACGACAACGAAAACGACAACAAGAACAGCAACGACAACAAGATCGATAATGACCTCGATAACAAGGTCGAGAACAGCCTTGATAACAAGGTCGATAACGATCTCGACAACAAGGTCGAGAACAAGGTCGAGAACACCGTCGACAACAAGGTCAATGTCGAAGTTGACGTCAAGGTCGATCTCGATCTCGATGCTGACGGCTTGAGCAGCCCGGTTATCGATCTTTCATGTCTCAGCGACGTCAACGGCTCGATCATTATGCCGGACGTGGTGAACCAGAAGCTCGACGGCAACGGCAACCAGTTCAATATCGATCAGGTCAACAACCTTGTCGATAAGGACGAAGCGCGCGACATCAAGGTCTCGTTCGACGGCGGTGAAGGCGACTTCAAGTGGGATGCGAAGGCCGAGGGCGGCGACTCCAAGATGGACTCGAAGATCGATGACGTCATTGGCGCCGGCGCGAGTGGCGCGATCTCAAGTGCCGATGCGGCTCTGTCGCAGGAGGCTTTCAACCAGACCATCACGCAGGGTGCGAACATCCAGTTCAACAGCATCACCATGAACGTGGCGGGTAACGATCTGACGGACAGTCATGATCTAGGCTAACTTGCAAAGAGGCCCGCGCGGCATCCGCCGCGCGGGCTTTCCCCGTCTTCTAAACAAGCTGTAGCAAAATGATTTGTTGTCGTGATTAGCCCCGCGGGATCGTCGATCCCCGAGCCTGACACAGGAGGCTATCATGGTGCCCGGCGGCGTAACCGAAGTTGTATGGCACTTCGCAGGCTATCTGCAAATCATCAACGACATTGCCCGAGACCGTATCGATTACGATGAGTTCGCGTTCCGGAACTTGACTGACGACTACATCACCCCGCGGCCCAACTACGCGAGCAAACCGGATATCGATGAACTCGACAGTCACGGCATCAGGGTGCCGGGAATGTCTCCATTTGAAGAACTCACCAAGTCATACATTCTCCCGATAAAATCATTCAGTCCGCGGCCACCGCAACCAGACTTCGAGTTTGATTCTCAGGGCGGACTTCCGAGATTTTTCGCGCCCCGCAGCGGGGGCGGCGGAGGCGGCGGGCAAGAGATCAAGATTACGGTTGAATATCAGGATGACGGAGATCAGATACAACTCGATATTCGTCAGCACAATTTCATGTGGGATGACGATAGCCTTCTCGTTAGCGCCGACGGCAGCAACCTGCCATGCGATACGACATCCTTCAGCGCTCATGCCGAGGCGGCGCTGCAACGGATGGCAGACAGCGCCAACGATCAAATCCCGGAGCAATGGTCGTTTCCCCAAAACGGAACGGGCGTCACCGAGTTTGTCAAAGCGCACGATGCAGACCTGGCCTCTCGCGATGGTCCGGGCGCGCATTCAGTGGAGCCGGGCTACTACCTGAACGGCGTGCTTCAGGTTCCCGCGCCGGACCCGCCTTATCAGACGCCAGCCCCGGAGCCCGAGCCTGCACCCGATCTCGGTCAAGATCTCGGGCAGTGGGCCGAAGCCGGTGCCAATGACAGCTTTAATGCTGCCTTGATCGTCGATCTGAGCGAGTCCGGACGATCCATGATCGTGATGGGCGACTATTTCAAGACGGATGCGATTTTCCAGACCAACTCGACGATGGACAGCGATCACATCGAAGCCGGCGGGGGCCAGGCGCTGGCAACGGTGACCGGCGAGAACCGCGCCGACAATATCGCCGATTTTGTCCACAACCCCGGCATCTACGACTCGCTGCTGGCCACTTTTGCCGGGCCGCGCTGGAACGTCGATGTTGTGGAAGGTGACTATTACAACGTCCACACGATCGTCCAGTTCAACTACCTGATCGACAATGACGTCGTTGTCCAGTGGAGCGGGGACACGCACTATGAGGCCCATAGCGGCGAAAACCAGCTGGGCAACCTGGCCGAGGTGTTTGGCGGAACAGTCGAATACGATCTGATTATCGTGGTCGGCGCGTATCACGGCATGAACGTGATATTCCAGAACAACATCCTGTTGAACAACGATCTCATCAAGCTGCTGATGGCAGGCACCGATCCCTCGCAGTCCGTTGTCTCGGGCCAGAACGAACTGGCCAACACGGCGACGATCGAGACCTACGGAGATGACAACTTCCAGCCGATGAATGACGACCTGAACAGCCTTGTCACCGCGATAAGCGAGGGACAGACCATTCTCGATCCTTCCTACGGCAAGTACATTGACGGGTCGGGCGGCGTCTTCGACGTGCTGTACGTCAAGGGCGACTATTACGATATCAACGCGATCTGGCAGACGAACGTCACCGCGGATATGAATCTCATTATTCAGCTACTCGAGGCACCGTCTGCGGCTGCCTTGAACCTCCATCCCGACGGCACCGAGACTCAGTCCGTCACAAGTGGCAAGAACAGCCTCAGCAACGACGCCGCAATTGTCGATGTGGGCGCGACCAACACCTACGTCAACGGCGAGGTGTATGGAGACACGATTCTCGTCCAGGCGAACCTGCTGCCGGTCAATGATCCCACGCTCACCCAGGATATGCACGCGCTGGTTCCTGAACTGATCGCGTTTGTCAACGACAGCCAGGACGAAGCGCCGGCGGCGACGCAGGTTGCGAGCGTGGCGGTCCACGAAGATCCTATAGCAAGCGTCATGCAATGAGCGGTAGGACGCTGATGAAGA
>JAZKGC010000093.1:29917-44152 GCA_040386115.1 Pseudomonadota bacterium
GACGCTGATGAAGAAGCTGATGAAGAAGCAGGTATCGATTTGAGTCGGGCATACGCGGTGGAGGCTGGGGCAAATGACGCGCGGCAGCGACAACGATTTTGAAAATGAGGGCAGCGTTCCTGCGCAACTGACTGATGAAGAGAGCGATAAACTCCACACAGCCGAGGTTGTCCCGTTTCCTCACCGGCATGACTCACAGGATGCTCGCAACGACACGCCAGATGCGATTCCGCCTTCACAAAAATACCCGGACGTATCGGCAAGGGATTTGTCCGCAGTGGCCGCTTCGGCCCAGCAAGTTTTAGCGGCCGCCCAACACGTCGTGGCGACCGCGAACAGCACCCCCAAACAATCGGACAGCATGCCGTTGCCAGGCGTCGCGAAAACACCGCCACCCGCGCAAGTCCATGCGCGCACCCCGGCCGGTGGACCCCCGAATGCTAACGGCGCATCGACGCCCTCCGTGGCGACCGGCGGCGGTGGTGGAACACCAAATGGAGGTGGAGGGGGCGGCGGTGGAGGCGGCGGTTCTCCTCCCTTGCAAAAGCGCTCGAGCGAGCATGAATTCCGCGATGTTCTGGGCAAGGGTCTGGCCAACGCGCGGCGCAACCTCGTCACCGTGGGAATCTTCTCGGTTGCGGTCAATCTGTTGGTTCTCGCAATTCCGGTTTACCTGTTCAATATGTCGGACCGCGTGCTGACCAGCAGAAGCACCGACACGCTTGTCATGTTGACGATAATCGTCGTGGCAGCGATTGGCGCGCATGTCCTGATGGACATGATGCGCCGGATCATTCTCATGCGCGTTGCGGTTGAAACCGAGGCGCGGTTGGGTGGCCCGGTGCTGAGCGCGGCTGCGAGAGCCGCGCAGGGCGGATCGAGCCGTGAATTCCAGACCTTGGCGGATCTTCAGCATCTTCGCTCGTTCATTACTGGCCCCGTGCTGCTGACGATGTTCGACGCGCCTGTCGCTCCCGTCTATTTCGCGGTGGTATTCCTCATTCATCCTCATCTCGGACTGATCGTTCTGTCAGCTGGCGTGGCGCTCATGGGTGTTGCGTTGCTGAACCAGAGGGTCACCGCCATTCCATTTACGCGGGCGAACGCTTTCGGAACGCGCGCCAACCTTCAGGCCGAAGCGATGGCGCGCAATGCGCAGGTCATCAACGCCATGGGAATGATCCCGGAAGGCGTTCAGATCTGGGGTCACGAAACCGTCGAATCCCTGAAAGCGCAGGTCGCCGGGCAAGATCTCAACATCATGATGACCGGGGTTTCGAAATTCCTGCGCCTCTGCACGCAGATAGCGATTCTTGGCTGGGGGGCGTGGCTTGCGCTGGAGAGCCAGCTCACAGCCGGCATGATCATCGCGGCTTCGATCGTGGCAAGCCGCGCTCTCGCCCCGCTTGAAGGGACGATCGAAGGCTGGCGCAACTTCGTTCAGGCCCGCTCCGCTTACGCCCGCGTCAAGACGCTGCTGCAAAATTCGCCGCTGAACTTCGATCGGCTGCGCCTGCCGCGCCCGCAGGGGCATCTCAGCGTCGAGCGCATTCTTTATGTGCCGCCACCAACCAAAAAAGTCATTTTGAATGGCATCAGTTTCCAGCTGGAGCCTGGAGAGTCGCTGGCCATCGTTGGAGATTCGGGCACCGGGAAAACCATGCTTGCACGCATGCTGGTGGGTTCGATCATTCCTACCGCAGGCAGTGTGCGTCTCGACATGATGGATTTGCGAAACTGGGACGCGCGCCAGTTCGGCGAAAGCGTCGGCTATTTACCGCAGGACGTCCAGCTTTTTCCCGCATCGATCAAGGCCAATATCGCGCGGATGCGTCAGGACGCTGCCGATGAAGACATTTTCGACGCTGCGGAGACGGCTGATGTTCACGAGATGATATCGAGCTTCGCGCAGGGCTATGAAACCGTGGTTGGAATGGACGGCAGCCCGTTGTCGGGCGGACAGCGGCAGCGGATCGGGCTGGCGCGTGCATTCTATGGAAATCCACGCCTGATGGTTCTCGACGAGCCGAATTCCAATCTCGATGCGAACGGAGAGCGTGCGCTCGCCAAGGCGCTTATTCGCGCAAAAGACAAGCGGATCACCGTTGTGACGATCACGCAACGCGCAGCGCTTCTCAGAAGCGTGGACAAGATCATGATTCTCAACAACGGGTCGGTTCAGGCCTTCGGCACCCGCGACGATATCATTCCGCTGATTACCGGACGCAAGCCGAACAGTGGTGGCGGTGACGGACCACCGATGCTGAATTCGTGAGCGCCGACATTTGAGGGTGCCGTGATGGCGAGCAAGGAACCTATCGTGCGAAAGCCGGCCGCCGAGGCGACCTGGTATGACACGCTCCCGCGCTCGACGCGTGTGCCGACGATCGCGGGAGTTGTCATCATGGCTGTTATGGTGATGGGCTTCGGCGTGTGGGGCAACATGGCGCCGATCGCCGGTGCGGTCGTCGCGTCAGGCGTGTTCGTCGCCACCGGCCAGAACAAGATCATCCAGCATCTTGAGGGCGGCGTTATCCGTGAGATCTATGTGCGCGAAGGCGATGTTGTCGAGCAAGGGCAACTCCTGGTCGAACTGGACGAGACGGCGCCTCGTGCCGAATTGCGGCGGCTATTCCTGCGTCGAACGCGACTGACTGCGATCGACGCCCGGCTGCACGCCGAGATGCGGGAAGCCGCCGAGATCGGTTTTCCGGATGAACTGACGCAGGTTGAGGGTCTGCCGGAGGTGAAGGAAATTCTCGAGAGCCAGCGGCATACCTTTACGGCCCGCCGCAACAACATGAACAGCGATATCGCGGGTATCAATGAAGGCATCAACGCATTGAACGAGCGAATTCAAGGGTCCAGGATTCAGCTTGATAGTGTCCGTCGCCAGATCAAGTTCATCGAAGAAGAAGTCGAGACCAAGGAGTATCTCCTGAAGACCGGGCTGGTGCGGAAACCGGAACTTCTGGTGTTGCAGCGTTCGCAGGCGAATCTCGAAGGTGAGGTCGGCCGCATCATGGGCGATATCGGCGATGCCAAGGAACGCATTGCAAGGGCCGTCGAGCAGATCAACGGCGTCAAGAAGATCGCGATCAAAACAGCGGTCGAGCAGATGCACGAAGTGCGCGGTGAACTCGTCGATGTGCGCGAGCGAATGCTCAGTGCCAAGGGCGTTCTGGACCGCATTCGCATCACGGCGCCGGTCAGGGGCGTTGTGGTCAAGCTGAGATATCACACGCACGGCGGAGTGATCGAGGCCGGCAAGAATATCATGGAGATTCTGCCTCTCAAGGATGAGTTGATTATCGAGGCGCGCGTGCGTCCGCAGGACATCGACAGCGTCAAGAAGGGGCAACACGCGGCGGTCCGGCTGACGGCGCTCAACCAGCGCATCACGCCGATGGTGTCTGGTGAAGTGATCTATCTTTCGGCCGATACGCTGGCTGACGAGAAGAAATCGCAGCAAATGGGCCCGACAGACATCTATGTCATCCGCGTCAAGCTGAACATCGAGGAAGTAGCGACTATTCCGGGGTTTAGCCCGACGCCGGGCATGCCGGCAGAAGTTTACATCAAGACAGCAGAGCGAACATTCTTCCAGTACATCGTGAAGCCGATCCACGACAGCATGTCGCGTGCATTCCGCGAGCGGTGAAGACGAACTGATATGAGGCGCTGATTTTGAGATCATAACCTTTGAGAGCGAGGTCATACTGTGCGCATCGATGTCATCGACACATTGCCGGATTTCGTCCGGCTGGAGGATAACTGGAACGCCGTCTATGACGCGGATCCGGATGCCCAGTTGTTTACGTCCTGGAAATGGCTTTCTGGCTGGCTCGGACAGATTGTCAGTCCGTGGTTTGTCCTTGCGGCGAAGGCCAGCGACAAGCCCGATGCTCCATACGTCGCCTTTATGCCATTGCGGATTCAAACCAAGATGGAGGACGCGCGCTTCCACAATGAACTCAACATGGCGGGTAATTTCGCCGCCGATTACACGGGCATTCTCTGCGCGCCTGGTACAGAGCATCAGGCGATTCCCGCGTTTGTCCGGCACCTGAAGCAGATGAACTGGGCCCGTCTGAATCTTGAGAATATCCGCTTATCGGAGCCGCGCATGCGGCTTCTGCTGGCGCATTTTCCGAAAGCGAGTTTCAAGACCGGCGAGATCGATCGCGTCGGCAAGATCGACGGCATCGACAATAATTTATGCCCGTTTGCGGTGCTTCCTCCTGACTGGGATTCCTACCTTGGGACGTTAAGCGCAAATACGAGACAAAAGATCAGACGGTTGCTGAGGCTTGTGGATGAAACGGGCGAATACCGCATCAGCGAGTCTACGCCGGAAACGATCGAGCGGGATCTCAATACCCTGCTTGAATTCTGGAAAACAAAATGGACGCCGCGGAAAGGCGATCTTGTCCATACTCTTGTGCGTTCCAACCGGGCGATGCTGATGCGGAGCTTCAGGGCCGGTCTTCTGTTCCTGCCGACGCTTTGGAAGGAGGATCGCCCGCTTGCCGCGCTCGCGACGCTGATCGACAAGCGCAAGCATAGTTTTCTGTTCTACATGACGGGGCGCGACGAAACCTTCGATGGGCCGCCGCCGGGCGTGATCCTGCATGCCCACAGCATTCGTCATGCCATCGCCAATGGCATCACTGAATATGATTTCCTGCGTGGAAATGAGTCATACAAATATTCATTCGGGGTGAAAGAGCGCCGCATCCGGTGCGTCGTGGTCGGTACGAACAATGGATTGAATCTCGGCGGCAAGATCGACAGGAGGAGCATCCCTGATGTTCTGAAGGAAGCAACTGAACTTCACCAGACTGGCAAGCTGGTGGAAGCTGAACGCGGATACCGGCAAATCATCGAGGTCATGCCGAAGAATGCCGATGCGATCCATAGGCTCGGTCAACTGCTCGCAGCCAGGAGCAACCACGTCGAGGCGAAGCGGCTCTTCAAGATGCTGACTGCAATCAGGTCCGACACTTACAAGCCCTGGCTCTGTCTTGCGCAATCATGCGAAGCGCTGGGACAGCATCTCGATGCGGCTCATGCCTATCGCGAGGTCATAAGATTGAGACCGGACCTGCCGGATGCCTTCGGCAAGCTCGCGGCGTTACTGATCAAACTTGGCCGGATCGAGGACGTCAACGCGGCGCTCGTGACCGCGCTCGGGAGCGCCGTGAACGTGCCGAAGCGGAATGGCCGCGATACGAAAACGAGGCGTGTCGTTGATCGCGCGAGTCCGCAGGGCGAGGCGATATCGCTGTAGCAAGGATCAAGAGAGAGCGAAGGCGCTAAACACATGAGCAACGCCGGCATACAGAACGCATCGATCGATGTGCCCGCGGCCTACTCCGGTTCTTTCGTGTTGAGAGAAGGCGGGGATGGTAGCCCCGCCGTGCCTGGCGCAACCGCAATCGTCAGCGCGGATCTGCTGTTCTCCGGCGCGTACAACCGAACTGGCCCGGATCTGACAATCTCCAACGGGACGTACAGCACCACCATTCACGACTATTTCAAAGGTGAGCATCGTCCAGTGCTGATGTCGCCGGAAGGAGCGAGTCTTTCCGGAAACGTCGTCGAGGCGATCACGGGGAGGCTCCAGTACGCGCAGGCGGACCAGATCGCAAGTGCCGTTCTTGCTGTCGGCAATGTCATTAAACTCATGGGCACTGCGGTGGTTACCCGAAGCGGGGTTTCCGTAGAACTCAAACAAGGCGACAGACTTCTTAAAGGCGATGTCATCCAGTCGGGGGCCGATACCACAGTCGCAATGAGTTTCATCGATGGGACTGCACTCGGTCTTGCGTCGAATGCACGGGTCGTTCTGGACGAGATGATCTACGATCCAAACGGATCCTCAAACTCGTCGCTGATGAGTCTGGTTCAGGGAACGATCACGCTGGTGGCTGGCCACACGGCGAAGTTTGGCAACATGCGCGTCGAAACGCCTGTTGCCACGATGGGGATTCGCGGCACTGCCGTCCTGGTCGAAATTGTCGCGGAGAACGGCCCGACCAAATTCTCCGTGCTGAAGGAGCCGGACGGCAGAACGGGCTTCTTCCAGCTTTACGACAAAGTATCCGGCGACCTGATGAGGACGGTATCGCACGCGGGGCTTGTGACGTTTGTTTCACCTGCCGGCGCAGGCCAGCCGATGTCGGCGGTTGACCAGTTGAAAACTATGGCTGAGTTTCAGACTGAAAAGGCGCTGATCCAGGACGTGTTCAAGATCTCTTTTCCGCAATACAATCCTGACGGCCCCTTGACGAGTCGGACCGGCTCCAGCCAGAACGCGCTCGCCGATGCCTCCGGGCGCAATACGGGACAAACAATTGCGTTCGACGTGCCCGCGCTGATCGCCCTTGCGAGTGCGGCGGCTGTCATACCGATGCAGTCGATGGCGCAGGATGACCTGGTCATTCCAGCACAGCCCGCCGCGCCCGTGGTAATCGCCATTGCCGTGGAGAACGTGTTTGACGTTCAGGCAGAGGGGGCTGTCGACAGAAGTTTCGCCATCAGCGATCAGGTGACAGTCACGCGTTCCGATGGTGAGATCGTCACCGACGCTTCGGCCCGCTACGTGGCTGGAACCGGCGTTATTGCTGAAGCAGAAGCGACGGCGCCGATACCTGAAGGCGTCAATCTCGCAAATCTGGTTGATCTCGATCCGGCGACCGGCGTTGTCACGTATGATCCCGGCGATTTTACATTTCTGGGTACCGATGAGTCGGCGGTCTATACCATCGCGTTCGACAGCAAGCCGGGGGCGTCCGTTGTTCCGGAAAAACTGACGCTCACCATCAACGGTCTTAACGATAGTCCTGTCGTCGAACACCAGGTCCCCGATCAGCACGTCAGGAATCATTGCAGGTTTGAATACATTGTTCCGGCCTGCACATTCGCCGATCTGGACGCAAACGACATCCTCACCTATCGGGCGACCCTTGCAAACGGCGACCCGCTGCCGTGCTGGCTGACGTTCGATCCTGTCACGCTGACGTTTTCAGGAAAGCCTCCAGAGGGCGAGTGCGGTATTCTGCATCTCAAGGTGATCGCGAGCGATGGGCACGGAGGAATTGCCGTCGATAAGTTCGACCTCGTTATCCACGACGAGCATCATCACCACCACCATCGGTCAATTGATGATGACCAGATGCGGCTCGCTTCACAGGATCAAGATACCGTCGTGGGCGGCAACAGCAATGAACTGACTGACGCAAGCGCCGGCAGCGGCGTGACGTGTGGTGATGCATGCAGTCATGAAACCTCTGCACTACAGTTGAATAAAGCGAGCGAAATACAGGTTGAAGGCTTGGGCAGCGAGGACAGAAGCGGCAAAGCAGTTCTCGCGGCGAACGATAGCGGCGATGCGACGTTGATGGACCATGCATCGGTGTCCTCAACCGGGACGGATGTGTCCTTCAACGCAATTCATGGCCACACCAGCGGTATTGCCAAATCAGCCGACGGGGCTTCGGTGTTCAACGGGCTTTCGGTGTTCAATGTCAGCCTGAAGATTTCATTCTCAGATTCGCTTTTGAGCGCGATCGATACACACGCGGGCTCCTGGCATGGCGCGAGCGGACATTCGAACGGTTCGCACTTTGTTGCCTACAACTTTAGTACAGCCAGCCATATGTCGATGTGGGACAACGCCGGACATCACAATCACCATCAGAATGCCTTCGCCTCATCTCACATGCAGATTGCCAACGGGACTGCCGCGGACAGTTTCGTTTTCAAATCGGATTTTGGCCGGGACACAGCCGACCATTTTGGTTCCGTCGGAGACTTCGTGGAGGCCCAGGTATCACTGCTTGTAGAGATGGTCGATACGATGGTTGATGTCCAACGCGATGAAGGTCTTCACGACCAGGTCATGGCCACATCGGTTTCGCTGGCGGAAACCCACGCGTACCAGAGCGATTTTCGTTTCATTTAGGAGCCGGCTTTTTCGCGGAGCCGCCAATGCTCGCGGATATTGCCCAGCCCGGCAAAACGGACCCCGCGCTGCGGAAGCTGTTCCACCGATATCGAATATGCCGCCCCGGATTTCCGGAGCGGCATATTTATATTCTTTTAGAGAAGGCCTGTTCTTTTACAGAAGGCCCGCGCCACGCGCCCACTTGTATTTCGCTCCGAGTACTTCGACCGGCAGTTCGGTCGAGTAGGCGTAAGCCGGAATGCCGTTCTGGTAGAGGTATTCGGCAGCTTCCTCGACTTCCACGTCGCCTGCAAGCGAAGCCACCATAGGCTTGTCGATGCCCTTGGCCTTCATCTCGTTTTTCACTTCGACCATATTGCGCGCAAACACCATCGGCGGAGTGACGATCGTGTGCCAGTAGCCGAGGATCAGCGCGTGGATGCGATCGTCGTTGAGACCGAGCTTGACGGTGTTGACGTAGGTGATTGGCGGCTCGCCGCCGGTGATATCGACAGGATTGCCGGCCGCGCCGAACGGCGGGATGAACTTGCGGAATGCTGCGTCGAGATCCGGCGGCATCGCCATCAGCGACAGACCGTTATCGACCACCGCGTCCGACAGCAGCACGCCTGAGCCGCCGGCGCCCGTGATGATGAGGACGTTTTCGCCCTTCGGGGTCGGCAGCACGGGAATGCCGCGTGCGAACTCCAGAAGCTGCCGCAGCGAACGGGCGCGGATCACGCCCGACTGCTTCAGCACATCCTCATAGATCTTGTCGTTTCCGGCGAGCGCGCCGGTGTGCGAGGAGGCCGCCTTCGCCCCTGCCGATGTGCGTCCGGCTTTCAGAACGACAACCGGCTTCTTTTTGGAGACGCGCTTGGCGGCTTCCGCAAAGGCGCGGCCGTCTTTCAGATCCTCGCAATGCTGCGCGATGATCGTCGTGTTGGGGTCTTGCTCGAAGAAGGCGAGCAGATCGTCTTCGTCGATGTCGGATTTGTTGCCGAGGCCGACGATCGCCGACACACCCATTTTGGCGGAGCGCGAAAAGCCGATGATGGCCATGCCGATGCCGCCCGATTGCGACGACAGCGCCGCAGAACCCTTCACGTCATAAGCCGTGCAGAAGGTCGCGCAGAGATTGGCGGGGGTATAGTAGAAGCCGTAGATGTTCGGCCCCATCAGGCGGACATTATACTTCTTGCCAATTTCGACGATTTCTTCCTGCAATGCAGGCTCGTTGGCTTCCGCAAAACCTGACGGGATCAGAACCGCGCCTGGAATTTTCTTCTCGCCGCACTCAATGAGCGCGCCAGCCACGAATTTCGCGGGAATGGCGAACACGGCGGTGTCGATGACGCCTGGCACATCCTTGACGCTCTTGTAGGCCTTGCGGCCCATGATCTCGTCGGCCTTGGGATGGATCGGATAAATCTCGCCCTTGTAGCCGCCGTTGATGAGGTTCTTCATCACCGAGTTGCCGATCTTGCCGTCCTCAGCCGAAGCGCCGATCACGGCGACGGCCTTGGGCATCATGATGCGGTTCATCGCGGTGACGATTTCCTCGTTCGAACGAGGGGCAGGGCGCGGCTTGTAGTCGAAATCGACGACAATGCGCACGTCGGCGGCGATTGCATCCTTTTTGGTTGCGAATACCGGGTTGAGATCGAGTTCGACGATTTCCGGGAAATCGCTCACAAGCTGCGAGACGTTGACGATAATCGATGCGAGCGCATCGCGATTCACCGGATCGCCGCCACGGACGCCGTGCAGCATTTCGGCGGCCTGAATGCCGTCGAGCATTGAGAGGGCATCGGACGTCGTTGCCGGAGCAAGACGGAATGTGATGTCTTTAAGAACCTCGACGAGAACGCCGCCGAGGCCGAATGCGACGAGCTTGCCGAACGAGCCGTCGGTGATCGATCCGACGATCACTTCGGTGCCGCCCATCAGCATCTGCTGAACCTGGATGCCTTCGATCTTGGCGTCGGCTTTGTACTTCTTTGCGTTGGCGAGAATAGTGTCATACGCATTTTCGGCGTCGGCGGCGGTTTTGACGCCGACGATCACGCCGCCGGCCTCGGTCTTGTGAAGAATGTCCGGGGATACAATCTTCATCACCACCGGAAAGCCCATGCCGCCCGCGATCTTCGCAGCATCGGCGGCGGATTTCGCGACACCTTCTTTAGGGACCGGAATTCCGTAGGCGTCGCAGACCAGCTTGCCTTCCGGCGCTGTGAGGCTGGTGCGTTTGTCCGCTTTGACGGCGGCGAGAATCTTCTGAACCTCGCCCTTCGCCTGCTGTCCGACGTCAAGCCTGCGCGCCGCATCCTGTGAATGAGCCATTGCTTCCTCCTGTCACGTCCATTTTTAAAACCTTGGATTGCACCCGGGCTTTGGGACGTTATTTCCCGAGCGCTTCAAGTCGATATGCCGACGCTCACCGCATGCCGCGCGCGGGCCTGCGACTGGGGCCAGACACTTCAATCACCCATAAATCATGCGACCGATCTTACTGCATAACCCAGTCACTTCATTGGCATTTGGTATGCCAAGAACGGTAATGTCAAGCAGCTTCATTAGGCTGTAGCGGTTCAGTCAGCTCATCTTGACACGGTGGCATCTGGCATGCCAGAAAACGTCAACTACGGCCGCATGGTACTACTGCCTCTCCAGAAGCGAGGGAGATGATTCATGGCTACGCAAAAAATATCGAAAGTGCTGCTGACCGAGCCGGATATCGGAATCGTTCGTATCGCGCCCGAAGCCAGTTTCAAGAACAAAGCCTATGACGCGTTGAAGGAAGCCATCCTCAAGATGGATATCTACGCGTCGCCCGAGCCGGTCATGCTCGACGAGCGCGCGTTGTCCGAACATCTGGGCGTGAGCCGCACGCCGATCCGCGAAGCCATCGCGATGCTTGAGCAGGACGGCTTCGTGAAAACCGTGCCACGGCGCGGCATCGTCGTCGTCCGCAAGACCAAGGCCGAGATCGTCGATATGATCCGCGCGTGGGCCGCGCTGGAGAGCATGGCGGCGCGCCTCATCACGACGACGGCGCGCAAGAAAGATATTTCAGCGCTGCGCAACTTCTTCAAGGACTTCAACAAGGATCGCCTGCCGCAGGATCACATCCAGGAGTACTCGAAGGCGAACATCGCGTTTCATCAGGCGTTGATTTCGCTCAGCGAATCGCAGGTCTTGGTCGATATGACCAACGACATCCTCCTGCATGTTCGCGGCTACCGGCAATTGACGATCGGCCGGCAGGATCGGACGGCGACCTCGTTGCCCGAGCACATGGCGATCATCGAGGCGCTCGAGGAGCGTGACACGGAGCTTGCCGAGAAGCGCGCCCGCGACCATACGCTCGGACTCGCGACGTATGTTGAAACCCACGGCCAGGAAATCTTTACCTAGACCAACGATCAAAAAAAGAGACCAGGGAGGCCACCAATGCTGACGGCGTTAAACAAGTCAGAGACCACAACTGCGGACGAAGCAGAGCAGGAGCTGACGGATGGCTTTCATCTCGTAATCGACGCGCTCAAGCTTAACGGCCTCAACACCATCTACGGCGTCCCTGGCATCCCGATCACGGATTTCGGTCGCATGGCCCAAGCCGAAGGCATTCGCGTTCTTTCGTTTCGCCACGAGCAAAATGCCGGCTACGCCGCGTCAATCGCGGGCTTCCTGACGAAGAAGCCCGGCGTCTGTCTCACGGTGTCGGCGCCCGGGTTCCTCAACGGCCTGACAGCACTCGCTCATGCGACGACCAACTGCTTCCCGATGATCCTGATCTCGGGCTCGTCGGAGCGCGAGATCGTCGATCTGCAGCAGGGCGATTATGAAGAGATGGACCAGCTGGCAATCGCGAAGCCGCTCTGCAAGGCGGCCTTCCGCGTGCTGCACGCTGCCGATATCGGCATCGGCGTGGCGCGCGCGATTCGCGCCGCCGTGTCGGGACGTCCCGGCGGCGTCTATCTCGATCTGCCGGCCAAGCTGTTCGGACAGGTGATGAATGCCGATGCTGGCAAGAAGTCGCTGGTGAAGGTGATCGACGCCGCACCTGCGCAACTCCCGGCCCCTGAATCGGTGAAGCGCGCGCTCGACGTGCTCAGATCGGCAAAGAAGCCGCTGATTATTCTCGGCAAGGGCGCGGCCTACGCGCAGGCCGATGACGCGATCCGCGCTCTGGTTGAAAAAAGCGGAATTCCGTTCCTGCCGATGAGTATGGCCAAGGGTCTTTTATCCGACACGCATCCGCAATGCGCTGGCGCTGCGCGCTCGACGGTGCTGAAGGATTCAGACGTTGTCATGCTGATCGGCGCGCGGCTTAACTGGCTGCTGTCGCACGGCAAGGGCAAGACCTGGGGCGATGCGCCGAAGAAATTCATCCAAATCGACATCGAGCCGAAGGAAATGGATTCGAACGTCGAGATCGTCGCCCCTGTCGTCGGCGATATCGGCTCATGCGTCGCGGCCCTTGTGCAGGGCATGGGCGGCAACTGGACGGTGCCGGCAGCGGAGTGGACCAAAGCCGTTCAGACCAAGCGCGATGACAACGTCGCCAAAATGGCACCGCGCCTGATGAACAACAACTCGCCGATGGATTATCACGGCGCACTCGGTATTTTGCGCACCATCATCAAGGAGCGTCCGGATGCGATCCTGGTCAATGAAGGCGCCAACACGCTCGATCTCGCGCGCGGCATCATCGACATGTATCAGCCGCGCAAGCGTATCGACGTCGGCACATGGGGAATCATGGGAATCGGCATGGGTTATTCCATCGCCGCAGCCGTTGAGACCGGCAAGCCGGTGCTTGCCATCGAGGGCGACAGCGCGTTCGGCTTCTCCGGCATGGAGGTGGAAACGATTTGCCGTTACAAGCTGCCGGTCTGCATCGTTATCTTCAACAATGACGGCATCTATCGCGGTACCGACGTCAACCCCACGGGCGGCCCGGATGTCGCGCCAACTGTTTTCGTGAAGGGCGCGCGTTACGACAAGATGATGGAAGCTTTCGGCGGCGTCGGCGTCAATGTGACGTCCCCTGATGAGTTGAAGCGCGCGGTGAACGCAGCGATGGATTCGGGCAAGCCGACGCTCATCAATGCGGTGATCGACCCGGCCGCCGGCAGCGAAAGCGGCCGCATCGGCAATCTCAATCCGCAAAGCGTTCTGAAGAAGAAATAAACAGGCTACACTGTTGGCAGCATGTTGCTTCCAGCCAATTTCAATCCTCGCACTCGGCGTCAGAAGGCGCCGACCGATACGGAGCAGACAATGACACAGGCGCTGAAGGGCGTTCGCATTCTCGATTTCACCCACGTTCAGTCGGGACCGACTTGCACGCAACTTCTGGCATGGTTCGGCGCCGATGTGATCAAGGTCGAACGTCCCGGCGTTGGTGACATCACGCGAGGCCAGTTGATGGATGTCCCGAACGCGGACAGCCTTTATTTCACGATGCTCAACCACAACAAGCGCTCGATCACGCTCGACACCAAAAACCCGAAGGGCAAGGAAGTCCTCACCGAGCTGATGAAGAAGTGCGACGTGCTGGTCGAGAATTTCGGTCCCGGCGTGCTGGATCGCATGGGCTTCTCATGGGAAATCATCCAGAAGATCAATCCGCAGCTGATCGTGGCGTCGATCAAGGGCTTCGGCCCCGGACCTTACGAAGACTGCAAGGTCTATGAGAACGTCGCGCAGTGCACCGGCGGTGCGGCGTCAACGACCGGCTTCCGCGATGGCTTGCCGCTTGTCACCGGCGCGCAGATCGGCGACAGCGGCACCGGCCTGCATCTGGCGCTCGGCATCGTCACCGCGCTTTACCAGCGCACGGCCACAGGCAAGGGACAGAAGGTCACCGCGGCGATGCAGGACGGCGTACTTAATCTGGCGCGCGTCAAGATGCGCGACCAGCAGCGTCTCGCGCATGGTCCTCTCAAGGAATACAGCCAGTTTGGCGAAGGCATTCCGTTCGGCGACGCCGTGCCGCGTGCCGGCAACGATTCCGGCGGCGGTCAGCCGGGCCGCATCCTGAAGTGCAAGGGCTGGGAGACTGACCCGAACGCTTACCTGTATTTTATTACCCAGGCTCCGGTCTGGGAGAAAATCTGCGACGTGATCGGCGAGCCTGGCTGGAAGACCCATCCGGATTACGCCAAGCCGGCTGTGCGTCTGCCGCGTCTTAATGAAATCTTCGCGCGCATCGAACAGTGGACCATGACCAAGACGAAATTCGAGGCCATGGATATCCTCAACAAGGATGACATTCCGTG
>JAZKGC010000093.1:44252-45715 GCA_040386115.1 Pseudomonadota bacterium
AATTCGGGAGCGCTGGCACCGCCGCGGAAAGTCGAAGCTGCTGAATAGGATTTACGCGCGATATTGATGGTTGAGGCCGGCGGCAACCCCGCCGGCCTTTTTCGTGGCACCCGTTATTCCTGTACAACCTCGCCCGCTTATGCGACATTTTGACGCAGTAATTCAATTGAGGGCAACGCAGCATTCAGGCGCAGATCAGGACATCAGCCATCTATTGTTGGTATTTTGTATGCCTTACGTCGGGCGAAAACTGACTCCGTAAATGGACGGTCGGCGCGGCTTCCCTCGCCCCGAACGGTGCGAAGGCTGACCGCGATCGCCCCATGTGATTCTGCATCTCCAGCGACGAGGCTCGTCATCTGATTGGTTTCACTCAAAATTCCGAGGAAGCCCCTGGTGCCGGTGACAACGCGCAGCAATGACGTTCCGAGCGTCGTCAGCAAAATCCTAAGCCGCTGAAAGCGTGCACAAAATATAGCGCTCAACTTTGGAGACGCGGCGCAACGGAGCGGTTTTTCGATGCTTTGGCGTCGCCGATGGCCCACACGATGCCGCAGCGCCGAACACGTGTTTCCAGAATAACGCTTGTGTCCTGGCATATCGCATACAAGGATGTGCTTCGGACAGCTGCTGTCGCTCTCTTCAATTGAACAGCGCGTCTCGGGAGGAGACTATGGCTCACGCCATTTTTGCGGTTCACGCGATGCGCCCGGGGCTGCGCGCAGGCGCGACGAATGCGGCCCTAGCTATCGGCGCGAACTCCCAGACAATGACAGTTGATGACCGTCGCGGACGCTGTCGCTTCGCAGCCGGCCATTCAAACGAGTGCATGCAAACGAGTGCATGAAGACGTTTCGACCAGAATGACCGAGAGCTTGCGCAAGGCGCAGGCTTCGGACCTAAGCCGCCGCTGAGTGGCATGAAACAACGATTGGGGAGAAATGCGATGATAGGATCTTCTAATCACACGATAAGGCTCGCACTGGGCCTTGGCGTTTCGCTGGGGGCAGCTTTGGTTTCCGTTCCGGCATACGCCGCTTGGGAGCCGACCCGTCCCGTCGAGATCGTCGTGCCTGCGGGCACAGGCGGCGGCGCGGACCAGATGGCTCGTACCATCCAGGGCATCGTCACCAAGCACAATCTGATGAAGCAGCCGCTGGTGGTTGTGAACAAGGCGGGCGGCGCGGGCGGCGAGGGCTTCCTCGACGTCAAAAGCTCGGCAGGCAATCCGCACAAGCTGGTCATCACGCTGTCGAATCTTTTCACCACGCCATTGGGAACGGGCATTCCGTTCAGCTACAAGGATCTGACGCCGGTTGCGATGATGGCGCTCGACGAATTCGTTCTCTGGGTCAACGCCGACAGCCCGCACAAGACGGTGAAGGACTATATCGCAGCGGTGAAGGCCAAGCCCGGCGAATTCAAGATGGGCGGCACCGGATCGAAGCAGGAAGATCAGATCA
>JAZKGC010000094.1:0-7198 GCA_040386115.1 Pseudomonadota bacterium
GTGGCGCGGGCGCAGCGCTCGCGCGCGCCGGTGCAGCGGCTGGCCGATCAGGTCGCGGGCTGGTTCGTGCCCGTGGTGATCGCCGCAGCACTCGCGGCCTTCGCGGCATGGGCTGTATTCGGACCCGAACCGCGCTTCACCTATGCGCTGATTGCGGCGGTGACGGTGCTCATCATCGCTTGTCCCTGCGCATTGGGTCTGGCGACGCCGATGTCGATCATGGTCGGCGTCGGTCGCGGCGCGCGCTCCGGCATCCTGATCCGCGACGCCGAGGCGCTGGAGCGGATGGAGCGCATCGACACGCTGGTGATCGACAAGACGGGCACGCTCACCGAGGGCAAGCCGAAGGTTGTGGCGGTGATCGCCGCGAGCGGCTTCGATGAAAACGAGTTGCTGCGACTGGCGGCAAGCGTCGAGCGCGCCAGTGAGCATCCGCTGGCGTTTGCCATTCTCAATGCCGCGAAAGACCGCAAGCTCGCATTGAGCGACGTGCATGATTTCTCCTCGCCCGCGGGCAAGGGCGCGGTGGGCTCTGTCGATGGCAAATCGGTCGTGCTTGGCAATGCGACCATCATGCAGCAAATGAAGATTGACACCCGGGCGCTGGATGACGATGCCCGCGCGCAGCGCGAGAATGGCGCCACCGCGATCACAGTCGCGATCGATGGCCGCGCTGCCGGCGTCATCGCCATCGCCGATCCGATCAAAGCGAGTGCACAGCCTGCGCTGAAACGGCTGCGCGAACGCGGCCTGCGCATCGTCATGCTCACCGGCGATAGTGTCACCACGGCGCAGGCGGTGGCGAAGACGCTTGGCATCGGCGAGGTCGAGGCTGACGTGTTGCCCGAACGGAAGGCCGACGTGGTCGCGCGGCTGCGCGGCGAGGGACGTCGCGTGGCCATGGTCGGCGACGGCATTAACGATGCGCCGGCGCTCGCAGCCGCCGATGTCGGCGTCGCGATGGGCAGCGGCACCGATGTCGCCATCGAGAGCGCGGGGATTACGCTGCTGCGCGGCGATCTCATGGGGCTGGTGGAGGCGCATGTGCTGTCGCAGGCGACAATGCGCAACATTCGCCAGAACCTGGTGTTCGCATTCCTCTACAACGCGGCCGGAATTCCGATTGCCGCGGGTGCGCTGTATCCGGTGTTCGGCATTGTGCTGTCGCCGATGGTGGGCGCGGCCGCGATGGCGCTGTCATCGGTCAGCGTAATCGCCAACGCCCTGCGATTGTCGCGCGCGCGGCTGTAGCGCGTACTGCAGCGTACTGTGTTGAATGCGCGAAAAAAAAGCCGGGCTAAAGAGCCCGGCTTGTTTAGTTTTTGGCCACGTGAGGCCGACACAATCACCTTCCAAGAGGGACAACCGAGTTCCCGTGCCGCTGGAGGAGGGGGACAATGTGCGGCCGCGAGCACTCAGTGTGATCAGAGTATGGTCCCCGTTTTGCCATGCGGACAACCACGATCCCGGTATGTCAGTCATGCGAGATGGAAGGGGCTCAAACGATTGTTTGAAGCACTGCGCAGCCGCTCACGATGGCCAGCGCTGAGCTTTACTGACGATAAAATCACGGAAAACCTGAATTCGCGCCACCGACTTCAATTCTTCGGGATAGACGAAATAGGTATCCAGCTGGATCGAGTCGGACTCGCCGAACAGCTGCACGAGACGGTTGGTATCCTCAATGAGGTAATCGGGGAGTGCCGCAATGCCGAGCCCCTGCTGGCAGGCGCGTACCAGCCCGAGGATGTTGTTGACCTTGAAGAATGGCTCGCGCGGGCCGGCCCCGTTGCGGCCGGCCTCGATCAGCCAGCTTCTGTTTTGCAGATGCGGCGGCACGTTCGTATCGCTCAGCATAATGATGCGATGGGAGTCCAGTTCGTCGAGCGAACGGGGCGTGCCATAGTGCTTGATGTATTCCGGCGAGCAATAGGCGTGGAAGCCCATCGAGAACAGCTTGCGCTGGATGAGATCGGGTTGCGTCGGCTTGCGCGTGCGGATCGCCACGTCGGCCTCCCGCATCGACAGATCGAGTTCCTCGTCAGTCACGATCAGCGAAATCCGGATATCGGGATAAAGCGCGGTAAATTCGCCGAGCCGCGGGATCAGCCAGTTGATGCCGACGCCCGGCGTCGTCGTGACCTTGAGGTCGCCGCTCGGCCGCTCGCGGCTGTCGGTGAGCTTGGCGCGCGCTGCCTGCAATTGCATAAAGACGTCATGCGCGGTGCGAAACAGCAGATCGCCCTGTTCGGTCAGGATCAGTCCGCGCGCATGGCGATGAAACAGCGAGACTGAAAGTTCCTGCTCAAGCGCGCTGACCTGGCGTGAAACCGCGGACTGGGACAGCCCAAGCTGCTCGCCGGCGTGCGTGAAGCTTCCCGCTTCCGCAGCCGCGTGAAACACCTTCAGCTTGTCCCAATCCATGTCGCTAAGTCCATTGCGTGTTCGAGGCATGTGATTATTCCGCTGCTGCGCGTTCGGTGGCGCTGTGAGCAAGAAATCGTTCCGCTTCCAGTGCCGCCATGCAGCCAAGACCGGCAGCTGTCACAGCCTGGCGATAGGTTTCATCGGCGACGTCGCCGGCGGCGAACACCCCCGGCACCGACGTGGCGGTGGAGTGCGGCGCGATCTCGACGTAGCCGGAGGACTTCAGTTTCAACTGGCCGGCAACGAGTTCGGTCGCAGGGGCATGGCCGATCGCGATGAAAACGCCGTCGGCGGCGTGTTCGGTGACCGCGCCGCTCTTGAGATGCTTCAGGCGCACATGCGTGACCCTGGAGGGATTTTCCGAGCCGCGGATCTCGTCGATCTCGCTGTCCCAGATCACCTTGATCTTGGGATGCTTGAACAGGCGGTCCTGCAGGATGCGCTCGGCGCGCAGGCTGCTGCGGCGGTGAACCAGCGTCACGGCCGACGCAAAATTGGTCAGGAAAAGCGCTTCCTCAACGGCGGTGTTGCCGCCGCCGATCACGAAGACTTCCTTGTTGCGATAGAAGAAACCGTCGCAGGTTGCGCAGGCCGAGACGCCAAAGCCCTTGAACTTCTCTTCCGAGGGAATGCCGAGCCAGCGCGCTTGCGCGCCGGTGGACAGGATCACGCTGTCGGCGAGATAGACGTCGCCGCTGTCGGTGGCGATCCGGAACGGGCGCTGGCCCAGTTCAAGTGTGTTGACGTGATCGGTGACGATCTTGGTACCGACATGGGCTGCCTGCTTTTCCATCTGCTCCATCAGCCATGGACCCTGGATGACGTCGGCAAAGCCCGGATAGTTTTCGACATCGGTAGTGATGGTGAGCTGGCCGCCGGGCTGGATACCCTGAATCAGCACGGGTTCGAGCATCGCACGCGCGGCGTAAATGGCGGCGGTGTATCCGGCCGGGCCGGAACCAATGATGACAACCTTCGCATGAATAGGAGCGGTCATGATCTGACCCTGAGCGTTTTGGATATGGAATGATCAGCGAAAAGGCGGGAAATGCCCGCAAAGGCATCGCTGGGGCGTCGAAAGCATCAGTTTTAGTGTAGGTCATCTGGAGAGCTATGCAAGATATGCAACCCATATCGCAAAATTTTCCCCAGCTCGGACAAAAACACAACACTTGCGCAATAAAATTGCGCGGAGGCGCGCTGCTGGCTAGAACTGTCCGGAAGAGCCGGAATTCCAGCACGGATTGGGACACGCGTGTCAAAAAGCCTCGATGAAATCGACCTGAAAATTCTCAGTGAAATCCAGGCCGATGGCCGAATCACCAATGTCGAGCTGGCCAGGCGGGTCGGAATTTCGCCGCCACCTTGCCTGCGCCGGGTCCGCACGCTGGAGGAGGACGGCTACATTCGCGGCTACCGCGGGCTGCTCGATCCGCCGTTGCTGGGATTCGATGTCACGGTGTTTGCCTCCGTGCATCTGTCGAGCCAGGCCGATGCCGACCTGCGCGCCTTCGAGGACTTTGTGCGCCGTGAGCCGCTGGTGCGGGAATGCTGGATGCTCTCGGGGGAAATCGATTTCATCCTCAAATGCGTCGCGCCCGACATGGCGACGTTCCAGAATTTCGTCGCGCATCTCACCGCCGCGCCGCATGTGCGGAATGTGCGGACGTCGCTGGTGCTGCACAATTCCAAGGACGCGCCGGACGTGCCGCTTGAGTTGAAAGGAGTGCAGGGCTGAATAGCGAATTTCCCTGTGTCGTGCCCGGAAAGGCGGAGCGGACATGGCGGACATACGGCGCGCGGCGTTTTCATACACGGCGCATTATCCTACAAGCGGCATGCTGGGCGCTTCCCTCGCGCCCAATTGCGTGAAGGGAAAATCGTGACCCTGTTCCAGATCGTTGTGCTGGCGGTCGCCGGATTCGCCGGCGGCACGATCAACGCTGTCGCGGGCGGCGGCACGTTCATCACATTTGCAGCACTTGTCGCCAGCGGGCTCCCCACGCTTGACGCAAACGCGACCAGCGCGGTGGCGCTGACGCCGTCGAATCTCGCCAGCGTGGCGGCCTACCGTTCTGAAATTCGCGCGCATTTTCGCGAGATGATTCCGTTCGCCATCATCGGCTTGATCGGGGGTGTTGTCGGCGCGCTGCTGCTGATCTGGCTGGGCGACGGCGGATTTCGTCCGCTGGTGCCGTGGCTGCTGTTGGCCGCCACGCTGATGTTCGCGTTCAGCAGCCAGATCCGCGCGTTCGTATTGCCGTGGTCGCAAGGTCAGCACACGACCGCGAAGCTCGTCGCCTATGTGGTGATGACGGTCGTTGCCGTGTATGGCGGGTTCTTTGGAGCCGGCGTCGGTTTCATGATGCTCGCGGCTTTGGCGATCATCGCCGGCGGTGATTTTCACAAGGCCAATGCGACCAAGATCCTTGTCGCGTTTTTGATTCAGGTCGTGTCCGCCGCGCTGCTGATCGCCGGCGGTCTGGTGCACTGGCCGCAGGCGCTGGTGACAATTGCGGCATCGGTGTTCGGAGGATACTACGGCGTCAGTCTCGCGCGGCGAGTGCCGGAAAAAATAATCCGCGCCGCGGTGGTGGCCGTCGGCGCGGGTTTGACGGTGGTATTCTTCGTGAAGTGAGGCTTACGCCTTGTTACGCATCGTCGCGTCGAGACTCCACGGGCCGGGACCGGCGGCGGCGAGATAAAGGCAGGCGAAGCAGAACAGGGCTGCCGCCGTGCCACCGTTGAGCAGCGGCAGGAACACCGCGTTGCCGCCCTTGAACATGTGGCCGATGAAATAGGCGAAGGCCATCTGACCGGCAAGAATGAACGCCGCGAATCGCGTGAACAATCCAACCGTCAGCAGCGCGCCAAAAATCAGTTCGATCGTTCCCGCAGCCACGATGAGCGGCGGAATGTTTGCGAAGTACGGCAGCACCGGAAACTTGAAGATTTTCGCGACCCCGTACTGAAACAGCAGCAGGCTGGTGAAGATGCGAAACAGGCTCAGAAGCTGGGGCCGGTATGGCGCCAGAAAATTCTCGTATTGCATTTGATACCCCCAATTTGGAAACGCATGATTTGATATCGCGGCAGCCAAGGAAGCAATAGCGCCGGCGTTCGGAAACCCGATGACGATTTCGTGGGCGGGGCTGGAATAATTGTCGTCAGCGGTGTTGCTGCCTTGCCCCGGTTTCCCGTGGGATACCGGCCCGCTTACTTCGAGGGCGGTTCGCCCTGCGGAACGTCGAGCCCGACGCACCGAATGGCTTTCGGCTGACATGCAAACCCGATGTTCGAACAGGTCGGCGCTTCGCTGCCGGCACTGCGCGTGCAGTTCACGCAATCGTCGGTCCAGCGGCTGCAATTCGGCTGATTGACATAGACAGACAATTCCCTCGAATTGCTGTCGGGTTTGTTTCGAAGCGTCTCCTGGGGCTTGGCCGGTGGCGGGACAGGGAGTTCAGCGGCGAACGCTGTGCTGGCCACAAGTGTCGCGGCCATTGCCATAGCGATGGTGCAAAATCTGCGCATGGCACTCCCTTGCCGCAATCGCGTTCGCGATTTCAAATCGTCGTCCCGCGAAGGCGGGGACGGCGCGGAAGATGCAAAAATGGCCGGGAAAAAGCCCAGCCATTTTTGCCTGACTTCAGCAGTAAGCTCGCTGGAATCTACTTCCAGTCCACCTTGGTGATCTCGTAAGCCTTCGCGCCGCCAGGGGCGACAACTTCCACGGACGCGCCCTTTTTCTTGCCGATCAGCGCCCGTGCAAGCGGCGAGGTAATCGAGATGCGGCCCTTCTTGGCGTCGGCTTCGGTCTCGCCGACGATCTGCCAGATGGCCTTCTTCTCGGTGTCCTCGTCGATCAGCGTCACGGTCGCGCCGAACTTGATGGTGTCGCCGGAGAGTTTCGAGACATCGATGATCTCGGCGCGCGCGAGCTTGTCTTCCAGCTCCGCGATGCGGCCCTCGTTATGCGACTGCGCTTCCTTGGCGGCATGGTACTCGGCATTTTCTGACAGGTCGCCATGCGCGCGCGCCTCCGCGATCGCCTCGACGATGCGCGGGCGATCGACCGACTGGCGCTTCTTGAGTTCTTCTTCCAGCGCGTTGTATCCCGGCTGGGTCATCGGTACCATTTCAACCATTCGTCTTCGTCCTTCAATTTCGCGCGGCGGGTGATTGTCCGCATGCGCGAAATATTTTGATTTGACCCGATGGCCTTCGGCGGTCCCGGGCAACGAAAGAGAACATGATTGCGGCCGGAGAGTTCCCGCCGCAAATTCCACTTTATCACAGTGCCGGGCGTGGAGACCGGCCAAATATATCAGAGATCGGAGAAGTAACTCTGCAGGGTGCGGACCTCGAGATCCCCGCCCAGATAGGCCCGGATGCCCTGTGCGGCCGCCAATGCACCCGAAAGAGTGGTGTAATATGGCACTTTATGCAAGAGGGCAGCGCGCCGCAACGAGCGGCTGTCGGCCAGTGCCTGCGGGCCTTCGGTGGTATTGAAAACGAGTTGCACCTCGCCATTGGTAATGGCGTCCACGATATGCGGGCGGCCTTCCAGCACCTTGTTGATCTTCTCGGCGGGCACGCCGCTTTCGACCAGAAAGCGCTGGGTGCCTGATGTCGCGATCACCTTGAAGCCGAGCGACGCCAGTTGCTTCACGGCGTCGAGAATTCGCGCCTTGTCATTTTCGCGCACCGAGACGAACACCGTGCCCTTGCGCGGCACGCGGGTGCCGCCGCCGAGCTGGCTCTTGGCGAA
>JAZKGC010000095.1:0-8574 GCA_040386115.1 Pseudomonadota bacterium
CGTGGCGGCACCGGCAGACCTGACGCCGACGCGGCGTGATGCACGATCGCCTTGGCGAAAAGGTCGTCAAAGAGGCCATCATCGCTGCGCTCTGAAGCGGCATCGTTAATCTCGAACAGGGTTTCGGCCTCGGCCCGGCTGACGGGCTGATTGGTGACCGCTGCCGCGGTGAGAATGCGTGCACACCAGGCGGCGTCACCGGCATCCAGTGCCCGCGAAAAATGAACGCGGCCTGCAGTCGTTGGACCTTCCCCGGTGATTACGCCGTCGCGCACGAAGCCAAGAGCGTGGGCGGCCACATCGCGGTCAGCGACATGAGAAGTTTCGATCTGACGGACCAGGTCGGAAAGGGTCGAAGTAGAAGTCGTCGAGGCGGCAGTCATGTTAGTTTCATTTCTCTTGTTGTGTACCGCAGCATTTTCATGCGGACGTAAACGAAGCGTTAATAAAGCGATCAGCGAATCGCTTCTTTCTCTCATGGTTGCGGATTGGTCGCAGTGACCGTCCGCATGGTTCAGGGAGATGACAGCGGGTACCGGCGGCCGTAGGGCGCATCAACGTCAAATTCTAGGCATTGCAGAAACGTGATCGCGAAGGCTTGCGATCGTGCCGTTTCGGCAACTGGCCTGAATTCAGCAGGGATTTCTCGAAAGTACGCGCAAGGAAGATGAATCTTGTCCTTTTTCGCGTGCCATTTCGTTTGGACGCCCTGCCAGCTATATCTTTGAGGCTGAATTTCTTCGTAACTTTAAGCACATGAGGCCGAACTATGACTCTCCAGATTGGCGCGGTACCGCCGGATTTCGAAGCGGAGACCACCGAGGGACACATCCATTTTCATGACTGGATCGGCGATAGCTGGGCGTTGTTGTTCTCCCATCCGAAGGATTTCACGCCCGTCTGCACGACTGAACTCGGCACGCTGGCGCGGCTGAAGCCGGAGTTCGACAAGCGCGGCGTCAAGCTGCTTGGGCTGAGTGTCGATCCGATCGACAAGCACAAAAAGTGGGGCGAGGACATCAAGGAGACGCAAGGTTTCGCGCCGAACTATCCGATGATCGGCGATACCGAGCTCAAGGTTTCCAAGCTCTATAACATGCTTCCCGCCAGCACCTCGGGCGGTGCCGACGGACGCACCGCAGCCGACAATGCCACTGTGCGCACCGTGTTCATCGTCGGGCCAGACAAGAAGATCAAACTGATACTGGTGTATCCCATGACCACCGGACGCAACTTCGATGAAATCCTGCGCGTCATCGACTCGCTGCAACTGACCGCGAAGCATCGCGTTGCCACGCCGGCCGACTGGAAACAGGGGGACGACGTCATCATCGCCGGCTCCGTTTCGGACGATGAAGCCAGAACGATTTATCCGGGAGGCTGGAAATCACCCAAGCCCTATATTCGGATCGTCCCGCAGCCGAGGTAGCCGCCGCAAGATCCGCAAACGAAAAGGGACGCACCGCGTCCCTTTTCTATTTCAACTGGCTTTCTGCGATGACGCTCTTCAAACGCGCGGCGAGAGCCAGTTGGCGATCAGGAGGCCGAGCGTGGAAGAAATCGCGGTCACGAACGCCCCCCACGCAATATCGACGATCACCACCGGCCAGGTCCAATGCTTCAGCAATGACATGTTCGTCAGTTCAAACGTCGCATAACAGAAGAAGCCGAACAGCGCGCCGTAAAGCAAAGTCGATTTCCAGGTCGCCTCCGGTGCGGCGCTAACGAAGATCAGAATGCCGACGACATAAAGCAAATAGAACAGAATAGCCGGCGCGAGACGGATGGTGCCCAGCATGTCGCCGACCTGCGACGTGAAGAAACTTTTCGCGACCAGACCCAGAAACAGAAAATCGATCGGTACAATAACGAGCAGTGTCGCGAGATAGAGGATGACATTTCGCTTCAAGTAAACCTCCTGCATCGCACCGATTGCGCGCCCCTGTAACTACGCACGAGACTCAATCCGGTTGCATCCCAAGGCTGCGATTCTCGTGGAAAAACGTCATGCTGCCCTGACGCCGTCGAGGAAGCGCACGACCTCGGCCTGAAGCTGCAAGCTTTCGCCGCTCAGCACCTGTGCTGACTTGAGAATCTCATCGGACGTTTCGCCGGTCTGGTTAGCGCCGCTCGCGACGTTGCCCACATTCGCTGCGACCTCGGTAGTCACATTTGCAGCCGCCTGGACGCTTCGGGCAATTTCCTGGGTGGCGGCTCCCTGCTGATCGACGGCTGCGGCGATCGATGTGGCGATGTCGTTGATGCGCTCGATGGTCAGCCCGATGGCCTTGATCGCCGAAACCGATTCCTGCGTCGCGGACTGCATGTTGACGATGTGGCTGCTGATCTCGTCGGTGGCTTTGGCTGTCTGTCCGGCCAGAATCTTGACCTCCTGAGCGACGACAGCGAAGCCGCGCCCGGCATCGCCTGCCCGCGCGGCCTCGATTGTTGCATTCAGCGCGAGAAGATTGGTCTGCTCGGCAATCGATGTAATGAGCTTCACCACGTCGCCGATTCGATCGCCGGCCCGCGACAGGTCAGCCATCCGCTGATCGGTTGCGGCCGCCTGCTTGACCGCGTCGGAGGCGATACCGTTCGACTCCTGAACCCGGCGGCTGATTTCGGCGATGGAGCTTGTCAGTTCTTCCGATGCCGCGGCGGCATTGCGCACATGCTCGGAGGCCTGTGTCGATGCATCGGCGGATTCCTTCGAGAGGTCCGCGGTCGTCCGCGCGGTTTTGGTCAGATCCCTTGCTGCATCCTCGAAATGACTTGCCGACTTCAGAACCTTCTCGATGATGCCGCCGACGCTGATCTGAAACTCGTTCACGAAACTCTGCAGTTCGGTCTTGCGCTGCTGAATCGATTCCGCCTCGGCGGTCTTGCGCTCGGCTTCCAGTCGGCGGCGTTCAAGAGAGTTGGTCCTGAAAACGCCGATGGTCCGCGCGATGGCGCCAATCTCGTCGTGGCGATCCACATGATCGATCTTCACATCGGGCTTGCCTTCGGCAAGCGACGTGAGCGTATCCGTGACGGAATTGAGCGGACCCGTCATGCGGCGCACGAGCAGCATGGTGACGGCAAGCACAAGCAACGCGCCAAGCACGGCCGCGATCGACATCATCCACATGGCATGCATGAGCATCGCATCGAGCGGCGCTGTCGGAATGCCGACATAGAGAATGCCGATGATCTTCCCGGCGGTATCGAACACCGGCTGATAAGCGGTAATGAATCGCTTGCCGAACAGTACGGCCGGTCCCTTGTAGGCTTGGCCGCCTCGGATCACTGGCTGTCCCGGATGGTCTCCCGCAAGTTGCGTGCCGACCGCGCGGTCGCCATTCTCTTTCTTCACATTGGTCGTCCGGCGGACGAACTGCCTGGTCGCGTCGTCGTAAACGAACACGGTCGCGGTTCCACCGATGTAGGACGTGGCCCGATCCACGGTCTTGTGGTCCTTGAATTCGGGCATGGCAGGAATTTCGACCTTGCTGACGATCCCATCCTTGATTGAAATTTTGACATCACCGTGGGTCTCGGCGAAGGCGAGCGTCAGGGTCCGCAGACTGGTCTCGATATCGGATTTGCCGCGCGCTTCGAATTCGGTGCTGAGCGACCAGTACGCGGCCCCCACCAGCATTGCGGTATTTGCGGCAATCAGCACGGCAGCGCAGATGATCGCCTTGGTTCCGAGCTTGAAGCCCAGAAAAGCGAAGGAACTCTTGCTCAAGCCAAATGCCATGTCGCGTTGCCCCGAATACATGCCGTAAAAACTGATAAACTTTGACAGTTTATGTTTACCGTCTCATTAACGCTGGTCCTCGGGTACCACCCCGCGGGGCACTCCCGCCAGCCGATCAGGATTTCCCTTTTCCGATGACAGCCATCCCGGCCACGTCCGTTATCGTCTGGTTCCGAGACGATCTTCGGCTTTCCGATCACCCAGCGCTGCACGCAGCCGCTCAAAGCGGTGCCCCAGTGATTTGCCTTTACGTGCTCGATGAGGAAAGTACGTCGATGAGCCCGCCCAAGGGACGCCCTCTGGGCAGCGCCTCGCGCTGGTGGCTCGCTCATTCGCTGCGCAGCCTGCAAGCCAGTCTGCATGCGCACGGTCAGCCGCTCATACTGCGCAAAGGCCCGGCCGCAAAAATCATTCCGGACGTTGTCAGAGAGGCTGGTGCCGCGGCCGTCCACTGGATCGAGAGCGACGTCGCCAGCCAAGGCGCCGTCGAACGCGAAGTCGCCACAGCGCTGGAAGGCATCGGCGTGACCGCGCGCAGCTTTTCAAGTGACCTGCTCGTCAAGCCCGAGAGCTTGCGCAACAAGGAAGGCCGTGGCCTGCGCGTTTTCACGCCGTTCTGGAAGCGGGTGCTGAGTCTGGGCGATCCGCCGCAACCTCTGCCCGCGCCCAAAAAACTGAATGCGGGTCCGAATGTCACGAGTGACGATCTCACTTCTTGGCACCTGGAACCAACTCGCCCCGATTGGGCTGCGGGATTACGGGACACATGGACGCCCGGCGAGGCGTCCGCTCAGGCGCGACTGAAAGATTTCCTCGACCACGACGTCGCCGGCTACGCAACGTCTCGCGACCGACCCGACCGCGACGGAACCTCGCGGCTATCGCCGCATCTGAGGTTTGGCGAAATCAGTCCCCGGCAGATCTGGCATGCCTCCAATTTTGCTGCGGCACAAAAGCCTGCCATCGCGAGCGACGTCGGAAAATTTCTCAGCGAACTCGGCTGGCGCGAATTCTCGCGGCATCTGCTGTTCGATCTGCCGCAACTGGCAGAGCAAAACCTCCAGCCGTCGTTCGATGCCTTTCCGTGGAAGCATGACGCGAAGGCGCTGCGCGCGTGGCAACGGGGCCAGACAGGCTACCCCATCGTCGATGCTGGCATGCGCCAGCTTTGGCGTACCGGAATCATGCACAACCGGGTGCGCATGGTCGTGGCCTCGTTTCTGGTCAAACACCTTTTGCTCGACTGGCGCGACGGCGAGAAATGGTTCTGGGACACGCTGGTCGATGCAGACCCCGGCAGCAATCCCGCAAGCTGGCAGTGGGTCGCGGGGTCAGGTGCCGATGCCGCGCCCTATTTCCGAATCTTCAATCCTATTCTTCAAGGCGAGAAGTTCGATCCGGACGGCACATACGTTTCAAGGTGGGTGCCGGAGTTAGCGCAGTTGCCAAAAAAAATGATCCATCAGCCGTGGGAAGCGACGCCGATGGAGTTGGCAGCCGCAGGCATCAAGTTGGGCGAGACCTATCCGGAGCCAATCGTCGATCACAAAGCCGCCCGCGTCCGCGCCCTCGCCGCTTATGCGAAAACCAGAACCGCTTAACGCACGGGTGCCGGCGGTGAGCTTTTGTTGACGAGCAATACAGCGGCGGCACAGATCACCATGCCGACGATCGAAATGAAGTCCAGTCGCTCGTCGAACAACACGTAAGCCATGATCGCGGTCACGCCGGGAACCAGATAGAACAAGCTCGCCACCTGCGTCGCCGCCGAACGCCGGATCAGCCAGTACAGCAGTCCGATCGATCCGACCGACAGCACGATCACCAGCCAGGCCAGACTGAGAACGAATTCACGATTCCAGTCGATCACCCGCGTCTCGAACAGCCACGCGCCCGCAGCGAACAGCAATCCTGCCGATACGAACTGAATGAGATTTCCGGCTCGCCAATCGATGTGGCTGCAATACCGCTTCTGATAAAGCGTTCCGAGCGTGATGCTGACGAGGGCAACACAGGTTGCCAGCCAGCCCCATCCCGCCTGCCCCGATATCGGCCGGCTATGCAGGACCACCATCGTCCCGGCCAGACCCATTATCAACCCGGCCCACTGGAGCCGTGTGACACGTTCGCCCAGCCAGCGATTTGCCAGCGTCGATGTCAGGATGGGTTGCAGGCCGGGGATCAATGCGGACAGCCCGGCCGGGACGGAATGAAAGATCGCGACGGCTGTGCCGCCGAGATAAAATCCATGAACAAGCCATCCCGCGACTGCGCTATGAAAGAATCCGGATCGGTCTGGCCACTTCGGGTGAAAGATCGCCGCGATCGCTCCCATCAGCAAAACCGCGAAAACCATTCGCACTGCGAGATAGGTCAATGGCTCGGCACCGGCCAGCACGTACTTTGTGCCAATAAACCCAGTACTCCACAGCAGCACGAAAACTGCCGGCGCCGCGCGCGCGGCGATGGTTTCGAATGTTGGCTGATGCGGAGGTTCGCTCATTTGCGTGACTGATTGCCCGATCATATGCTATCGGGCAATCACCAAATGCGCCGGGCCGTGCGCGCAAAAACGCAGATCGATGCTTCGAAAATACAGAGGAATTCGTCATGGATGTTCGCGCCGCCGTCGCCACAGCTGCCGGCAAGCCACTGGAGATCACCACCGTACAACTCGAAGGCCCGCGCGATGGCGAAGTCATGGTGGAGATCAAGGCAACGGGAGTCTGTCACACCGATGAATTCACGCTTTCGGGCGCGGACCCGGAGGGATTGTTTCCTGCAATTCTGGGCCACGAGGGCGCGGGCATCGTGGTGGACGTCGGCAAGGGTGTCACCAGCGTCAGGAAAGGCGATCATGTCATTCCGCTTTACACGCCGGAATGCCGCCAATGCCCGTCCTGCCTGTCGCGCAAGACCAATCTCTGCACAGCGATCAGAGCCACGCAGGGCCAGGGCATGATGCCGGACGGCACGTCGCGATTTTCATTGGGCGGCAAGCCGATCCATCACTACATGGGCACATCGACATTTGCCAACTACACGGTGCTGCCGGAAATCGCGGTTGCGAAAATCCGCGAGGACGCTCCGTTTGACAAGGTCTGCTATATCGGCTGCGGCGTCACCACCGGCATCGGCGCGGTCATCAACACCGCGAAGGTCGAACAAGGCGCCAAGGCCATCGTGTTCGGTCTCGGTGGCATCGGGCTAAACGTGTTGCAGGGACTGCGGCTCGCGGGCGCCGACATGATCATCGGCGTGGACCTCAACAACGATCGCAAGGCGTGGGGCGAGCGCTTCGGCATGACGCATTTCGTCAATCCAACCGACGTCGGCAAGGATCTCGTGGCGCATCTGGTCAACATGACCAAGACGAAAGAGGACCAGATCGGCGGCGCGGACTACACTTTCGATTGCACAGGCAACGTCACGGTAATGCGTCAGGCGCTGGAGGCATGTCATCGCGGCTGGGGCCAATCCATCGTGATCGGCGTCGCACCTTCAGGCGCGGAAATCGCGACACGTCCATTTCAACTGGTCACGGGCCGTGTCTGGAAAGGCACCGCCTTCGGCGGCGCGCGCGGCCGCACCGACGTGCCGAAAATCGTGGACTGGTACATGCAGGGAAAGATTCAGATCGATCCGATGATCACGCATGTGATGCCGCTGAACGACATCAACAAGGCGTTCGAGCTGATGAAGCGCGGTGAATCGATCCGGGGCGTGGTGACGTTTTAAGAGCAACAAAGTTATGACCCAACAAACCAAACCTCTTCCACTCGCACTCGCCGCCTACTCCATCCCGCCGCGAACGAAGCCGTCGAATTATCCCGAACCGTTTTTCTCGCGGATGCTCAAGCGCGAGAAACGCCAGCTCGGCGACCAGTTCGGGCTGAAGAATTTCGGCGTGAATCTGACGCGGCTATTCCCCGGCGGCGAATCCGCACTTCTCCATCGTCACAGCAAGCAGGATGAGTTCGTCTATATTCTGGAAGGCAGGCCAACTCTCGTCACCGATGAAGGCGAGATCGTTCTCGAACCCGGCATGTGCGCCGGATTTCCGGCGGCCGGTCGCGCACACCAGCTCGTCAACCGAACGGCGGATGATGTCGTTTATATCGAGATCGGCGACCGCTCTGCGGGCGATGAAGGCTCATATCCGGCGGACGATATTCAGGCGAAAATGGCCGCACCCGGACAATGGATTTTTACACACAAGGACGGAAAGCCCTACTGACGGAAAGCCCTACTGATGCGCGTCAGAAGAACTCTTCCGGACATGGATCGACGATCTTCCAAAGATCGCCCCCGTTCTTGATCTTCTTCATCTCGTTGGTGAGGCCGCCATTGCGGCTGATCCACGCTTTCACCGGCTGAGGATAATACGACATCAGATCGGCTGTCCCCTCGTTGCTGTTCACCTTGAGGCCGAACGTGAAGGCTTTGTCGTAATAGGCCTGGTGAAATCCGAGGCTGGCGCGCGGCGTCACGCAAATCTTGTTCATCGGCACGATGCCGAACACCATCGTACACGCCGAGTTGCAGATGCCGTCGATAATCACGCGCTCGCCTCGCGCGCGAATGCGCTGGTACTTGGTCTTGTACTCCTCGACATAGCCGCCGTGATCGCGCGTGATGCGCAAATCAGCCCGCGACGGAGTCGCGACCAGCAGGCTTGCCAAAAGTGCGAGCAGAAAAGGAATGCGCATGGGCGTATCGGCAACCGGAAATAAGCTGTCGTGAACATGATGGCGAAACGCAGTCCGTTCCATCAACATCAAGACTCTGGCGTTACTGTGTTTGAAAAAGCGTTAAGTATTTTCCCGAGCGGG
>JAZKGC010000096.1:0-4542 GCA_040386115.1 Pseudomonadota bacterium
ATCCACTCCAGACTCTGGGCCAGGCGATCGCGGAGGGCGAAGACTTCCTGGGCGTGTTTCGGCCGATTGAGGCTGCCGACAGGATCGTCGTCGTACAGGCCTATGCGTCCGTCATCGAAAGCGATGACGGCGTGGAAAATTTCCGGATCGCGGCGCTGGTCGATATCGGCGGACGCGAGCGCGCGCAGCTCGAGCAATATGAAACCCAGATCCGCGACCGCGACACACTGATGCGCGAGTTGCAGCATCGCGTGAAGAACAACCTTCAATTGATTACGGCGCTGATCCGCCTCGAGGCGAGGGCGGCAACCGAAGGTGAATCGGTCGCGCTTGCGCGACTTGCGAGCCGGATCGATGCACTGACCGTGTTGTATCGCACACTCTCCGCCGAGGACGCGGGGGACGATGTCGATCTCGGACAGTATCTGGCTGACGTTGCTGCCGCAGTGATGGCCGCCAATGCGACGACCGACATCGAGTGCGACGTTCAGGTCGCTTGCTGTCCGCTGTCGATCAACGTGGCGATGCCGGTCGGCCTGCTGGTCAACGAGATGCTGACCAACGCGCTGAAATATGCATTCACAGGCCGCAAGGCCGGCGTTCTGAAGGTGATTTGCAAGCTTGAAGGTGAACGCGTGACCGTCGTTGTATCCGACGACGGCGTGGGGATAGGGGAGGCCGTGGTGTGGCCGTCGCCGCGCAAGCTGGGTGCGCTGATTCTGCAAACGCTGAAAGAGAATGCGAAGAACGTCCAGTTCGACGTTGTCAGCATGCCGGGGCAGGGAACCTTCTTCACGCTGATGTTCGACCGGAAGACGTCGAAGTCTCTCCGGAATTGAAGTCGGCAGACGCGCTTCAGGCCCGGCCGTCGCCCGCCCGGCATTAACCACGTTGACCGCGCGAACAAGCTTTCCGAATGTTATGTTGTCGATCTGACGCCCGGGAGGCGTAACATGCCTTCTTCAAAGCGGTGGTTTATGCTTCGGGTATCGTCTCTCGCCAGTATTGCGTTCGTGTGCGCCGCGCTGCCCGGCTGCGCATCGATTCAGAACGCGCCGGTCAATCTGCCCGGCACGTCCGCGACCCTCGCCGATACGCTGTCAGTTGGTTTCGAGGAACAAGCCGCAGCCGACGATGTCCTCGTCGGCCTGTCGTTTTCCGGTGGCGGCACGCGCGCCGCTGCTTTCTCTTTCGGCGTGCTTCAGGAAATGGAACGGGTGCCTGTTCGCGGCGCGCAGGTACCTATGATCGACAGGATCGATTTCATCTCCGGTGTGTCCGGTGGATCCGTGACGGCCGCCTATTACGGTCTCAGGAAACGAGCCGGTCTCGCGGACTTCCGCGAGAAATTTCTCCTTCGTAACGCGGAGGAGGGATTGCAGACCCAGGTGTCGCTCGTAAATTTTTCCCGCGCGTTGGCCGGCGGCGTCAATGACTCGACGGGATTTCCGCGCTGGCTCGACGCCAACCTTTTTCATGGCGCGACTTTTGGGCAATTCCGGGCTGAGGGCAGGCCGCGGGTGTGGATCAACGCCTCGGACATCTACAACCGGACCCCGTTTGTGTTCGGGGCAACCGCCTTCCGCGCGATGTGTAGCGACCTGTCGCAATATCCGCTGGCGGAGGCCGTCGCAGCTTCGGCGGCGGTGCCGGTCGCGTTCGCCCCGGTGGTGATCCAGACTTATCCCGGCAAATGCAAAGATCCCTTGCCGCCCTGGATCGTGCGCGCGCGCGACAACGCCAATTCACCGCCGATGTTGAACGCGTTTGCGAAGGCCATCAGCCGGTATCACGACGGCTCAATTCCCTACATCAAGCTGCTGGATGGAGGACTTGTCGATAATTACGGGCTGGCGGGCTTTACGATCGCGCGGCTCTCCTCGGACACGCCATATGGTCCGCTGTCCCCGAGACAAGCCGTGAAACTCAGGCGTGCGATGTTTCTGGTGGTCGATGCCAAAACCGGCGTCTCCGGTAACTGGATCAACACGGTCGAGGGACCGAGCGGTGTCGATCTTGTGAAGGCTGCCGCCGATACGGCCATCGACGCCAGCGTGGCTGGCAGCTTCACCGCGTTCAACGCCACCATGGGCGACTGGCAGGCCTCGCTGGTGCGCTGGCGGTGCGGCCTCTCCGCAGCGGATCGCGTCAAATACGGCGCGCGCCCCGGCTGGAATTGCCGAGATCTCAAGTTCTATGTGGGGCGGATCGGCTTCGATCAACTGGATCAGGCTCGTGCCGCCGAGCTTGAGGTGATTCCGACGCGCTTCCGGCTGCCGCCGGAGCAGGTCGATAGCGTCATCGCGGCCGGCCGCGATGCGTTGCGCGCCAGCCCCACATTCCGCAGTTTTGCAGCGGGGTTGTGACCGGATTCGGGGTTTTCTCGCCTTCGCGCCCGAGGTAAAAGCCGCCCATGAACGCACCTCTCAAACCTTCAAAGCTCATCAAGGGCACCACCGGCGACTGGGAAATCGTCATCGGGTTGGAAATCCATGCTCAGGTGACCTCCAACTCCAAGCTGTTTTCAGGCGCATCGACGGAATTCGGCGGCGAGCCCAACGACCATGTGTCGCTGGTGGACGCGGCGATGCCCGGCATGCTGCCTGTCATCAATGAGGAATGCGTGGCGCAGGCGATCCGCACCGGGTTGGGCCTGAAAGCGCAGATCAATCTCAAATCGACCTTCGACCGGAAGAACTATTTCTATCCGGACCTGCCGCAGGGCTATCAGATCAGCCAGTTCAAGCAGCCGATCGTCGGTGAGGGCGAAGTGATCGTCGAACTGGCCGACGGCGACAGCATCAGCGTCGGTATCGAGCGCCTGCATCTGGAGCAGGACGCCGGCAAATTGCTGCACGACCAGCATCCTTCGATGTCGTTTGTCGATCTCAACCGCTCCGGCGTTGCACTGATGGAAATCGTGTCCAAGCCCGATATCCGATCGTCCGAACAGGCGCAGGCCTATGTGACCAAGCTGCGCACCATTCTTCGTTACCTCGGCACCTGCGACGGCGACATGGAGAAGGGCAGCCTGCGCGCCGACGTCAACGTCTCCGTGCGGAGGCCGGGCGCGGATCTCGGCACCCGCTGCGAGATCAAGAACGTCAATTCCATCCGCTTCATCGGTCAGGCCATCGAGCATGAGGCGCGCCGCCAGATCGGCATTCTGGAAGACGGCGGCAGCATCGACCAGGAAACCCGGCTGTACGATCCGAACAAGGGCGAGACCCGCTCGATGCGCTCCAAGGAAGAGGCGCACGACTACCGCTATTTCCCGGACCCCGATCTGCTGCCGCTGGAATTCACGCAGGCTTATGTCGAGGAGTTGAAATCGAAGCTGCCGGAACTGCCGGACCAGAAGCGCGCGCGTTTTATCGCCGATTTCGGTCTGTCGCCCTACGACGCCAGCGTTCTGGTCAGCGAGCGCGAGAGCGCGGACTTCTATGAAGCCGTGCTGGCCAGGCTTGCGGACAAGGCGCGCGACGGCAAGCAGGCTGCCAACTGGGTCATCAACGAATTGTTCGGCCGGCTCAACAAAGAAGGGCAGGATATTTCAATCTCGCCCGTCTCGGCGGTGCAACTGGCCGCGATTATCGACCTGATCGGCGAAGGAACCATCTCCGGCAAGATCGCCAAGGATCTGTTCGAGATCGTCTGGACCAAGGGCGGCGATCCGCGCGCACTGGTCGAGAGCTTGGGCATGAAGCAAGTGACCGATCTCGGCGCCATCGAGAAGGTGGTGGACGACATCATCGCCGCCAATCCCGACAAGGTCGCGCAGGCGAAGGAAAAGCCCGCCTTGATGGGCTGGTTCGTCGGTCAGGTGATGAAATCATCGGGCGGCAAGGCGAACCCGCAGGCGGTGAATGACCTGCTCAAGGCGAAACTCGGCATCTGAACCACGCCGTCGTTGCGATGAGCGTCAGCGACGAAGCGATTCAGCTTCTCGCCAACTCCTCTCGTGTCGCTTCTGGATTGCATCGCGTGGCTCGCAATGACGATGCATGACATGCCGCGCGCGTGACGGCGGCGCCTCGCAAACCAGAAACCCCACGCGAATCAATTTTCGGAAATCCCCGAAAAAATCCGCCGTTGCGAGCGACCATCGCGCGAAAAGCAAATTTTCACGAAAATAATTTTGTTGCCAAAATTTGCGACTCAGAGTCCGCGAAACGCGGTTTTGACTGACTGCGAGGATGCGCGCTGACTTGCAACAGCAACGATGCGGCGAATGCCCGCGTGACGGAAACGCTTGGGGCACAGCGGTTTCTTGAAAACATCAAGGTGCATCGCGCGGGTGTTTCACCTGGGCATCATGATGCGCAGCACCTGTGCTGCAACGCTATCAGCGCGTGGTTGCGATGCGCGTTGCGCCTTGTGCGTAAACACTTCCTTAAGCGGGACACTGTTTTTTTGGTGGCGTTGGTGTAATCCGGATGAAGTGCATTTCGATTCCCGAGTGCACACAGCGATTAAGCCATCTCACTAACTTAGGAGGGCAACATGGCCAAGAAAGCGAAGAAGGCGAAGAAGGCGAAGTCG
>JAZKGC010000097.1:0-3314 GCA_040386115.1 Pseudomonadota bacterium
CGATGCCGCGCTCGACGCGACCCGTGACCACGGTGCCGCGGCCCGAGATCGAGAACACGTCTTCGACCGGCATCAGGAACGGCAGGTCCAGCGGACGCGCCGGCTGCGGGATGTAGTCGTCGACCGTCTGCATCAGCTTGAGCACTTGCTGCTCACCGATCTCCGGCTTGACGCCGTCGGTCGCGGCCTTGGCCGAGCCCATGGTGATCGGGATCTCGTCGCCCGGGAACTGGTAGGACGAAAGCAGCTCGCGCACTTCCATCTCGACGAGTTCCAGCAGCTCGGCGTCGTCGACCAGGTCGACCTTGTTCATGAACACGACCAGGGCGGGCACGCCGACCTGGCGGGCCAGCAGGATGTGCTCGCGGGTCTGCGGCATCGGGCCGTCGGCGGCCGACACGACCAGGATCGCGCCATCCATCTGCGCGGCGCCCGTGATCATGTTCTTCACGTAGTCGGCGTGGCCTGGGCAATCGACGTGTGCGTAATGGCGATTCGCGGTTTCGTACTCAACGTGAGCGGTCGAGATCGTGATGCCGCGCGCCTTTTCTTCCGGCGCCTTGTCGATCTGGTCATAGGCCGTGAACGTGGCACCGCCCGTTTCCGCCAAAACCTTGGTAATCGCTGCGGTCAGCGATGTCTTGCCATGATCGACGTGACCGATGGTGCCGATGTTGCAGTGTGGTTTGTTACGTTCAAATTTAGCTTTAGCCATGACGTTCTCCGTTCAACTTTGACTTGCGTCAAAGAAATCAAGCAAACTTCTTCTGGACTTCTGCCGACACGTTGGCCGGCGCTTCAGCGTAGTGATCGAATTGCATCGTGAAGGTCGCGCGGCCCTGGCTCATCGAGCGCAGGTTGTTCACGTAACCGAACATGTTCATGAGCGGCACCATCGCGTTGATGACGTTGGCATTGCCGCGCATGTCCTGGCCCTGAATCTGGCCACGACGAGAATTCAAGTCGCCGATCACCGAACCCGTGTAATCTTCCGGGGTCACGCACTCGACCTTCATGATTGGCTCGAGCAGGACCGACTTGCCTTTTTGCAGCGCGTCGCGGAACGCCGCGCGCGATGCGATTTCGAAAGCGAGCGCCGACGAGTCGACGTCATGGTAGGCGCCGTCAACCAGCTGCACCTTGACGTCCACCACCGGGAAGCCCGCGACAACGCCTGAGGTCAGCACGCTGTTGAGGCCTTTTTCGACGCCGGGGATGTATTCCTTCGGAACCGAACCACCGACGACCTTCGATTCAAACACGAAGCCCGAACCAGGCTCGCCCGGCTCGACGACGAACTTCACGCGCGCGAACTGGCCTGTGCCGCCGGTCTGCTTCTTGTGCGTGTAATCGACTTCGGCCTTCTTGGTGATCTTTTCGCGGAACGCCACCTGCGGCGCGCCGATGTTGGCATCGACCTTGTAGGTACGGCGAAGGATATCGACCTTGATGTCGAGATGCAGTTCGCCCATCCCCTTGAGAATGGTCTGGCCGGACTCGATGTCGGTCGAGACGCGGAAAGACGGATCTTCCGCAGCGAGCTTTGCCAGCGCGATGCCGAGCTTTTCCTGATCGGCCTTCGACTTCGGCTCGATGGCGATTTCGATAACCGGCTCCGGGAATTCCATCTTTTCAAGGATGACCGGATGATCCGGATCGCACAGCGTGTCGCCGGTGCGAGTTTCCTTCAAACCAGCAAGCGCCACGATGTCGCCGGCATAGGCTTCCTTGATGTCTTCGCGATTGTTCGCATGCATCAACAGCATGCGGCCGATGCGCTCTTTGCGCTCTTTGGTCGAGTTGATCGCGCCGGTGCCGCTGATGAGCGTGCCCGAATAGATACGGCAGAACGTGATGGTGCCGACGAAGGGATCGTCCATAATCTTGAAGGCGAGCAGCGACATCGGCGCGCCGTCCTTCGGCTCTCGGATGATCTCTTCGTTGTCCTTGTCAGGGTTGAGACCCTTGATCGCGGGAACATCAAGCGGCGACGGCAGATAATCGACGACCGCGTCGAGCAGAGGCTGCACGCCCTTGTTCTTGAAGGCCGAGCCGCACAGAACTGGATAGAAAGCGCCGGTCAGAACCGCTTTGCGGATCATGCGCTTCAAGGTCGCCTCATCGGGCTCCTTGCCGTCAAGGAACGCGGTCAAAACTTCGTCGTCGAGTTCAACGGCGGCTTCAACCAGCTTCTCGCGATATTCCTTGGCTTTGTCGAGCAGATCAGCCGGGATATCGACGGTCTCGAACTTCGCGCCGAGCGCTTCGTTGTTCCAGATATAGGCCTTCATGATCACGAGATCGATCATGCCGACAAAGTTGCTTTCTTCGCCGATCGGAAGCTGGATCGCGATCGGCTTTGCGCCGAGACGCTTCACGATGTCATCGAGGCACTTATAGAAGTCAGCGCCAGTCTTATCCATTTTGTTGGCGAAAACGATGCGCGGAACTCTATACTTGTCGCCCTGACGCCAGACGGTCTCGGTCTGCGGCTCAACGCCCTGGTTGCCGTCGAGAACGACAACGGCACCGTCAAGCACGCGCAGCGAACGCTCGACTTCAATGGTGAAGTCAACGTGACCGGGAGTGTCGATGATGTTCAGACGCTTGCCGTTCCAGAACGCGGTGGTCGCGGCCGACGTGATGGTGATGCCGCGCTCCTGCTCCTGCTCCATCCAATCCATCGTCGCGGCACCTTCGTGCACTTCGCCGATTTTGTGGCTCTTGCCGGTATAATAGAGGATGCGCTCAGTCGTCGTCGTTTTACCGGCGTCGATGTGCGCCATGATACCGAAATTCCGGTAATCCTCGATGGCATGAAGGCGGGGCATAGGAACTGTCCTTAAATTTCGTTCGTTTCGCCGTTACCAGCGATAGTGCGAGAAGGCACGGTTGGCTTCCGCCATCTTGTGCACGTCTTCACGCTTCTTGACCGCGTTGCCACGATTGTTCGACGCATCGAGCAGCTCAGCGGAGAGCCGTTCAGTCATCGTCTTCTCGTTGCGGCCACGCGCGGCCGTAATGATCCAGCGGATGCCCAGCGCCTGACGGCGCACAGAGCGAACTTCAACCGGCACCTGATAGGTGGCGCCACCGACGCGGCGCGAACGCACTTCGATGGTCGGCATGACGTTTTCCAGCGCCTGCTCGAACACCGGCAGCGGGCCCTGCTTGGTCTTGTTCTCGATCATCTCGAGCGCACCGTAAACGATGCTTTCGGCGGCAGACTTCTTGCCGTCGTACATGATCGAATTCATGAACTTCGTGATGATGATGTTCCCGAACTTCGGATCCGGGTTCACTTCACGCTTTTC
>JAZKGC010000098.1:0-28688 GCA_040386115.1 Pseudomonadota bacterium
GGGATCGCAGGCTTGAAGCCCGGCAGCATCTGCGTCACCGGCTTGCGGTCGTCGGTGATGGTGTCGCCGACGCGGGTGTCCGCGACTTCCTTGATCGCGGCGGTGATGAAGCCGATCTCACCGGGACCGAGTTCGTCCGCCTGCGTCATTTTCGGCGTAAAAAATCCGACGCGCTCCACGTCATAGGCCGCATTGGTGCCCATCATGCGAATGCGCTGGCCCTTCTTCATCGTGCCATCGACCACGCGAATGAGAACGACGACTCCGAGATAGACGTCGTACCAGCTATCCACCAGCAGCGCCTTCAGCGTCGCCTCGCGGTCACCCTTCGGCGGCGGCAGGCGGGTGACGATGGCTTCCAGCACGTCGGCAATGCCGAGGCCCGTCTTCGCGGAAATCATCACCGCGTCGGAGGCGTCGATGCCGATGACGTCCTCGATCTGCTGCTTGACCTGATCGGGTTCGGCTGCGGGCAGGTCGATCTTGTTCAGCACGGGCACAATCTCGTGCCCGGCGTCGAGCGCGTGATAGACGTTGGCGAGGGTCTGTGCCTCGACGCCCTGCGATGCATCCACCACCAGCAGCGAGCCCTCGCAGGCCGCCAGCGAGCGCGAAACCTCGTAGGCGAAATCGACGTGGCCCGGCGTGTCCATCAGGTTGAAGATGTAATCCTTGCCGTCCTTGGCTTTGTAGTTGAGACGCACGGTCTGCGCCTTGATGGTGATGCCGCGCTCACGCTCGATGTCCATCGAATCGAGCACCTGCTCCTTCATCTCACGCAATTCCAGTCCGCCGGTGGACTGGATCAGCCGGTCGGCGAGCGTGGATTTGCCATGATCGATATGGGCGACGATGGAGAAATTGCGGATGTTCGAAATGGGGATTGTGGTCATGGGCGCGGGATAGCATCTGGACATTTCCCGGCAAAGAAAAATCCGTTTTTGCGGCGGAAAATGCTCAAATAAAAGCGTTTCTGCGACGTCGGGCCGCAAAACCCGCGAAATGCGTCGCCGGGAGGCGTTATCGCTGCGGCATCACGATGGCCCAGCCGACTTTCAGCGTACGGGGGCCGCGGAACATCGGCAGCGTGAACGGCTGTTGCATCACCGCTGAGCCCGCGAGCGCGCCAAATGCCGCAGGCATGGCGTCGCCATAGACCCAGACGACCACAGCGCCTTTGCGGCGCAGATCGTCGGCGTCCACCCAGGGTGTGCGCGCCAACTGGCCTTCTATAATGGCGCGCGGTCGGTTCGGTGCATACGTGCTGATGCTGCCCGCCGTGAACATGTCGCTGATGACATAGGCCACGGGTTCGCCGGTCGCTTTCCTGAATCCGTCGGAAACCTTCTCTGCGATTTCCGGACCCGGAAACAGCGCCGCCCGATAAGCGCCCCTGACGCGCGGCACCACCTGATAGTCCATCACCATGGCTGCGGCGTAGGTCGCGGTGACGATCGCCCACATCCATCCCATGCGCGCCCAGCGGATGCGATCGGTGACCGGCCTTGCGTAAATCACGATGACGAGGCCGAGATACAGCCACAGAGGATAGCCCCACTGGGCTTTCGTGGGGCGGCCTGTGACGAGCGAAATCGCCAGCAGCGTCAGCGCCGGCCCGAACGCGAGCAGCAGAATGATCTTGCGCCCGAATGCATCGGATACAATCGGGCCACGCGGAGTCCGTGGATAAAACAGCGAGGCTGCGATGAGGAGCGACGGCAGCAGCCACGTCGCCTGCACCAGCAGGAATTCGACCGGCCGCCACAGCCGCTCGCCGATGCCGGAGGGCGGCAGCGAGCGATGCTCGATATAATTGAGCGGCGCGAAGTCATTCTGGATCAGCCACCACAGATGCGGCGCGACAACGGCGAGCCCCACGGCGGCGGTGATGTAAGGGCCGGGCGTCGCCAGCGCGCGGCGCGCATCGCGGTCCAGCAGCAAAAATAAAATCAGCGGCACCGCCAGCGTGATGACGAAATATTTGGCCCAGAAGCCGAGGCCCAGCGCGACGCCGAGCAGGATCCAGTGAATGAGGCGGCCGGTGCGCAGCGCGCGAAAATACGATGCGCCGGCCAGCGCCCAGAACGGCAGTTCGACGACGTTGTGGTTGAATTGCGTCGCGGTGGAGCCGAAATAATTCAATCCGTCGATAATCAGGATCGCGCCAAGGGCGGCCACGGCGCCGGTCAGTTCGCGCGCCAGAAAGAACACGATGGCGAACGCGCTGACGACGACGATCTGCGACAGCAGGTATTGCGCGACATCGGCGCGCCAGAGCCGATGGACAGTTTCGATCAGCCACCACGGCAGCGGCGGCAGCTTTTCATTTCCGAGCGGCCATTCGCGCCCGTAGATCAGTCCCTCGATCACGTCGAGCGGCAGGTTGTGAAACAGCACCGAGGGCAGCAATGTCCAGATCGCGGCATGCAGCAGCGCGAAGATCAGGAAACTCCGGCCGGGATGCGCCTCGATATAGTTTACCGCGGCAACTGACCAGCGCACGATGCGGCCGGGCAAACCGCGTTCGGTTGCGGCGGCAGTCACTGCGGCCTTGCCGGGATCGAAACGGTGCGGCGGACGAGTAGGGAGGGGAAAGGGAATGGAATAGACACGCGGCTATTCCTCTTCACCGAATTTCTTTGCAAGCAATTCCGTGATGGCGTCCATCGCGGCCTGCGCCTCGCGCCCGGTGGCGGAAACGATGATCGAGGTGCCGATGCCGGCGGAGAGCATCATCAACCCCATGATCGACGTGCCGCCGACGGTCTCGCCATTGCGGGTGACGTTGATGTCGGCGTCGAAACGCTCCGCCGTCTGCACGAATTTGGCAGACGCGCGCGCGTGCAGGCCGCGCTTGTTGATGACGGGAAGTTCTCGGACGATGGCGCCGGCAGGCGATGACTGCTTGTCCGGCGTGGCGGTCATTTGCCGGCGAGGACTCGGCTGGCGATCGTCACGTATTTGCGGCCGGCTTCCTGAGCGGCGGCAATGGCGTCCGGCAGCGGCTTCTCGTCGCGAACCTTGGCGAGTTTCACCAGCATCGGCAGGTTGATGCCGGCAAGAACCTCCACCTTCGGACGGCTCATGCAGGAGATCGCGAGGTTGGACGGGGTGCCGCCGAACATATCGGTGAGAATGGCAACGCCGTCGCCAGTATCAACGCGCTTGACGGCCTCGATAATGTCGCTGCGACACAAATCGGCATCGTCTTCCGCGCCGATAGTGATCGACTCGATTTGTTTTTGTGGACCCATCACATGCTCGAGCGCCGCCTTGAACTCGTCGGCAAGACGCCCGTGGGTCACCAGTACTAGACCAATCATCGAAGACTCCTCGCGGGCGCTTTTTGGTGCGCCGCACGAACGGGCCACATGTTCACCATCCGGAGCCCCGGCACAAGGGGGGATGTTGCCGCGTACCCCCTGAAAGTTCAGGCAGCCGTCGCGTCATGTCGTGGCGAAGAACAGGACTTATATGGTTACAATCCCTCGTCCGGCAATCAGCCGAAGGTCGCAGGTTCGGTTCTGGAACCTTAAGTTGTCGTAAGGAATCCCAGCACGAGGGGCAGGGGGTCATGCCCGACCGCGACCGGGATTCGGGGGATTTCCAGCCCCAAAACCATGGTTCTCAGAGCCTGCGGCGGCGGAAGCCGCTCGGCGTCACCCGCACCGAGGTCCACCACCAGCCCGACATGGCCTTCCGGGGCGAAGCCAAGGGTCCGAATTCCCAACCCCCGGACTTCGATCTTTCCGGCCAGTTCCGGCACGCCCCGCACCAGCAGCGTATCGTCGTTAACCGTCAGGCGAATACGATCGTCCCCAATCAATATGGTTTCCGGCAATTGTCCCGCGCGCCCGGCGAGGATGAGACCGAGCGCCAACCGGGACTTGCCCGAACCCGATGCACCGCGAATCAGCAAGGCGCGGGCACCCACCAGCACCGCGGAGGCGTGAACGCTGGCACCTTCATTTTTTGCGCCTTCCTTTGCGCCGCCGCTCGCTGTCATGTCAAAGCCGTCATGGCGCGGGCAGCCGCACCACGAAGCGCGCGCCGGCGATGCGGGCATCGCCGTCGGCATCGAGCGGGCCTGAACGGTTTTCGGCCCAGATGCGTCCTCCGTGCGCCTCCACGATTTGCTTCGAGATCGAAAGTCCCAAACCGGAGTTCTGTCCAAAACCCTGATGCGGACGATCCGTGTAGAAGCGCTCGAAGATTTTCTCCAGCGCGCCCGGCCGGATTCCCGCGCCGTCATCGTCGATCAGAATTTCGATCTCGGATTTCAGGCGGCGGCATGTGAGGCGGACCTTGCCGCCGGACGGCGAGAACGACTGCGCGTTGGCCAGAAGGTTCGCGATCACTTGCCCGAGGCGTGAATCATGTCCGGGTACCGAGAAGGTGTCCGTCGGGCGGCCCTCGAAACGCGCCTCGACCTTTACGTCGCTGCCGTGGCGGGTTTCGTTCGCCACCGATACCAGTGTGTCGAGCAGGCGGCGCATATCGACGGGGGCGACGTCCTGCCGCTGCAACTCGGCATCGAGGCGGCTGGCATCGGAAATATCGGAGATCAGGCGATCCAGCCTGCGCACGTCATGTTCGATCACCGCAAGCAGCCGCGAGCGGCTGTCGTCGGACTTGGCCAGTGGAAGCGTTTCGACCGCCGAGCGCATCGACGTCAGCGGATTTTTAAGTTCGTGCGCGACGTCGGCGGCGAAGCGCTCAATGCCCTCGATGCGGTTGTAGAGCGCCTCTGTCATGTCGCGCAGCGCGCGCGACAGATGGCCGATCTCGTCGCCGCGATTCGAGAAGTCGGGAATTTCAACGCGGGTCTTGATCCTGCGGCGGACGCGCTCCGCGCTGTCCGCGAGCCGCCGCACAGGGCCGGCGATGGTGCTTGCAAGCAGCAGCGACAGCACGATCATGACGCCGGCGGCGATGCCGAACACTTTCAGGATCGCAAGCCGTTCGGCGGTGACCATCTGGTCGATGTCGTCGCCCTGGGTCGAGAGCATCAAAGCGCCGTGCACGGCGCGAAAGCGCTGCACCGGCACCGACACCGAGACGATCACTTCGCCGCGGTCGTTGATGCGCACCATGCTGGCTTTCTTGCCGTCCAGCGCCTGCTGCACTTCCTGATAGCCGTTGCCGTTCTCGGGGCCGAGTTCGCGGTACAGCGGCAGGTCGCCGCGGTTGAGCCATGTGCGGACTGCGATCATGGTCTTTTCCGCAAGGCCCGGCTTCTCGGTGGGCGGTGCCAGTTCGAAACGCAGCACGTCGCCGCGGCCGTAGAGATTGCGGCTGTCGAGGGTCAGCACGCCGTCGCGATCGTAGATGCGCGCGCGGGTCTTGGTCGGCGAGATCAGCCGCCGCAGCACCGGGGCCACGCGCTCGGGATTGATCGGGAAGTCGATGCCGGAGAGGATTTCGTCGCTCGGGCCGTAGCTTTCGCCGGGCTTGAGATCCAGCAATCGCTCCGGATCGACGGTGATGGCGTTGGTCTCCACCGTGGCGGATGCGGCAATCGCGCCCGCGATGATCTCGGCCTGCACCAGCAGGCTTTGCGCGCGCGCGTCGATCAGTCCGGCGCGAAACTGCGACAGGTAGAGAATGCCGGCAAGCATCGCGATCAGGCCGATCAGATTCAGCGAGACGATGCGGCGGGTGAGGCTGGAGAAGGTGAGGGTGAAGAAATAGCGGCCGGCGCTTTTGATCCAGTCCAGCGGCCGGCGCCAGCCGCGGCCCGGCTTGCCGGCGACCGCCAAGGTGAGGGCGTCAGGATCCGGAGCGAGCGGCGGTGAGCCGGCCTCGCTGTCATCACTTCGATCAAGCTGCGTTCGATCAAGCACGTGCTGAACCGTCCGTTGTTTCGCGCAGCGGCGATTCTAACGCAGTTACGCGCTGCCGTCTGCGGCCAAATCCCGCTACAGCACGGGGCGTTCAGGTTTCCTTGAAACGATACCCGACGCCGTACAGCGTTTCGATCATCTCGAAGTCGTCATCGGCCGCCTTGAACTTCTTGCGCAGCCGCTTGATGTGGCTGTCGATGGTGCGGTCATCGACATAGACCTGATCGTCATAGGCCGCATCCATCAGGGCGTTGCGGCTTTTCACCACGCCGGGGCGCGTCGCCAGCGCCTGCAGGATCAGGAATTCAGTAACGGTGAGCGTCACCGGCTCGTTCTTCCAGGTGCAGGTGTGACGCTCGGGGTCCATGCGCAGCAAACCGCGCTCCAGCGCCTTGGCGTCCAGTTCTTTCTGCGTGACGGTCGGGTCTTTCGGCACCGCGCGGCGCAACACCGCCTTCACGCGCTCCACCAGCAGGCGCTGCGAAAACGGTTTGCGGATGAAATCATCGGCACCCATCTTGAGGCCGAACAGTTCGTCGATCTCCTCGTCCTTGGAAGTGAGGAAGATCACCGGCAGGTCCGATTTCTGGCGCAGCCGCCGCAGCGTCTCCATGCCGTCCATGCGCGGCATCTTGATATCGAGGATGGCCATGTCGGGCGGGCTGGTCTTGAAACCCTCCAGCGCCGACGCGCCATCCGTATAGGTCATGATGCGGTAGCCTTCGGCTTCCAGCGCGATCGAGACCGATGTGAGAATGTTGCGGTCGTCATCGACCAGGGCGATTGTGGGCATGAGCCTGCTTTCCGAATCGGATGTTGTGGGCTTGACGACGGGTGTGGCCGACCGGTCAAACCGGATGCCGTGAAATAAGGCGTTCGCGTAATGCCAACGAGCAATGCAAGCTGGGCTGAAATGTGACCGAGTTCCCGAACAGGGGTATTTCCGGCCTTCAGGGGGTATATAGCCCTGCATTTCGCCGAGATAACCCCTTTTCGCCGGAAAAAAGCCGATAATTCAACCAACTCCGAGACCCGCTAATGGATCCCTCCGCGCAGATCGAGCCAGCCCGGCTCACCCGTTCGCTGCTGGGGCGCAGCCGACAGGGCGCGCTGGCCACCCTGATGGCGGGCAAGGGCGATCCCTACTGTTCGCTGGTCAACGTCGCCTCAAAGCCTGACGGCACGCCGATCCTGCTGATCTCGCGGCTGGCGCTTCACACCAAAAACATCATGGCCGATCCGCGCGTCTCGCTGATGCTCGATGAACGCGCGCCGGGAGATCCGCTGGAGGGCGCGCGCATCATGCTCGCGGGCACCGCCGAGGAAGCGCAGGGCGACGAGGTTGCGCTGTTGCGCAGGCGATACCTTTCAGCTCATCCAGGCGCGGAGGCGTTCGTCGATTTCAAAGATTTTTCGTTCTTCACGATCAGGCCCGCAGGCGTTCATCTGGTGGCCGGCTTCGGGCGGATCGTCGATCTTGCACCGAAAGATTTTCTCACCGATCTCGCCGGGGCTGATGCGCTTGTCGAGGCCGAGGCCGACATCGTCGCGCACATGAATGCCGATCATCTGAACGCGATGAATCTTTATGTCGTGAAACTTCTGGGCAGCACGCCCGGCGAGTGGCGCTGCACCGGCTGCGATCCGGACGGTCTCGATCTTCAGGATGGTTCGCGCACTCTTCGGCTTGAATTTCCACAGCGCATGGTGTCGCCTGACGCCCTGCGGCAAGCGCTGAAGGCGCTGGCCGACCGGGCGCGGGCCGCGCCAAATCCGTGAGACACAATCTGCCTGCGCGCGTTTCTGCGCTCAGGAAATTCTACGGATGCACGGCGATGGCGGAAATCTCGACCTTTACATCGCGCGGCAGGCGCGCGACCTCGACCGTGGCGCGGGCTGGCGGCGCCGTCTTGAAATAGGTGCCGTAGATCTCATTCATCTTTCCGAATTCGTTCAGGTCTTTAAGAAACACGCTCGTTGAGACCACGTGATCCATCGTCAGGCCGTCGGCCGCGAGCACCGCTTTCAGATTTTCCAGCACCAGCTTGGTCTGCTCTTCAATGGTGCCGGTGACGACCTGCTTGGTCTTCGGGTCGATCGAAATTTGTCCGGCGAGATACACGGTCTTTCCGGCGCGTATCGCCTGCGAATAGGGTCCGATCGCTTGCGGTGCATCAGGCGATGAAATCACTTTCTTCTCTTGAGCGTGAGCCTCTTGGGTATCAACCGCGCCGGCCATCGCCAAAACCAAAATGCTGAATACAATGCTCAAACATCCGCGCATGAGACGCCCCCTGTGCATGCTGTTCCGGGCGCGAGCGCGCCCAGATGGTATCGCGATTACATCGATACGCCGCAGCGGCGGCAAGGTCGCGTCCCAGCGGCATCGCGCCGCGCCTGCCGCACTGCGGCAAATCTTGAAACATTGCCGGAACAGGCGTGGGCCTCTGGAAAGTCATCGAAATCCAGCAGGATTCCGCTCAATGCCGCCATGCGATAACCAATTATGCAACGGCCAGCTTGGCAACACGCGCATTGGCCACTAATAAGTCGCCGGATTGAAGGCCGGGCGATATACTCCCCGGCATCCGCGGCTGGTGGGCGTTTGGCGACGAGCGCGCGAAACGATACGCGGTTTTAAGGGAGAGCTTTAAGTGCAAGAGACGGGTGCGCGCAACGGTGCTTTCGGCGCCGATAAATTCGGTTTCAAAAATCTTGAGGCTGTGAACTGGAATCTCGGCACGGCGCCGCTCTATGAGCACGCCCTTCGCAACGGTGAAGCCGAACTGACTGCGGAAGGCGCACTGTCCGCCGAGACCGGCGTGTTCACCGGCCGCAGCCCCAAAGACAAGTTCACGGTTCGCGACGCCAGCACCGACAGAACGATGTGGTGGGGCGGCAACCAGTCGATCACGTCCGAGCAATTCCAGGCGCTGCACGATGACTTCATCAAGCATTGCGAAGGCAAGACACTGTTCGCGCAAGACCTCTATGGCGGTGCCGATCCGACCTTCCGCATCAAGACCCGCGTTTACACCGAACTCGCATGGCACTCGCTGTTCATCCGCACGCTGTTGCGCCGTCCCGAGTTCGCCGACCTCGCAAACTTCGCGCCCGAACTGACCATCGTTGATCTGCCGAGCTTCCGCGCCGATCCCAAGCGTCACGGCTGCAAGTCCGAAAACATCGTCGCGATCGATTTCACCCGCAAGATCGTGCTGATCGCCGGCAGCCAGTATGCCGGCGAGATGAAGAAATCGGTGTTCACGACGCTGAATTACTTCCTGCCGGCGCAGGGCGTGATGCCGATGCATTGTTCGGCCAATGTCGGTCCGAACGGCGATGCCGCGATCTTCTTCGGTCTTTCGGGCACCGGCAAGACCACGCTCTCCGCCGATCCGAACCGCACGCTGATCGGCGACGACGAGACCGGCTGGGGTCCGGACGGCATCTTCAATTTTGAAGGCGGCTGCTACGCCAAGACCATCAAGCTCTCGCGTGAAGCGGAGCCCGCGATTTTCGACGCCAGCATCAGGTTCGGCGCGGTGCTTGAGAACGTCGTGCTCGATCCGCGCACCCGCGTGCCGGATTTCGACGACGGCTCCAAGACCGAAAACACACGCTCGGCGTATCCGCTGGAATCGATCCCCAATGCCTCGCTCACAGGGCGCGCGGGTCATCCGAAGAATCTGGTGATGCTCGCCGCCGACGCGTTCGGCGTGATGCCGCCAATCGCCAAGCTCACGCCGGCGCAGGCGATGTATCACTTCCTGTCGGGTTATACCGCGAAGGTCGCGGGCACCGAACGTGGTCTCGGCAACGAGCCTGTGCCGGAATTCTCGGCTTGCTTCGGCTCGCCGTTCCTGCCGCGCGATCCCGCCGAATATGGCCAGTTGCTGAAAGAACTGATCGCAAAGCACAATGTCGATTGCTGGGTGGTGAACACCGGCTGGACCGGCGGCAAGTACGGCACCGGCAGCCGCATGCCCATCAAGGTGACGCGCGCGCTGCTGACGGCGGCGCTCAACGGCTCGCTGCGCAACGTCGAATTCCGCACCGACAAGTATTTCGGCTTCGCGGTGCCGACCGCACTGGACGGCGTGCCGTCGGACATTCTCGATCCGGTGAACACCTGGAAGGACAAGGCCGAGTTCGACAAGACCGCGCGCGGTCTGGTCGCCATGTTCCAGAAGAATTTCGAGAAGTTCGAAAAGCAGGTCGATGCCGACGTGCGCGCCGCCGCCCCAGAGGTCAAGCTCGCGGCGGAGTGAGTCCCTTCATTCCGATTTTGACGTATAACAAGGGCGGCTCACGGGCCGCCCTTTTTGTTTCGTTGAACCACAAGGACATCTTGCAATGAAAATCAGCGCGCGCAACCAGATCAAGGGCAAGATCGTCGCCATCGATCACGGCGTCACGACCAGTCATGTGAAGATCGATATTGGCGGCGGCAGCGTCATCACCTCTGCCATCACCAAGACCTCGGTGGAGGAACTGAAGCTCGATGTCGGCAAGCAGGTGGTCGCGATCGTCAAGGCGAGCGACGTGATGGTGGGCGTGGAGTGATCTCAGGGCAACGGCCATGAACCTGATCGACCGGCGCTCGTTCGTCGCTGGTACCAGCGCGATGCTGCTGGCGCGGCCGGCGCGCGCGGCGCGCACGGTGACCGATTCCGCCGGGCGCACCGTCACGCTGCCGGATCGCGTCGATCATGTGTTCGCGGCGGGCGGGCCTGCGTCGGTCGTCGTCTATGCGATGCGGCCGGAGACCATGGTGGGCTGGCCGCGCGCGCTGCGAACCGAGGAGCGTCCGTTCATTGCGCCGGCGCAGCGCGATCTGCCCGAAGTCGGCCTGCTGACCGGGCGCGGCGACACCGCCAATGTCGAAATCGTATTGAAGATGAAGCCCGATCTGATCGTCGATTACGGCTCGGTGCGGCAGACATTTGCGACGCTGGCTGACAGCGTGCAGCAGCGCACCGGGATTCCCTACGTGCTGATCGACGGGCGCTTTGAAGCAACAGCCTCGTCGTTTCGGCTGCTCGGCAATATTTTCGGCGCGCCTGAACGTGGCGAGGTTCTCGCGCGCTACTCGGAAGACTTGTTCAAGAGTCTCGACGCCACGCTCAAGGCTGTTCCCGAGGATCAGCGTCCGCGCGTTTATCTGGCGCGCGGCCCCGACGGTCTCGAGACCGGCCTGAAGGGTTCGATCAACACCGAGATCATCGAGCGCGCCGGCGGCCGCAATGTCGCCGACGCGCAAGATCAGCGGCGCGGCATCGCCAATGTGTCGCCCGAACAAATCCTGGCCTGGAATCCTGACATCATCGTCACCTGGGATCGCAACTTCCACGACAAGATCGTGAAAGGAGTCGATCCGCTGTGGCAAGGCCTCAAGGCCGTGAAGGACAACCGCGTCCATCTCGCGCCGACCGCGCCGTTCGGCTGGATCGACCGGCCGCCGTCGATCAACCGGCTGATCGGGCTGCGCTGGCTCGCCAACCTGTTTCATGGCGCGCGCTTTCCGTTCGACATCCGCGAAGACACGCGCGCCTTCTACAAGCTGTTCTATCATGTCGATGTCGCTGACGCGGATCTCGGCACGCTGATCGCATGGGCGGACGGCAAGCCTCCATCACTTCCGGCGCGCCGATGACGGCAACGCGAGTCTCGTCGCGCGTTTCCTGGATTGTTCCCGGCCTCGCAGTGCTGGCGATTGCAGTGGCCATGACAGCACTGACCGTCGGCGCGTTTCCGGTGACGTTCGATGGGTTTTTGCGCGCGGCGAAGAATTTCTGGTCGGGCGACCTGCCGCAGACCGCCGAAGAGCGCGTGCTGTTCGGCATTCGCGGTCCCCGCGTACTGGCAGGTCTGATCGTGGGCGCGGCGCTCGCGGGGGCGGGCGTCGTCTATCAGGGTCTGTTTCGCAATCCGCTGGTGTCGCCCGATGTGCTCGGCGTGTCGGCGGGCGCGGGCCTTGGTGCTGTGATCGGCATTTTCCTGTCGCTGCCGGTGTTCGCGATTCAGGCGCTCGCGTTCGGCGGCGGCCTTGCGACGGTGGGTCTTGTCTATCTCGTTGCTGTGGCTGTGCGCGGCCGCGATCCGACATTGGTGCTCGTGCTGGGAGGCGTCGTGGTCGGCGCACTCGCGGGCGCGGCCATCTCGCTTTTGAAAATTCTGGCGGACCCTTACGACCAGTTGCCCGCCATCACGTTCTGGCTGCTCGGCAGCCTTGCCGGCGTGCGCGGCGGCGACCTGTGGAATGTGTTGCCCGCGGTGCTGGTCGGGCTGGTACCTCTGGTGCTGCTGCGCTGGCAGATCAACGTGCTGTCGCTCGGCGATGAAGAGGCCAAATCGCTTGGCGTCGAATCCGGGCGGCTGCGCGTCATCGTGATCGCCGCCGCCACGCTCATCACGGCCAGCGTGGTGGCGATCTCGGGCGTGATCGGCTGGGTCGGTCTCGTGATTCCGCACACCGCCCGCATGCTTGTCGGCCCGAACTTCGAGCGGCTGCTGCCCGCCGCCATGCTGATGGGTGCGAGCTATCTGGTGCTGGTCGATACGCTCGCCCGCTCATTGGGGCGCATCGAGGTGCCGCTTGGAATCCTGACGGCGGTGGTCGGCGCGCCGTTCTTCCTGTGGCTGCTGTGGCGCGGCCGGCACGGGTGGTCGTGATGCGCATTGAGGCCAGCGATCTTTCATTCGGTTATCCCGAGCGACCCGTGGGACGGAATCTTAATCTGAGCATCGCAACCGGCGAGGTGCTGTGTCTGCTCGGGCCGAACGGCTGCGGCAAAACCACGTTGTTCAAGACGTTGCTCGGCCTGCTGCGAGCGCAGGGCGGCCGCGTCACGCTCGGCGGCGATGCGCTGGCGGACTTGCCGCGTTCGGAGATCGCGCGACGCATTGCCTATGTGCCGCAGGCGCAGGACACGGCGTTTCCTTACACCGCGTCCGATCTGGTGCTGATGGGCCGCGTCGCGCATCGCGGCCTGTTTGCAGCGCCGACGACAGAAGACCGGACAATTGCACAGGCCTCGCTGAGCGAGCTTGGCATCGCGGAGCTTGCATCGCGCGAGGTCACGACATTGTCGGGCGGGCAGCGCCAGTTGGTGATCGTGGCGCGGGCAATGGCGCAGGCCGCACCTCTGATCGTGATGGACGAGCCGACGGCCAGTCTCGATTTCGGCAATCAGGTGGCGGTGCTGGCCGAAATTCGCCGTCTCGCCGGGCGCGGCACCGGAATCATTCTTTCGACCCACGATCCCGATCAGGCCTTTGCGGTGGCGAGCCGCGTCGCGCTGATGCAGGACGGCGTCATTATCGCGCAAGGCACCCCGTCGGAGGTGCTGACCGCCGCGCACCTCAAGGCGGTTTACGGCGTCGATGTCACGGTTGAGCGGCTTGCCGGTGGACAGACGGTGTGCGCGCCGGTTTATCCCGGCTGACAGTCCCGTTAGGCCGTGCCGTCGCCGCCGCTCGGAAAGTACATCGCCAAGAACAAATTAAGAACACTTTAGCAAGTCATTGATATATCATTGTGATTCGGGCCGCTGGCCCACCACATCTAGGGTCTGTGAACAGTCTTGAGGACTACATGTCCAATATCGCTTTCGATAATGCGGCGCTGACGCGCATCGCTGACTTCGCCCGCACGCTCTCGCGCCTCCACGCCACGGCCCGCACGCGGCTGGTGGACGACGACCAGATCGACCGCGCGTTCAACGCGGTGTGCATGTCGATCTGGGGCTACACCACCGACGATTTCAGCGACGAATTGCTGTGCGCGAAAGACCATGAATTCCTCGACACGCTGGACGAGGCGCAGGCGCGCATCTTCGCAGCCGCGCAAGGCTACGACCTCGTGGACGACAACGGCGTCCTCACCGACTGGTGGGGCTATTGCTGGATGATTCTGGCCGAACAGCGCGGTCTCCTGACGCCGGACATTCGCGCCAAGGCGCGCATGGCGATGGAAGAGAAATATCTCGCTGCCCCCAACGTAATCGGCGTCATCGTCGGGCGGTGAATTTCGGGATTTTTACAGATTATCATGCGCGGCTCGACCCGCGCATCCACCTACAAAGAGAATTCACCCAAGAACACGGATTGCCGGGTCGAGCCCGGCAACGACAATTGAAACCGGATCGCTGATCTGCAGTTTGTTTCTGCTAGTTCACGTCCGCGCGTCTTGCTTTCGGCGCGGCGATCTTCGGCGCGGATGACGTGGTTTTTGACGAGGCGGTTTTTGACGAGGCGGGTTGCATGAGCTTTGGCTGCGGCAGCGAGCCCGTGGTGTTCTGCAATGTGAGAACCTGCGGCGTGTAACTGTCTTCAGCGATTTCAGCGGCGACCGGCGCGACTTTCATTTCGCCGAGCCGTGCCCGCAGCTCCGCAGTCAGTCCCGCATAGTTCGCGACCGGCGTGAATTCCGCAGTCTGCCCGTTGGCGGTCTTGTTGCCCGAATAGGCCACGAGCCCGTTCGAGGTTGCGACGATGTCGCCGGGGCGCAGCGTCGCGTCGAGCGACAGATCGACCGGCGCGAGGCCGGCGGGATCGCGGCCATTGCAGGTACAGTCGGCCTTCAGCGCCTTGCGATAGGCAAAGGCATTCGGCGTATCGACATAGCGCTCGCCCATCGCGCCCACGGCATAGTCGATGCTGTTGCCGGAAAAGACCTTGGTGGCGCTCGCCGGGCAGAATGACTGGCACATCTGCAATGGCGTTGCACCGCCGCGCGAGGTCAGCGGAAAGTAGCGGCCGTCGCAGGTTCGCACGCAATAGGTGGTGAATCGTCCAGAGGTAGCGGCTGGCGCTGGCACGGGAGCAGGGTTGGACAGGCCGAACGGGTCGGCGAAGGCGTTGCCTGGCGGCGGTTGCTGCTGCGGCGCCAGCCGCTCCGGCTTCTCGTTGCCAAACAGGAAATCGAAAATGCCGGCGGACGCCACATGCGGCGCAAGCGCCACGGGCATCGCCAGCATGAGGGCGAGAGCAAGCGTCGTGCGGCGCCGCACGCGCAAAATACGCAACTGTTTACGCAACACGGGCCTCACTCACGCAACGCTGACGCCTGCGGCCAGCTTATGCCGCAGCGTCAATGACCTTAATGCGCGATGGTAAACGCGAGGTTAGGAGCGCGAATGTTGGCGATGGGCTTCGCGCAATTTGACCATGACCTGCAGAGCCAGATTCGCCGGCGTCGCAATGCCGAGCGCAGCGCCTTTCCGCACGACATATCCGTTCAGATAGTCGATCTCGGTGAGCTTGCCGCGCGCCAGATCCTGCGCCGTGGACGAGTACTGGCCGGGCACCGCTTCGGCGAGCGCAAAGACGGCCTGCTTCACATTGGCAGGAATCGAAATGCCCGCCGCGCGCGCGACTGAAAGACACTCCGCGATGACATTCTCGATGACGTCGGTGACGCCCTTGACCTTGAGCATCGCGCCGTAGGGAAGCTGAGCTACTCCTGACAAGGCGTTGTAGGCGCAGTTGGTGATGAGCTTGGCCCACAGATCGCCGATGATGTTGTCAGAGACCGTCGTTGGTATCGCGGCCTCGCCGAATTGCCGTGCGATGTCCGCGCTCTCCGGAGCGACGCCGATAATCAGTTCGCCCCGTCCGTGGTGCTTGAGATGGCCCGGACCTGCCATCTCGGTGGCAACGTAAACGATGGCTGGCACGGCGCTCTGTCCGATCGCGGATTGCAGCCGCTCGGCATTGTCCACGCCGTTCTGAAGACACAGCACCGTAACATCCGGTTTCAGGTAACGCGCGATTGACTGTCCTGCTGTCTCGGTGTCCGCCGATTTCACGCAGAACAGCACAACATCCGCGCCTTCGACATCCGATGGTTCAACGGTGGCCTGCATCGGAATCGCGCCGTTAAAGCCGCGGCTTTCAAACATCAAGCCACGTTCTCCGATGGCTTTGACGTGCTGCGGCCGTGCGATCAGGGTCACGTCGTGCCCGGCCCGCGCCAGCATCGCGCCGAAGTAGCAGCCCACGGCTCCCGCCCCCATCACGGCAACTTTCATCTGGCTTTCTCCACCATGTACCCTGAAGCCGCGCGCCTGCACTCAGAAGAACAACAGCGTCGCCAGCACGAATGTCGGGATCAGCACCAGCCCCGACCATACCATGTAGCCGAAGAAACTCGGCATCTTCACCCCTGACTGCCGCGCAATGGCATAGACCATGAAGTTCGGCGCGTTGCCGATATAGGTGTTCGCGCCCATGTAAACCGCGCCCGACGAAATCGCCGCCAGCGTCGCGGATTTCGCCGCCATCAGCACCTGCGGATCGCCGCCCGCGAGCTGGAAGAACACGAGATATGTCGGTGCGTTGTCGAGGAACGACGACAGGATGCCGGTGAGCCAGAAATAGGCCGCGGCATTGTTGCTGCCGTCGGCGTTGGTGACGAGACCGAGCAATGCGGCGAACGGTCCCTGCGGGCCGGCCTGCAACATTGCCATCACCGGAACGATGCAGATGAAGATGCCTGCAAACAGGATAGCAACCTCCTGAATCGGCCCCCATGAAAAGCCGTTGGCGGCGCGGTCTTCGCCGCGCGTCAGCTTCATTGAGGCGATAGCGACGATGACGAAGATCGCATCGCGCAGCAGGTCTTGCAGTTCAAGCGTCACACCCGCGACAGTGAACGCGATGCCGGGCTTCCATTGCGCGCTCATCAGGATCGCTGCGATAATGACGGCAATCAGGATCAGGTTGATCTTGCCGTGCAGTTTCAGCGGCGAGTCCGGCGTGGGGTCTTTCCGCCTCGGAAAACGGCCCTCCCGGTGATGCAGGTAAACATCGATCACCATGAAGATTGCGAGCACGATGCCGCCGACCACCAGCGTCTCCTGCCACAGGTATTTCGTGGTCCAGAAGAAATCGACTCCTTTCAGGAAGCCGATGAACAGCGGTGGATCGCCGAGCGGCGTCAGCGCGCCGCCGATATTGGCGACGAGGAAGATAAAAAACACGACGACATGGGCATTGTATCTGCGGTCGTCGTTGGCGCGGATCAGCGGCCGGATCAGGATCATCGCAGCGCCCGTGGTGCCGACGATGCTGGCCATGCAGCCGCCAACCGCGAGCAGGGCGGTGTTTGTGAACGCGCTGTCGTGCAGGTTGCCTTCGAGATAGATGCCACCCGCCACCGTGAACAGCGCGAGCAGCAGCAGGATGAACGGCATGTATTCCAGCAGCGCCGTGTGCGCGAGCGTGGTGGTGACGGTGTGCACGTCGGCGGCTGCAAACAGCGGCACCACGATCAGCGCCGCCCAGAATGTTGTGAACTTGCCGTAGTGATGCTCCCAGACATGCGGATAGAACACCGGGCCGGTGGCGATGCACAGCAGGATGCCGACGAACGGCAGCGCCCAGAGGATCGACAGCTTCGCGCCGTCGAGGCCTTCGGCGGCGAAGGCGGGGGCGGGGATGGCAAGGAAGAGCAGAGCGAGCACGATGGATGTCAAAGACAGAAATCTCGTGTTCGTCATGCGCGGGGTGGAGTCGCGCATCCGCGTCTTGCCTTGTTGGCGTTCAGGACGTGGATGGCCGGGACAAGCCCGGCCATGACGATGAAACAGGTTCAACATGGAATGCCCCGCAAAAATCCTGTGCCGCTCAAAGGCGCAATGATGGATGAGACGACCCTCAGCTTTTCAAAAACTCACCCGCCTTGTAAAGCGCGCGAAATGGAATGCCGGCCTCGTTGAATGCTTCCGTGGCGCCTTCGTCGCGATCGACCATGGTGAACACCAGCACGACCTCGCCGCCGGCGTCCTTCACCGCGTCCACCGCCTTGATCGCCGAGCCGCCGGTGGTGGTGACGTCCTCGACGATGACGATGCGCTTGCCTTGCAGGCTCTCGCCCTTGGCCAGCCCCTCCACTGCCAGCCGCGCGCCGTGTTCCTTCGGCTTCTTGCGCACGAAGAATGCTGCGATCGGGTGACCCTTGAGCCAGGACAGTTGCGCGATGGCACCCGCGATCGGCACCGCGCCCATCTCCAGCCCGCCGATGTAATCGACTGCGTCGTCCTTCAGCGCGTCCAGCGACAATTCCGCGAGCAGTGCCGCACCCTCGGGATCGAGCATGGTCGGCTTGAGGTTGAAGTAGAAATCGCTCTTGCGGCCTGAGGCCAGCGTGATCTCACCGCGTCCGAACGAGCGTTTGCGGATGATGTCGGCGAGGCGGGCGCGGGACGCTGATTTGGACAAGGGGATCTCTTCAAGCTATGGGGATTTGCGGAAGTTTATCCTCTGCTCCGTGGACATTCCACAGCGGATCGCTCACCGTCAACAGCGCAAGATCAATAAAGGCAGCAAATGACCATCGACCTCTACACATGGAATACGCCCAACGGCCGCAAGATCAGCGTCGCGCTCGAGGAAATGGGTCTGCCCTACAAGGTGCATCCCATCAATATCTCCAGGGACGAGCAGTTCGCGCCCGATTTCCTGAAGATCAGCCCGAACAACAAGATTCCCGCCATCGTCGATCCGGATGGACCGGGCGGCAAGCCGGTCAGCATTTTTGAGTCCGGCGCGATCCTTCTGTATCTCGGCGAAAAAACCGGAAAATTCCTGCCGAAGGATCTGGGCGAGCGGATTCCGGTGCTGGAATGGCTGATGTGGCAGATGGGCGGCTTCGGGCCAATGCCGGGCCAGGTGCATCATTTCATCGCGCTGGAGAACGAACCCGATCGCCGCTACGGCCTGGAGCGTTTCTCGAAAGAGACGCGCAGGCTGTATGGCGTGCTTGACCGCCGCCTCAAGGGCCGCGAGTTCGTGGCAGACAAGCTGTCGGTCGCCGACTTCGCCATTCTCGGCTGGGCGTGGCGGCACGAACGGCACGAAGTGCCGCTCGGCGAGTTTCCGGATGTCGAACGCTGGTACGCGACGATGATGGCGCGGCCGGGCGTGAAGAAGGGTTTTGAGGTGAAGCTGGGTTGACGCGCGCAGCCGAAACCTGAAAAAGGTTTAGCGTCCTGTGCTGAGTGCAAACCAGACGGCGATAGCAGCCAGCAACACGGCAAGCGCGCGGCGGATGTTGCGGCGCTTGTCCGGTGTCTCGATGATACGTTGCATGCGGGACGCCAGCAGAACGATCATGAGATGGATCGCGGTTGCGATGCTGACGTAGATCGCGGACAATATCAGCGTCTGCGTGGCTACAGACACTTTGCCAACCCGGATGAAATCCGGCAGCACGGCGACATAGAACACGGCCGCCTTGGGATTCAGAAGATTGGTAATCAGACCGCGCCGGAACGCGGTCCACGACGAGACATCGGGATAGCTGCGGGCCGCGGGCGATACTTCGCGCTCCGCCGCCCACGCATCCCACGCCAGCCAGAGCAGATAGGCGACGCCAGCCCAGCGCAGGGTTTCATAAAGAAATCTCGAACTGTCGATGATGGCGCTGAGGCCCAAGGTTGCCGCGACGCCATAGACCGACAGACCGAGCGCGATACCGGCGACAGCCGCAAGGCCTGCGCGGATGCCCTGCGAGAGCGACAGCGCCGCGAGATAGGCCATGTTAGGCCCGGGCGTGATTTCGATGACGAAGCATGTCAAGGCGAAGGCAAGCAGGGAGTTTGATATCATATCGCTCATGAGTTCAAACGCCCGCCTGCTTCAATGCGCCTCGTCCCAGTTGTTCGCGGCCCGCGCATCGACCTGCAACGGCACCGACAGCGCCACCGCCGGAAACGGCGCATCCTGCATGACGCGCTGAACGACCGGCAGCGTTGCCGTCACCTCGGCGTCCGGCACTTCGAAAATCAATTCGTCGTGGACCTGCAACAGCATCTGCGCCGAGAGTGTTTTCTCGGCGAGTGCATCCTCCATCCGCACCATGGCGCGGCGAATGATGTCGGCGGCGGTGCCTTGCAGCCGCGCGTTGATCGCGGCGCGTTCGTTGAAGGCCCGGATCGAAGGATTCGACGCCTTGATGTCAGGGTAGTGACACTTGCGCCCGAACAGCGTCTCGACATAACCGTGTTCGCGGCAGAAATCGCGTGTCGCATCCATGTAGGCGCGGATGCCGGGAAAGCGCTCGAAGTACTTCTTGATGTAGGCGCCGGCTTCCTCGCGTGGAATGCCGAGCTGGTTGGCGAGGCCGAACGCCGAGATGCCGTAGATGATGCCGAAGTTGATCGCCTTCGCCCGGCGGCGCACTTCGGACGGCATATCCTTGATCGGCACGCCGAACATTTCCGACGCGGTCATGGCGTGAATGTCGAGGCCATCCCCGAACGCCTGCTTGAGCACGGCGATGTCCGCGATCTCCGCCAGCAGCCGCAATTCAATTTGAGAATAGTCCGCCGAGACCAGCTTGTGGCCGGGCGTCGCGATGAAGGCCTTGCGGATCTTGCGGCCTTCCTCGTTGCGCACCGGAATGTTCTGCAGGTTCGGCTCGTTGGACGACAGCCGGCCCGTCGTCGTCGCCGCGAGCGAGTATGTGGTATGGACGCGGCCGGTCTGCGGATGGATGTAGGTCGGCAGCGCGTCGGTGTAGGTCGATTTGAGTTTCGAGACCTGGCGCCAGTCGAGAATTTTGCGCGGAAATTCGTGGCCTTCCTCGGCGAGGTCTTCGAGGATCGAGGCAGATGTTGACCATGCGCCGGTCTTGGTCTTGCTGCCGCCGGGCAGGCCCATCTTGCCGAACATGATGTCGCCGAGTTGTTTCGGGCTGCCGGGATTGACCGGCTCGCCGGCCATTTCGCGGATTTCGGCCTCCACGCGCGCCGCGGTCTGCGCGAATTCGCCGGACAGCCGTGACAGCACCTGCCTGTCGATCGTGATGCCGCGTCGTTCCATGCGGGCCAAAACGCCGACCATCGGCCGCTCCAGCGTTTCATAAACCGTGTTCATGCGCTCTGCGACGAGGCGCGGTTTCAGCGCGGACCACAGCCGCAGCGTGACGTCGGCGTCCTCGGCGGCGTATTCGGTGGCCTTCTCGATCGACACCTGGTCGAAGCTGACTTTATTCTTTCCGGTGCCCGCGACCTCGCTGTAGCTGATCGGCTGGTGGCCCAGCCATCGCTCGGACAACGAATCCATCCCGTGCGATCCGCGCCCGGCGTCCAGCACATAGGAGATCAACATGGTGTCGTCGATGCCGCGCGTCTCGATGCCGTGCTGCGCGAACAGCAGCGCGTCGAACTTCAGATTCTGGCCGATCTTGAGAATGCTTGCGTCTTCCAGCAGCGGCTTCAGCGCGGCCAGCGCCTGCCGTGCATCGATCTGGTCCGGCGCGGCACCGCCCGCGAACAATCCCGATCCGTCGCCGCCTTGTTTGTGCGTGAGCGGCACGTAGCACGCCTGATCGGGCGGCAGTGCCAGCGAGAAGCCGCACATCTCCGCCTGCATCGGATCGAGACTCGTGGTCTCGGTATCGATTGCAAGATGCCCGATGTCGCGCGCGCGTGCGATCCATGCGTTGAGCTGATCGAGCGTGCGGACGGTCTGATACCTTGAACGGTCGATCTTCGTGTTGCGCGCGGCCTCAACGCGCGAAGCGGCGAGCGCTTGCGGCGTGAAGGGGCTGGACGCGCTGTTTTTATCTTTCGCTCCTGTCGCGAACAGGCCGGGTGCGGAGACTGTTGCTTTGGCATTCGCGTCTGGTTCGCCGCCGAGTTCGGAGGTCATGGGTGAACCCGCAGCCATTGCGGGCGTCGCGCCCCCGCCGCTCTTCATGTTCTGGTCGGCTTCGACATCCGAGGGATCGATCTGCGCGTATTCCGCGACGCGCCGCGTCAGCGTCGAGAATTCCATCGCCTTGAGAAACGCGATCAGCTTGCGCGAGTCCGGTTCGTGCACGGCGAGATCGTCGAGCGGCACGTCGAGTTTCACCTTGTCGTCGAGTTGCACGAGCTTGCGCGAGATGCGCGCCTTCTCGGCATGCTCGATCAGGGACTCGCGCCGCTTCGGCTGCTTGATCTCCGGCGCGCGCTTGAGCAGCGTCTCCAAGTCGCCGTACTCGACGATCAGTTGCGCCGCGGTCTTGATGCCGATGCCCGGTACGCCCGGCACGTTGTCCACCGAGTCGCCGGCCAGCGCCTGCACTTCGACGACCTTCTCCGGCGGCACGCCGAACTTCTCGATCACTTCGGGAATGCCGATGCGGCGGTCCTTCATTGTGTCGTACATGGTGACGCAGTCGGTCACGAGTTGCATCAGGTCTTTATCGGACGACACGATGGTGGCGGTCGCGCCGCGCTCGCACGCCTCGCGCACGTAAGTGGCGATCAGGTCGTCGGCCTCAAAGCCGATCTGTTCCAGGCACGGCAGATCGAATGCACGGACGGCTTCGCGGATCAGCGCGAATTGCGGAATGAGATCGTCCGGCGCGGGCGGGCGGTGCGCCTTGTATTCGGGATACAAGTCGTTGCGGAAGGTTTTTTCGGACTTGTCGAAAATGATTGCCAGATGGGTCGGCCGGTTGTCCGGCGGCATGTCGCGCATCAGCTTCCACAGCATGTTGCAGAAGCCGAGAACGGCGTTGACCTGCAACCCGTCGGACTTGCGGTTCAGCGGCGGCAGCGCGTGATAGGCGCGGAAGATATAGCCGGAGCCATCGACCAGAAAGACGTGGTCGCCCTTTGCAGGGGCTTTGACGGCGGCGGGTTTGGCGGCTGGGGAGGCTGGCGTTTTCGGCATGGCGGCAACTTAAGGATTTTGGCCGCGATTGACACCCCCGAGCAGGAGGGTTGCACATCAGAATTCGTCATGGCCGGGCATAGCCAGCCGAAGGATGGCGTCGTTTCGCTCGCCTATGATCCGGCCATCCACGACTTTGCGCATTCTGGAAAGTAAAACGTGGATCACCCGGTCAAGCCGGTGATGACGGTTTGTATGCGATGAGAGACTCGCGCCTTACTCCGCTGCCTGCAATTTCGGGCGCAACTGCTTTGGTGCGATCCAGAATTTTTCAGGCCGTTCGAACAGGAAGTGAGCCCCGATCCGTTTCGCGCCCCACCACATGGCGAGCGCGCCGAGGATACCCGCAGCCGTGTCGATCAGCGAAATCCAGCCAACGTCGGGAATGATATTGCTCTTGAGCAGCAGGATTCGCGTAATAGCCATGGGCAGGAAGAAAGCGAGATAGATGACGATGGAATGCTCGCCAAAATAGCGCAGTACGCCGAGCCAGTTGGCGCGCGCCAGCAGCGTGCCCGTCACCACGATGGCGAAGGTGCCGGCAAACCCGAGAATAAGCGAAACCGCCGGCCAGTCGCCGAACCCTGCGAACACCAGAACGCCGTTGATGAGCGACCACGCCGCAAGCCCCGCCAGCGCGAGGTTTGGTTTTTCGCGGGCGCGATCGGCCAGCGCGAACACGTAATTCGCCAAAAGATAGCCTGAGTAGAAATAAACGAAGCGCGAGGCGAATTCATCGATCACCGTCCAGCCGGTGGCGACATGCGCCATCTCGAGGGCTGCGGCAACGACCCAGATCGCGAGCGGCGGCACGCGCAGCGTCGCTTTCGTCACCACGAAAAAGATCGGCAGCAGGTAGATGAACCACAGCGTGCCGAACGGCTCGATATAGGATTGCAGGTACATGACACCCACATGACCCCAGCCCTGCTCGGCGGCGAAGCCCGGAGCCTTGAAGGCGAACTGGATCGTCACCCACAGCACATAGAAGTAGGCGAAATGGATGACCTTGCGGTCGAGATAGGTGCGCCAGTCGCGGTCGATGACGCGCGCCAGGAAAAGTCCCGAAATCAGGAAGAAATCCGGCATCCGGAACGGCTTGGCGAACTCGACCACCAGATGCATGAAGCCCTGCTTGCCGGCGGCGGCTTCGACGCCCAGCGTCGAATGCATCATCACCACCATGACAATGCAGATGCCCTTGGCATAATCGACCCAGTCGATCCGCTCCGATGCGCTCGACAGGCTGATGTCCGATGTGCCGTTATTGCCCATGATGTCTCGTTTCGGTCCAGTTCTGACCCATCATCCAGCGGATGGGTTTCATTCTCCTTTATTGATACAAATGTTGTGCCCCTTTGCCGCGGAATCGCGTTAAAAGGCCCGCGAAAACAACGTCCTTAATAACCTCCTTTCCTTCACTTTTTCGACAGGTAGATACATGCGGATTGCCATGATCGGCACAGGCTATGTGGGGCTGGTTTCGGGAGCCTGTTTCGCGGATTTCGGCCATCGCGTCACCTGCGTCGATACCGATGCCGACAAGATCGCGGCCTTGAACCGCGGCGAGATTCCGATTTTCGAGCCGGACCTCGACCGGCTGGTGGCTACATCGGTCAAGGCGGGCCGGCTGGATTTCACCACCGATCTGTCAGGGCCGGTGGGCAAGGCCGATGCGGTGTTCATCGCGGTCGGCACGCCGTCGCGGCGCGGCGACGGGCATGCGGACCTGACCTATGTGCATGCGGCGGCGCGCGAGATCGCCAGGGCGTTGCAGGGTTTCACGGTGGTCGTCACCAAATCCACCGTTCCTGTCGGGACCGGCGACGAGGTCGAGCGCATCATCCGCGAGGTTAATCCGCAGGCCGACATTGCTGTCGCCTCCAATCCGGAATTTCTGCGCGAAGGTGCTGCGATTCGCGATTTCAAGCATCCCGATCGCATCGTGGTCGGCACCGACGACGACCGCGCGCGCAAGGTGCTCGGCGAAGTGTATCGCCCGCTTTATCTCAACCAGGCACCGATCATGTACACCGAGCGGCGCACCGCCGAACTCATCAAGTATGCTGCAAACGCATTCCTCGCCACCAAGATCACCTTCATCAACGAGATCGCCGACCTCGCGGAAAAGGTCGGCGCGGATGTGCAGGAGGTCGCGCGCGGCATCGGGCTCGACAACCGCATCGGCGCGAAATTCCTCAACGCCGGTCCCGGCTTCGGCGGCTCGTGTTTTCCGAAGGACACCCGCGCGCTGGTGAAGACCGCGCTCGATCACGACGTGCCGCTGCGCATCGTCGAGGCGGTGCTTGCGGTCAACGACAATCGAAAAAGAGCCATGGCGCGCAAGGTCGCGAGCGCGCTCGGCGGCAACATCCGCGGCAAGACCGTTGGATTGCTGGGCCTGACCTTCAAACCCGACACCGACGACATGCGCGAAGCGCCGTCGATCCCGCTGGTGACGGGATTGCTCGATCTCGGTGCCAAGGTGCGCGCCTACGATCCCGCCGGCATGGAGCAGGCGAAGCACGAACTGCCGGACATCACCTATTGCGAAGATCCGTATGCCGTGGCCAAGGGCGCCGACGCGCTGGTGATCGTCACCGAGTGGCGGCAGTTCCGCGCGCTCGATCTTGCGCGGCTGAAGCGTGAGATGGCCAATCCGGTGATCGTGGATCTGCGCAACATCTATCGCCGCGAGGACATGGAAGCGCTCGGCTTCACCTATGAGAGCGTCGGCCGCGGCGCGATTTAACTTCTTTACCTCTCCCCGCAGGCGGGGAGAGGGAGCAGATCGCATGATGAACTTCACCACGCCTCTCCCCATCGACGCAGTGCTCACCGAACTGGCGACGACGCTGGCGCGCGGCAACACGGCGGTGCTGGTCGCGCCTCCGGGCGCAGGCAAGACCACGCGGGTGCCGCTGGCGCTGCTCGACGCATCGTGGATTGGCAGCAAGAAGATCATCGTGCTGGAGCCGCGCCGGATCGCGGCGCGGGCCGCGGCCGAGCGCATGGCGCACACGCTGGGCGAGAAAGTCGGCGACACCGTTGGCTACCGCGTGCGCTTCGGCTCGAAAGTGTCGCGCGCCACGCGGATCGAAGTGGTCACCGAAGGCATTTTCTCGCGGCAGATTCTCGACGATCCTGAGTTGAAAAACGTCGCTGCCGTGCTGTTCGACGAATTTCACGAGCGTTCGCTGGATGCGGATTTAGGACTGGCGCTGGCGCGTGACGCCCAGCAGGGACTGCGCGAAGACCTGCGCATCCTCGTGATGTCAGCGACGCTCGACGGCGCGCGGGTGGCCAAACTTCTGGGCAACGCTCCGGTCATTGAGAGCGAAGGCCGCGCCTATCCGGTGGAGACGCGCTATCTCGGCCGCAAGCCGGATGTGCAGATCGAGCGGCAGATGGCCGATGCCATTGCAATGGCTTTGCGCGCGGACGCAGGCTCAGTGCTTGCGTTCCTGCCGGGTGCTGCCGAAATCCGCCGCACACATACGTTTCTCTCCGAGCGCGTCAGCGACCCCAACACCGAGATCGTGCCGCTGTTCGGCGCACTCGATTCCGCCGTGCAGGACCGCGCGATTTCACCCGCGCCCAAAGGATTCCGCAAAGTGGTGCTCGCGACCTCCATTGCCGAGACATCGCTGACCATCGAGGGCGTGCGGATCGTGGTGGACTCGGGCGTGGCGCGGGTGCCGCGGTATGAACCCGACATCGGGCTCACGCGGCTGGAAACCATCCGCGCCTCGCGCGCGGCGGTGGATCAGCGCCGGGGCCGCGCCGGGCGCACCGAGCCGGGTGTGTGTTACCGGCTGTGGGACGAGCCGCAGACGGCCTCGCTGGAAGCCTATACGCGGCCCGAGATTCTCTCGGCGGATCTGTCGTCGCTGGTGCTGGATCTGGCACATTGGGGCACGAGCGATCCTGCCTCGCTGGCGTTTCTCGATTCCCCGCCGCTGCCTGCGATGACAGAAGCGCGCGCCCTGCTGCGCGAATTGAATGCACTCGATGAATCGGGCCGTATCACGCCGGAGGGCAACAGCCTGCGGGCACTGGCGCTTCCTCCAAGATTGGCGCGCATGATCGTGGATTCGCATCGGATGGGCTCAGGGGCGGAGGCCGCAACCATCGCCGCCATTCTCACCGAACGCGGCCTTGGCGGCGACAGCGCCGATCTCGACGCGCGGCTGGATCAGTTTCGCCGTGATCGTTCGCAGCGATCTTCCAGTGCGCGGCAACTCGCACAACGCTGGGCGGAACAGGTGGCGCGGGATGAACCGCTGTCCGTCAACGACGCTTCACCATCGACCGGCATCATGCTCGCGCTTGCGTTTCCGGATCGCGTGGCGAAAAATCGCGGCAATGGCTCCTTCGTGCTGGCGAACGGACGCGGCGCGAGCGTCGAGCAAACCTCCGCGCTGGCGAAATCGCCGTACATCGCCGTCGCTGAACTCACCGGCACGGCGGCGAACGGGCGCGTCCTGCTGGCGGCGCCGATCACGCAAACCGAAATTGAACAGCAGTTCGCCGATCACATCGAGACGGATGATGAGATCACCTTCGACCGCAATGCGATGGCGTTGCGCGCGCGGCGCAAGAAAAGACTTCACGCGATCACATTGTCCGAGCAGCCGCTGTCCATCGCGCCATCGGAGATGACGGCGCGGGTGCTGGCGGACGGTCTCGTGAGCGCGGGAGTGGACCGCCTGCCGTGGTCGAAGCCGCTGAAGCAATGGCGCGACCGCGTGATGTTCTTGCGCGCGGCCTCGCCCGCGGAATGGCCGGACCTGTCGGATGCAGCACTCGCCGACAGCCGCGAAACATGGCTGGTGCCTGCGCTGTTCGACAAGATTTCGCTGGCGAATGTCTCATCGGGCGATTTATCGGACGCGCTGATGGCGCTGTTGCCGTGGGAATTGCGGGCGCGGATCGATCGCGAAGCGCCGACGCATTTCGAAGCGCCGACCGGAACGTCGCTGCCGATCGACTATGAAGCCGAGCAGGGGCCGACCATTGCCGTGCGCTTGCAGGAATTGTTCGGGCTCACTGTCCATCCTTCGATTGCGAAGGGAAAAATCCCGCTGGTGCTTGAGTTGCTGTCGCCCGCGCACCGGCCGGTGCAGGTCACGCGCGATCTGCCGGGTTTCTGGCGCGGCTCTTATGCCGCCGTGCGCACCGATCTGCGCGGGCGGTATCCGCGCCATCCGTGGCCGGAAGATCCTGCCTCCGCGCCGCCGACGCGCCGGGTCAAGCCGCGCGGAACCTGAATTTCAACAGCTGCGTTAAGGCTTCCCTCACCGTTTTCGCCGAAAAAGCGATCTTTGCCGGAGCCGTTAGCTCCGGGTTCGGGTCGGATGTGGTGAAGTCAGACCACAACTGGCCGTCAACGGGTGCGTGTACGTTATGCGTAACATCTTGATTTTCGCGATCATCCTTGCGGTGTCGGGCACTTTCATGGCCGGCATGGCCGACAAGATGACGACCGAGAAGGCGCAAGCCAAGGCGATCGACAAGGCGAAGTCCATGAATGCCTTCGCATCGATGCAGCCGCAGACCAGCGGAAACGCCGGTGTTCGCAGCGTCACCGTTCCGCGCGACAGCCGTGGCCACTTCCAGACCGAAGGCCGCGTCGATGGCCGCCGTCTTGGCTTCATGGTCGATACCGGCGCATCGGTGATCGCGCTGAACGAAAGCTCCGCGGCGCAGATCGGCGTCCGTCCGCGGCGCAGCGACTACAATGCCACGGTCTCGACCGCCAACGGCACCATCAAGGCCGCGCGCACGCGCCTCGCCATGGTCGATATCGGCGGACTCGTGGTGCGCGACGTGGATGCGATGGTGCTGCCCGACGAGGCACTGTCGGAAAACCTGCTCGGCCTGTCGTTCCTCTCGAAGCTCAAGCGCTTTGAATTCGCGGGCGGCAAGCTGGTGATGGAGCAGTAAGCCCTTTCGGGTTTATCCAGCGCGCCGGAACACCACACTCAGATTGTTCGCGGGCATCTGCGTCACTGAAGGTGCGGAAAATCCCGCCGCCTTTGCAGCCTCCTCCACCATGTCCAGATCGCGCAGTCCCCACTCCGCATTGCGCGACGTCAGGCTCGCGTCGAACGCCTCGTTGCTCGGCGCGGTGACCACGCTCGTCTGCCGATAGGGGCCGTAAAGATACAGCGG
>JAZKGC010000099.1:0-14092 GCA_040386115.1 Pseudomonadota bacterium
GTACATTAGTTCCCATCGGATCAAACCGATTCCGGTCCGCCGTCCCTGGGAAGCCGTTTGTCCGGCTGGCGAATCCCATCCATAAGGAGCACCACTATGGCCCCCGCCGCGCTGCGTATCGTCGAAGGATCTTCCATGGATAAGACCAAGGCCTTGTCGGCCGCGCTCTCCCAGATTGAGCGCCAGTTCGGCAAGGGCTCCGTCATGAGGCTCGGCAAGAACGACCGCTCCATGGATATCGAGACGATTTCCTCGGGCTCGCTCGGGCTGGACATCGCGCTCGGCGTCGGCGGTCTGCCGAAGGGCCGCGTGGTCGAGATTTACGGGCCGGAATCCTCCGGCAAGACCACGCTGGCGCTGCACACGGTGGCCGAAGCCCAGAAGAAGGGCGGCATCTGCGCCTTCATCGATGCCGAACACGCGCTCGATCCGGTTTATGCCCGCAAGCTCGGCGTCAATGTCGATGAACTTCTGATTTCGCAGCCCGATCACGGCGAGCAGGCACTGGAAATTGCCGACACACTGGTGCGCTCCGGCGCGGTGGACGTGCTCGTGGTGGACTCGGTCGCAGCCTTGGTGCCGCGCGCCGAACTCGAAGGCGAGATGGGCGACAGCCTGCCCGGATTGCAGGCGCGGCTGATGAGCCAGGCGCTGCGCAAGCTCACCGCTTCGATCAACAAATCCCACACCATGGTGATTTTCATCAACCAGATCCGCATGAAGATCGGCGTGATGTATGGCTCACCGGAAACCACCACCGGCGGCAATGCGCTGAAATTCTATGCCTCGGTGCGTCTCGATATCCGCCGCATCGGCCAGATCAAGGAGCGCGACGAAGTCGTCGGCAACCAAACCCGCGTCAAGGTGGTGAAGAACAAGCTGGCACCGCCGTTCAAGCAGGTCGAATTCGACATCATGTATGGCGAGGGCGTCTCGAAGCTGGGCGAGATTCTCGATCTCGGCGTGAAGGCCGGCATCGTCGAGAAGTCCGGCGCATGGTTCTCCTATGACAGTGTGCGCCTCGGGCAGGGCCGGGAGAATTCCAAGGCCTTTCTCAAAGCCAATCCTGAAATGACGGCGAAGATCGAAGCCTTGATCCGCCAGAACTCGGGTCTGATCGCAGAGCAGATCCTCGCGGGCTCGCCGGAACGCGATGCCGACGGCGAGGAGCCGGCAGAGGATTGATTCCTTCCTGAGGCTTGAGTTTTAGACGGCTCGGGTTTTGGTGCGATCCGAAAAGAACGGGAATCCTTTTCGGGCTTACGTCGCGCCTTCAGAAGCAAACGGGCGTTGTGGATGTTGAGTTGCCGACATCCCCAGCGCCTGTTTTGTTTTTAGAATGAGGTGCGCCGGAGATCACTCCGCGGCCTGTGCGTAATCCGCAATCGGCGGGCAGGAGCAGACAAGGTTGCGGTCGCCGTAAACATTGTCCACGCGTCCCACCGGGCTCCAGTATTTGTCAGTCCGAGAAGTCCCGGCCGGGAAGCAGCCCTCGGCGCGGGTATAGGGCCGGTCCCACGTGTCCTCGGCGATGTCGTGCACCGTATGCGGCGCGTGGCGCAGGGGCGAGGCTTCTATCGTCCAGCGTCCCGCCTCGACGTCGGCAATCTCGCGGCGAATGGCGATCATGGCGTCGCAGAAGCGATCCAGTTCCGCCTTGGATTCGGATTCGGTCGGTTCGATCATCAGCGTGCCGGGAACGGGGAAGCTCATGGTCGGCGCGTGGAATCCGTAATCGATCAGCCGCTTGGCGATGTCGTCCACGCTCACGCCCGACTGCGCTTTAAGTCCGCGCGGATCGACGATGCACTCATGCGCGACGCGGCCGCGGACGTTGCGATACAGCACCGGAAAATGCGGATCGAGTCGCTTGGCGATGTAGTTCGCATTCAGGATCGCGACTTCCGTGGCGCGGGTCAGTCCTTCGCCGCCCATCATCAGGATGTAGATGTAGGAAATGACAAGGATCGACGCCGATCCATAGGGCGCGGCCGACACCGCGCCGACGGCAGCCTTGCCGCCGTCGGCCGCTACGTGTCCGGGCAGGAACGGCGCGAGATGTTTCCGCACGCCGATCGGCCCCATGCCGGGTCCGCCGCCGCCGTGCGGAATGCAGAACGTCTTGTGCAGGTTGAGGTGGCTCACGTCGGCGCCGTAGTCGCCCGGCCGCGCGAGCCCGACCTGTGCATTCAGATTTGCGCCGTCAAGATAAACCTGCCCACCGTTGCTGTGCACGATGTCGCAAATCTCGCGGATATGCTCCTCGAACACGCCGTGCGTCGAAGGGTACGTAATCATCACAGCGGCGAGGTCGTTCGCATGCTGCGTCGCCTTCTTGCGCAGATCCTCCACATCGACATCGCCGCGTGCGTCGCAGGCGACCACCACGACATCCATGCCGACCATGCTGGCCGACGCCGGATTGGTGCCGTGAGCCGAGGATGGGATCAGACATAGCTTGCGGTGCGGCTCGCCGCGCGACGCATGGTAGGCGCGGATCGCAAGCAGGCCGGCGTATTCGCCCTGCGCGCCCGAATTCGGCTGCAGGGACACCGCGTCGTAGCCGGTAATGTCCGCGAGCCACTTTTCCAGTTGCGCGAACATGGCGTGATAGCCCGCGGCTTGTTCCTTCGGCGCGAACGGATGCAGCGCGCCGAATTCCGGCCAGGTCACCGGAATCATCTCGGTGGTGGCGTTCAGCTTCATGGTGCAGGAGCCGAGCGGGATCATCGCGCGGTCGAGCGCGAGGTCGCGGTCGGAAAGTTTTCGCATGTAGCGCAGTAGTTCCGTCTCTGAGCGATGCTCGTGGAACACCGGATGGGTCAGGAATTTGCCGGTGCGGTTGAGCGCGGACGGCAGCGCATCGCGCGCCTCTTTCTCGACCTCCGCATAAGACAATGCGCCGCCGAACGTGCGCCACACACTCTCGACGATCTCCGCCGTCGTGGTCTCGTCGAGCGCGATACTGACGGTTGTTTCATCGAGCCGCAGGTTGATCTGCTCATGCGCGGCGTGGGAAATGATCGCCTGCCGTTGTCCGTGGACGGCCACCGTGACTGTATCGAAATAGCTGTCGTTCAGCGACGCGAATCCGAGCTTGCGCAGTCCCGCCGCAAGCACTGCCGTGCGCCGATGCACGCTGCGCGCGATATGCGTCAGCCCTTCGGGACCGTGATAGACCGCATACATCGAGGCGATCACGGCCAGCAGCACCTGCGCGGTGCAGATGTTCGATGTCGCCTTTTCGCGGCGGATGTGCTGTTCGCGGGTTTGCAGCGCCAGCCGATAGGCGGGTTGCCCGCGCGAATCCACCGACAGGCCGACGATGCGGCCGGGCAGCGAGCGTTTCAGGGCATCCTTCACCGCCATGTAGGCGGCGTGCGGTCCGCCATAGCCCATCGGCACGCCGAATCGCTGGGTTGAGCCGATCGCAATGTCGGCGCCGAGTTCGCCGGGCGAGGCGATCAGCGTCAGCGCCAGCGGATCGGCGGCGATGACAGCGATGCCGCCTTTGGCGTGAAGGGCCGCGATCGCGGTGCGCGGGTCGTGCAGTCCGCCATGCGTACCGGGATACTGGAACAGCGCGCCGAACACGTCGGCTTTTTCCAGATCGCGTGCGGGATCGCCGACGACCAGCGACCAGCCGAGCGGCTCGGCGCGGGTGCGCAGCACCGCCAGCGTCTGCGGATGTACTTCGCGATCCACGAAAAACGCCTTGGTCTTCACGGACGCAGCACGCTCGGCAAGCGCCATCGCTTCCGCAGCAGCGGTGCCTTCATCGAGCAGCGAGGCATTCGCGATGTCGAGCCCGGTCAGATCGCAGATCATGGTCTGGAAATTGAACAGTGCCTCAAGCCGCCCCTGGCTGATCTCGGGCTGATAGGGCGTATAGGCCGTGTACCACGCGGGATTTTCCATGATATTGCGCTGGATCACGGCTGGCAGAATGGTGCCGCAATAACCCTGGCCGATCAGCGACGTGACCACCTGATTGCGCGCGGCGATGCCCCGCATATGCGCCAGCGCCTCCGTTTCACTAAGAGGCTTGCCGAGATCGAGCGGTCTGGCCTGCCGGATCGAGGCCGGCAGCGTCTCGCTCATCAGTGCGTTGAGGCTCGACGCGCCGACGGTCTCCAGCATCGCGGCAATGTCGCGCGGCGAGGGGCCGATATGGCGGCGTGCGAAATCGATGGCGGGTTCAGCGGGTTTGCGATGCGCGGTCATGCTGTTCTCCTCAGGCCGTATGGGCCTTGTAGGCGGCTTCATCCATCAGGCCTTCAAGCTCGCTCGTGTCGGCGATGCGCAGCTTGAAGAACCACGCGCCACCGCCGGCGTCTGAATTCACCAGCGCCGGGTCCGCTGCGAGCGCGGCGTTGATCTCGACCACTTCGCCGGCGATCGGCGCATAGACGTCGGACGCGGCCTTGACGCTTTCCACGACCGCGGCAGCTTCAGCCTTCTTCAAGGTGCGGCCGACTTTCGGAAGTTCAACGAACACCACGTCGCCGAGCTGCGACTGTGCGTAATCAGTCACGCCGATGGTGGCGACGTCGCCCTCGATCTTGAGCCATTCGTGGTCGGTGGTGAAAAGCGTTGTCATGAACTGTCCTCAGCGTTTGTAGGAATGGGGAACGAAGGGCATCGGCGAGACGCGCAACGGCAGGCGCTGCCCTCGCACGTCGGCGAAGACGATGGTGTCGTTGACGGCCAGCGGCGATGGCAGATAGCCCATCGCCACCGGCGCGTTGATGCTTGGCCCGAAACCGCCGGATGTCACGACGCCGATTTTTTCCGGCGACGTTTCGCTGGCGTAAAGCACGGCGCTCTCGCGCACCGGCGCACGGCCTTCGGCCCTCAAGCCGACGCGGCGGCGGGCTGCGCCAGTCTCGAACTGTTTCAGAATAATGTCGGCACCGGGAAATCCGCCGGCCCGCGCGCCGCCGGTGCGTCGGCTCTTTTGAACCGACCATTCCAGCGCACCTTCAACCGGCGTTGTCGAGGTGTCGATGTCATGGCCGTAGAGACACAGCCCAGCTTCGAGGCGCAGGCTGTCGCGCGCGCCAAGCCCGATCGGCAGCACGGCGCGGTCGGTCAGCAGCGTGGTCGCGAATTGTTCGACGTCTTTTGCAGGAACCGAAATCTCGAATCCGTCCTCGCCGGTGTAGCCGGAGCGAGAGACGAAGCACTCGATGCCGAGAATCCGCTGCGGGCCGGCATCCATGAAGCGCATCGCGGCCACACGCGGTGCGTGCTTCGCCAACACCTCGACGGCTTTCGGTCCCTGAAGTGCGATCAGTGCCCGATCCGGCAACGGTTCGATGGTGCAGACATCGGAGAGATGCGCGCGCAGGTGCGCCTCGTCCTCGATCTTGCAGGCGGCGTTGACCACCAGAAACAAATGATCGCCAAAATTCGCCACCATGAGGTCGTCGAGTATGCCGCCGGTGGCATTGGTGAATTGCGCATAGCGCTGGCGGTTCGGGGCGATGGCAAGGATATCCTGCGGCACCAGCCGTTCCAGCGCGCGGGCTGCGTCCTCCACCTTGCCGGATTTCGCCGTGAGAGCGATCTGTCCCATGTGCGACACATCGAACAGCCCGGCGGAGGTGCGCGTATGGAGGTGTTCCTTGAGGACACCCGCGGCGTACTGCACGGGCATCTCGTAGCCAGCGAACGGCACGATCTTGCCGCCGCGCGCCACATGCAGGTCATGCAGCGGAACGCGCTTCAAAGCGCCAGTGGCTGAAGATGAATTGTTTTCGGCGGCAAGCATGATGGCGGCTCCTGACAGATTCGGGACCAGTTCCCGAAACTCTGTCGAAGCCCCATCTGTCGCTGCGCCTGAGAGTATTATCCCGTCGGCGGATGCCGCGCCGGTGTGTGTCCGGCCGCATCTCTTTCCAGATTTCAGTCAGTCGCGCGGTTCGTTTGCCTGAGAGTTTCCGGGGCGGTTGCTCCTTCGGCGCCGGCCATGCTCCTTAATTCTTCAAGAGCGGCCGATCTCTCCCAACGCGACTTGTTAGCTTATTTAAGCAGGAAAACACTGGTTTCGAGCCCCTGTCAACGCAACTGCGAGATTATCAACGCCCTTGCGCTCCGCTGCGCCAACCTGCCCGCAAGCCGCTGAAACCCTGCACACTTTCTGGACATTCCGGGTACGTTCCGTCTAGAAACAGGGCGGGACAAACTGCGCTGCACGCGTCATGACTGCGGGCTGTGCACGACAACTTTGGACGCGATTGGATTGTTATGAGCGGCGTTAACGAGATCAGGTCTGCGTATCTGAATTATTTCGCGAAAAACGGCCACGAAATCGTGCCGTCGTCGCCGCTGGTTCCGCGCAACGACCCGACATTGATGTTCACCAACGCCGGCATGGTGCAATTCAAGAACGTGTTCACGGGTCTTGAGAAGCGCCCCTATCAGCGCGCGACATCGTCGCAGAAGTGCGTCCGCGCGGGCGGCAAGCATAACGATCTCGACAATGTCGGCTACACCGCGCGGCACCACACTTTCTTCGAGATGCTCGGCAATTTCTCGTTCGGCGATTACTTCAAGGACCGCGCCATCGAACTGGCATGGAATCTGATTACCAAGGAATACGGTCTTCCCAAGGACAAGCTGCTGGTTACGGTCTATTCCGAGGATGACGAGGCATTCAGTCTCTGGAAGAAGATCGCGGGCTTGCCCGAATCGAAAATCATCCGCATCGCGACCTCGGACAATTTCTGGCAGATGGGCGACACCGGGCCTTGCGGCCCATGCTCGGAAATCTTCTTCGACCACGGCGACAAGATTCCCGGCGGGCCTCCGGGTTCGCCCGATGAGGACGGCGACCGTTTCATCGAAATCTGGAACCTTGTCTTCATGCAGTTCGATCAGGTCGCGCCCGGCCAGCGCAATCCGCTGCCGAAGCCGTCGATCGACACCGGCATGGGGCTGGAGCGCGTCGCCGCCGTGCTGCAAGGCAAGCACGACAATTACGACATCGACCTGTTCGTCGCCCTGATCCGCGCCATTGCCGAATTGACCGGCGCCGACCCGCACGGACCGCAGAAGGCGTCGCTGCGCGTCATCGCCGACCATTTGCGCGCGTCGTCGTTCCTGATTTCCGATGGCGTGCTGCCGTCGAACGAGGGGCGTGGTTATGTGCTGCGCCGGATCATGCGCCGCGCCATGCGCCACGGGCAGTTGCTCGGAGCGAAAGAGCCGCTGATGTATCGCCTCGTCTGGGCGCTGGTGCGCGAGATGGGCCAAGCCTACCCGGAACTGGTGCGCGCCGAGAACCTTATCGAGGAAACGCTGAAGCTCGAGGAAACGCGGTTCCGCAAGACGCTGGAGCGCGGTCTCACGATCCTCGATGAGAAGAGCAACTCGCTGAAGAAGGGCGATATGTTCGACGGCGAAACGGCGTTCACGCTGTACGACACCTATGGATTTCCGCTCGACCTCACGCAGGATGCGCTGCGCAACCGCGGCATCGGCGTTGATATCGCGTCGTTTACCGATGCGATGAACCAACAGAAAGCGAAGGCGCGCGCGGCGTGGGCCGGGTCGGGTGACACCGCCACCGAGAACATCTGGTTTCCACTGCGCGAGAAACTCGGCGCTACGGAGTTTCTGGGCTACGACACTGAAATCGCGGAAGGCGTTGTGTCCGCGCTCGTGAAAGACGGCAAGGAAATCGACAGTCTCAAGACCGGCGAGAGCGGCGCAGTGGTTTTCAACCAGACGCCATTCTACGCTGAATCAGGCGGTCAGGTCGGCGACACCGGCATGCTGACGGGAGAAGGCGTGCGCGTTCGCGTCACCGAAACGCAGAAGAAGGCCGGCGATCTGTTCGTGCACATCGGCACGGTCGAGCAGGGCACGCTGAAGCCCGGCACGCCACTGCAGCTTGAAGTCGATCACGCACGGCGCACGTCGATCCGCGCCAATCATTCCGCGACGCATCTGCTGCATGAAGCGCTGAGGCAGGTGCTCGGCGATCATATTGCCCAACGCGGTTCGCTGGTTGCGCCGGACCGGCTGCGCTTCGATTTCGCGCACAACAAGCCGATCACGCCCGAGGAATTGGGGCGCATCGAAGACATCGCCAACACGGTCGTGCTGGAGAATGGCGAAGTGACGACGCGCTCGATGGCGGTGGACGATGCGCGGGATTCCGGCGCGCGCGCGCTGTTCGGCGAGAAATACGGCGACGAGGTTCGCGTGGTGTCGATGGGCGCGCCGAAGGGTAACACGCTTGGATGGTCGGTCGAGTTGTGCGGCGGCACCCATGTACGCAGGACCGGCGACATCGGGTTGATTTCCATTAGCGGCGAAAGCGCCGTGGCGTCGGGTGTCCGCCGCATCGAGGCATTGACGGGGCACAACGCCCGGCACTCGGTTAACGCAACGATTCAAACTGCAAAAACCGCTGCGGCAGAGTTGAAAACCACGCTCGACGACTTGCCCGCGCGCATCGCGGCACTGGTCGAGGAGCGCAAGAAGCTGGAAAACGCCTTGTCTGACGCGCGCAAGAAACTCGCGATGGGCGGCGGTGCTGCAGCAGGTGGCGGTGCCAGTGGTGCATCCGATATTCGCTCCATTGGAGACGTGAAATTCCTCGGCCGCGCCGTGCAGGGCATCGAGATGAAGGATCTCAAAAGCCTCGCCGACGACGGCAAGAAACAGATCGGGCAGGGTGTGGTTGCCATTGTCGGCGTGACCGAGGACGGCAAGGCTGGCGTAGTGGTTGGCGTCACGCCTGATCTCACGTCGCGCTTTAGCGCCGTCGATCTGGTGCGCGTTGCGTCGGAGGCGCTTGGCGGCAAAGGCGGCGGCGGACGTCCCGACATGGCGCAGGCCGGCGGCCCGGACGGTGCGAAGGCGGATGAAGCGCTGAAAGCGATTGAGCAGGCGATGGGCGCGTAACAACGCGCTGTCGTCATCCTGCGGAGCTCGCCGGATTTTGCGAACTGGCCCTCGGGATGACGGCGCGATGATGTGACCGATGTGCCGTAAACAAGTGCGGCGATGCGTCACGAATTGATGACTGGCGCATCCTTCGCTCATGCAGCAAACTGCGGCATGCATCACAATACTCCTTTGATATCAACGGTCGTCGTCGGTCTTGTGCTGGCTTTCATCCTCGGTGCGCTGGCTCAGCGGGTGCGCGTTTCGCCGCTTGTAGGCTACCTGATGGCAGGCGTGCTGATGGGGCCGTTCACGCCCGGCTTTGTCGCCGACCAGAGCATTGCGAACGAACTCGCTGAAATCGGAATCATCTTGCTGATGTTCGGCGTGGGCTTGCATTTTTCGCTGAAAGACCTGCTGTCGGTGCGCGCCATCGCGATCCCGGGCGCTGTGGTGCAGATCGCGATGGCATCGCTGCTCGGCATCGGTCTTGGCTGGTGGCTCGGCTGGCCGTTCGGCGGCGGGCTGGTGTTTGGCCTCGCGCTGTCGGTGGCGAGCACGGTGGTGCTGTTGCGTGCCTTGCAAGAGCGCCGGCTGGTCGATACCGAGCGCGGGCGGATCGCGGTCGGCTGGCTGATCGTCGAAGACGTCGCGATGGTGTTGACGCTGGTGCTGCTGCCGGCGCTCGCGGGCGTGCTGAAAGGCGAGGCGAACGGCATCGGCCTTGCCGCGCTGGCTTCGCCGATTCTGCTCACGCTCGGCAAGGTCGCCTGTTTCGTCATCTCCATGCTGGTGGTCGGGCGGCGCGTCATCCCGTGGGTTCTGCATTATGTTGCGCATACCGGCTCGCGGGAGTTATTCCGCCTCGCAGTTCTTGCCATCTCGCTTGGCGTCGCGTTTGGCGCGGCAATCCTGTTCGATGTGTCGTTTGCGCTCGGCGCGTTCTTCGCCGGCATGATTCTCAGCGAATCTGAACTCAGCCAGCGCGCCGCCAACGAAACGCTGCCGCTGCGCGATGCGTTCGCGGTGTTGTTCTTCGTGTCGGTCGGCATGCTGGTCGATCCGATGATCCTGATGCGTGAGCCGCTGCCTCTGCTGGCAACGGTTTTCATCATCATTTTCGGCAAATCGGTCGCCGCATTCGCGATAGTGCGCATGTTCGGTCACCCGACATCGACCGCACTGACGATTTCAGCGAGCCTTGCACAGATCGGCGAATTTTCCTTCATTCTTGTCAGTCTTGGCGTCAGTCTCGCGTTGTTGCCCGAACGTGGCCGCGATCTGGTTCTGGCCGGCGCGATCATTTCGATCATGCTGAACCCGCTATTCTTCGCGCTTCTCGATCGGTTTATGGTGGGCGAGGACGCGAAAGCGAAATCCGACAACGCCGGGAATGAGCCGGCCCCCAGTATCGACCTTCCGGTCTCGCCGCTCACCGATCATGTGATTCTGGTCGGGCACGGCCGCGTCGGCAGCGTGGTCAGCAAGGCGCTGCGGCAGCTCAACACGCCGTTTCTCGTCATCGAGGACAATCCCGGCAGCATCGAGAAACTGCGGCAGGAGGGCGTGCAAGTCATAACCGGCAATGCTGCCTCGCCTGGCATGCTGGCGGCTGCGAATCTCGGCGCAGCGCGCGGACTTCTGGTTGCGATCCCGGATGCGTTCGAGGGCGGGCAGATCGTCGCCAAGGCCCGCGCGCTCAGCGCGACGCTTCCCATCATCGCACGTGCTCATTCAGAGGAGGAGATCGCTCACCTCAAGCACCACGGCGCGGACTCCGTCATCATGGGTGAGATGGAAATCGCGAAGGCGATGCTCGCGCAAATCGCCCGCGGTGAACCCGCCACGGCATAAAAAAGGCGCGGATGTCATCCGCGCCTTTTATTTTATCTATAATTTACAGTGGCTTACGTGGCCATTGCCTTGGTGAGGTTTTCAGCCACCTTGTCCAAAAATCCCGTGGTGGAGAGCCAGCGTTGATCCGCGCCGACAAGCAGCGCGAGATCCTTGGTCATGAAGCCGGATTCGACTGTATCGACGCAGACCTTCTCCAGCGTCTTGGAGAACTTCGCCAGTTCCTCGTTATTGTCGAGCTTGGCGCGGTGGGCGAGACCCTGCGTCCAGGCGAAGATCGACGCGATCGAATTGGTCGAAGTTTCCTTGCCCTTCTGATGTTCGCGGTAGTGACGGGTCACGGTGCCGTGGGCGGCTTCGGCTTCCACGACCTTGCCGTCGGGGGTCAGCAGCACCGAGGTCATCAGGCCAAGCGAGCCGTAGCCTTGGGCCACCGTGTCTGACTGCACGTCGCCGTCGTAGTTCTTGCAGGCCCAGACGTAGCCGCCGGACCATTTCAGCGCCGAGGCGACCATGTCGTCGATCAGGCGATGTTCGTAGGTGAGGCCTTTGGCTTCGAACGCCTTCTTGAAATCCGTCTCATAGATTTCCTCGAAGATGTCCTTGAAGCGACCGTCGTACACTTTGAGGATGGTGTTCTTGGTCGAAAGATAAACCGGGTAGCCGCGCGCTAATCCGTAGTTCAGCGAGGCGCGGGCGAAATCCCGGATCGAGCCGTCAAGGTTGTACATGCCCATGGCGACGCCCGATTCCGGCGACTTGAACACTTCCTTTTCGATCACCGTGCCGTCCTCGCCGACGAACTTCATCGTCAGCACGCCCTTGCCGGGGAACTTGAAATCGGTGGCGCGGTACTGATCGCCGTATGCGTGGCGGCCGATGATGATCGGCTTGGTCCAACCGGGGACGAGGCGGGGGACGTTCTTGCAGATGATCGGTTCGCGGAAAATGACGCCGCCGAGGATGTTGCGGATGGTGCCGTTCGGCGACTTCCACATTTCCTTCAGGCCGAATTCCTTCACGCGGGCTTCGTCCGGCGTAATGGTGGCGCACTTGACGCCGACGCCGTGCTTCTTGATCGCATTCGCCGCGTCGATGGTGACCTGATCGTTGGTCTGGTCGCGGTATTCCATCCCCAGGTCGTAATAATCGAGTTTCACATCAAGGAAGGGGTTGATCAGCTTGTCCTTGATGTACTGCCAGATGATCCGGGTCATCTCGTCGCCATCGAGTTCGACGACGGGGTTGGTCACCTTGATCTTTGCCATGAATTAGCATGCCTTCTTGAGAGGATTGGCCGGCGGACGGGCTGCAATTGAGTGGGCTATAGCATCGCTGCGGTGGCTGCGAAAGCCAGCCCTAAGCATCAGGGCGGCTCATTTTTGAACGCCGGCGTAACGGCTGGCGCGGCGGAAACTGCATCCCTGGATACAGGCAGAAAAACCGTGCAGGGAAGAAACCTTCACGAGTTTCGCGATTGCCTTTCAGGTGACGGCTTTGCCCCATGCCCGGTCTTCAACTGGTCTCGGGCTGGTCTCGAATTCGCTCCTCAGCCTTTGCGGGAGATTCAGAACGAGTCGGTAACCTCTTTGAATTATAAGGATAATTCCAGACGACAGGGCGCAGTCCTGAATCATTTTCTTCGGACCTTGATTCAATATCTTCAGAGGTTGAATCAGTATCTTCAGGCTTTGATTCAAAGCTGTCACAGGTTGAATCAGCACGTTCAGGCATTGATTCAAAACCTCGGCTGGTTGAATCAGCCCGGTCAGAACTTGATTCCAGACGCTCACCGCTTGAATCAGAATCTTCAGCAGTTGAATCGGCGCGTTGAATAGTTGAATCAGTGCATTCAGCCCTTGAATCAGAAAGCGAGCCCATGTCCGGGTCCGGCACCGACAAGACCAAAACGCGGAAGGAATTGGCCGGACCGATCGTGGTTCTGGTCGAACCGCAACTCGGCGAGAATATCGGTATGTGCGCCCGCGCCATGGGCAATTTCGGGTTGACGCGGTTGCGTCTGGTGAAGCCGCGCGATGGCTGGCCCAACATGCAGGCCCAGCGGGCGGCCTCCGGTGCTGACCATATTCTGGAAAAGGTTGAACTGTTCGACACGGTGGAGGCGGCGGTGGCCGATTGCTCACTGCTGTTCGCCACCACGGCGCGGGCGCACGATCAGGCCAAGCCTGTTGTGGGCCCGGAAGAAGCGGCCCGCCAGATCGTGGCGGAGGCAGCTGCGAACGGAACAGCGGCGATCATGTTCGGGCGCGAGCGCTATGGCCTTCAGAACGAGGAGGTGGCGCTTGCCAACCGCATCATCACCTTTCCGGTCAATCCAGGCTTTGCGTCGCTGAACCTGGCCCAGGCGGTCCTTCTGACCGGCTACGAGTGGTTCAAGCTCTCCACCGAAAACAGCCTGCCGTTCGATATGCCGGAGCGTTCCGAGCGGGCGTCGAACTTTCAGATGCAGGCTTTTTTCGACAATCTCGTCAGCGAACTCGACAAGGTGGAATTCCTGCGCCCCCCCGAGAAGCGCGACGTGATGCTGGTGAATCTGCGCAATATCTTCACGCGGATGGAGCCGACCAAGCAGGACATGCACACGCTGCATGGTGTAGTCATGGCTATCGCGGAGGGGCGCAAGGGGCCGGCCAAAGGCGGCGTGCTGGACGGCGCGGGCGCTACGCGACTGCGCGCGCTGCTGGCCGAGCATTCCGAAGCGCGATCGCCTTCCGAAAGCGGCACAGTGCGAGGGCTTGCGCGGCTGTTGCGGCGAAATCCGACCGATGCGGAGCGCATCCTCTGGCAGGCGCTGACCACCGACCGCCGCTTTGCGTCCCAGTTCAAGCGGCAGACGCCAGTGGGACGTCACATTCCCGATTTTGTGTCGTTCTCGAAACGAATCGCGATCGAGATCGTCAACGCCGGCGAGACCGATGTGATTGAACGCGACCGCGCGCTGCGGAGCGAATGGCTCGAAGCGCGGGGCTATCGGGTGGTCGAATTACCGGCGGAAGAGATTGAAACCCGTCTGCCCGAGATGCTCGCGCAGATAGAGGCGGTGGCTGAGGCAGTTACGTCCCGGCCTTGATCTGCGCTACGGCGATGGCGACCAGTTCGTCCATCTTGGCGCGGATGTCCTGCTCGGTTGCCTTGCCTTCGAGGTCTTTCGCGACCTTGCGCAGCACATCGCCGTCACCGGCTTCCTCGAAATCGGAGGAAACCACTTCCTTGGCATAGGCGGCGGCGTCATCGCCGGTTTTGCCCAGCTTTTCGGCAGCCCAAAGGCCCAGCAGCTTGTTCCGGCGGGCTTCCGCCTTGAACTTCTGTTCCTCGTCGA
>JAZKGC010000100.1:0-1948 GCA_040386115.1 Pseudomonadota bacterium
GCGCGATGCCGAGCTTTTCCTGATCGGCCTTCGACTTCGGCTCGATGGCGATTTCAATGACCGGCTCCGGGAATTCCATCTTTTCAAGGATGACCGGATGGTCGGGATCGCACAGCGTATCGCCGGTGCGAGTTTCCTTCAAACCAGCAAGCGCCACGATGTCGCCAGCGAATGCTTCCTTGATGTCTTCGCGGTTGTTCGCATGCATCAGCAACATGCGGCCAATGCGCTCTTTGCGCTCCTTGGTCGAGTTGATCGCGCCGGTGCCGCTGGTCAGCGTGCCGGAATAGATGCGGCAGAAGGTGATGGTGCCGACGAACGGATCGTCCATGATCTTGAAGGCGAGCAGCGACATCGGCGCGTCGTCCTTCGGCTCGCGGATGATCTCTTCGTTGTCCTTGTCAGGATTAAGACCCTTGATCGCGGGAACGTCGAGCGGAGACGGAAGATAATCAACCACTGCGTCGAGCAAAGGCTGTACGCCCTTGTTCTTGAAGGCCGAACCACACAGCACCGGATAGAACGCGCCGGTCAGAACCGCCTTGCGGATCATGCGCTTCAGAGTCGCCTCATCCGGCTCGTTGCCGTCGAGATAGGCAGCCAGAACCTCGTCGTCGAGTTCGACGGCGGCTTCCAGCATCTTCTCGCGATATTCCTTCGCCTTGTCTAGGAGATCGGCCGGGATATCGATGGTCTCGAACTTGGCGCCGAGCGCTTCGTTGTTCCAGATATAGGCCTTCATGATCACGAGATCGATCATGCCGACGAAGTTGCTTTCTTCGCCGATCGGAAGCTGGATCGCGATCGGGTTTGCGCCGAGACGCTTCACGATGTCATCGAGGCACTTATAGAAGTCAGCGCCGGTCTTATCCATCTTGTTCGCGAAAACGATGCGTGGAACCTTGTACTTGTCGCCCTGACGCCAGACGGTTTCGGTCTGCGGCTCGACGCCCTGGTTGCCGTCGAGAACGACAACGGCGCCGTCAAGCACGCGCAGCGAACGCTCGACTTCAATGGTGAAGTCAACGTGGCCGGGGGTGTCGATGATGTTGAGGCGCTTGCCGTTCCAGTACGCGGTCGTCGCAGCCGACGTAATGGTGATGCCGCGCTCCTGCTCCTGCTCCATCCAGTCCATCGTCGCGGCACCTTCGTGCACTTCGCCGATTTTGTGGCTCTTGCCGGTGTAATAGAGGATGCGCTCGGTGGTCGTGGTTTTGCCGGCGTCGATATGCGCCATGATACCGAAATTTCGGTAATCCTGGACGAGATGTTGGCGCGCCATGGGGTGTTCCTTTGATCCGTTCGTTTCGCCGTTACCAGCGATAGTGCGAGAATGCGCGGTTGGCTTCAGCCATCCGGTGCACGTCTTCGCGCTTCTTGACGGCGTTGCCACGGCCGTTCGACGCATCAAGCAGTTCAGCAGAGAGACGCTCGGTCATGGTCTTTTCGTTGCGCTCGCGCGCAGCCGAAATGATCCAGCGAATGCCCAGCGCCTGACGGCGCACGGAGCGAACTTCAACCGGCACCTGATAGGTGGCGCCGCCGACGCGGCGCGAACGCACTTCAATCGTCGGCATGACGTTTTCCAGCGCCTGCTCGAATACCGGCAGCGGGCCTTGCTTGGTCTTGCCTTCGATCATTTCGAGCGCACCATAGACGATGCTCTCGGCGGCAGACTTCTTGCCGTCATACATGATCGAGTTCATGAACTTCGTGAGAATCATGTTCCCGAACTTTGGATCCGGGTTCACTTCACGCTTTTCAGCAGAATGGCGACGAGACATCGTTCAGGTTCCCGCTTACTTAGGACGCTTCGCGCCGTACTTCGAACGGCGCTGCTTACGATTCTTGACGCCCTGCGTATCGAGGACGCCGCGGAGAATGTGGTAACGAACGCCGGGCAAATCCTTGACGCGGCCGCCGCGGATCATGACCACCGAGTGCTCCT
>JAZKGC010000101.1:0-5396 GCA_040386115.1 Pseudomonadota bacterium
CTGCTTGGGCATTTTGTGCTCGGTGAAGTGATCGAATGGCGTGAGTATGTGGGCGCTGCCGTGATTGGTGCAGCGCTGCTCATCATGGATGGACGCATTTTGGGCGCGTTCACCAGACAGCCCCGGTGAGTATCAGCTTTGGCTGAGACGAATGCCGGCGCGCAGGAACTTCTGAGGATCTACGGCTTCGCCGTCGATGCGCGTTTCATAGTGGAGGTGGGGTCCGGTAGATCTCCCTGTCGAGCCGACGGCACCGATGACCTGACCGATTTTGACTTGTTCGCCGACCTTGACGCTTATCTCGGAGAGATGGCCATAGCGTGTGGTCAGGCCATTGCCGTGATCGACCTCGATCAAGCGGCCATAGCCTCCGGACCAGCCGGCGGTGACAACCTTTCCATTGGCCGTTGCGCGCACCGGATCGCCGGTTGAGGCACGGAAATCGAGGCCAGTGTGCATCGCCGGCCGCCCAAGGAACGGATCGCTTCGGACCCCGAAGCCGGACGAAAATTCGACGTTGCCGACCACCGGCTTTCGATACGGTACCAGCGACAAGGTGCGGGTGAGCTTATCGACCTGAGCCCGCGTGAGATTGATGCGATAGAGCTGCCTTTCAAAAGCGCCGGCGTCGGACGAAGGCTTCACGGCAACAAACGGTCCGCCCATTCCGCCTTTGGGTGCAGCAGCTTCGAGCTGCGCCATATTGAGCCCGAGATCCGCGATCACCCCGCGCATACGGCGCGCCCGCGATTCGTAACTGTCTTCCACGGAACTGAGTGCCGCTGTCTGGCGGCCTTCGACCTTGTCCAGCGCTGTCGTCAACTTCACGAACACACTCTCGGCGCCCTGATTTCTTGCGAAGTCTGTGCGCGGAGCAGCGGCTGGAGGAGTTCGGGATTCGAGTCGAGCTTCGCGGTCAGGCGGCGCGACGAAGATCACGGTGTCGTTGATCGGTGACGGCTTGGGAACGCCGACGCTACCGGCATCGTTGATCTGTGAAGATCGGGCAGGGGTCTTGATCGAGCCGGTGATAGAACTGTCGGGCATCGCGTTCAGGGCGGCGGCACGAGATTCAAGCAAGGCCTGACGCCGGATGATCTGATTGAGCTTCTGGTCGTATTGCTCCTGGTCGAGCAGTTGCCGGCTGGTGGTCCGATCGACGCGCGCGCGCAGTTCGGCGATGCGATCCTCGTAGGCATACTGCATCTCGGCCTGACGGGCGATCAGGCGAGTCAAAACATCGTCGCGAAACGCGAAATAGGTTGCTGTGGCGGCCGACCATGCGCCCATCGCAATAACCGACCCGGCGACGATCCAGAATACCACCGGCCCGAAGCGGACTTGCTTGCCCGCATGGACGATGGTGTAGCCGTTCGCATCGGGGCGTGACTGAGCGTGCCCTGGTGCCGGGCGTCGCTGGGGCGCCCTGGCGTGATGGTGCTGGTGGGAATGTTCGGAATGGTGGCCGGAACGGTGTGGCATCGATACTCCCGCGCCGTCCGGGAACGATTCCGGACGGTTCAATTCAGGAGACGATTTGAACCTTTCATGGTTAATTTTCGGGAAACGAAATCGTCGGATTTCTAGGCGGTGCGGGCGGCGGTGAGAACCTCCTCGGCATGACCATCGACCTTCACATTGCGCCAGATGCGCGCAATCTTGCCGTTCGCGTCGATCAAAACCGTTGTGCGAGAGATTCCCATGAACGTCTTGCCGTACATCGATTTTTCGCCCCAGACGCCGTAGGCCTTGAGCATTCCGAGCTTCTCGTCCGACAAGAGAGGAACGGACAGCTGGTGCTTGTCACGAAATGACTCCTGCGCTTTGAGGGGGTCCGCCGAAACACCAAGGATGGCGGTTTGGCTGGCCGCAAAGGCATTCGACAGGCGGCTGAAAGCGACGGCCTCAAGGGTGCAGCCCGGCGTGTCCGCGCGGGGGTAGAAAAAGACCACCAGCTTGCGGCCCGCGTAGTTGGCCAGTGACACGAGTTGCCCGCCGTCGCGCGGCAGGAAAAATGCCGGGGCTGTATCGCCCTCTGCCAGCGTCGCCGCCATGCGGATCGGCGTGATGACGGTTTTCGGTGCGGTTTTCCTGGATCCCGTTTTTTTGGTCGCGGGCTTTTTGGCTGCAGCCCCTTTCGTGGCGGATACCGACTTCGGGGTTGAACTGCTGGATTTCGATTCGGACGTTTTTTTCGCTGGTGCGTTTTTTGTTGTCAGGTCTTTGGCTTTGCCTTTGGCTTTCTTCGAGATCTGCTTTGCTGCGGAGGCACCCGATGTCTTCGATGCCGCCCGCTTTGTCTTTTGGGCCGGCTTGCGGGTGGTCCGTGAGGTTGGTGGCACGGATGTGGATTTCGTCGATTTCTTGCGCGTTTTCTTGGACATACGCCTTCCTTTCGTCGCTTTCAGTCGGGTATTTAGGGATTCGGCACAACCGCGGCCTGAACCGCAAACCATGTTCTTCGGCGAGGCAATTCCTGCGGCCCGGAGGGTATGGTAACATCCGAATTAATCTGGTGAATCTAGCGTCTCTCCCAGGCACCGGTCGATCAATCATTACACGATAAACTAAGACTGGAATCTTAGACTGGCAGCAATGCTGCTGACCGAGCGATCCCGAAATCGTCGCTTTGTTGTCCGGCGGTAACAGACTGACCACTAGCACCGAGAGGCTATGCCGAGTTCCAAGCCCCAGAAAGCCTTCGCGAAGGCCGCCGACGAGCAACGGCAATGGGATGATTCCAATTGGGATCACCACGACGATGTGGCGTGCGACAGGGCGCTCAAACTCCTCAAGCGGCGAAGCATCGGCGTTCATCGCGTTACGGATTCATTCCGCGGGTTTCGCCGTTGGCTTGGCGCAAGCGTCTGGATCGGACGAACTGCGATTGTACTGGCGTCGATCGGTGTTATTTGCGCCGCCGGTTTCGGCGCGCTGTGGCTTCGGCTTGGAGCGGGGCCGGTCAATCTGGACATTGTGACCCCTTGGCTTGCGTCGGCAATCGAGGAAAATCTTGGACATAATCACACGGTTGAAGTCGGGGGCACGCAAATCGAGCGCGCCGGGCGAATCCGCATCGCCGTTCGCCTTCGCGATATCCTCGTGCGGGACCACTCACGCAACATCGTGGCGAGCGCACCGAAAGCGGAAGTGAGACTGTCCGGCACGGGGCTGATGATGGGCCGCTTGCGTGCCGAGACGCTTCGTCTGGTCGGCGCTGAGCTTGCGGTGCGTATCACGCCGGATGGGCGGGTGATCGTCTCCACAGGGCAGAGCAATAGTCCGCTCGCAACAGCGACGGTTCCGCAGAGGAGTCCGGCGCCAGTTGCATCGGGCGTGCCGGTTCAGTCAACCCCGGCACCGCCGTTCCAGGCATCGCCAACTCCGCCGCCATTGACGCCGCCAGCGGTATCCGCTTCTGCATCCAACGGCACGGCAGGTTTGCTCGCAGCGCTCGAATGGCTCGATGGCCTTAGTGCGAAGGGACTCGACGGGCAAAGTCTGAACGAAATCGGATTGCGCAGCGGCGTGCTGACCGTCGAGGATCAGCGCAATGGCGGTGTCCTCACCTTCAAGAATATCAGCCTCAGTCTCCGTCGGCCGAGCGGGGGCGGTGCCGCATTCAGTGTTGGAGAGGAAGGCAAGAACGGTTGGGAACTCAAAGTGGCCGTGGGTGCACCAGCGAACGGTGTGCGATCAATCGATATCAACGCCAACAAGGTTCCGGTCAATAATCTGCTGCTCGCCGCCCGCCTGAAGGACTTCACCTATGCGGCGGACATGCCGCTGAGCGGCGATTTCAAGGGCGAAATCGGCCGCGACGGACTACCAACTTATTTCAGAGGCGAACTGGTTGCGGGCAAAGGATCGATCGTCGATCTCAATGTTCCTGATTATCCGATGCTGATCGACCACGCCGATGCGCGCTTTGAATGGGACGCCGGACGCCGGGTGATGATCGCGCCGTTCCACGTGAACGCAGGCTCCAACCGCGTCACGTTGCTGGCTCACCTCGAACCGCCGAATGACACCATCCCGAGCTGGCAACTCGGATTCAGCGGCGGCACGATTTTGCTCGCTGGTGAAAACGGTGAACAGCCGGCGATCTTCAACCGCATCGCAATTCGGCTTCGGTTCGATACCGAAAACAGGCGTGTTCTTCTGACGCAATGCGACATCAGCAACGGCGAGATTGGCATTGCCGGATCTGGAAGCTTCGATTACGCCGCCGAGCCGCGATTGAAGCTCGGGCTGGCAGCGACGCCGATGCCGGTGTCGGTCCTGAAACGCATCTGGCCCGTGCTGGTCGTGCCTGAGGTCCGGGAATGGATGACCGAGCGTGTTGATCGCGGAACTGTACAACGGCTCGACATCGCGGTGAACGCGCCGATGCATACGCTCGTGCGCGGAGGACCGCCTATTCCCGACGACGGACTTTCGGTCAATTTTTCGGCGACCGGTTTAACGATACGTCCGGTTGACGATATTCCATCGGTCCGCGATGCCGATATGAAGGGACGCGTCAGCGGGCGGACTGTCAGTGTGGCGGTGGCGCAGGGCGCAGTGGATACGCCAGCGGGACGCCGCCTCAACATTTCCGATCTGTTGTTTGAGGTGCCGGATCTCGCGCCGAAGCCGGCGCCCACCCGTGTGCGCTTCCGCCTCGATGGCCCGGTGCCTGCGGCGGTGGAAATTTTGCAATCCGAGCGTCTGCGTGATTACGGCGATGCGCTGATCGATCCGAATTCCAGCAAGGGCACCATATCGGCCCTCATCACGCTCGGCATGCCTCTGAAGAATGCACTGACCAAGGCCGACACGACTTATGCGATCAATCTCGATCTCGGAGCTCTGGCCGTTGAAAAGCTGGCCATGAATCAAAAGCTTGAGGCGAGCGCGCTCAAGGTCGTCGCCGACAATCAGGGATACCGGGCGAGGGGCGACGTCAAGATTGGCGGGCAGCCTGCGACGCTGGACTATCGCAAGAACAATGAGGGCGACGCCGATGTGCGCGTGGCGGCCATTCTCGACGATGCCGCGCGCGCGCGTCTTGGCGTCGATTTGGGATCGAGCGTCAGCGGCTCCATTCCCGTCAAGCTGACGGGAAAGATCTCCGGCGGCGATGGCGACAACCGCTTCGGCGTTGAGGCCGATCTGACCGCGGCGCGCATCGATAATCTGCTTCCCGGCTGGACCAAGGTGTCGGGCAAAGCGACCAAGATGACCTTCAACGTCGTGCAGAAGCCGCAGGGCACGCGCTTCGAGGACATCGTCATCGAGGGCAACGGTGCACTCATCAAGGGCGCGCTCGAAGTTGACGACAAGAATGATCTGGTCAGCGTGTCGTTTCCAACCTTCGCCCCATCCGAGGGCGACAAGGCCTCGCTGAAAGCCGA
>JAZKGC010000101.1:5496-16275 GCA_040386115.1 Pseudomonadota bacterium
TTCTTCCGCTTCACCGACACCTACGCCAAGATGAACGGCGGCAAGATGTGGCTGGCGGTCGATCCGCCGACTGCGGACTCATCGCCGCAGGAAGGGCTGCTGAATGTTCGCGACTTTTCCATCAAGGGGGAAGCCGCGCTCGATCGGGCGGTGGCTAACGGACCGAATGTGAACTCGCAGGGCGTCGGATTTTCGGGCATGCGCGCGGAGTTCACCCGGCAATCCGGCCAAATGCGGGTTAAGGATGGGGTGCTGCGCGGTCCGACGATCGGCGCGACCATCGAAGGCAATATCGATTATCCCGCCAATCAGGTGCGCATGAGCGGCACGTTCGTTCCGCTCTATGGCCTGAACAATATGTTTGGACAGATTCCGATTGTGGGATTGTTTCTCGGCGGCGGAAGCAACGAAGGCCTGATCGGAATCACCTACGAAGTCGTCGGAACGCCAGGCGCGCCGGTGCTGCGCGTCAATCCGATTTCAGCAATGGCGCCCGGCGTGTTCCGAAAGATATTCGATTTCAACACCGGCAAACAGAATGTGCCGACGGATTTTTCCGCCCCCAATAATTGATGAGCAAATTTCAGGTTCAGGATCCGAACTACGAAGCGCGCGTGCGAAAAGCATTCGCCAACCAGCCAGCCATGGCGACGCTCGGCATCACCCTGTCCAATGTGATGCCCGGCGAACTTGAATTGCGGATGCCTTACGATGCGAGGTTCTCGCAGCAGAACGGGTTCATGCATGGCGGTGTTGTTTCGGCAGCACTCGATACGGCTTGCGGATTGGCGTCATACACGCTCATGCCGGCCAGTGCGGATATTCTGACGGTCGAATTCAAGATCAATATGCTGGCTCCCGCGAAAGGCCAAAGCTTTCGCTTCTCAGGCCTTGTCGTGAAGCCGGGCCGGACGCTCGTGGTGGCCGAGGGCCGTGCGTTTGCCAGTGACGGTGGAAAAGAGAAACTGGTCGCGACCATGTCGGCGACCATGATGACCATGCTCCGCGACGCTGCGGTTGTGAAGTAATAGCAGGCCTGCCTAAACCGGCTTCAGCAGGACGTGACGCTTGCGGCCCATCGACAGCTTGATGACACCTTCCCGCGTAAGATCGCTTGACGTCAGACTCATTTTTTCATCCGTCACGGGCGCATCGTTGACGCGCAACCCGCCAGCCTTGATTTGCCGTCGCGCTTCGCCGTTCGACGCAACCAGGCCGGCCTTGACGAACAGCGCAAGCACCGGCGCGGCGCCTTCCAGCTCTGCACGCGAAATCTCCAGCGTCGGAAGATCGCTAGCGATGGAACCTTCCTCGAAGGTTTTTCGCGCAGTTTCCGATGCAGCCTCGGCTTCCGGACGACCGCGAATCAGCGCGGTTGCTTCAGTGGCCAAAATCTTCTTCGCCTCGTTGATGTCCTGGCCCTTGAGCGCAGCAAGCCGTGCGATTTCGGCTAGCGGCAGCAATGTGAAGAGCTTCAGGAAGCGCTCGACGTCGGCATCTTCCGTGTTGCGCCAGAACTGCCAGTAGTCGTAGTGGCTCAGCAGATCGGCATTGAGCCATACTGCTCCGGCCGCTGTCTTTCCCATCTTGGTGCCCGAAGACGTTGTCAAAAGGGGGCAGGTCAGCGCGTATAGCTGATGAGTACCCATGCGCCGGCCGAGATCGATACCGTTGACGATATTGCCCCACTGATCGGAGCCGCCCATTTGCAGGTTGCATTTGTACCGCCGCGACAGTTCCACGAAATCGTAGGATTGCAGGATCATGTAATTGAACTCGATAAACGAAAGCTCCTGCTCCCGGTCAAGTCGCAGCTTCACAGAGTCCATGCTGAGCATGCGATTGATGGAGAAATGCCGGCCAACGTCACGAAGCATTTCGATGTAGTTGAGCGTCGTTAGCCATTCCGCGTTGTCGGCCATCACGGCGTCGCTCTTGCCCGCGCCGAATTTGACAAGCTTCGCGAATGTTCCCGCGATCGTTTCCTTGTTGGCGTTGATCTGATCGTAGGTCAGAAGCTTGCGCGTCTCGTCGCGGCCGGACGGATCGCCCACGCGGGTCGTGCCACCCCCCATGAGGACGATGGGCTTGTTGCCGGTTTGCTGAAGCCAGTGCAGCATCATGATGGACAGCAGATGGCCCACATGCAGGGACGACGCCGTGCAGTCATATCCGACGTAAGCGGTGACATCCCCCTTCGCCGCGAGGTCGTCGAGACCTGCGGCATCAGACACCTGATGGATAAAGCCGCGGCTTTCGAGGATGTTGAGGAAGTCGGATTTGCAGGCACTCATGCGAATACTCTTTAACGATTTGAAGCGGCCTGTGGTGTATCAGGTCCGGCGTCGGATTCAACCAAGGAGCAGCAGTTGGTGAAAGCGATTGGCCTGATGAGCGGTACGTCCCTGGACGGGGTCGATGTCGCGCTGATCGAGACGGATGGCGACACTGTCGGCGCATTCGGACCCACTGGCTATCGCGCCTATGCGTCCGGCGAACGCGACCTGCTGCGGCAAGCGCTTGCGGATGCAGTCTCCCTCGCCGATCGTAATGCTCGGCCGCGCGTTCTTGCAGCCGCCGAGCAATTGGTGACGCGCGCGCATGCTGAGGCAGTAGAGAGCTTCCTTCAAAGCAATGGTCTTTCGCGCGGCGATATCGATATCGTCGGCTTCCACGGCCAGACGGTTCTGCATCGCCCGAAGCAACAACTGACCATTCAGATCGGCGATGGAGTCGCGCTCGCAAAGGCTCTTGGCATTCAGGTGGCATTTGACTTGCGCGCGGCCGATGTTGCCGCCGGCGGGCAAGGCGCACCATTGGTTCCGATCTATCATCGCGCGCTTGTGAAGGCTTTGAACAGCGCCGGTCCCGCCGTCGTGGTGAACATCGGCGGTGTTGCCAATATCACGTACATCGACGGCGAGACGCTGATTGCCTGCGATACCGGCCCCGGCAATGCACTGCTTGACGATTTCATGTTGCGCACCATCGGGGAGGCGGTGGACCGGGATGGGCGTACTGCGGAGAAGGGCCGTGCCGATGAGGCGTGGATCTCAAGCGCGCTCGGCTTGCCGTTTTTCGCCAAGCCGCCGCCAAAGTCGCTTGATCGCAACGATTTCGCGATGCTTACGATCGAGGGCACGAATGTCGAAGACGGGGCGGCTACGCTGACTGCCTTCACCGCAGCGTCCATAGGGCGCATTGCGCCGATGTTGCCGAAGGCACCGGCACACTGGATCGTGGTGGGAGGCGGTGCGAGCAATCCTACGCTTATGCGGATGTTGAACGAACGTCTGACGCCGGCCACTGTAAGGCGCGGACATGATCTCGGCTGGACTGGCGACGCCATCGAGGCGCAGGCGTTTGCTTATCTGGCTGTTCGCAGCCTCATGGGTCTGCCTCTGACGTTTCCGGGAACGACCGGCGTGAATAAGCCCCTCAGCGGCGGCGTCATCGCGAAACCGTGATTGCATGCATTTGCATCGATCTTGACGTGCTCGTTTGCAGGCGGCTATAAAGATGCACATGCATGTAAATCGGAAGCTCAATGCAGATCACAGACGCCTTGTTTCTGGCTACGCAATTGTTTTTCAGCGCGCGCGGTGCGGTCAGGATGACACGCTGCCGGGTGAGGAAGGCGATCTGTCGCGCTCGTGGATGTGGAGATTGCAATGACTGAGACACTCAAACTCATCAGCCACAAGCTTTGCCCTTACGTGCAGCGGGCCGTGATCTCGCTAAACGAGAAGGGCGTGCCATTCGAGCGGATCGATATTGACCTCGACAGCAAGCCTGATTGGTTTCTGAAGATTTCGCCTCTCGGCAAGGTGCCTGTGCTGCAAGTGGGTGACAAGGCGGTGTTCGAGTCCGCGGTGATCGTTGAGTATCTTGAAGAGACCCAGCCCCATCCGCTGCATCCAAAAGACGCGCTGACGCGGGCGGAGCATCGTGCGTGGTTCGAGTTCGGCTCAGCAGTGCTTGGCGATATCTGGGGGCTTGAGACGGCAACCGAGGAGGCCGCGTTCAAGGCCAAGGCAAAGCAATCCGAAGAGCGCTTCGCGAAGCTTGAGACGCGCGTTATTGCTGCACCATGGTTCGACGGCGAGAACTTTTCGCTCGTCGATGCCGTGTTCGCGCCAGCGTTTCGCTACTTCGACGTCTTCGATGAGATCGGCGATTTCGGAATTCTTGCCAACAAACCGAAGATTGCGCGCTGGCGCAAAAGTCTGCGCGAGCGCCCGTCAGTGAGCAATGCTGTGAGCGCCGAATACCCGGCACTGCTGCGTGCGTTCATGAAAAAGCACAAGGCTTATCTTTCCCAGCTGGACCGGCGTGCTGCTGCTTAAAGGCGCTAGTATCCTGAATCCGAAGTTCGCCTCATTTAGTGGCGCGCTCCATTGCGAACTTCGGATTCAAAAGGACACCAGCAGTCAAGTCTCTAATGTAGTTTTGGTTTCGCAAGTCCGTAAATGGACGTGCTGAGCAAATTTCGCGGACTTGCGAACCACCACACTAGGTCCAGTCACAAGAATGGCGCGGACGATGTTTCGTCCGCGCCATTTTATTTGAGTAAGGGTTGTACTCTCAGCGGACGTTGGCGAGCCGCATGTCGAGATACGACGTGACCGATTCCATCAAAGGTTCGAGCTTGCCATCGAAAAAGTGATTGGCACCGGGGATCACCTGCTGGTCGATGACAATGCCCTTTTGAGTCTTCAGCTTCTCGACGAGCGTGTTCACGTCCTTCTGCGGCACGACCATATCCTTGTCGCCATGGACGATCAGGCCGGACGACGGGCAGGGTGCCAGAAACGAGAAGTCGTAGAGGTTTGCGGGCGGCGCGATCGAGATGAAGCCCTCGACCTCGGGCCGGCGCATCAGAAGCTGCATGCCGATCCAGGCGCCGAATGAAAACCCTGCAACCCAGCAAGCGCGCGCTTCGGGATTGATGGTCTGCGCCCAGTCGAGCGCCGACGCCGCGTCGGACAATTCGCCGGTGCCGTGATCGAACGAACCCTGGCTGCGGCCGACGCCGCGGAAATTGAAACGCAGCACCGAGAAGCCGCGCGCCACGAACGAATAATAGACTTGGTAGATGATCTGATGATTCATGGTGCCGTGAAACTGCGGATGCGGATGCAGCACCATCGCAATCGGCGCATTCTTCTGCTTCGCCGGATGGTAACGGCCTTCGAGACGGCCGGCGGGGCCGGTGAAAATGACTTCAGGCATCAAGATTCCTTTGAAGCGTCATTGTGCAGGGCGCGTGGCCGGTGCAAACGAACTGTCGTGCGGGTGCCGTTGAGCGACCGGAGAGCGGCGCGATATAAACTGGGTGCCGCGTTCTAGCATGGGGCAAGGGGCAAAAAGCAAGCTTATTGAGCATGGTATGGCGGCCATTGGCGGTTAGAATTGGCGCTTATTTCCGTGCAATTGTTTGCTTTCTCACCCGTATTGAGTTGGATTTCCAAGTGATGCGCGGACGAATTTATCTCGACTGGAATGCAACAACGCCGCTGCGGCCAGAGGCCCGTGACGCGATGGCGGCTGCATTTGATATCAGCGGGAATCCATCGTCGGTCCATAGCGAGGGCCGCGCGGCCCGCAAACTCGTCGAGGACGCACGCGCCGCCGTGGCACTGGCCGTAGGCGCTGATGCGCGCGGCGTGATTTTCACATCCGGAGGCACCGAGGCTAATGCGCTGGCGCTGACGCCCGGCTTGCGGCGGGGGAGCGAGGCTCCTGTGCAGCGGCTGATTGTCTCGGCTATCGAGCACGCATCCGTGCTGGCAGGCGGACGATTCTCGCGAGAACTCATTACGGTGGCCCCGGTGCGACCGTCCGGGATCATCGACCTGGACGCGCTGGGCACTTTGCTGGCGGATGGAACACCCGCGCTGGTGTCGGTGATGCTGGCCAACAACGAAACCGGCGCGATCCAGCCGATTTGCGAAGTTGCGGCGGCAGTCCACGCAGCCGGGGGGCTCCTGCACGTCGATGCCGTCCAGGCGCTAGGGAAGATCGTTATTGATATCAATGCACTAGGCGCAGATATTCAGACCGTTTCTGGCCATAAACTCGGCGGCCCCAAGGGTGTCGGTGCGGTCATCGTGGCGGAAGGCGTTTACGGGCTTGAAGCGCAGACGCGGGGTGGCGGGCAGGAGCAAGGCCGCCGCGCCGGAACCGAGAATGTCATGGGCATTGCGGGCTTTGGGGCTGCGGTGAGAGCGGCAGCGGCTCTCCGTGCCCGCGACGCTACCCGTATGGCTATGCTCCAGAAACGGCTTGAAACCGGCCTTAAAGCCGTACCCGGCGCGATCATTTTCTCTGACGATGCTCCAAGGCTGCCGAACACCACGCTGGTGTCAGCCCCGGGGTTGAAGGCGGAAACTGCGGTCATCGGCTTCGACCTTGCGGGCGTCGCGGTGTCGTCGGGATCGGCCTGTTCCTCTGGCAAGGTCCAGCCGTCTCACGTTCTGGAGGCGATGAACGTCGATCCGGCATTCGTGCGAGGAGCTATTCGTCTCAGTCTGGGCTGGGACACCACGGAAGCGGACATAGATGGGTGCCTTGAGGCTTGGATAAAGCTCTCAGGTGTATTAGGTAAGTCTCATCCAATCGGGCTTGAACGGTTCTAAGCTTCACGTTTTGCGAGCATTTAGCCCGACCACAACCAAGGTGATCCACCGCGGTCCTTGAAACCGCGAGCGGAGGAGTAAAATGGCAGCCGTTCAGGAAACGGTCGATCGGGTTCGCCAGATCGACGTCGATCAATACCGATATGGATTCGAGACCATCATCGAGTCCGATAAGGCTCCGCGAGGCCTCTCCGAAGATACCGTCAGGTTCATATCCGAGAAGAAGAACGAACCGGCGTGGATGCTGGAATGGCGGCTTGAGGCCTATCGCCGCTGGCTGACGATGGAAGAGCCCACCTGGGCGCGCGTCAACTATCCGAAGATCGATTATCAAGATCTCTATTATTATTCCGCACCGAAGCGCAATGAACTCGCCTCGCTTGATGAGGTCGATCCGGAAATTCTGCGGACCTACGAAAAGCTCGGCATTCCTCTTCGTGAGCAAGAGATGCTGGCCGGCGTCGTGCGTCGGGATGCTGACGGCAACGAATTGGCCGAGCGCCGCGTGGCCGTGGATGCCGTGTTCGATTCGGTGTCGGTCGCAACCACGTTCCAGGCGGAGCTGAAATCCGCCGGCGTGATCTTTATGCCGATCTCTGAAGCGATCCGCGAGCATCCCGATCTCGTGAAGAAATATCTCGGCACCGTTGTGCCGACCTCCGACAATTACTTCGCGACGCTGAATTCGGCGGTGTTCTCCGATGGCTCGTTCGTTTATGTGCCGCCGGGCGTTCGCTGCCCGATGGAGTTATCGACCTACTTCCGCATCAACGAGCGCAACACTGGTCAGTTCGAGCGGACGCTCATCATCGCGGACAAGGGTTCGTATGTGAGCTATCTCGAGGGCTGCACCGCTCCGCAGCGCGACGAGAACCAGTTGCATGCAGCGGTCGTTGAACTCGTCACCCACGACGATGCCGAGATCAAATACTCCACGGTGCAGAACTGGTATCCGGGCAATTCGGAAGGCAAGGGCGGCATCTATAATTTCGTCACCAAGCGTGGCGATTGTCGCGGCAATAATTCCAAGATTTCGTGGACGCAGGTTGAGACCGGCTCGGCGATCACATGGAAGTATCCGAGTTGCATTCTGCGCGGCGACAATTCACGCGGCGAGTTTTATTCGATCGCGATTTCGAACGGCTACCAGCAGGTCGATTCCGGCACCAAGATGATTCATCTGGGCAAGAACACGACGAGCCGCATCATCTCCAAGGGGATCGCTGCGGGCGTGTCGCAGAACACCTATCGCGGCCTCGTGACCGCGCATCGCAAGGCAACCGGCGCACGCAACTTCACGGCGTGCGACTCGCTGCTGATCGGCGACAAGTGCGGCGCGCATACCGTGCCATATATCGAGGCCAAGAACTCGTCGGCGCTGTTCGAACACGAAGCGACGACGTCGAAAATCTCCGAAGACATGCTGTTCTATTGCGTGCAGCGCGGGCTGTCGCAGGAAGAAGCCGTGGCGCTGGTCGTCAACGGTTTCGTCAAGGACGTGCTGCAGCAATTGCCGATGGAATTTGCGGTCGAGGCGCAGAAGCTGATCTCGATCTCGCTGGAAGGAAGTGTGGGATGACCGCGTTACTGCAAGTTAAAGGCCTCAAGGTTCAGGTTGAAGACAACGAGATCCTGCATGGTCTCGACCTCACCGTGAATCCGGGTGAAGTTCACGCCATCATGGGGCCGAACGGCTCCGGTAAATCGACGCTGAGCCACGTCATCGCCGGCAAGCCAGGCTACGATGTGACCGCCGGCGAAGTCCTTTTCAAGGGTGAAGACCTGCTTGAAATGGCGCCGGATGAGCGCGCCGCCAAGGGTGTGTTCCTCGCATTCCAGTATCCGGTCGAAATTCCGGGTGTCGCGACCATGACGTTCCTGCGCACCGCGCTGAATGCGCAGCGCAAGGCACGGGGCGAAAGCGAATTCTCGACGCCGGATTTTCTCAAGAAGGTCCGCGAAGTCGCGGCTTCGCTGAACATTCCGCAGGACATGCTGCGCCGTGGCGTCAACGTCGGATTCTCCGGCGGCGAGAAGAAGCGCAACGAGATTTTGCAGATGGCGCTGTTTCAGCCAAGCCTGTGCATTCTCGACGAAATGGATTCAGGACTGGACATCGACGCGCTGCGCGTGGCGGCCGATGGCGTCAACGCGCTGCGCTCAAAAGAGCGTGCGATGGTCGTCATCACCCATTACCAGCGCCTACTGAACTACATCGTGCCGGACTTCGTCCACGTCATGTCGAAGGGGCGCGTCGTCAAGAGCGGCGGGAAGGAACTGGCATTGGAGCTGGAGAAATCCGGCTACGCGCAGTTCGAAGACAAAGCAGCTTGAGCGGCGCATATTCCGAAAAGTGGGCGCCGGTTTTTTGATGAGAATACGCGCAGGTTAGAGAAAACTCATGAATGTTGCAGTGGCAAAGACCAACACGGCTCATGCGCTCGGCGATACGTTCGCCGTCGTGCGCGACCGGCTGCCCGGCTCGGGTGTGGTGGGGGACGCGCGACAGAAAGCATTTGAGACATTCCAGAAGCTTGGTTTGCCGCATCGCCGCATCGAGGACTGGAAGTACACGGACCTGCGCGCAACCATGCGCGATGTTCTTCCGCTTGCCGCGGTACCCGATCAGGCGGCGCTTGCGCGTGCTGCTGCGGCGATAAAGCTCCTCGCAGTCACGGGTGCGCGCCGGCTGGTGCTGGTGGATGGCGTGTTCGCGCCGCAGCTTTCCAATCTCGGCAAGCTTGAGAAGGGTCTCACCATTCGCGCGCTGCGCGATGTGCTGGAGACCGGCGACGACAAGATTCTCATGCAGCTTTTGACGCCCGGCGCTGTGATCGATCCTATGATTGCTCTCAATACGGCGATGATGACGGACGGTGTGGTCGTTGAGATCGGCGACGGCGCTGAACTCGTTCAACCGATTCACATCGTGCACGTTACGAGCGCGGCTAACGCTGCGTCCTTCACGCGGTCGCTTGTCAGCGTTGGCAACAATGCCAAGGCGACGCTGATCGAGAGCTTTGTCACGGGCGAGGGCGCGAATTCCTACCAGGTCCACGATGCGCTGGTGCTGTCGGTTGGTGACCATGCCCGGCTTGACCATGTGCGGTTGATGGAAGACGCGCGCGACGCGTTCAACATTACGACCGGGTTCATCATCGTCGGTGCGCATTCGCATTTCAACACATTCAACATGACGTCCGGCGGCAGCGTCAGCCGCTACCAGGCGTTCATTACCTGCGCCGGCGAGCATTCGCATGTCGCGACCAATGGCGTGAACCTGCTCAACGGCACCCAGCACGGCGATACCACGCTGTTCCTCGATCATGCCGTGCCAAACTGCAAGAGCAATGAAGTGTTTCGTGCGGTGCTTGACGATCGCGGTCATTCGGTATTTCAGGGCCGCATCATCGTGAAGCCCCATGCCCAGAAGACCGCCGCCAAGATGATGACGCGTGCGTTGCTGCTCTCCGATGAGGCGGAAGCGGACAACAAGCCCGAACTCGAAATTTTCGCGGACGACGTCACCTGCGGTCATGGTGCCACCACCGGCGCGCTCGATCAGAGCCTGATGTTCTATCTTCGCGCGCGGGGATTGTCCGAGAAGGAAGCGCAGGCGTTGCTGATCGCGGCCTTCGTCGGCGAGGCGATTGAATCCATCGCCGACGATGACTTGCGCGATGTGGCCATGGCCGTCGCTGACCGATGGCTGGCGGCACGAGGCTGACCATGCATCCGGCAGTCGCTAACGGCACATACGATGTGGAACGTGTCCGGGAGGATTTCCCGGCGCTGGCGATGAAGGTTTATGGCAAGCCGCTGGTGTATCTCGATAACGCAGCGTCCGCGCAGAAGCCGAACGCCGTGCTCGATCGCATGACGGAGGCCTACAGATCCGAATATGCCAACGTCCATCGAGGGCTTCATTATCTCGCCAACGCGGCGACGGATGCCTACGAGGGCGGCCGCACCAAGGTTGCGCAGTTCCTGAACGCAAAGCGCAACGAAGAAATCATCTTTACCCGCAACGCAACCGAGGCGATCAACCTCGTGGCGTCGTCATGGGGCGAGCCAAACATCAAAGAGGGCGACGAGATCGTGCTCTCGATCATGGAGCATCACTCGAACATCGTGCCGTGGC
>JAZKGC010000102.1:0-3250 GCA_040386115.1 Pseudomonadota bacterium
GCGCGCACGTTCCAGAACATCGCGCTGTTTCGCGGCATGACCGTGCTCGACAACATCAAGCTCGGCCGTCACGCGCATATGCAAACCAATGTGTTCGACGCGCTGTGGTACTTTGGCCGGGCGAAGCGCGAGGAACTTGAACTGCGCTCCGAGATCGAGCGGCGCGTGCTGGACTTTCTCGAGATGGAGCACATCCGCGATCAGCCGGTGGCGTCTTTGTCTTACGGTCTGCGCAAGCGCGTCGAACTCGCGCGCGCGCTCGCCATGAAGCCCCGCATCCTGATGCTGGACGAGCCGGTCGCGGGCATGAATCGCGAAGAGACCGAGGACATGGCCCGTTTCATCCTCGAGGTGAAGGAGGAGTGGGGCGTCACCATTCTCATGGTCGAGCATGACATGGGCCTCGTGATGGATATTTCCGATCACGTCGTGGTGCTGAATTTCGGTCAGGTGATCGCGGCGGGCAAACCGGCGGAGATCCAGAACAACCCGGATGTCATCGCGGCCTACCTGGGATCGGGCGATATCGGCGAGCTGTCGCGGCGCATCGCAGGCGAAAAGGCGGCGTGATGGATTGGCTGTTTCTCTTCGAGATTGTGTTATCGGGCCTTGGATCGGGCGCGCTGCTCGCGCTGACCGGCATTGCGTTCGTGCTGATCTACAAGGCGACCAAGGTTCTCAACCTTGCCGTCGGCGAAATGCTGATGCTGTGCGCGTATTTCTTCTTCGGGCTGACCACGGCGCTGGCGCTGCCGGTGTGGCTGGCGATCATTCTGACGATCATCGGCGGGGGAATTCTGGGCGGCGTGATCGAGCGCGTGCTGATCCGGCCGATGCTCGGCGAGAGTTCGATCTCGGTGTTTATGGTGACGGTGGGGCTCAGTTCGGTCCTCATCGGCTTCGTCGAGTTCTTTTGGGGCAGCGACCCTGCGACATTGCCGAACTTTCTGCCGTCGAAACCCGTTTTCATCGGCGACGCCTATGTCTCGCCGAAGATCGCAGTGAGTTTCGTGGTCGCATCGATCCTGATTGCGGCTTTCCTGCTGATCTTCAGGACGTGGCGCGGCGGCGTTGCGCTGCGCGCCACCGCGACCGATCAGGGCGCGGCGTTCTCCTGCGGCATCAATGTTCCGGCGGTGTTCTCGATTTCGTGGATTGTCGCCGGCATGGCAGCCGCCGGATCGGGAATTCTCATCGGCTCCATCGGCGGGATTTCGCCGACTATGGGCGTGTTCGGATTGTCGGTGCTGGTCGCGGTGATTGTCGGCGGGCTTGATTCCATTGCCGGTGCGCTGGTCGCCGGTCTGGCGATCGGCGTCGTCGAGGCGCTGGTCGGGACTTATCTCGGTGGAGAATTCAAGCTGCTCGTCACATTCGTTATCCTTGTTTTTGCGCTGATGATCCGGCCTTACGGATTGTTCGGCACAGTTGAAATCGAGCGACTCTGATGCGTATCGGCGCCGTCCACGAAACCTACGCCCAGGCGGAATCGTTGCTGGATACCAACTTCCAGCGCGTGATGCTGGTCGCGCTGTTCGCGGCGCTGGTGCTGTTTCCGTTCTTCGCGGATCAGTACTGGATCTATCTCGCCTGCCTTGTGTTAATTCACATCGTCAGCACCACCGGCCTCAACATTCTCACCGGCTATACCGGGCTCGTGAGCCTGGGGCAGGCCGCCTTCATGTCGGTCGGGGCATACACCGTCGCCATTCTCGAAATTCGCGTCGGCACGCCGTTCATTCTCAATCTGATCGCAGCGGGATTTGTGTCAGCGGGCGTCGGCATGGTCGTCGGTATTCCGAGCCTGCGCGTGAAGGGTCTCTATCTCGCGATCGCGACCATCGCCGCATCTTTCATCCTGCATTTCCTTTTCGCCAACGGGCCATCCATTCTCGGCGGCACGCAGGGACTAAGCATGCCGCCCGCGCGGCTGTTCGGCTACGATCTGGCGCGGCCGTTTGAACTGTACTGGCTGTTCATGCCGCTGACGGCGCTGTCGGTGCTCGCGGCGGCCAACCTGTTCCGGACGCGCATCGGTCGCGCTTTCATCGCCATCCGGGATCGGGACATTTCGGCGGAGGTGCTTGGCATTCCGCTGCTGAAATACAAGCTGCTCAGTTTTGCGCTGTCGTCGTTCTATGCCGGTGTGGCCGGCGGGATGTGGGCGTATTTCTTCCGCGTAGTGACGCCGGAAAGTTTCCCGCTGATCTATTCGGTGTTCTTTCTTGCAGCCGTGATCGTCGGCGGCATGGGAACCATTCTCGGCGCGATCCTCGGCGCGATTTTCATGACCATGGTGCCCGAGTTTCTGAAGATCGCAGTTTCCTACATGACCTTCATTCCGAACGCGGTGGCGCAATTGTCGCCGATCCGGACAATCGTTTTCGGCTTGCTTATCGTCGGTTTCCTGCTGTTCGAGCCGCAGGGTCTTGCCGAAATATGGCGTCGCACGCGGCGCTTCTTTCATCTATGGCCGTTCAAGAAATGACATCAAAGGGAGAGAGAACATGAGATTGTTTCCAACGCGCCGGAAGGTGCTGTCTTTCGCAGCCGCAGGCTGTCTTGCACTGGGGCTTCAAAGTCCTGTACGCGCCGCCGACGATATCGTCATCGGCGCGTCTATGCCGATGACCGGCGTGTTCGCCTTCGCCGGCATCGCGCTCAATAATGCCTTTCAGGACTATGTGAAAATCGTCAACGACGGCGGTGGCATCGGTGGCCGCAAGCTCAAGTACGTGGCCGAAGATACCGGCTATAAAGTCGATAACTCGGTGGCGGTGTTCAACCGCATCACCAGCCAGGAGAAGGTGAACCTCTATTATGGCGACTCCACTGCGTTCTCGAAGACCATCAACGCCGAGCTTAACCGCCGCGGTGACATCATGCTGGCCGGCGCGTCCTTTGCGACCGAACTGAACGACCCGAAGAATTTTCCCAATCAGTTCATCGCCGGTCCTGATTATTCGGAGATGATCGGCATTCTGCTGGAATACATCGCCAAGACAACGCCGGGTGCCAAGATCGCGCTCGTTAACTCGGACACCGAATTCGGACGCGATCCGATTGTATCGACCGAAGCCCGCGCCAAGGCGCTCGGCCTCAAGATCGTCGAAAAGATCGCAACGCCGCCAACCAGCGTCGATGTCTCAACCGAAGTGCTCAAGCTGCGCCGGGCCGATCCGGACTATACGATCTTCCACGGTTACATTCTGGCGCCGCTGCCGGAATTCATGACGCAGGCGAAGCAGCT
>JAZKGC010000102.1:3350-35022 GCA_040386115.1 Pseudomonadota bacterium
GGCAACACCGTTCCTGTCGGACGCGTCTATCAATATGACGGCGCGAACAAAACCATGAAGCCGGTTTCCGACTGGATCAAGATCGCGAAGTAACAACGATGGCCGTGGAAGCACTTCTCTCCGTAAACAACATCGAGGTCGTCTATAACAAGACGGTCCAGGTGCTCCGCGGCCTGTCGCTGAAAGTTGACAAGGGAGCGGTGGTCGCCTTGCTGGGCTCGAATGGTGCCGGCAAGTCGACCACGCTCAAGGCTGTCTCCAATCTGCTCGAGCTTGAGGACGGCAAAGTCACGACCGGCGAAATCCTGTTCAAGGGCGAGGCCGTCTCGAACTTCGCGCCGCACCGGCTGGTACGCAACGGTCTTTTCCATGTGATGGAGGGACGGCGGATATTCGAAGACCTCACGGTGGAAGAGAATCTCACCGCCGCGACCTATGCAATTTCGGGACGCTCCGGTGCGAAGACTCCGTTCGATCTCGTTTATACCTACTTTCCACGTCTCTATGAGCGGCGCAGCGGCCGCGCGGGTTATCTGTCCGGCGGCGAGCAGCAGATGCTGGCGATCGGCCGCGCGCTGATTGCTCAACCCGAACTGATGCTGCTCGATGAGCCCTCGCTCGGCCTGTCGCCAATGCTGGTGGAAGAAATTTTCACCATCATTGCGCGCATCAATCGCGAGCAGGGCGTTTCCATGCTGCTGGTGGAGCAGAACGCGGCGGTCGCCTTCGCCGTCTCCACCTATGGCTACATCATGGAGTCGGGCAAGATCGTCACCGATGGTCCTACCGATCAACTGCTGCGCGATCAGGATGTGCGTGAATTCTATCTCGGCGTGGGCGCTGCGAACGCCGAAACCAAGGGCTTTCGCGGCATCAAGCACTACAAGCGCCGCAAGCGCTGGCTTTCTTAAGGTGTTGTGAGGCTGACATGACCGAGAGGTTTCCGGAAACGACATTGCCGCAGACGCTGCGTGAGAACGCACGCCAGCATGCAGAGCGCATCGCGATCCGGCAGAAGGAATTTGGAATCTGGAATCCGTGCAGCTGGAAGCAGTATTACAACCGTGCCTGCCACGTCGGCCTCGGCTTCCGTGCGCTCGGCCTGACCGAAGGCGGGCATGTCGCAATCCTGTCCGAGAACCGGATCGAATGGGTCTTTGCGCAGCTTGGAGCGAACATTGTCGATGCGATCGCCGTCGGCGTCTATCCGACCAGTCCTGCGAATGAAGTCGCTTACGTGCTCGCACATTCGGAATCCGAGATCATCGTCTGCGAGGACCAGGAGCAGGTCGATAAGGTTCTGGAGCGGCGCGGCGAACTGCCGAAGCTGCGGCGGATCGTGGTGCTTGAAACCAAAGGCTTGAGAGACTATCCGGCCGATCAGGTGATTTCATTCGATGCGCTTGAGGCGCTTGGGGCCGATTACGAGACGAGCCACAAGGATTTGGTGGATGGCATTCTGGATCGTCAGCAGCTCTCGCAGATTGGCCTCATCATCTACACATCCGGTTCCACCGGAAAGCCGAAAGGCGCGATGCTGAGCTACAGGAACATTCGCGCGCAAGCCGTCGCGGCGGCCGACAGGCTCGACCTCGATCAATCGGCGAGCGTTCTGTCTTACCTGCCGCTGTGCCACGTCGCGGAGCAGATGACCACCGTGATGGTGCCGACCTATCTCGCCTCGCGGGTCAATTTCGGAGAATCGATCCGCACCGTGCAGGAAGATTTGCGGGAAGTCGCACCGAGCATGTTCCTCGGCGTGCCGCGCATCTGGGAGAAGCTGCACTCGTCGATTCATATCAAGCTGATCGAGGCAGGGCGGATTCGCCGCGCGCTGTTCAAGCGGGCTTATGCCGCTTGCGAGCCGTTCGCCGAGAAAAGCGTTGCAAGCCGAGCACTCTCCGAGCGCATTACGTTCGGTCTCTCATATTGGCTGGTCTTCCGTGCGCTTCAGAATTTCATTGGATTGCGAAAGACCAACATCGCGATGACGGGTGCGGCGCCAATCTCGCCGGCCATCGTCCATTTCTTCCGCACCATCGGCGTGCCGCTGATCGAAGTCTATGGGTTGACGGAGAGTTCGGGGATCGCGTTGGGTCAGGTGCTGAGCGACAGGCGCGTCGGCACGGTTGGAAGCGGCATCGACCGCATGGAAGCGAAACTGGGAGCCTCCAACGAGCTTCTCATTCGCGGCGATACGGTGTTTGCGGGATATTACCGCAACGAGGAGGCAACAAAGGCGTCGATCCGCGACGGCTGGCTGCACACCGGCGACGTTGCGGAATTTTCCGACGGTCATTTCCGCATCGTCGATCGGCTCAAGGACATCATGATCACCGCGGGCGGCAAGAATCTCAGCCCCTCGGAAATCGAGAACACTGTGAAGTCGAGTCCCTTCATCAAGGAATGTATCGTTATCGGGGAGGCCCGGAAGTTCGTCTCGGCGTTGATCCAGATCGATTACGATCTTGCGGGAAAATGGGCTGAGGAGAAGGGAATCGCCTACACGAATTTCAGGAATCTTACCGAGAACGCGAGCCTGCGTGAGTTAATCCAGTCCGAGATCGACAAGGGCAACGCGCAGCTCGCTCAAGTCTCGCAGATCCGGCGTTTTCACCTTCTGACAAAGGAACTCGATCACGACGATGATGAAGTGACGGCGACCATGAAAGTGCGCCGTTCAAATGTGCAGAGAAAATATCAGGCCGAAATCGAGAGCCTCTACGGTTGAAACCGTAGCGTTCAGGTGAAGCGCCCGCGAACTGTCGCGGCGGACAAATTTACTCGGCCGCGACCGATGCCGCCTGACGTCCGGCTGACAACGTGAAGCCTTCATAACCCTTGGCCACAACGTCGTTGCAAATCTGGCGATAGACGCCAACGCCGCCGATGTAGGGCATGAAGATTTGCGGCTTGCCGGGGATGTTCGCGCCCATGTACCATGAGTTGGCCTGCGGATAGAGCGTGCCGTTGGCGACCTCGTTGACGTGCATCACCCAGTTGTCCTCAGCCGCCTGAGTTGCCTCGATACGATCGAGATTGCGCCCGCGCATATGCTCGATACAGCCGGCGATCCAGTCAACGTGCTGCTCGATCGACACGATCATGTTGCTGAGGACCGACGGGCTGCCGGGGCCGGTGATGACGAACATGTTTGGAAAGTCTGCACTCATCAGGCCGAGATATGTCCGCGGCCCTTCGGCCCATTTCTGGTTGAGCGTGGTGCCTTCCTTCCCCCTGATCTCGATTTTGGCGACAGATCCGGTCATGGCATCGAAGCCGGTCCCGAACACGATGGCGTCCAGTTCGTAATCCTTGCCCCGGGTCCGCAGACCTTGCGGCAGGATTTCGTCGATCGGGGTGGACCTGATATCGACCAGCGTGACGTTGGAGCGATTGAACGTCGCGTAATAATCTGTATCGACGCAGATGCGCTTCGATCCGATCGGATGGTTGTGCGGCTGAAGCAGCTTCGCCACCGCGGGATCGCGCACGATCTCTGCAATTTTGGATCGCACGAAATCGCAGGCGGTATCGTTGGCACGCTTGTCGAACAGCAGGTTGTTGTAAGACGCCATGAAGCTGATGCCGCCGCGCTTCCAGCCGGCGTCATATTCCCGTTGCCGCGCCTCGTCTGAATCGTCGAGCGCGCCTTTCTGCGGGATCACCGAAAGAATTCCGTTTCGGGATTCCTCGCGGGCACGGCGTCGTTGCTCGGCGTAACCGGATTTCCACGACCGCGTTATTTCAGGCGTCAGCGCAGCATTATGAGCGGGAACGCTGAAGTTTGGCGTGCGCTGGAAAACGAAAATGTGGCTGGCCTGTTCGGCGATGACGGGAATCGACTGGATCGCGGACGAGCCGGTGCCGATCACGCCGACGCGCTGATCCGTAAAATCGACCTCTTCATGCGGCCAGTGCCCGGTGTGATAAGTCTTGCCTTGAAAGCGCGCGAGACCCTCGAAGTCCGGAATCCGCGCGTTTGAGAGACAGCCGGTCGCCAGGATGAAATAGGTTGCCGACACATTCCTGCCGTCCGACGTGGTCACCGACCAGCGATTGGCGCCGTCATCGAAGGCGGCTGCTTCAACGCGCGTGTTGAGTTGAATATCGCGGCGAAGATCGAACCTGTCGGCGACATGGTTTGCGTATTTCAGAATCTCCGGCTGCGGCGCGTAGCGTTCGCTCCATTCCCATTCCTGCTGGAGTTCTTCCGAGAATGAATAAGAGTACTGCATGCTCTCAACATCGCAGCGCGCGCCGGGATAACGGTTCCAGTACCAGGTGCCGCCGACATCGCCGCCTTGCTCATAGACGTGCACCGACAGACCCAGTCCACGCAGGCGGTGAAGCATGTACAGGCCGGCAAAACCTGCGCCGACGATGACTGCATCGCAGGTTTCTGATGTGAACGTCCGTACTTCGCCAGAACCGTTTTGCAATACGGACATCAATTCATGCTCCCGGATGTCTTGCGCTTGTCATCGGCAAGTTGGCAGTCAGCATTCTACGCGAAACGCGGACCTGCAAGCGGCAAATGGCGAAATAGAGGCAATCGCCGGCGGCCAACCACAGCGCACCCGTTTAAAACGGGATAGCTATTTCAGAGCCTTCAGCCAATTGCCGATGTCGTGAAGTGCCGCATGAGCTTTCGGAAGCAGTTTGCCCATCGTGATGAAGCCATGGAACTGGCCGGGATATGTCTGAAGCACCACGGGAACGCCCGCATCGGCGAGACGCCCGGCGAACTCGTTGCCTTCGTCGCGCAGCGGGTCCGCGCCAGCGGTCAGAACAAACGCCGGCGGCAGGCCGGAGAGATTTTCGATGCGCGCCGGAGATGCCCTCCAGTTATCCACATCGGAAGCGCCGTTCAGATAGTGGTCACGAAACCAACGGATCACTGAATGGGTCAGCAGGCAATCGGTCTCCGGTTCACTATGTGAAGAGTGAGTCATTCTGAAGTCTGTGGCAGGATAGATCAGGATCTGGCCCGCGATTTTCGGCCCGGCGTTCCGTGCGTTGATCGCGACGATTGCTGCAAGGTTGCCGCCGGCGCTGTCGCCGCCGACAATCAGCCGGGCATCATCTATTCCCAGCGGTGCGGCATTTTTTGAAATCCAATCTGTCGCCGCGATGGCGTCATCGACTGCCGCCGGAAATTTATGCTCAGGCGCAAGGCGATAATCGACGGAGATCACAATGAGCTGGCCTTTGTCGGCCAGCGTCCGGCAAACCACATCGTGAGAATCAAGATCGCCGATGACCCAGCCGCCGCCATGAAAGAAGATGAGGCATGGCGATAACCCATAGGCCTGTCGCAGCGTCAACGGCTTATAGATACGGGCGGGAATGGCTCCCGCCGGTCCCGGTACCATGATCGACTCCGCCGAGGTGATCCCTGGCGGCTCGGGGTTGGTAACGACGCGGCCCGCCAGATAGAATGCTCGGGCTTCCGTTGGTGAAAGCGTCTCATACGCAGGGCGGCCAGCCTCGCGAAAGGCCGTCAGCACCGCGGCGGCGTCGGGGTCGAGCGTAACCGGCATGTCGATGGTTTCTCCCTGTTGCCCGCGCGGGGGCTGCCAACGGCACGGCGGTCTCGATTGCGTCGGAGAGTTTGAGATCGACAACGTAATCGATCCCGCCGTGCCGAAGCCAGCCCCGCGCGAGCATCGCAGGCGGCCATGTATCGAGACGTGGTAAGGTGTCGTGACAACGGGTACAAACACGCGCAATTTCGGCTTGTTTGGGGTTCACACGCTATTCGTCTATCTTGTTGAAATCTTAAGGTAAGACTTTGAAATATCAAGACTATACCTTCTCAGTGGCGCCCATGATGGACTGGACCGATCGGCATTGCCGGGTGTTCCATCGTCTGCTGTCGCGGCGTGCCCGGCTCTATACTGAGATGCTGACGACGGGGGCCATCATCCACGGCGACCGGCAGCGTCTGCTCGGCTTCGATGCGAGCGAACATCCGGTCGCGCTTCAGCTCGGCGGATCGAATCCGCGTGACCTCGCCGAAAGCGCGCGGATCGGCGAAGGCTTCGGTTACGACGAGATCAACATGAACGTCGGCTGCCCCTCGGATCGCGTAAAGGGCGGAAATTTTGGCGCATGCCTGATGGCGGAGCCTCAGCTTGTCGCGGAAGGCGTCGCCGCCATGAAGCAGGCAGTGACAATTCCTGTCACGGTGAAGTGCCGCATCGGCATCGACGATCAGGATCCCGAAGTGGCGCTCGACACGCTCAGCCACGCGGTGATCGCCGCGGGCGCGGATGCGCTCATCGTTCACGCGCGCAAGGCCTGGCTTAACGGATTGTCACCGAAAGAAAATCGCGACATCCCGCCGCTCGACTACGACCGCGTCTATCGTCTCAAGGTGGCATTGCCGCATGTGCCGATCTCGATTAACGGCGGTATCGCCACCATCGCCGACGCGAAGAAACATCTCGATCATGTCGATGGCGCAATGCTTGGACGCGCGGCCTATCAGGAGCCGTGGCGGTTGCTCAGCGTCGATCCGGAGTTATTCGGCGAGGTGCCGCCTCATGCCACGATGCATGAGGCTATCGAGGCGCTGATGCCATATATCGAGCGCGAGCTTGCCGCCGGCACGCGCCTGCATTCGATCACGCGTCATTTGGTCGGCGCGTTTCATGGTGTGCCCGGCGCGCGGGCGTATCGCCGTTACCTCGCCGAAATTTGCACGAAGCACGGCGCCGGGACGGAATCGCTGCGCGAGGCGCTTCGGATCGTCGATCAGCGGGCAACAGCAGCCATCGCCGCCTGAATTTATAGTTTGAGCATGGTCTGGTCGGAAAACCTGTTCCCACTTTTCCGGATCATGCTCTACGGATATCCGCGCATCATCAGCTTGTCGGCGCGCACTTCCCAGCTTTCCAGCCGGTTGAGAAAGCTCATGCCGAGCAGGTTGGATTTCATCTGGCCGCGCGGGACGACCAGCGCTGGCACCGACCGCTCCACCAGCTTGCCCACGGAGAGGCGGTCGAGGGTCAATCGTGCCGCACGCACGCGTCCGCCAGCCGTCTCGACATCGACGTTGTAATCCAGCAATTCAAGCGGCAGGCCCGCAGCCTTTGCGGTCTCGTAGGTCAGCACAACCGATGTCGCGCCGGTGTCGATCACCATCGGGGTGCTGACACCGTTGATTTTTGCCTGCAGCGAAAATTCACCATGATCGCTGCGCTCTATTTCCACCGCGCGCGAGGGATTGGTGGCAAGCGCCTTGTCCGTCACGCGGATCAGCGCGCCCTTCACGCTGGCGAACGCGACGGGATTGGAAATCGACAAGAGGCAGCCCACCGACGACACGATAACCGTGAGGATCACAAAGGCGCGCATCATGCGGCACCTGTCGCAAAATGAAGTGTCGATGATGACAGCGGTGTTTGGCTTGTCAGGAGCCGGTCTGGCGTTTGGCCGGCGCGGCCGGGATAGCGAGCCCGGCGTCCAGCATGCGCTGCGGCAATGCCGCCATGATCGCCAGCCGTTCTGCTGAAGCCATCCCATGCCAGCGCGCGATCTCGGGCAGGGTGCGTCCGCAACCCAGGCAGAGATCGGACTTCGGATCGATGAAGCAGACAGCGATGCACGGCGTTTCTGGTTTCATGAATGATACTGATGGACATTTTCATTGGTCGCGCAAGTGCAGAACGTGTTTCACGAAGAGCACGGCGTTCTGAAAATCGCTTCACATTCTGCGGCATCATGCCTCTAGAGCCCGGTTCCTGCGCTCATGATCGGCTTGTGACGGGGCCGGCTCTTTTCCACGTTCAATCCTTCGGGCGCCCTGTCGGGCTGCAATGGCGGAGAATCCTGCCGCATTGGCGCGAGCGCCGTCATGACCCGCTCCGGCGGATAGGTGACGATGACCTCGGTGCCGACGCGGAGCGTCGATTTCAGCGTGAACGTGCCGCCGTGCATGTCGATCAGGCTTTTTGCAATCGGCAGACCCAGCCCCGCGCCCTGTTCGGCGGATTTGATCGAGTTCGATCCCTGTCCGAACGATGCCAGCACAATTGGAATTTCATCCTCGGCGATGCCGGAGCCGGTGTCCTTGACGCTGAGATATTGACCGCCGGATGCGGTCCAGCCGACCTTAAGCCAGATTTCGCCGCCGGGCGGAGTGAACTTGATCGAATTCGACAGGAGATTGAGCACGACCTGGCGCGTGGCGCGCTCGTCGCCCCACAATTTCGGCATGTCCTGCTCGAACACCTCATGAATGGTGATGCCACGGCTCGATGCACGCAGTTTCAGCAGATGATGGCAGTCAGCCACCGCGTGGACCAGCGCAACCGGCTCTTCGTTCAGTTCGTAACGCCCCGCTTCAATGCGAGACAGGTCCAGGATCTCGTTGATCAGATTCAGCAGGTGGACGCCGGAGTTGTGAATGTCGGCGGAGTAATCCTTGTAAACCGCGACCGCATGCGCGCCGAAAATTTCACTCTTCATCACTTCGGAGAAACCGAGGATGGCGTTGAGCGGCGTGCGCAGTTCGTGGCTCATTTGCGCGAGAAAGCGCGATTTCGAGACGTTGGCGGATTCCGCGCGATGCCGGGCCTCGTCCGAGATCGCCTTCGCCTGTTCCAGTTCGCCGATCAGTGCGTCCTTTTCGGCACGCGCCTCCAGCGTCGCCAGCGTCGTCGAATGCAGCCGTTGTGCGAGCAGGGCGAAATAGCATTCGGCGGTGATGGCGAGCGTCGCCAGAATGTAATCGTCGAACGTCCCGCGCATGACGAAATTCACGGCGATGGCGACCGACACAGGCACCGTCGCCGCAAAGGCCGCGATCGGCAGGCTCGCCGCCAGCATGCTCGACACAGCGATGACGAGCAGCATCACGAACAGCATCAATGTATTCGAGACGACATCGATGCCCGATGGATGAATCAGAATGAGTGTCCATGCCAATCCATAAAGCAGATCGAGCACGACAAAGCGCACGCGCCATTTGCGCGTAATGGCAGGCGACGATGAGGTTTTCGCGAGAAATTTGGAGCAGTAGCGAATGACGATCCCGTGGATCATGAGAATGAAGCAGGTCCAGATCGCAGCGCCGATCGGCGCAACCCAGAAGCTGCACAAGATGCCGGTCGCGACCACGAGCAGGATGACCACAAGGGACGCGGATATGCGTGTCTGTGCGTATTGCCGAAGCAGTTCATGATCGAAGGCGGGACGGGTACCGCTGGTCGAGGTCAGGCGGTCGCGCGCTTCGCGGACGCGCTGGGAGGCGGCTCGGCGGCTCCGCGCCGGTGCTTCCGCGGGTGCCGCGTGAAGTTCGATCTTGTCGGCGGAGTTACTCATTTACAGCAACGAATCCTGAACACATGCGAATGCTGCCGCTTCGCCAAGCGCGCGCATTCACGGCCCGATAGTTTTGGCGCTAAATCCTTAAGAGGCGGCTTAAAGATCAATTTAATCCGGTTAACAAATCATGAATTTCGGTATCTGAGGGTGGGCGAAAGCCGAAGTGACGACCCAATTCAAAAACAAAAGGCGGCACGTGCTTTCGTGCCGCCTTTCGCCGGTAAGTTATGCCGATGTCTTATCGTTGCAGCCGGGCCAGAAGGCTCGACGTATCCCAACGCTTGCCGCCCATTTTCTCGACTTCGGAATAGAAATTATCCACCAGCGCGGTCACCGGCAGGCTGGCGCCGTTGCGGCGCGCTTCCGCGAGACAGATCGACAGATCCTTGCGCATCCACTCGACCGCAAATCCGAAGTCGAACTTGCCTTCGTTCATGGTCTTGTAGCGGTTCTCCATCTGCCAGGATTGCGCGGCACCCTTCGAGATGGTGTCGATCACGGCCTGAACGTCGAGACCGGCTTTCTTGGCGAAATGAATTCCCTCTGACAGGCCTTCGACGAGACCTGCAATGCAGATCTGGTTGACCATTTTGGTGAGCTGGCCGGAGCCAGCGGGGCCAAGCAACTTGCACATCCGCGCGTAGGCCGCGATGACCGGCTCGGCTCGCTTGTAAGCGGCCTCATCGCCGCCGCACATCACAGTCAGAACGCCATTTTCAGCGCCAGCCTGTCCGCCCGATACCGGCGCATCGATGAACTGAAAGCCTCGCTTGGTTGCTTCAGCGTCAAGTTGCCGTGCGACCTCGGCCGACGCGGTGGTGTGATCGACAAAGATCGCTCCTGTTTTCATTCCGGCGAACGCGCCGTCGCCGCCAATCGTGATGGTGCGCAGATCGTCGTCATTGCCGACGCAGGCCATCACGAAATCCTGGCCTTCGGCCGCGGCCTTTGGCGTTGCTGCTGCGCGGCCACCGAATTTCTCCGCCCACGACTTTGCTTTCTCAGCGGTGCGGTTGAACACCGTCACCTCGTGCCCGCCCTTTGCGACGAGATGTCCAGCCATGGGAAATCCCATGACGCCGAGACCGAGAAATGCGACTTTTGCCATATCGTACACTCTTCGTTGTTGAGATTGCTGGCCGGGACTTGCTGGCTCCCTGGACGGCAACAGCTATGCGAATGGCACCGCTGGATGCAAGGGCGTTGACGGCGCAGGTGGTGCGCGTATGAAGGCTTGGGGGCTGCGGATCGCTGTGATCGCATGCCGGGAGATATGGTTTGGCTGTCGATAAGGACCAAGTGCTTGCAGCATTGCGCGCTGTGGCGTCGCCCGGCGGCGTTCCGATCACCGAGGCCAAGGTACTGTCCGAAATCACGGCCAGCGACGGGAAGGTATTTTTCTCGATCAATGTCGATGCGGGCGAGGCGGGTGCCTGGGAAGAGGTTCGCGCCCGCGCAGAGGCTGCGGTGCGCGCAATTGCGGGCGTTACCACGGTCATGGTCGCGCTGACCGCGGAGCGAAGACCCGGCACCGGCGCATCTGCCACGCCACGTCAACATTCGCACGGCGTGAAGCCGGTGGCGCAGCACCGGCCGCACGCGCCCGCCGGGGAGTCGCCGATGGGCAGGCAGGCTGCCATTCCCGGCATCGGCGCGATCATCGCCGTGGCATCCGGAAAAGGCGGCGTCGGCAAATCGACCACGGCCCTCAATCTGGCGTTGGCCCTTCGCGATCTCGATCTTCGGGTGGGCTTGCTGGACGCCGACATTTACGGTCCGTCGGTGCCACGACTGACCGGAATTCGTGAGAAGCCGGCACTTAACGATGCCAAGAAAATGATTCCGATCATGCGCTTCGGGTTGCCGCTGATGTCGATCGGTTTTCTGGTCGAGGAAGAAACCGCCATGGTGTGGCGCGGGCCTATGGTGATGTCCGCGATCCGGCAGATGCTCTGGGATGTCGCCTGGGGCGAACTGGACGTTCTGGTGGTGGACATGCCGCCTGGCACGGGGGATGCCCAGTTGACGCTGGCCCAGCAGGTGCCGCTGAGGGGGGCCGTCATTGTCTCGACGCCGCAGGATCTGGCTCTGATCGATGCGCGGCGCGGCATTGCCATGTTCGCCAAGGTGGACGTGCCCACCCTCGGCATCGTGGAGAACATGAGCTACTTTCAGTGCCCGGAATGCGGCACCCGCTCCGACATTTTCGGGCATGGCGGGGCTCGCCTTGAGGCGGAGCGGCTGAAAGTTCCGTTTTTGGGCGAAATCCCGCTCCACATGGCGATCCGCGCGTCGTCTGATGCGGGCACGCCGGTGGTGGACAGCGAGCCGAACGGTCCGCATGCGGCGGTCTATCGTGCGATTGGCGCGAAGATCAAAGCCCAGCTGGCCGAGGCGACCGTCACCCACTAAATGCAGCCAAATGGGGTGTTTTGAGCGCCCCGTGGGTGCAAAATCCAGCTTTCGTTTAACGGATGTTCGACTTTCGTTTAATCTCACAATCGGCTGACATTCCCGCATTTTCCGTCGGTGAGCTTCCGTGCTAGAGACCGGCCCCGAGGGATTTCAAAAAGAAACTTCCCCACAAAGGAGATGCCTAATGAAGCGTCGTGAATTTTTGAAAGTCACAGCCGCAGGCGCCGCTGCAACCGCAGTCGCGTCACCGGCTATTGCCCAGTCGTCGCCGGAAATCAAATGGCGCTTGACCTCCAGCTTCCCGAAGTCGCTCGATACGATTTATGGCGGCGGTGAATATCTGGCGAAGCAAGTCGCCGAAATGACCGACAACAAGTTTCAGATTCAGGTTTTTGCTGCCGGCGAAATCGTGCCCGGTCTGCAGGCGCTCGATGCGACCTCCAACGGCACCGTCGAAATGTGCCACACGGTGTCGTACTACTACGTCGGCAAGGATCCGACATTTGCGATCTACGCTTCGGTGCCGTTCGGCCTGAATGCGCGCCAGCAGAATTCCTGGCTCTATCAGGGCGGCGGCAATGAACTCGCCAACGAATTCTTCAAGAAGTACGGCGTCGTCGGCATGCCCTGCGGCAACACCGGCACGCAGATGGGCGGCTGGTTCCGCAAGGAGATCAAGACCGTTGCCGATCTTCAGGGTCTGAAAATGCGTATCGGCGGCATTGCCGGTCAGGTGCTTGCAAAAGTCGGCGTCGTTCCGCAGCAGCTTGCCGGTGGCGACATCTACCCGTCGCTGGAAAAAGGCACCATCGACGCGGCAGAGTGGGTCGGTCCTTATGACGACGAGAAGCTCGGCTTCAACAAGGTCGCGAAGTTCTATTACTATCCGGGCTTCTGGGAAGGCGGACCGACGGTTCATGCCTTCACGAATCTTGAGAAGTTCAATTCGCTGCCGAAGAGTTACCAGTCAATCCTCACCAACGCGGCCCAGGCCACAAACTCATGGATGGCTGCGCGTTACGATATGCAGAATCCGGGCGCGCTGAAGCGTCTCGTTGCCAGCGGCACGCAGTTGCGTCCGTTCACCAACGAAGTTCTGGATGCGTGTTTGAAGGCGACCAACGAATTGTGGGCGGAAATCTCGGGCAAGAACGCTGACTTCAAGAAGTCCATCGATGCGATGCAGGCCTATCGTTCCGACGAGTACCTGTGGTGGCAGGTGGCCGAATACACCTACGACAGCTTCATGATCCGCTCGCGCACGCGCGGCTGATAGAACCTTAGGCACCTAGCCTGATTGAGCTCGGCCTTCGCAAGAAGGCCGGGCTTTTTTGCACTGCGGTCGCGGAAATGGTCATGGATATCGCGCGCGGCTTGTTCCATGCTCAGGCCAAGCCGCAAAAAGAAAGGTGAACGAAAACCAATCACATCCAGGGAGCTATTCATGAAACGTCGCGAATTTATAAAAGTGGCAGGCATCGGCGTGGCTGGTGCCGCCATCGCATCCCCCGCCATCGCTCAGTCATCGCCGGAGATCAAATGGCGTTTGACGTCCAGTTTCCCGAAGTCGCTCGACACCATCTACGGCGCATCCGAGGTGTTTGCGAAAGCTGTTGCCGAGGCCACCGACAACAAATTCCAGATTCAGGTGTTTGCGGCCGGCGAGATCGTGCCGGGCCTCCAGGCGCTCGATGCCGCGTCCAACGGGACCGTCGAGATGGCTCATACGGCCACCTATTACTATATCGGCAAGGATCCAACCTTCGCATTCGGGACCGCGGTGCCGTTCGGGCTTAACAGCCGGATGCAGACGGCGTGGCTGCAAGTTGGCGGCGGTGCCGAACTCTTCAACGAGTTTCTGAAACCACATAACGTCGTCGCGCTTCTGGCCGGCAACACCGGCTGCCAAATGGGCGGGTGGTTCCGAAAGGAACTGAAGGAGCCGTCAGACCTCAGCGGATTGAAGATGCGCATCGGCGGTTTTGCCGGGCGGGTTCTGACCAAGCTTGGCGTCGTGCCGCAGCAGGTGGCCGGCGGCGATATCTACCCGTCGCTGGAGAAGGGCACCATCGATGCCGCGGAATGGGTCGGTCCCTACGACGATGAAAAGCTCGGCTTCCAGAAGGTCGCGAAGTACTACTATTATCCCGGCTGGTGGGAAGGCGGGCCGTCGCTGCATAACCTCGTCAACCTCGCCAAATGGGAATCCTTGCCTGCGAATTACAAGTCGCTCCTCAAGACGGCTTCATCGCTTGCCAATGAGACGATGCAGGCGCGCTATGATGCCTACAATCCACCGGCGCTGAAGCGGCTGGTCGCGGGCGGGACGCAACTGCGTCCGTTTTCCGCATCGATCATGGACGCGTCGCTGAAGGCGGCGAATGAGGTCTATGCCGAGACCTCGGCGACCAATCCGAATTTCAAGAAAATTTATGAAGCGATGGCTGCGTTTCGTAGCGATCAGTACACGTGGTGGCAGGTTGCGGAATACGGCTTCGACAGCTTCCAGATCAGGTCGCGCACGCGTACCTGATCGCCTCGATTGGCGCTTCCGATTGAAAAAAAAGCACGGCCTTCGCAAGGTGGCCGGGCTTCTTTTCGTCGGGAGTAGTTGAGCCGCTCGCTACTTGGTACTCGGTGGGCCGAAATCGAGCGCCGGCATTTCCTGTTGCTGGATCTGAATATCGACCTTGTTCGGATCGACGGTCGAAAGCGCGCCTTTGTAGTGCATGACCATCGCCGGGAACGCGATGACCAGACCGACCATAATGACCTGAATGATGACGAACGGGACCGAGCCCCAGTAGATTTGTCCGGTCGTCACCGGCTCCATGTGCTTGCCGCTGATGCGGTCGGTGTAGGCTTCCTTGGGCGCGACGGAGCGCAGGTAGAACAAGGCGAAGCCGAACGGCGGGTGCATAAAGGACGTTTGCATGTTCACGCCGAGGATGACGCCGAACCAGATCAGGTCGATGCCGAGCTTTTCTGCCGCCGGTCCCAGCAGCGGGATCACGATGAAAGCAAGCTCGAAGAAATCGAGGAAGAATGCCAGCACGAACACGAACGCATTGACGAAGATGAGGAAGCCGGTTTGTCCACCGGGAAGCCCGACCAGCAATTCCTCCACCCAGCGATGGCCATCGACGCCGTAGAAGGTGAGGGAAAACACGCGCGCGCCGACGAGAATGAAAATTACGAAGGCTGAAAGTTTTGCGGTCGATTCTGCAGCCTGTCTCGTCAAATCGAACGAGAGACGCCCCTTCATGATCGCGAGAATCATCGCGCCAGCGGCGCCCATCGCGCCGCCTTCCGTCGGCGTTGCGACGCCGATGAAGATCGTTCCAAGGACCAGGAAGATCAGCCCCAGCGGCGGCACCATTACGAACACGACCTGTTCGGCGAGTTTCGATAGCAGCTTCAGGCCAGACACGCGATTTATCACGGCCAGGATGAACGACATCGCCACGACGAGCGACATCGTGAGGACGACATAGTCCGCGCCGCCCTTGACGTTGGTAAACTGCATGATCTCCAGCGCGATGGCTGTCGCGCCGGCCAGCACCAGAAACAGCGACAGCGTCATCGTGCGGATAATGCCGATAAACGGTTTGAAGAACAGTCCTGTCAGAATGACAAACCAGAAACCGTGAAGGATCAGCGGATTGGATGAGATCAAATTGAACGCGGGAGAGGTCCAGTCGAACAACCCGAGCTTGACTGCGAAGAAGTAGGCGGCAGCGGCGGCCGAGATCGCGGCCAGCGGAATGATTATGGGATGTTTGGCGGTCTCGGGTTCGCGCAGGGTTTGCGCTTCGAGGGGGAGACCTGGCGTCGCCTGAGGGTAGAAGGTTGAGACCAGGAAAATGTACACGGCATAAAGGAGCGCAAGCACGATGCCCGGAATGAAAGCGCCCTCGTACATGTCGCCAACGGAGCGCCCGAGCTGGTCGGCCATCACGATCAGGACCAGTGACGGCGGAATGATTTGCGCCAGCGTGCCGGACGCCGCGATCACGCCGGTGGCAACTCGGCGATCATATCCATAGCGCAGCATGATCGGCAGCGAGATCAAACCCATCGAAATCACGGACGCTGCCACGACGCCGGTGGTGGCGGCCAGCAGCGCGCCGACAAAGATCACCGCGTAAGCGATGCCGCCGCGGATGCTGCCGAAAAGCTGTCCGATGGTCTCTAGAAGATCCTCGGCCATTCCGGATCGTTCCAGGATGAGCCCCATGAACGTAAAGAACGGGATGGCGAGCAGCGTCTCGTTGTTCATGACGCCGTAAACGCGCTCCGGAAGCGCTTGAAGGAAGTCCGGTCGGAATAGTCCAAGCTCGATACCGATGAAGGCGAACAGCAACCCGTTCGCGGCGAGGGAGAATGCGACGGGGTATCCGAGCAGCAGGAAAAGCACCAGCGACGCGAACATGATCGGCGCCATGTAGTGGATGAACATAGCGGCCATTTATGAATCTCTCTCGTTAAGCACGAAGACCGCGGTGCCGGTCATGGTGTTTCGGTCTTTATGGCTTGAGCGAGCTTGAGAGCCTCGAGTTCGGCGATCTCATGGGCGCTGAGCGCGTGCGCATTCGGATCGGGTAGGAGACCCTGCATAATGGCGGCGCGCTTGATGATTTCCGAAACGCCCTGGATGAGCAGAAGCGTGATCCCGATCATGATGAGCGACTTCGCCGGCCACTGCGGCAATCCACCGGCGCTGAATGATTGCTCGTTCTGGCGATAAGAGACCAGAAAGAACGGAATCGATGTCCAGAGCAGGATGATGCAGAAGGGCACCAGAAAGAACACGTGCCCGATCATGTCGATCCAGCTTCTGACCTTCAGCGGCAGGGTGTGGTTGATGATGTCGATCTTGATGTGTTCGTTGTTCAGCAGCGTCCAGGGCGCGGCGAGCAGGAACACTATGCTGAACAGCACCCACTGCAATTCAAGGTAGGAATTCGACGAGACGTCGAAAATCTTGCGGACAGTCGCATTGACCGACGAAATGATCACGGCAACAACGATCAGCCATGACACCCAGCGGCCGATAAGCGTATTGAACGCGTCAATGGCGCGGCTCAATTTGAGTAGCGATTGCAAATTCCACCCTCCCGAATGCGCCCCTGCATGGTGTGGTGCTTTGCCGAGACCCTTGAGAGGGTGGCATGCCGACTTTTCCAGCCGGAGGTGCATGAGGCAGCCCGACCAAATCAGCGACTTCGGCTGCCGTCAATTGGAAGTTGGTGATTCCGTGGAGGAATTGTGACGGAGCGGAACAGCGCGAGTACCGATCGAAATTTGTGCGAACGGAAATGTTGTTCCGGGCAACAATCGTATCGTTCAGCCGCCGGTAACGCTCATGTGCCGGCTTACGCTCGGCCGATTGTGGCGGCGGTCAATAATGAAGTCATGGCCTTTCGGCTTGAGCCCGATGGCGCGGTCGATCGCGGCGCTCAGCAACTCGTCGTCGGGTGAGGCCCGAAGGGGCTTGCGCAAATCGGAGGCATCTTCGTGGCCGAGGCAGGTGTGGAGCGTGCCTGTGCAGGTAATGCGGACGCGATTGCAGGATTCGCAGAAATTGTGGGTCATCGGCGTGATGAAGCCAAGCTTGCCGCCGGTCTCACTGACGCGGACGTAGCGAGCGGGGCCGCCGGTGTCTTCGTCGAGGTCAGTCAGCGAGTACCGGGTTTCGAGGCGCGCCCGCAACATCGACAGCGGAACGTATTGATCGATGCGGCCTTCGCCAATGTCGCCCATCGGCATGACCTCGATCAGGGTCAGGTCCATGCCCTTGCCGTGCGCCCAATCCATCAGCGAGGGAATCTCGTCCTCGTTCATGTTCTTCAGCGCCACCGCATTGATCTTGACCTTGAGACCTGCTGCGCGCGCGGCCTCAATTCCGGCGAGAACCTTGCCGAGATCACCCCAGCGCGTGATGGCGCGAAACTTTGCCGCGTCCAGAGTATCGAGCGAGACGTTGATGCGCCGGACGCCGCAATCCTTGAGTTCGGCGGCGAATTTTTCGAGTTGCGAGCCGTTGGTGGTCAACGTCAGTTCATCCAGCGCGCCAGTACCGAGATGACGCGACAGCGACCGAACCAGCGACATCACGTTGCGGCGGACCAGCGGTTCGCCACCTGTCAGTCGCAGTTTGCGGACGCCCTTCGCAATGAAAGCCGAACACAGCCGATCAAGCTCCTCGAGTGAAAGCAGGTCGGCCTTCGGCAAAAACGTCATGTCTTCGGACATGCAATAGAAGCATCGCAGGTCGCAGCGGTCCGTCACCGACACGCGCAGATACTTGATCGTCCGCCCGAACGGATCGGTCATCGCGGAAGTGGTCGATTTGGCCAGGGAATCCGGCAGAAGTCCCGTCATCGGCACGCCTTGGGTTGTCGCTGACATCCCGGATACAGCACCAGACGTCAATCGTCAGTCACAATCTAGGCACGATGTGGCGCGGGGACAATGTATCTGGCTGGACGGAGGGATTAGCGGCCCGGCGGGGGCGGGAAGGGCGAACTCGCTGCTGGCGCCGGGGCTGCTGCTGCGGGCTTTTTGGGTCGAGGGGGCGTTTTCGGAGCGGCTTTGCCGCCTCTGCCAGGAACAGCCGGCTGCAACTCCGCGTAAACAGGATTTGGATCGATCAGAATGCCGGCACCTGAGCCTTGTGCATCAGGGATGTCGGTGTCGGCTCCCTGACGAACCACCTGAACCGGAACGGTCTCCGACTGGTATTTTGGAAGCGAGAAGGTGACCGTGAAATTGTTCTCAGCCGGGACTGACATGGAGCACGGCGTCTGACAGCTCTGCCCGCTTGAGGTGCGCGCCTCGGCACCCACGGGGAGCGATTCCAGTTGGACCGTCACGCTTTGCGGCTTCGACTTGAACATGTCCATGGAAGGCATGGAGATCGACGAGCAGCCCGTCAGGCCAAGACCCGCTGCGACAACGACAATGATACGCATGATGCATCCGTCAAATAACGCGGGTTACCCGCATAGTCCCCGGCCGAACCTTAGAAGCGTCAACTCATGCGTGCAACTGGCCGGCTCGCATAAGTTAAGAGAAGGTTAATTTCGTCGAATACGGATAGTATATTGATAGTGTTTACATATCAATAGTTTATCCAGCGGTAAATTTACTTGAGAGATTTGCGATCGCGGACGGGAGCGCCCGCATGTGAGCGATGACGATGTCCGGCTTCAGGTGGGCCATGGGAACCTCCGTGTAGCCAAACTCGACGCCCACGACCGGAATGCCGGCGCGTCGCGCAACGCCGACGTCGGGGCCGGAATCGCCGACCATGATCGACGAAGAAGGGTGTCCTCCGGCCCTTGCAATTGTCTGGCGCAGGATGGTTGGATCGGGCTTTGACACGCCAAACGTATCCGCCCCGCAGATCGCCGCAAACCGCGCCGTCATATCCAGCTTGTCGAGCAACAGCCTGGAGAGCCCTTCCAGTTTGTTGGTGCAGACGGCAAATTTGAAACCGAGGCTCTCAAGCTCATCAAGCGCTGCGTACAGCCCGTCGAAGGGTTGGGATGCGTCGGCGATGTGGGCCGTGTAATAGGTGATGAAATCTTCGGTCAGCCGGTCGATGTCCTGCACGCTCATGGTGCGGTCATCCAGTTCCAGTCCGCGTTCGATCAGCTTGCGCGCTCCGGCGCCAATCATCGATCGCGCCGATGCCATCGGTACCAGTGGCAGTCCCTCGCGCTGAAGGACGTAATTGAGAGCGCCGACCAGGTCGGGCGCGGTATCGACGAGCGTGCCGTCGAGGTCGAAAACGATGAGGGGGGAGGTCGCCATGGCGGATCGCTAGCGGGCGGGGAGCGATCCTGCAAGACACAAGCGGCGGAGGATGCGCAGAAACGGGTTTTGCCAGCAATTCCCGAGCAGTTTCTGTATATTCCGGCCGCAAAATCGGTATCCACAATCGGAAAAACCGCGCTATATGCCTCGCGTTCCGGGTCGGCCGGCGCAGTCGAGAATGGTCATGTCGATGGACGATCTGAAGAGGCAGGCGGCGGCACGCGCCGTGGAGCAAGTGCAAGACGGCATGAAGCTCGGCCTTGGGACTGGTTCGACAGCCAGGCATTTTGTCGAACTTCTTGGCGAACGGGTTAGCGCCGGGCTCAAGATTATCGGCGTTCCGACATCAGAGGCGACACGTGCCGATGCGCAGCGTTGCGGGGTGCCGCTGACGACGCTTGATGAGGTCGATCGGCTCGATCTTACCGTCGATGGCGCTGACGAAATTGACCCCAACCTCGAACTTATCAAGGGCGGAGGCGGGGCATTGCTGCGTGAAAAGATCGTTGCGGCCGCGTCCGACCGCATGATCGTGATCGCGGACGAATCGAAATGGGTTGAAACACTCGGCCGCTTCCCGCTCCCGATTGAGGTGATCCCGTTTGGCCTGTCCGCAACCCGCAGAGCCATTGAAAGCGCCTTTGCGGAAAACGGCGTTTCAGGGCAAATGGATGTCCGAAAGGGCAAGGATGGCCATGCTTTCGTCACCGATGGCGGCCACTGGATTATCGACGCCCACCTCGGGCACATACCGGACTCTCCCAGACTGGCGCTTTCGCTGAATACTATTCCAGGCGTGGTGGAGCATGGCTTGTTCATCGGTCTCGCACGTACTGCGGTGCTCGCGGGCCCACAGGGTATTCGTATTGTTGAACGGCCCTCGCGCCGCAATTGAGGAGAATTCAAATGAAGAAGCTTTCGAACCTGCTGCTCGCCGCCGGTGCGGCGTTGGGTTTGGTATTGTTTGGTGCCTCCGCGCAGGCACAACAGGCCAAGCCGCCATCCGCCGCCGCGATCGGCTACGCCAAGGAGATTCTCGTCTCCAAGCGCGTTGACGTGATTTATCAGGGCGCGGTGCCGGGCCTCGTGCAACGGACCAAGGACGTCCTGCTTCAGGCCAACCTGAACTACCAGAAGGATCTCAATGAGGTCGCAGTCAAGGTTGCGAAGGATCTGGCCGGCCGCGAAAAGGAAATCGGCGAGGAAATGGCCAAGATCTACGCGGCCGCGTTCACCGAGCAGGAACTGAAAGAGCTTGCCGTTTTCTACAAATCGCCGCTCGGCATCAAGACAATCAATCAGGAGCCCGCAGCATTCAACACCGCCCGCCAGTACATGGATCAGTGGGCGCAGAAATTCGCTGAGGAAATCAACAGCAAGTTTCGCGCTGAAATGAAGGCGCGCGGTAAAGAGATCTAAGCAAGCCTGGATGTTTCAATATGGCTGATTTGGACGTTGACCTGTTCGTGATTGGCGGCGGTTCCGGCGGCGTGCGCGCTGCCCGGATTGCCGCCGGTTACGGTGCCAGCGTCCTCGTCGCCGAGGAATATCGCATGGGCGGCACCTGCGTGATCCGCGGATGCGTGCCGAAGAAGCTGATGGTGTACGCCTCGCATGTCCGTCACGAACTCGACGACGCGGCGGGCTTCGGCTGGACCATTCCGACTGCGACATTCGACTGGGCGACCCTGATCGCCAACAAGGATCGGGAAATCGCGCGGCTTGAAGCTGCCTATACGTTCAACCTGGAGAAATCAGGCGCGCGCATCCTGAAGACCCGCGCTGTATTCGAAGACGCACATACTTTGCGCCTTGGCACCGGCGAGGCCGTCAGCGCCAAATACGTGCTGATCGCGACCGGCGGCACGCCCAGTCACGGCGAAGCCATTCCCGGCATCGAACACGTGATTTCCTCAAACGAGGTTTTTCACCTTCCGAAATTTCCGAAACGTATCGTCATTCAGGGCGGTGGGTATATTGCGCTGGAGTTCGCCTGCATCTTCGCAGGGCTCGGCGCTGACGTCACGGTGGTCTATCGCGGCGAGAATATCTTGCGCGGCTTCGACAACGACGTGCGGGCGCATGTTCGCCGCGAGATGGAGAAATCCGGCATCACCGTGCTGACCGGCTGCATCGTCACGAAGGTCGAGAAGCACGGCGACGCCTTTACGTCGCATCTGTCGAACGGATCGAGCATCGCGTCCGATCAGGTGATGTTCGCCATCGGCCGGCACCCGAATATCAAAGGCCTCGGGCTCGAGAAAGCCGGCGTCGCCCTCAATCCCGTAAATGGCGGAATCGCTGTCGATGGATTCTCGCAGACCTCGGTGCCGCACATTTACGCGGTGGGCGACGTCACGCATCGCATCAATCTAACGCCGGTCGCCATCCGCGAAGGCCACGCCTTCGCCGATACGGTGTTCGGCAAGCGCGCGGTGCGGGTCGATCACGCAGACGTTCCGACCGCGGTTTTCACGCAACCGGAAATTGGCACCGTCGGCCTGAATGAGGCCGAGGCGCGCGCGCAATTCACTCACGTCGATATCTACAAGACCGATTTCCGCTCATTGAAATCCACGATGTCGGGAAGCGAATCCCGCGTGATGATGAAGCTCATTGTCGATGCGGGCACCGACCGCATTCTCGGCTGCCACATCGTTGGGCCGGAGGCGGGAGAGTTGATCCAGATCGTCGGCATTGCCGTGAAAATGAAGGCCACCAAGGCCGATTTCGACGCCACCATGGCGGTTCATCCGACGGCAGCCGAAGAACTCGTGACCCTGCGCACGCCGAGTGCGCGCCACGTCCGGCAGGCAGCGGAATAGGCCACCGCAAGTTGGTTAGACGGGAAAGACGCAGGAAACCTGCCGAAGACCGCCAAAAGCTGGTCCGGCAAGTCCTGCAAGTCCCTGAATATCCGGGCTGAATTGCAACTGGCATGACCGTGACCAGCTGTGTATAACCCGGCGCTATCCCGTTTCCCGAGGAGTTTGAGTTATGTCCGAGCGGTGGACGCCCGACAGCTGGCGCAAGAAGCCGGTTCTGCAAGTGCCGGATTATCCCGATGCGAAAGCATTGGCCGATGTCGAGGCGCAGCTTGCGACGTTCCCGCCGCTGGTTTTTGCAGGTGAAGCCCGAAACCTGAAGAAGTCGCTGGCGCGCGTCGCGGCCGGCGAAGCCTTCCTGCTTCAGGGCGGCGATTGCGCCGAGAGCTTCGCCGAGCATGGCGCGAACAACATCCGCGATTTCTTCCGCGTACTGCTGCAGATGGCGGTGGTGCTGACCTATGCCGGCGCGCTGCCGGTGGTGAAGGTCGGGCGTATCGCCGGACAGTTCGCCAAGCCGCGCTCGTCGCCTATGGAAAAAATCGACGGCGTGGAGTTGCCGAGCTATCGCGGAGACATCGTCAACGATATCGCCTTCACGGCGGAATCCCGAATCCCGGACCCGCAGCGCCAGTTGATGGCCTATCGCCAGTCTGCGGCGACGCTCAACCTGTTGCGCGCGTTCGCGACCGGCGGTTTTGCCAATCTCGGCAGCGTGCACCAGTGGATGCTGGGCTTTCTGAAAGATTCGCCGCAGTCCCGGCGCTACAAGGAACTGGCGGATCGCATTTCCGACGCGCTGAACTTCATGCGCGCCTGCGGCCTCAATCTTGAGAGCCATCCGGAACTGCGCGCCACGGATTTCTACACCAGCCACGAGGCGCTGCTGCTTGGCTACGAGCAAGCCTTCACGCGCGTCGATTCAACGACAGGCGACTGGTACGCCACGTCCGGCCACATGATCTGGATTGGCGACCGCACGCGCCAACTCGATCACGGCCATGTGGAATACTTCCGCGGCATCAAGAACCCGATCGGTCTGAAATGCGGTCCGTCGCTTAAGCCTGACGAACTGCTCAAGCTGATCGATATTCTCAATCCGGAGAACGAGCCCGGCCGGTTGACGCTCATCAACCGTTTTGGTTCGGACAAGATCGACGCTCACCTCCCGCAACTGATCCGCGCCGTTGAGCGTGAGGGACGTGTCGTTGTCTGGTCATGCGATCCGATGCACGGCAACACCATCACCTCCACGTCCGGTTACAAGACCCGGCCGTTCGACCGCGTGCTGTCGGAAGTGAAGTCGTTCTTCACCATCCATGCGGCGGAAGGCACCCATGCAGGCGGGGTCCATCTGGAAATGACCGGACAGGACGTCACCGAATGCATCGGCGGCGCGCGTGCGATCACCGACGAGGATCTCAACGACCGCTATCACACGGTCTGCGATCCGCGGCTCAATGCCGAGCAGTCGATCGACATGGCTTTCCTGATCGCCGAACTGCTCAAGCAGGAACGCGCAGGCAAGGTGAAGCCGATGCCGGCGGTCGCGGGGTTTTGATGTGCGTGCGGTGCTGTCGCGCATGTGGCGCGCAACGGTCAACACCTCGAACGGAATTGCATTTGCATTCCGGTCTGAACAGGCGTTTCGCGAAGAGATCGCCGCGCTGGTGGTGGCGATCCCGCTGGCGTGGCTGATCGGCGTCACCCCGGCGCGACGCATCGAGCTTGTCGCCGTCGTTCTGCTGTTGCTGGTCGTTGAGCTTTTGAACACAGCGATTGAAAAGCTCTCCGACCGCCTGACCACGGATCATGATTTGCAGATCGGCCACGTCAAGGACATGGGCTCGGCGGCGGTGGGCGTGACGCTGCTCGTGACCGGCATGGTCTGGCTGTTCGCCATCGCTGAGCGCATAGGGCTTATCTGATTTGTGCTCCAAGTGAGCAATTGCGGATGCCTGGCTCGGCGGGCTAAAAGCGATCATGTCCAAATCCAAGCATTTCACGATCACGCTGGCCCAACTCAACCCCGTTGTCGGCGATGTCACCGGCAACGCCGCGAAGGCCCGCGCGGCGCGCGTGCAGGCCACGTTGGATGGTGCTGATCTCGTCGTTCTTTCTGAATTGTTTATTGCAGGCTATCCGCCTGAAGACCTGGTACTGAAGCCGGCCTTTCAGGCGGCCTGCCGTGCCGAGGTCGAAGCGCTCGCGCGCGAGACCGCCGATGGTGGTCCCGCCATGCTGATCGGCACGCCGTGGGTCGATGACGGCAAGCTCTACAACGCTTGCGCATTGCTCGACGAAGGCCGCATCGCTGCGCTGCGTTTCAAGGTCAATCTTCCGAACTACGGCGTGTTCGACGAGAAGCGTGTGTTTGCGCGCGGACCTGTCTCCGGTCCGGTGACCATTCGTGGCGTCCGGGTCGGGGTTCCGATCTGCGAAGACACATGGATGGAAGAGTCGGCCGAATACGAGAACGTCGTCGAATGCCTTGCGGAAACCGGGGCTGAATTGCTGATCGTGCCGAACGGCTCGCCTTACACGCGCGAGAAGAACGACATGCGGTTGTCGGTGTCCGTGGCACGCGTTGCCGAAAGCGGCCTGCCGCTGATCTACCTCAACCAGATTGGCGGCCAGGATGAACTGGTGTTCGACGGCTCGTCCTTCGCGCTGAATGCGGATCGCTCGCTGGCGTTGCAATTGCCAGCGTTCGCCGAGACCATCACGACGGTGCGCTGGACCAGGGGCGACGGCGGCTGGAGTTGCAAGGGGCCGGTCGCGCCGGTACTCGACGGCGACAAGGGCGACTATGCCGCCTGTGTGCTTGGGCTGCGCGACTATGTCGGCAAGACCGGCTTCCCCGGCGTTCTTCTTGGCGTCTCGGGCGGTATCGATTCAGCATTATGCGCGGCTATCGCCGTCGATGCCCTTGGCGCTGACAAGGTCCGAGGCGTGATGCTGCCGTTTCGCTTCACCGCGCAGGAATCGCTCGATGACGCGGCGAAACTCGCGAAAGCGCTTGGCATCAGATACGAGATTCTGCCGATTGCATCCGCCGTAATCGGTTTTGAGGAAATTTTGCAGCCGACATTCGCGGGGCGCGAGCGCGATGTGACGGAAGAAAATTTGCAGGCGCGCACGCGCGGCGTGCTGCTGATGGCGATTTCCAACAAGTTCGGCGCGATGCTGGTGACCACCGGCAACAAATCCGAAATGTCGGTGGGCTATGCTACGCTCTATGGCGACATGAACGGCGGCTACAATCCGATCAAGGACATTTACAAGACCGAGGTATTCCGGCTTTCAACCTTGCGCAATTCCTGGAAACCGGACGGCGCGCTGGGTCCAGCGGGCGAAGTGATCCCGCCGAACATCATCACCCGTCCACCGACGGCTGAATTGCGCGAGAACCAGACCGATCAGGATTCTCTGCCGCCTTATGAGGTGCTGGACGCCATTCTGGAGCGTCTGGTCGAGCGCGAGGAGCCGCTGGCGTCGATCGTGGCCGAGGGTTTCGATCTCGATACCGTCGCGCGGATCGACCGGCTGCTGAATATCGCGGAATACAAGCGCCGTCAGGCCGCGCCCGGCGTGAAAGTGACGCGCAGGAATTTCGGCCGCGACCGGCGCTATCCAATCGTCAACAAATTCCGCGATACCGGGGAAGCGCCCGCCGCTCCCGATCATTCGCTGGTGACGCGGTCCAGCCGCGGTTCGGCGGAAGCCTTCGAGGGCTGATCGATCATTCCGCGTAAAGTTTAGTTTAAAACAAAATCTTGTTTCATCCGAATGGCGGGTATGCGCTTCACCGCTGTGGATTCATATGATTCATCATCTAAACCGTTCGCGCACTTCGGCGTTGCCGAGACAAGCTCATCCGGGGGTGAAAATGACTATCGATACCGTTCAACACAAGTTCGCTTACACCAATGGCATCCGGATGCACTATGTGGAGGCGGGGACCGGACCGCTCGTGCTGCTGTGTCACGGATGGCCGGAATCCTGGTATTCGTGGCGGCATCAAATTCCAGCACTTGCCGCCGCAGGCTTTCGTGTCGTGGCCCCGGATCTCAGAGGATATGGCGATACTGAAGCGCCCGCTTCGATTGAGGAGTATGACATTCTTCATCTCGCCAGTGATCTCGTGGGATTGGTCCACGCGGTCGGAGAGGAAAAGGCGATTCTGGTCGGTCATGACTGGGGATCGATCATCGCAGGGCCGTCGGCGCTGTTGCGCCCGGATATGTTTCACGCTGTCGCGCACCTTAGCGTTCCATTTCTTCCGCGGCGCGGGGTGCGTCCGTTGGTCAGATTCTACAATCTGACGCGCGAGAAGCATTTTTATCAGGATTATTTTCAACAGCCTGGCCGCGTTGAGCGCGAGTTGGAGGAAGATGTACGCCGTTCGATACTTGGCGTTCTGTATTCGGCATCCGGCGATCTTCGCCGAAGCGATGCGTCGTTCTCATTCGCATCGTTCCCCAAGGACACGCGCTTTATCGACAGCCTGAGTATTCCTGAGAAAATGCTTGCTTGGCTGACCGAGGCCGACCTCGATTATTTCACCGCACAGTTCGAGAAATCCGGTTTTCGCGGGCCTATCAATTTCTATCGCAACTTCGATCGCAATTGGCTGCTGACGCCGTTCCTCGACAAAGCCAAGCTGCGGCAGCCTTCAATCTTTATCGCCGGCTCTCTTGATGGCGTGTTGCTGATGGCGGCAGAGGAGGTCAAGTCGATGGAGCAAAACGTGCCCAATCTGTCAGGCAAGCACATCATCGAAGGGGCGGGTCACTGGATCCAGCAGGAGCGCCCCGCGGAGGTCAACAAGCTGCTGGTGGAGTTCGCCGTTGCAAATCGCAAGCCGAAGTAAGTTGCGTAGTTTGCGAGGTCACGCAGCCGGATAGCCTCTGAACTTTAACGTGCCGGAATAAACGTCGGGCCTACCGAGCGGATCGGCTTGTCACCCGAAGTTGAAGCCGGCGCGTCCGCTGCCGGCGCGGCCTCGGTTGGTAACGGCTGCGCGTTGGCAGGCGTTGCGATAGTGCCGGCCTTCTTCTGATTTGGTGCAGGTGCTTTCGGCGGCTGCGCCATCTTCTTGGAGCGCTCGTCAGTGACGATGATGTCGCCCTGCGCGACCGAGCCACGGTCGTCGATGTTTTTCAGCGCGTCGGACCATGTCTGCCCCGCCGCCTTGCAACTGCAAGCCTTGTCGAAGTTTTGACGATAACGGAACGCATTCGGCGATTGCGAATAGGGCTGGCCGTTGATGGAGACGGCCTGATTCATGTCCTCGCCCGGATTGCGATAGGTGAACAGCGTTGCTTCCGCTGCCGGACAGAGGCTTTTGCAAACCCGCTCGTCATCCGCAAAGCGGCTAGGCACAGTTGCGAACGAGATCGGGAAGTAAAATCCGTCGCAGGTCCGCGCGCAGACGGTGCGGAACGTCGATGAGGGCGCGCCGTAGTCGCCACCCGGATTGTTGGCGTTGCCGCCGAACAGGTTTTCCAGGAAGCCGCCGCCACTGCGCGCCGCGTTGGCGTATTGCGGGCCACAATTGTTTTGCGCCAGCGCCAGCAGCACCGAGCGGCGCTGGTTTTCCTGCTCCGATCCAAACCCGCCGCCGCCGCCGCCCCGCAAGCGTTCGAGATTGGTGGTGATCTGATCGAGATTCGAGCGCATCTGCTGGATCTGCGAGTTGATCGGGCCGCATTGGGCGGATGGGCCGGTGAACAGCGAGAAAAATCCCGAATTGTCGCAGCCCTGGCGCTTCGCCTGGCCCTGTATGCGCTCCAGTTCCGACTGCTGCCGATTCCGGGCTTCTTCGTAGCGCCGGACCTGATCGGCCTTGGCTGGATCGCCGCCCGCCGCTGCGCTCTCGATGGCCGACAACTGGCCCACGAGCCGCTGGCAAATGGGATTCCCGGCGGCAGGCTGGCCGGGAGGGGGTGGGTACCCCTGTGCGGCCGCTTCAAAGCCCAGCGTCGCCGCGCTCAAAAGCGCAGCGCAGGCAATGGTCCGTCGCAAAGAGAAAAGGCTGGACAAGCTGTCACGATCCGGCTGGTGACCGCGACGCGGCCAACGGAGGCTTCACATACTAGCTTCCGGCGGCAAGGTCACGTCGATTCCGGGGCGCATATAAGGCAAAGGATCGTGAATGAGCGGGCTAAACCGGCCTCAGCGCTGGCAGGTGATAGCCACGAATTCGCCGCAACCGCGATGGTTGCAGGTTGTGGTGCTGGATACCGGAATAGCGCCGGTGATCTCGTCCGGATCGACGCGGCGGTAACTGGTGGCCTTCGCGAATTCGCGCGACTGGCAATAAGCCCGCGCAGCAGGCGCGCCGCATTTCTCGCCCTTCGCAAGACACTCATCCACGCCGTAACCGTCGGGCTGGTTGGCAATGATGAAGACACGGCTGTCAGCCTGGGCGGCCGTTGCCACAATCAGAAAAACGCAAGCGGACAGCACGGAGGCGAATCGCATGGGGTGCACCGGTTCGAAAAGGGACAGGCGCATACATCAATAAGCCCGAAGAGTTAAGAATCATTAAGGAGGCCGGTCGCGGAGGTGCAAAGGCTTAAGGACGCTCCGGAAATGGCGTGCTGCGGTCTTGACGCCATCCCCCCGGCTGGATCATTGTGCCGCCCATGAACGGTTCTCTCTCCATTTTCGGCATTTGCCGCGGGATTATTCGCTAGCGATTCGCTGGCTGGAGCCGTCTTTTCTCAAAACGAGATCATGGGACGCCCGGCCGCAAGGCACCGGACGATTGGGTTTTCCATGGAATTGAAGCTCTACGATACGCTGACGAAAGAGAAGCAGCCGTTCCGGCCGCTCAAGACGTCAAACGTGCGCATGTATGTCTGCGGGCCGACGGTCTATGACTTCGCGCATATCGGCAACGCGCGGCCCGTCATCGTGTTCGACGTGCTGTTCCGGCTGCTGCGGCATGTCTATGGCGACAAGCACGTCACCTATGTGCGCAACATCACCGACGTCGATGACAAGATCAACGCAAGGGCGCTGCGCGATTTCCCCGATCTGCCGCTGAACGAGGCGATCAGGAAAGTGACGGAAAAGACGGCCACGCAATTTCATGCCGACGCGGCGGCCTTGGGTTGCCTGCCGCCGACATTCGAGCCGCGCGCGACCGATTTTGTCCTGCCGCGCGCCGACGGCAAGACCGACATGGTGACCTTGATCCGGCAATTGATCGCGCGTGGGCACGCCTATGAAGCGGGCGGCGAGGTGCTGTTCGATACCGCGTCGATGCCGGACTATGGATTGCTGTCAGGCCGCAAGCTCGACGAGCAGCAGGCTGGCGCGCGCGTGGCCGTCGATGCCCACAAGAAAAATCCCGCCGACTTCGTTCTCTGGAAGCAATCGTCCAGCGACGAGCCGGGTTGGGAAAGCCCGTGGGGCAGGGGACGTCCCGGCTGGCACATTGAATGCTCGGCCATGAGCGCGGCGTATCTTGGGGACGTGTTCGACATTCACGGCGGTGGGCTCGATCTGATTTTCCCGCACCATGAGAACGAAATTGCTCAATCGCGATGCGCGCATGGCACATCGGCGATGGCGAACATCTGGATGCACAACGGCTTCTTGCAGGTGGAGGGCGAGAAGATGTCGAAGTCCACCGGGAATTTTGTGACGATTAGAGAGTTGCTGGAGACGGACAAGTTCGGCGGGCGAAAATGGTCAGGCAAAGTGCTTCGATTTGCGATGCTTAGAACACACTACCGTTCTCCTATTGATTGGACGGTAAAAGCACTTGAAGAAGCAGAGCGAACGCTTCTCAACTGGGCAAATGTCCTTGAGCGTAACCAAACCTCATACGTCGAGGAGGCAACGCCTTACGCTTCAATAGTCGCGGCTCTTTCGGATGATTTGAATACGCCCGCAGCAATAGCCGAAATGCATAAACTTGCAGACATCGCCCGCAAAGGAGACTTGGTGGCCGCTCAAGCGCTTCACAATACGCGCAAATGGCTTGGTGTCATCGACTACGATTTCTCATCTGATGCCTTGTCTTCAGTCGGGCAGGCTGCTGGTCAATTGATGCCTCCGGAATTTATCCAAGAAGTTGAAACTAAGTTGGCCGAACGCACCGCCGCCCGCGCGCGCAAAGACTTCGCCGAATCCGACCGCCTTCGCGATGAACTCGCCGCGATGGGCGTGGCCATCAAGGACGGCAAGGATGCTGACGGTAAGCCTGTGACCACATGGGAGATCGCGCGATGACCAAGCCTGATACTCCGTTTCCGAAACACGCGATCTACTACATCGCGATCAAGTGGCTGCTGATCCTGGCTGCGATTGCGCTGGCACTTAAACTGATCGGCAAATGGTGAGCGTGATGGGTCAGGCGCTTCCCAACGTAGGCCTCCGGCCACTTCTCCCCGCGGACACATCTGTGCTAGCGGCGATTTTTGTCGCCAGCATCGATGAACTCGCCGAGGAGGATTATTCGGAAGCGCAGCGTGACGCCTGGGCGAGCGCCGCCGAGGACGAAGACAAATTCGGCAAGCGCCTCGCGGGTCAGCTCACGCTGGTGGCGACCATCGAAAGTTCGCCGGTCGGCTTCGTGTCGCTGAAAGGCACGGATCATCTCGATCTGCTATACGTGCATCCGGGTTTCGCGCGGCAGGGCGTGGCAACGTCGTTGTGCGATGCCATCGAGAAGCTGGCTGCGGCACGCGGAGCGAAATCGATCACGGCGGAAGCCAGCGACACCGCCGAGCCGTTTTTTGCACGGCGCGGCTATGTCGGCGAACAGCGCAACACGGTGACCGTTGGCGACGAATGGCTGGCCAACACAACGATGAAAAAATCACTGGGCACTGACGCGCCACGAGGCGAGATGCCGGGAAAAGCAACATGAGCCGCGAACGCCTCTATCTTTTCGACACCACGCTACGCGACGGCGCGCAGACCAACGGCGTCGATTTCACGCTGCACGACAAGCGCATCATCGCCGGCATGCTCGACGATCTCGGCATCGATTATGTCGAGGGCGGCTATCCGGGTGCCAATCCGTCCGACACGGAATTTTTCGCAACCTCGCCGAATTTCGATCACGCGAAGTTCACGGCGTTCGGTATGACGCGCCGTCCGGGTCGTTCGATTTCCAACGATCCCGGCGTCGCCGATCTGCTCGCCGCGAAAGCCGACGCGATCTGTTTCGTCGCGAAGTCGTCGGAGTATCAGGTGCGTGTCGCGCTGGAGACGACCAACGAGGAAAATCTCGCCTCGATCCGCGACAGCGTGAGTGC
>JAZKGC010000103.1:0-7817 GCA_040386115.1 Pseudomonadota bacterium
CCGACGACCGCAAGCCGGTGACGCAGATGCTGCCGGGCTTCAAGCCTGCGATCCCCGTCGTATTCTGCGGATTGTTTCCGGTGGACGCCGACGACTTCGAGACGCTGCGCGCCGCCATGGGCAAACTTCGTCTCAACGACGCCAGCTTCTCGTTTGAGATGGAAACCTCGGCCGCCTTGGGCTTCGGCTTCCGCTGCGGCTTCCTCGGCCTGCTGCATCTGGAAATCATTCAGGAGCGCCTGAGCCGCGAGTTCAACCTCAACCTGATCGCGACCGCGCCGAGCGTCATCTATAAAATGCATCTCAACGACGGCACCGAGATGGAAATCCACAATCCCATCGATATGCCGGACGTGGTGAAAATCGCGGAGATTCACGAGCCGTGGATCGAGGCCACGATTCTGACACCGGACGAATATCTCGGCAGCGTGCTGAAGCTGTGTCAGGAGCGGCGCGGCAACCAGAAAGAACTGACTTACGTGGGCGCGCGCGCGATGGTGAAATACGAACTGCCGCTCAACGAGGTGGTGTTCGATTTCTACGACCGCCTTAAGTCCGTCTCCAAGGGCTACGCGTCGTTCGACTATCACCTCACCGACTACAAGCCTGCCGATCTGGTCAAGATGCAGATTCTCGTCAACAACGAGCCGGTGGATGCGCTGTCGATGCTGGTGCATCGCACCCGCGCCGAGGGGCGCGGCCGCGCCATGGTCGAGAAGATGAAGGAACTGATTCCGCCGCACATGTTCGTGATTCCGATTCAGGCGGCGATCGGAGGCAAGATCATTGCGCGCGAAACCGTCCGGGCTCTCCGAAAGGACGTCACTGCGAAGTGCTACGGCGGCGACATCAGCCGCAAGCGCAAACTTCTGGAGAAGCAGAAGGAAGGCAAGAAGAAGATGCGGCAGTTCGGCAAGGTCGATATCCCGCAGGAAGCGTTCATTGCCGCGCTGAAGGTGGACAGCTGAGGACGGCTGGCTGAGGTCTTTAGCTGAACTTCGCGGCCGCCGCTTGCAGCGCATTGGCAAAGGCCGCTGACGAATACGGCTTCGGAAAGAATATACCATCGTCCGGGAGCTGGCCATGTTCCGGCCTCCCCCGCCCCGATGCGACCATGATGACCACCGGGGGCCAGCGATCCCGCACCGCTTTCGCGAGTTTCAGCCCGTCCATCGATCCCGGCATTTCAATGTCGGTAAACAGCACCCTGATATCGTCGTGCTGTTCCAGCAGGAGGATCGCATCGTCCGCATTCGAAGCCTGATAGGCGATGAAACCGGCATCCTCGGCCATCGAGGCCGCTTCGAGGCGCACAAAGGGATCATCTTCGACGATCAGGACGGCATATTTCGCACGGGCTGAATTTTGCATCATGCGCACTAACGGGTCGAACCTCGAAAGGTTGCAAAGTCGCTGCGCATTCCGCGGGGACCACGCGCGATGCGTCCCATCTCCAAGACGAACCCGCCGTCGATGCTCTCATGTCCGCGCGATCCAGCGCCTTTGTTTGGGCGCTATCGCGACCGGCCACAGCACTTGCGCCGTCCGAAATGAAACTTGCTTGCCGGGCAGAAGGTTGAGGGTTCCCGTGAATTTGCGCCGTAACATGTTACGTTTCTGAGATGGCGAGTCCACGAAAAAAGGCCAAGCCCCGGACACCTCAACAGCGCATGGCCTCGCGCCGCGAGCGTTTGCGCGCACAGGGATTGCGTCCGGTGCAGCACTGGATTCCCGATTTGCGCGACCCGCGCATCTTGTCGGAAATCCGTCGTGAGGCGAAGCTGATGGCAAAGCATCCCGAAAACGATGCGATCGATGACTGGCTGGATACGGTTCGCAATCCGGAAAGCTGGTCGTGAAGCGTGGCGACGTGGTTCTTCTCGTCGCCCAACGCGACACGGGGAAACCCCGCCCCGGAGTTATCGTTCAAGCGGACGAACTGGGCGACTAGACGACTTCGATCCTTGTTTGCCCGATGTTGTCAGATGTCACGAAATTCAGTCGCATCAGGCCGGTCGTCGAGCCGACGGCGGGCAATGGTCTGCGGCTCAGGTCGCAGATCATGACGGACAAGATCAACGCGCTGCGGCGAGATCGCGTCAGGCAGCTGGTGGGATCGCTTGACGCCGATGCGTCCGAACGTCTCGACACCGCGCTGCTTGTGGTGCTTGGTTTGGCTAAGTGAACGACGTCGAAATTCAGCAAGCGGTCCCCGCGCACAAGGACGCATCGCGATGCACACCGGCGGCGATATCGCGCGCCCATGACAATTTCCGCGAGGTCGAGGTTTATCCGGGGCAATCCGCCGAATGGTGGTTCGTGCCGGTCGCGGCGGGCCGCGTCACCGATCTGCGTTGCGGCATCACCGCAGGCGACGGAAAAACCCACGCGGATCACGGCATGACCGGCGAGATTGTCATAGAATAACGTCATCGGAATTGAATGCGCCGAGGGCCGACTGGCGGACGTGCGCTTGACTTCTCATGCGCATGCAACGAGTTTGGCGGCGTTATGAATTTTTTCAACCATCGGAGAGAGTGATGGCTTCCTATAAATTTGAAATCTACAAGGACAAGTCCGGCGAATTCCGCTTTCGCTTCCGCGCGCCGAACGGCGAGAAGATGTTCGCGTCCGAAGGCTACGCCAACAAGGCGTCGGCCAAGAGCACGATCAAGTCGATCGTGAAGAATGTCGGCAAGGCCGCGATCGACGATGTCTCGAAGGTCACGAAGAAGGCCGCCGCGCCGAAGGCGAAAAAATCCAGGAAGAAGAAATCCAAGAAATGATGCCGACGCCGGAAGCTGAAGCATGCCGATTCAATCAGCTTCCGTCCTCGTTGATCCCCGCGAAAGCGGGGATTCAGGTTTCCTGATGATGGATTCCCGCATTCACACGAATGAGCGGAAAGAGTGTCCCGAGCGACGTCACGCCACCAGAACGCTGTCGGCCAGCAGTTGCTGCGCAAAACCGTTGGCATGACCCTTGGCGTCACCCTTGATGTCACCCTTGGCGTGACGCTGCGCCAGCAGCAACTGGGTGATCTCGCTGTTGGGCCGCGCGCGGCTGAACAGGAAGCCCTGGCCCTCGTGGCAACCTTCGGCGCGCAGGCAGCTCAGTTCGGCTTCGGTCTCGACGCCTTCGGCGGTGATAATGACGCCAAGACCCATGCCGAGGCTGATGATCGAGCGGATGATCGCCTGCGCATCCTGATTGGACCCGAGATCGTGCACGAACGAACGGTCGATTTTGATCTTGTCGAACGGAAAGCTGCGCAGGTAGCTCAGCGACGAGTATCCGGTGCCGAAATCGTCCATTGAAATCCGCACGCCGAGCGCGCGCAGCGCATGCAGCGTCGCCAGCACCTGATCGCTTCTGTCGAGCAGCAGCGTCTCGGTGATCTCAAGCTCGAGCCGCTTCGGCGACAGGCCCGAGACCTTGAGCGCGTCCATCACCACCGACAGCAGGTTGCCGACCCGGAATTGCAGCGGCGAGAGATTGACCGCGACGCGCACGTCGTCCGGCCATTGCGCTGCGTCCATGCAGGCGCGCCGCAGCATCAGCCCGCCGAGCGCGTTGATCAGGCCGGTTTCTTCCGCCACGGGAATGAATTCAGCAGGCGGGATCATGCCGCGCTCGCGATGCGGCCAGCGCACCAGCGCTTCCAGGCCGGTGACAAGCCCGGTCTTGAGGTCGATCAGCGGCTGATAATGCGGCTGCAGGATGTTGTTATCGATCGCACCGCGCAGCTCGATTTCAATGCGCCGGCGCGATTGCGCCCGCGCGTCCATTTCGGACTCGAAGAAACTCAACGTGCCGTGGCCTTCGCTTTTGGCGCGGGACAGCGCCATGTCGGCGTTCTTGAGCAGCTTCTCGGCATCGTCGCCGTCGCCGGGCGCAATCGCGATGCCGATGCAGGCACCGCTCACAATGGTATGACCGTCGAACAGATACGGCTCGCTGATGGCCTCGATCAGCCGCCGCGCCAGCAGCGCGACGTCCTCGGGTCGCGAGATGCCGGCCTGCACCACGGCGAATTCGTCGGAGCCAAGGCGCGCGATGGAATCCTCCTCGCGCAGCGACGACCGCAGCCGCTTGGTGACGCCCTTCAAAAGCTTGTCGCCGATACCGTGGCCCAGCGTGTCGTTGATGGCCTTGAAATTGTCGAGGTCGAGAAACAGCACCGCGACCTTGTCGCCGCTGCGGCGCGTATGGGCCAGCAATTCGTCGAGCCGCTGGCGCAGCAGGATGCGGTTCGGCAACCCGGTGAGGCCGTCGTGCTGCGCCATGAAGGTAAGCCGTGCCTCGGCGCGCTTGCGCTCGGTAATATCCATCAGCGCCAGCAGCACGGCGTGCTGATCGTCGAACACCAGATGCCGCGAATAGATCGCGACGTCGATCAGCGACCCGTCGGCCTTGACGTGCTTCCAGGTGCGCGCGGCGCGTTCCTCGGTGGTCTGGTCGCCGGCCCAGGGCGCAGCCTGATCGAACGCCTGCACGTCCGAAATTTTCAGCTTTTCGAAATCGCTCCGCGCATAGCCATAATGCGCGACCGCCGCGTCGTTGACGCTGATGATGCGCTCACTGTCCCGCGCGCAGACGATCATCGGCACTGGATTGCCGTCGTACAACAGACGGAACGAGGCTTCGCGCTGCTTCAGCTCGGTGATATCGACGCGCAGGCCGATGACGCCGCCATCGCCGGTCAGGCGTTCCTCGATCAGGATGCAGCGGCCATCCGCAAGCACCTGCTCGTGGCGGTGGCCCGGATGATAGAGCTTTTCGAGCCGTTCGTTGATCCATTCCTCTTCGCGGCCGACGGCTTCCGGATAATCGCCCCGCGCAACGCCGACCTTCAGGGTATCCCGCAGCATCGCGCCGGTCTGAAACTGGTCGGCGCTCTTGCTGTAGATCTCTGCGTATTTCTTGTTCCAGAGAATGTAGCGCCCGTCGGCATCGAGAAACACGATGCCCTGCGGCAGGATATCGATGGCCTCGCGCAGGCGGTCGTTGGATTTCTGCGCGTCCGCGATCGCGGCCTCAGCTTCCGCGCGCTTGCGCACGATCTCGCTGATCTCCGAGATCTTGCGGCCCTTGGTCAGCAGTTTCGGCACGGCCTTCGGCCGACGGACCGACAAGGTTCCCAGCGACAAAGCTGCTTTCCGGGATGCTTTCCTGATCTTGCTTTTTGGTTTTGGCCGAACTGTCGGCATCGCCTCGCCACCTCACGCATTCTGCAAAGCAGTTCTCATACAAGTGTCTGAAAAAAAGGTATCTTATGGCGGTCGCCGTTGCGCCCGCCGATGATCGCGCATGGAACTTCAGGCAGCCTCTGCTCATTCACGAGGCGTCGCTTGAGCGTCGCGCATCGACGGCGGGCCGATTACGCTGCTCAACCGGCGGCTGTGTGCCTCAATCCGGGCTTGCAACCGGCCAGGTGCCCAACAAATGGGCCGAAAGGAATGTTACGCGGGAATTTACGTCATTGGTTGTCATGGATAATGGAGCGTTAACAACGATGGCCCCGGCGAAGCATTTTTGGCCTCACTCCGCTATAAGGTGCCGCATGAAGCGGTCCCGCCTGATTCTCGCCATCGCCCTCACGTCCACGCTGATCGCGGCGTCAGGCGTCGCGCAGGCGCAGACCAAAGGCACGGTCGATCCCAAACCGCTGCCGCAGATCGCCAACCCGGACGATCCGAAACTGGCCGCGAAGGAATTGTTCGGCCGCAAACCGCTGCCTGCGTCGCTCGCAGTCCGGTCCATCGGCTTCTACGCCAAGGGCTGCATCGCGGGCGCGGTGGCGCTGCCGATCAACGGCGAGGCCTGGCAGGTCATGCGGCTGTCGCGCAACCGCAACTGGGGACATCCCGACCTCGTGGCGCTGCTGGAGAGACTGGCGGTGAAGGCCCAGAAGAATGCGGGTTGGCCGGGACTTCTGGTCGGCGACATGTCGCAGCCGCGCGGCGGCCCGATGCTCACCGGGCACGCCAGCCATCAGGTCGGTCTCGATGCGGATATCTGGCTGACCCCGATGCCGAACCGGCAACTGTCGCGCAACGAGCGCGAGGAAATGTCGGCGGTCATGATGGTGCGGCGCGACCGGCTCGACATCGATCCGGACGTATGGAAACCAACACATCTGCCGGTGATCCGCGCCGCCGCCCAGGAGCCGCGGGTGGAGCGGATCTTCGTCAACGCGGCCATCAAGAAGGCGCTGTGCCGCGAAGCCAGCGGCGACCGCAGCTGGCTGTCCAAGGTGCGGCCGATGTACGGCCACGACTATCACTTCCACGTCCGCATCAAATGCCCGCCCGGCAGCACGAACTGCGAGGCGCAGACGCCGCCGGGAGAGAGCGAAGGATGCAGCGCTGGCGATCTCGCCTACTGGTTCAGCGACGCGGTGCTGCATCCCAAACCGCCGACAACGCCACCCAAACCGAGACCGCCGATGACGCTGGCGGATTTGCCTGCGGATTGCCGTCAGGTTTTGATTGCGCCCTGAGCGCTCTTCGCCTGCTGCCGGTGCCGAACCAGCGATCAAGAGCCTTTACGCCGGGTCCACGCCTGATATTGTCGCGCCAACGATGCCCCTGCGTGCTGTGAGCCGCCGGGGTTGCCGGAACGGCGCTTCCGCTGATCGTCAAACGAGAACCTTCCGGGTTGAAGAATGCGCATATTTTGCGCGCATCGATCTATGGAGCGCCATCATGAAACCACTAGCCTCTATTATCGTTGCGGCATCTCTGCTGTTGGTCCCCGCCCTGCCGCATGCCTTTGCGCAGGATGGCAAGGCAGGCACCGCTCCGGCTGTCGCGCAGGAAAAAGCCCTCACCGTTTTCGCCGCGGCATCCATGAAGAACGCGCTCGATGAGGTCGATGCCGCCTACACGGCGAAAACCGGCATCAGGATTGTCGTCAGCTACGCCGCCAGCTCCGCGCTCGCCAAGCAGCTTGAGCAAGGCGCTCCGGCGGATATTTTCGTGTCCGCCGACACCGACTGGATGGATTACTCCATCGGCAAAAAGACCGTCAGCGAACCGTCGCGCGTCAATCTGCTCGGCAACAGGATCGTGCTGATAGCGCCGAAGGATTCGAAAATCGGGAACGTCACGATGGGTCAGGGCTTCGATCTTGCCAAGCTCGCAGGCGACGGCCGCATCGCGACCGGCGACGTCAAAGCCGTGCCGGTCGGCAAGTATGCCAAGGCCGCGCTGGAGAAACTCGGCGCATGGCAGGCCTCTGAGACAAAATTTGCCATGACCGAAAACGTGCGCGCCGCGCTGGCGCTGGTCGCGCGCGGCGAGGCCAATCTCGGCATCGTGTACGAGACCGACGCCAGGGTTGAGCCCGGCGTGAAGATCGTGGGCATCTTCCCCGCCGATTCGCACCCGGCAATCATCTATCCTGTCGCATCCACATCCAGCGCCAAGTCCGATTCGGCTGGCTACCTCGCATTTCTGCGTTCGGCGACGGCGAAGGCGATCTTCGAGAAATACGGGTTCTCGTTTCTGATCAAGCCGACGTCGTAACACGGTCGTGTCCGAAATTTCCCCCGAAGAGTGGACGGCGATCCTGCTCTCATTACGGGTCGCAGCCATTGCAACGCTCATCGCCACGCCGATCGGCATCGCGGTGGCGTGGCTGCTCGCGCGGCGCGACTTCTGGGGCAAGGCCGCGCTCGACGCGCTGGTCTATCTGCCGCTGGTGCTGCCGCCCGTCGTCACCGGTTATCTGCTGTTGCTGACATTCGGGCGAAAGGGACTCGTCGGCGGATGGCTTGAGCAATATCTCGGCATCGTGTTCGCGTTCCGCTGGAC
>JAZKGC010000104.1:0-8585 GCA_040386115.1 Pseudomonadota bacterium
ATTTATGCAGCGCCGAGATCAGATTGTAATGGCCATCGGCGGACTTGTCGTAGATCGGCGCGCGACGTTGCAGAATGTCCTGCAATTGCACGGCGTCGAACACTTCGTCGGCACGTGCGGCGCGCCAGACCTCTTCCGCCAGCGTCAATGCCGCGCGGCCATCGCCATCGGCCATCCGCACCAGAACGGCGCGCGCCTCGTCATCGAGCGGCAGCTTGCGGCCTTCGGCCTGTTCGGCGCGGGCATAAAGTTTTTCCACCGCAGCGCCATCGAGCGAATGAAACACCAGCACCCGCGCGCGCGACAGCAAAGCGGCATTCAGTTCGAACGACGGGTTCTCGGTGGTGGCACCGACGAGCACCACAGTTCCGTCTTCCATCACCGGCAAAAACGAATCCTGCTGCGCGCGGTTGAAGCGATGCACCTCATCGACAAACAGCAGCGTCCCCTTGCCCATCTCGCGGCGGGCTCGCGCGGCATCGAAGACTTTTTTCAGATCGGCGACGCCGGAGAACACAGCCGAGATTTGCTCGAACTCAAGTTCAGTGGCGTCGGCCAGCAGCCGCGCCACGGTGGTCTTTCCGGTGCCGGGCGGTCCCCAGAACACCAGCGAGCCGAGCGTCCGCGTTTCCAGCATGCGCGTCAGCGCGCCATCCGGGCCGAGAATGTGATCCTGTCCGACCACGTCGCCGAGTGCGCGCGGCCGCAGCTTCTCGGGCAGCGGACGCGGCGCGTCCTGCTCGAGGCCGGCGGCGACGAACAGGTTCGCTGAAGGTTGCGGTCGCTTCGGGCTCATCCACCCAGCGTCACGTTGATTTGCTGGCCGCCGCGCAGCACCGTGATTCGCCACAGGCGCGAGGTCTCCCGTGACGCCTTTTCGAGATCGGCGGTTTTGACGATCTTCTGGCCGTTCACCGCCAGAACGATATCGCCCTTCCGGAATCCAACGCCGGCGGCAGGAGCATTGTCGGCCAGGTCGATGACCACGACGCCCTCGATGCTGGTGTCGAGCTTCAGTTCGTCGGCAAGCGCGGGAGAAATGTTGGAGAACTTCGCACCCTGAAACGGCGAGCGCGATTTGATGACAATCTCGTCGCGGCCGGTATCGGGCGCGGCCTCGAGCGCAACGCTTAATTTCAGCGGCTTGCCCCCGCGCTGCACCTCAATCTGCGCCGTGCCGCCCAGCGGCCGCGTGGCAAAACGATAATCGAACGCGCTCGGATCGTCGATCACTTGCCCGTCGATCGCAACGATCAGGTCCGACAGCTTGAGACCCCCACGCGCCGACGGACTTCCATCAGCGACGTTGGCGACAAGCGCGCCGCTCGGACGCTTCAGCCCCAGCGTCTCGGCGATCTCCGGCGTCACGGTTTGCAGCCGCGCGCCGAGCCACGGACGCTTGACCGCCGTGCCGCCGCCCTTCGCCGACGCGACGACGACGCGCACCATGTTGGCCGGAATCGCAAAGCCGATACCCTGCGAGCCGCCCGAGCGCGAGAAGATCGCGGTGTTCACGCCGATCAACTTGCCGGTCATGTCCACCAGCGCGCCGCCGGAGTTGCCGGGATTAATCGCCGCATCGGTCTGGATGAAAAACTGATAGTCGGTGATGCCGACCTGCGTGCGCGCCAGCGCCGAGATGATGCCGTGGGTGACGGTTTGGCCAACGCCAAACGGATTGCCGATGGCGAGCACCACGTCGCCAACCAGCGCATCGTCCGAGTTGGAAAACTCAAGCGTCGGGAATTTTTCCTTCGCTTCCTTGATGCGCAGCACCGCGAGATCGGTGCGGCTGTCCTTCAGCACGATCTCGGCCTCGAACTCGCGCTTGTCGGACAGCGAGATCTTCACCTGATCCGCGCCTTCGATCACGTGGTTGTTGGTCACGACAAGCCCCGAGGCATCGACCATCACGCCGGAGCCGAGCGAGCGCTGCATCTGTTCGGGCTGATTGCCCGGCACGCCGAAGAAGCGGCGGAACATCGGATCTTCCAGCAGCGGGTTGCGATTTTGCACCGTCTTGGCGGCATAGACGTTCACCACTGCCGGCTGAACGCGCTGAACGATCGGCGCATACGACATCCGCAACTGGTTCGGCGACGTCGGGACGAAGCGGTCCTGCGCCAGCGCGGGCGCGGCGACGGCGGAAGAGATAAGGAGCGCGGTCAATGCGCGAACAACGATCATGAAAAAAATCCTGAACCTGATGCCAAAGATAATTCTGCCGCCAAAAACAAAGTCCCGGCAGCCTTAAGCGGGCTGCGGCTCTTTCGAAGGACGCAATGTATTGCCCGGCTGCGATCTGGCCTTCTTTCCTCCAGCGGCATTGCCTTCGGACGCTGCATCAAGCCGGGTGCGGTGGTCCTCGCCCCACGCCTTGAGTGCGTCGATGACCGGCCGCAACCGCTGGCCCATCTCGGACAGCTCATAGTCCACCCGCGGCGGCACCTCCGCATACACCTTGCGGATGATGAGGTCATCCTCTTCCAGCGCGCGAAGCTGCTTGGTCAACATCCGCTGCGTAATCCGAGGCAACCGCTTGCGCAGCTCGCCAAAGCGAAGCCGGCCCTCCTGAAGATGGTAGAGGATCACACCCTTCCACTTGCCGTCGATCAGATCGAGCGTGACCTCGACCGAACAGCCCAGCGCGCAGCCAAAATCCTGCCGTTTCATGCAACAAAATCCATTGGTATCCGAATGGTGACTATATCCCCAAAACAACAGTACTTGCAAATAGCGACAGGGCGAGACACCAAGACTTCAGCCAAATCTGCGACCGCAAATGGAGCCTGACATGAAAGCCGTGGGTTACAAGAAATCGCTGCCGATCGACACGCTGGATGCCTTGATCGATTTCGAGACCGCCAGGCCCGAGCCGAAGGGCCGCGATATCCGCGTCGCGGTGAAAGCGATCTCCGTGAACCCCGTGGACACCAAGGTCCGCAAACGCGCCGAACCGCCGGCGGGCGAAACCAAAATTCTCGGCTTCGATGCCGTGGGCATTGTGGATGCCGTGGGAGCGGACGTGTCGCTCTTTAAACCGGGCGACGAGGTTTACTATGCCGGGTCGATCCTGCGTCAGGGCACCAATTCGGAATTTCACCTCGTCGATGAGCGCATCGTCGGCCACAAGCCGAAGACCTTGTCATTCGCGCAAGCCGCCGCCCTGCCCCTGACCTCGATCACCGCATGGGAGTTGCTGTTCGACCGTCTCGGCGTCGCGCCCGGCAAGAGCGCTGAACCGCGCTCACTGCTGATCGTCGGCGGTGCGGGCGGGGTCGGATCGATCCTCATTCAGCTCGCACGCAAGCTTACGGGACTGACCGTGATCGCCACCGCATCGCGGCCCGAATCCAGCAAATGGTGTCTCGATCTCGGCGCGCATCACGTCATCGATCATTCGAAGCCGATGAAGGAACAGATCGCCGCGCTCAAGGCACCCCCGGTCGCGCTGATCGCGGCGCTGACCAACACCGAGCAGCACTTCGCAGCCCTCGCCGACATCGTCGCCCCGCAAGGCAAGATCGGATTGATCGACGACCCGGCGACGCCGCCGAACGTGATGTTGCTGAAAGGCAAAGCCGTGTCGCTGCACTGGGAATCGATGTTCACCCGCTCATCGTTCCAGACCGATGACATGATCGCCCAGCACAACCTGCTCGACGAGGTCGCGGACCTGATCGACCAGGGCGTGCTGAAGACGACGCTGGACAAGGTGCTGGGCACGATCAACGCCGCAAATCTCAAGCAGGCGCATGCGCAGCTGGAGAGCGGACGCTCCACAGGGAAACTGGTGCTGGAAGGCTGGTAGCGGCCTCTGCACCGCGACGGTCACGCGCAAACCCCACGCATGAAAACAAAAACCTCCGGCAGAGCATTGCCGGAGGTTTCGGAGGTTTTATGGAAAAACTTGCCGTCACTATCATTCGAGGATGGCGGCAAATCTGCCGTCTCATGGCGCGAACATGCAACGGTTACCTGATTTAATCAACTAATATCACCTTGCACTGCACTTCACGATCGCGTGGGCATCGCGCGCCTCAGCGAAGAAAAACCCCGGCAGTTTCCTGCCGGGGTCTTTTGCATTTCAGACGGGTATCGCCGTAAGGCGGTCCCGATCAGAACGTGCGACGCACGCGCATGTTGCCGGACAGGACGCCCTGATCCTTGTAGTCGTAAGTTGCGGCCGGCTTGAACGCGCCGATCGAGTTCGCGGTACCCGACACCAGCGAGCCAGTGTTGGCCTGGTCGATGAACGTGTACAGCACTTCGCCCGAGAACGTCAGGTTGCGAACCGGGGTCCAGGCGGTACGCGAACCGACCTGCCAGATATTGAAGTCCGGGTTACAGCTGTAGCCGTTGGCAAATCCGCCAACGTTAGCGGTCGCAGCCTGTGCCTGACGAACGCAGATCGCGGTCGATGCATTGGCGTTGTAGTCAATGCGGGAGTAGCTGCCGAACACGCTCGTCTGCCATTCCTTGGTCCAGTTGTGCTCGTAGCCGCCGCGGAAGCCCCAAGCCTTGGTCTTCTCGATCTGGCCGCCGTTGGCGTAAACACCATCGTACAGGTTGACCGAGGCGAACGACTGGTAGCTGCCGGCGTTGACTGCGCCTTCTTGGAAGCTGTTGAAGGCGTTGCCGGTGGTGCCGCCGATCACGTACTTCGGTGCGCCGTCGGTGTAGGTGAAGTCCAGCGACAGCTTGTCGCCGGGGCCGGTCGGCAGGTTCTTGATCTGAATGCCACCGGCGACTGCGAAGCCCCAGGTGTCGTTCGGATGACCGCTGAACTCGGTGCCGATAGCGCCGGCGCCGGTGGCGTAGTAGGTGCCGTTGACGTTGTTGGTCGCAGCAGAGATCTGGGCCGTAAACGCCGATGAGTCATATCGCATGTTGCCGACGATGTCGGGCGAGAGCTGACCGCCTGTGCCGTTCTGTGCAGCAAGGAGCGTTCCCGAGCCAAGATAGGCACCCGAAGCTGCCGGAGCCGCCGTGCCGGTGAACGAAGCGCTCGCATTGAACACTGGCGCGCGGTTGATGACCTTGTTGTCCTCAACACCCAACTGAGCCGACAGGCCATTGCCGAACTGCCATGTGTAGGCAATCTGGTTGATGCCGGTGGAGTTGTCGTAGCCGCCGAGCAGGTTGGACGTATTGAGGCCGACCGGATTGGCGCCCCATGGCGTCTGGAAGCCCGAAATCGCCTTACCGAAGGTGAATCCGGCGAACTGGATGAAGGCCAGATCGGTCGTCAGAACGCCCGACGACGGACCGTCGCCGCTGGTGTGCTGGAAGTTGCTTGCCCAGTAGGTGCGAACCACACCGTATTCGGTGGCGGTGCGGGTATCGACGTTGAACTGTGCGCGGACGCGGCTGACGAACTGGTCAGACGTGCGGTTTTCCTGGCCCACGTTGGCAGTGTTGTTCCACGCCGGCTGGTGATGAGCGCTGCCGTGGATGGTCGCATCGAGCTGCACGTAGCCGCCGAACTTGATGCAGGTGTCGGTGCCGGGCATGTAGTAGAAGCCGGCGCCATAAAGGGAACAGATCTTCACGTACTGAACGGCTTTCGCCTTCACCGGAAGATCGGCTGCCTGTGCTCCTGCAATCGCGACGAGACCCGCCGCCGAACCCAGGATAAGGCTCTTAATCTTGCTCATAAAACCTCCAAAATTGTTCAATGAGGACGGTCCGGTCCCCGTGGCGCAAGCCACCCCAAGTCACAGCCCCTTGATCCTCGCTCGTCGCCCGGTTCTCCGGCGCTTTCAGCCACTGCCCCACGGGTGCGAGCGACTTCAGCGAGATCCCCAAACGAGTCGCCCGGATGTCCCCGGGTGACGAGGGGACCATGCCTCGAAGCTTCAATTGATTACAATAATTGATTTACTCATGCTTTTATTTGGCCACCTTGTTGTGGTTTCCCGGCAACGTCATCGCACTGACACATGCCGCGCATCGATTGCATTCAGGCCTCGACTGACCTAACTTTCTCTATTCCGACCAAAAGGTAGTGAGAAATGGCTGGCAGGATTCCCGCCAAGAAAATTTCGCCCAGCCGTCCTCCTGCAAGCCCGCGCAACGACCGCAGCAGCGCACATGGCGCGAACCCGATCGGGCCGGACGACGCGCTGGTCCGGCAGTTCATCTGGGACGTGATCTCGATCAACACACACCTTGAGGAAATCCGCGCCATCTGGGCGCGAATCCTCGATATCAGTTGCCCGCAATGGCTGATTCTCATGGCGGTCAACGATCTCGACCAGGGCAAGGGCGTTTCCGTCAGGGATGTTTCGACAAAACTTCATGTCGATCCCTCCTTCGTCACCACCCAGACCAAGAACCTAGAGAAGAACGGCTTCATGCGCCGCGTCGCCTCAAAAGAGGATGCGCGCGTCGTGCTGATGTCGCTGACCGACAAGGCTTACAAGCAGATTGCCAATCTGTATTCGCGGCAGGCCGTCGCCGACAATCTCATCTTTTCGGACTTCTCCGATCAGAAGCTCCGCGATCTCGCCGGCAACCTTTCGACGCTCAAGGAACGCCTGGCAAAAGCAGCGCAGGTCATTGCCGCGGACGCTTGAAGGTCACGAATTCGCCGCCGCCTGAACCGTCTCGAGACGCGCTGATATCCAGTCGAAGATGAATTCCTTGCCGAGCGTCGGATTGTCGGCCTGCGCATGCGACGCAGCCGTCTCGGCGGCGGAAAAGACCTTCAGCGTAATATCGGCCCCCCTCTCCCTCAATACACCGCACAGATCGACGACGTGGCTGATATCGAACCAGTCATGCTCGCCGAGTGTCACCAGCGTTGGACACTTGATGTTCGTGACAACGCCTTGACGCTGCATTTTGCGTATCTCTTCCGCGATGGCGTCCTTGCCGTCGTCGCCGGACATCCACGTCATGGTGGAAACGCGTTCATGCATATCCCAGATTCCGGCGTCGCAAACCGCCGCGGCGAATCGATCGTCGAGGCCGGCCGCACGCGATGCAAAGGCCGCGCCCTGACTGTCGCCAAAAATTGCAATTCGCCGATCATCGACATCGGCGCGCGTCGTCAGGTAGTCCACGCAACCGCTGATTGCCGTCTCGACCTCGTATCGCACCATCCCCTTGTTTCTCGGGGTGGCACCCTGTCCGGGCAAATCGACAAGCAGCAGCGACAGACCGCGCGTGTGGGCCTGCCGCAGCAGCGTATGAAGGTGCTCGTCCTTGAAATGACCCGGCCCGCCGACGCAGATCACGACGGGTGCCTGCAACTCCGGCCCAGGCGCGCGCAGAAAATAGGCTTCAACGAAGCCACCCTCAAAACACGGAATACGAACCCGCTCACCCGCTTGCGCCTGATGGGTGACGAACAGATACGAACAGGCCCGCATCTTCTCCAGCACCGACCCGCGGCGTGAGTCATCCAGCTTCAGAAAAGCCTCCGACGTCCGGTAGTAATTTGAAGCCCGCAACCAGTTGCTGCGAGCCGAATGGAGATTGCCCGCTGCCAGCGCAAGATCGCCGCGCTCCTTGTTGACGTCGGCAATAGCTTTCCATTCGCGATGCCAGCTTTCATCATCGCCGGCGGCAATTTGGGCAGCGGTCAGAAAACACTCGGAGATGGTGCTGGAACCCTCCTGCGCCGCGCCCAGCACGCGCATGAACTGAAGGCTGTAGTCCTCGTTGTCGGGCCAATGCATCCAGCCCCGCGCCTCGTAACGCGGAGGCGCAAGCTCGGCAGGTTTATCGTTCAAAAGGGCCGTCCACACGATGCAAGTCAACCGATGATCGAAAAGCAAATCTCGTCCAGCTTGATATGAAGCTGCGGGTGTTGCGGACAAGATCAGCGAGAATGCTGCATTGCAGCCATGACGATGAGACCGCAGTTCTGTGACAAGCGCGTTACAATCGTATGACACAGCTGCGTTTTGACTTGTCGGGACGTGCGCGAGTTGTCGCACCCGTGCGAGCAGGATCCGCTGGCGGCGCTTGTGCAATTCTGCGCAATGCGGGTCGGACGAAAAGGATAACCTGCCGCGACCCGCTTTCTGGCAGAAGCTTCCAACAGCAACGGCGAAGCTTCCGCCGCCTCATGCGATTGTCTGGATGATGCCCCCTTCGGCGCGCAGCGCCGCACCGTTTGTCGCTGATGCCTCGCGCGAACTGACATAGACTACCATGTTGGCGATCTCATCGACGCTCGCGAGCCGCTGAATGAGCGACGTCGGGCGATGCTGCTTGACGAACTGGGAGGCAGCCTCTTCCACCGACTGGCCGTTTTGTTGTGCCAGATCTTTCACGAACGCCTCGACGCCTTCCGAGAGGGTTGGCCCCGGAAGCACGGAATTGACAGTGACGGCGGTGCCTTTCGTTAGTTCGGCAAGGCCGCGTGAAACTGCAAGCTGGGCGGTCTTGGTGACGCCGTAATGAATCATCTCCTTCGGAATGTTCAGCCCGGATTCCGACGAGATGAAAACGATGCGGCCCCAGTTGCGCTTGAGCATTCCCGGCATATAGGCGCGCGACAGCCGTACGCCCGACATCACGTTGATCTCGAGGAAGCGGGTCCAGTCCTCGTCGGGAATGCCGAAGAAATCCTT
>JAZKGC010000105.1:0-10679 GCA_040386115.1 Pseudomonadota bacterium
GATTGAGGCCTCAACCGACTGAGCGCGGCGCATGATTCGTGCGCAACCCTCCTTGTTCCGGATGGAACCGGCTCCTAGATTGGGCGCATGAGCAACGCCCAGTCCCTGTTCTCGGTTCTGAAGCAGACCGTCGATCCGAAGGTGGCCGATGCCATCGAACACCTCGTCTCGAACGGTGCCGATCCCGAGCTGAACCGCATCAACCTCGTTGATTTCGCGGCTCAAAGAGGCCTTGACGAGGAACGCGTGATCTCGGCCTTTCTTCACGCCTCGCGGCTCGGGATTTTCGATCTTACCTGGAATGTGCTGTGCCCCGGTTGCAGCGGCGTGCTCGGTGCGCATGACACGCTGAAAGCGTTGCAGCCCGAGGATTATCATTGCGGCCTGTGTGCTGCGGGCTATCAGGCCTCGGTGGACGATCAGGTCGAGGTCGCATTCACCGTCAGCCCGCGGGTCCGGCGCATCGCGGCGCACGACCCCCAGACGCTGCCGAGCTGGGATTACTGGCGGCAGATCTTCTGGAGTTCGGGCATCGATATTTCCGAAGGTTCTTTCGACCGGCTTGTCAATGATGCCACGCTCGAAGCCATCGAGCTGGCACCGGGCGAGAAGGCGGTGCTGTCGCTGCAATTGCCGGCGGAGTTCGTGATCGTGTTTGAGCCGGTGACGCATTCCGCGCTGTTCCTCGACGTCAAGGGCGAACCGACGCGCGACAAGCAGAATGCGTCGCTGACGTTCGACGGCGTGCATTCGCCGACCGGCACTCTCGCCATGCATCCCGGCCCGTTGCGGCTGACCCTTGAAAATCAGACCAAAAGCCGCGTGCTTCCGTCGGTCTGGGTCGCGGGCGACGCGCTCCACGATCTGCTCGGCAAGCGCAAGCCGATCGTCACCGCGAAACGGATTCTGGCGAACCAGACCTTTCGCGACGTTTACAAGGCGGACAATCTCAGCGTCGATCAGCGGCTCAAGATCACCTCGCTGACGTTCCTGTTCACCGATCTCAAGGGGTCCACCGCGCTGTATGAGCGCGTCGGGGATCTCGCCGCATTCGATCTGGTGCGGGCGCATTTCCGCGCGCTGCTGGAGATCATCGCCTCGGAAGCCGGTGCTGTGGTCAAGACCATCGGCGACGCGGTGATGGCGACGTTCGTGCGGCCGGAACAGGCGGTTGCGGCCGGATTGCGCATGCGCAAGGCGATGGACGCCCTCAACGACCAGCGCGGAACCAGGGATCTGCTGGTCAAGATCGGGATTCACGAAGGCGCTTGCCTCGCGGTGATGCTGAACGACCGGCAGGATTATTTCGGGCAGACCGTCAACATCGCGGCACGGGTGCAGGGGCAGGCCACCGAGCGGGCCATCAGCGCCACCGGGCCGGTGGTCAAATCCCCGGCCGTGATGGATCTGCTGAGCAAGGCCGGCCTCACCCCGGCCGAAAAAAGCGTCGAACTGCGCGGAATTGCCGACAAGGTCGTGATTTACGAGATTCCGTGACCTGAATTCGCGATGGCCGGCACGCCTGATCGCCCGCGTTTGTCCAAACGGGCGGGCTGGGAAAGTGCCAGGAACCCAGCGAAAAATTGCCAGAGTTTCATTTTCAGGCCATAGAACCGATAGGTTATGTGCCTTAAAACAATGAGGCCGGGTTTCGGGTTGTGATTGTAGAGATTGATGCTGGACAGATTACGCCACTTTATTTCGGACGTTGTTTCCCCTTCCGGGCATGACAGTCGCACTTTTGCTGATGGCGATTACCGGCTGGCAGCCACGGCCCTTCTCATTCATGTGATCTCGCTCGACGGCGAGCCGTCCGAGGTCGAAAAGCGCAAACTCCACGCGCTGCTCGAGTATCGCTTCGCGCTCGATCCAGGCACCGCCAACCGGCTGATCGCGGACGCGACGCTGGTGGAAGGCGAAGCGGTCGATCTCTATCATTTCACCAGCGTCATCATGCGCTCCGTCGATGAAGCAGGCCGGCTCAAGATCATCGAAATGATGTGGGAGCTGATTTACGCCGACGGCCATGTCTCCGAATTCGAGGACAATGTCGTCTGGCGCGCCGCTGACCTGCTCGGCATTTCGTCGCGCGATCGCATCAATCTCAAGCACCGTGTTGCAGACAGCCGAATGACGCCGGACACGGCGACATAATTTTTCCGATGTTTTTTTTGCCTTTTTCGTTTCTCGCCGCCCGCAAGACATTCAAGCCAACATTGCAAGACAACTTTGAAATGCAGCCATGACTGAGCGCGTCACATTGATTACGGGTGCCTCGTCCGGCATCGGCGCGGAGCTTGCGCGAATTTTCGCGGCGAATGGTGCGAAGACCGTGCTCGTGGCGCGCCGCGACGAGCGCCTCCAGCAGCTCGCGGATGAAATTGCCGCCACCGGCAAGCCGCGTCCGGCGGTGATCGCTTGCGATCTGGGCGAGCCCGGCGCGTGCGACAGGGTTGCAGCATCGCTCAAGGCGATGGATGCCGAGGTCGAGACGGTTGTGAATAACGCGGGCTATGGCCTGTTCGGCGAAGCGATCGATCTCGATCTGAGCAAGCAACTGGCGATGGTCGATCTGAATGTCCGCGTGCTGACCGATCTGACGTTGCGGTTTTCCGAGAGCATCGTCCGCCATCGCGGCGGCATTCTGAATGTCGCGTCGATTGCCTCGTTTCTGCCCGGTCCGCGGATGGCGGTTTATTATGCGACCAAGGCTTACGTCCTGTCGTTCACCGAGGCGATGCGCGGCGAACTGGGATCGAAAGGCGTGCGCGTCACGGCGCTGTGTCCGGGCCCGGTGCCGACCGAATTTCAGGGCCGCGCCGGCTTCGACCCGGGGCTGGATTCGGCGGTGCTGAACGTGTCGGCGGCAGCGGTGGCGCGGGCCGGCTACCGCGGGCTGATGTCGAACAAGCGGGTGGTGCTTCCCGGCGTCGGGGTGCGGATGATCCCGTTCATGTTGCGGTTTGCCCCGCGCGGAATGGTGCTGGCATCGGTGGCGCGGGTGCAGCGCAAGCGCTGACTTTCGCTCAGGTCACCCCTGCGGAATTCCAGAAACAAATTATTCTCACATTTGCGCTTTAATGGGTTAGTTTCACTGTTGCCGGTGAGCGAAGAAGACTTTTCATGCTGCCTCGTGACGGAGACCGATCGACTGCTTTTGGCCTGACGACCTGCGGCCGCTTCACTGCGTTGCCGGTCCTCATCATTCTGCACGGGCCGATGTCCACTCCCGGTCGGGTCGGCAATGCGCTCCGCGCCATGGGTCATCCGCTCGACGTCCGCCGTCCGGTGTTCGGCGACGCGCTCCCTCCATCCCTCGATGGCTATGCCGGCGCGATCATGTTCGGTGGCCCGATGAGCGCCAACGACAACGAAGATTTCGTCCGGCGCGAAATCGACTGGCTCGCAGTGCCCCTCAAGGAGCAACGGCCATATCTCGGAATTTGTCTCGGCGCGCAGATGCTTGCCAAGCAGCTCGGCGCGCAGGTCGCGCCGCATCCCGAAGGCCGTGCCGAGATCGGCTATTACCCGATCCGGCCCACCGACGCAGGGCGGCGTATCTGCACGCTGTGGCCCGATCACGTTTATCACTGGCACCGCGAAGGTTTTGATCTTCCGGCGGGATGCGAGTTGCTGGCCGAGGGCGACGATTTTCCGGTGCAGGCGTTCCGCACCGAACGATGTTTCGGCATTCAGTTCCATCCCGACGTGACCCAGGCGATGATGCATCGCTGGACCACGCGCGGGCACGAGCGGACGTTGTTGCCCGGCGCGCGGTCGCGGGCCGAGCATTTCGCCGGGCGCGCGGTCCACGATCAGTCGGAGCGGGCGTGGCTGTCGGCGTTTCTCGATGGCTGGCTGCACCGGCCTCCGAAGGCCGTTGTGGCGAAAGACCCCGGCGCGGCGTCGCTTGTGTCGTTTGCCGCTGAGTAGCTATTCCGCCACGCGCGTCACGATATCGATTTCCGACGTCAGCGTGCGGTGGACCGGGCATTTGTCGGCTATTTCCAGCAGTTTCTGGCGCTGCTCGGTATCGAGATCGCCTTCGATCGCGATGGTCCGCTCGATCCGGCTGATCATGCCTTCTCTGGTTTCGCACTCTTCGCAATCCTTGGCGTAGATGCGGCTGTGCTTCAGCGTCACCGTCGTGCGCTTCAGCGGAATCGATTTGCGGTCGGCGTACATCCGCATCGTCATCGACGTGCAGGCACCGAGGCCCGCGAGCAGAAAATCGTAAGGGCCGGGTCCGGTGTCCTGACCGCCCGCAGACACCGGCTCGTCGGCGACGACGCGGTGGCGGCCGGCCGAAATCATTTGCTGGAATTTGCCGACGCCGGTTTCCGTGACGACGACGCCATCGGAAATTTCAGGCACGGCAGAGGCGTCAGCCGCCGCAGGCGCATCGAGATATCGCGCGGCCCAAGTGGCGATCATGTCCGCCACGTAATGCGCGTCGCGCTTTTGCGTCAGCAGGTGATCCGCGCCTGTCAGCGAGACGAAGCTCTTGGGATGTTTCGCCGCAATGAAAATCCGCGTGGCGTTGTCGATGCCGACATAATCGTCGGTCGGCGAATGGAAAATCAGCAGCGCCTTGTGCAGACCGGCCACGCGCGCGGTCAGCCGCTGCTCGGCGATGTCTTCGAGAAACGCGCGCTTGATGCGGAACGGGCGGCCGGACAGCGACACTTCAAGTTCGCCGTGTTCGCGGATGGCCGGAATGTCGTTCTTGAACAGATGGGTGACGTGGGCCGGATCGGAGGGGGCGGCGATGGTGACAACGCATGTCGCCTCGGGGACGCGCGACGCGGCTGCGAGCATCGCTGCGCCGCCGAGACTGTGGCCGATCAGGATCGCGGGCGCGCGCCTGGTGGTGCGCAGATGGTCCGCTGCCAGCACCAGATCGTCGGTGTTGGATGAGAATGTCGCGTTGGCGAACTCGCCTTCGCTGGCCCCGATGCCGGTGAAATCGAACCGCAAGGTGGCGATGTTACGCTTGGCAAGACCTTCGGCGATCCGCCTGGCCGCCAGCACGTCTTTGCCGCAGGTGAAGCAGTGCGCCAGCAACGCATAGGCCGTGGGCTCGCCGTCCGGCAGGTCCAGCGACGCGGACAGCATATGTCCGCCGGTGCCGGGGAATTGAAATTTTTCAGTTCGCATGGTCGGCCCCCTACTCGTGCAAGCTCGCGCGTCATATGGCTGACGTGCATCCTGGCGCAACGCATCCTAGCGCATCGCGTGGCGGCTTTGGGGGGAGGGTTGGCGGAAGTTTGGTGGAGCCAGGCGGGATCGAACCGCCGACCTCGTCATTGCGAACGACGCGCTCTCCCAGCTGAGCTATGGCCCCTTCCGCGACCGCACCGCTCATCACGATACCGGCCAGCAAGTGCGGCCATTTACAATCCCGATCATGGCCAAGTCAAGAACAGTCAAAATCAAGGTTTTTCAGTGCGGTTCGGCTGGAAACATCCTTGTTTGCGGGGCAGCGAAACGGTATTCAGACGGGAGTTCCTCTCGCGAGCCAGCACCGCCATGCGCGCCATTCTCGACATCATTCTGATCGTTCTGGACCTCTATGTCTGGCTGCTGATCGCCTCTGCGATCCTGTCATGGCTGATCGCTTTCAACGTCGTGAACACGCGCAACGGCTTCGTCGCCGCGGTCGCGGAGTTTCTCTACAAGATTACCGAGCCGGTGCTGCGGCCGATCCGGAATATCATGCCGAATTTCGGCGGCCTCGACATCTCGCCGATCATCGTCATCCTCATCATCATGTTTATCCAGCGCGTGATTACGTACTACATCTATCCCAACGTGATCTGATCGCGCGCGCCGACTGTCTTTGACTCTTGCATGACCTTCCCTTGGCGCTTTTCCGTTCAAGGCATCAGCGTCGCGTTGCGCGTCACCCCGCGCGGCGGTCAGGATTCGATCGACGGCATTGAAACACTGGCCAATGGCCGCAGCGTGGTGAAAATGCGGGTGCGTGCCATCGCCGAGGGCGGCGAGGCCAATCGCGCGGTGACCGAATTGCTCGCCAGGGCGCTTCATGTGCCCAAGAGCCACGTGCGCGTCATCACCGGAACCACGTCGCGCCTCAAGCAGGTCGCGGTCGATGGCGATCCAAAAAAGCTGGGCGATGCCCTGCAAAGTTTGACGGAGATAAAAGACCGCTGATGTCAGCCAAAATCATCGATGGAAAAGTGATTGCTGCGGAGCTGCGCGGCCGCGTTGCAGATGAAGTTGCGCGGGTGAAGCGCGATCACGGGTTCACGCCGGGTCTGGCGGTGGTGCTGGTCGGCCATGACCCCGCCTCCGAGGTCTATGTCCGCACCAAGGCGAAGCAGACCGAAGCCGCTGGCATGGCGTCATTCGAGCACAAGCTGCCCGCCGACACGCCGCAGCCGGAGTTGCTGGCGCTGATCGCAAAGCTCAATGCCGATCCGGACGTGCACGGCATTCTGGTGCAGCTTCCTTTGCCCGCAGGTCTGGATACGCAGGTCGTCATCAATGCCATGGATCCGGCCAAGGATGTCGATGGACTGCATCCGATCAATGCTGGACGGCTCGCCACCGGCTTGCCCGCGCTGACGCCATGCACGCCGCTTGGCTGCATCATTCTCACCAAAACCGTGCATGCGTCGCTGGCAGGACTGGACGCCGTCATCGTCGGGCGCTCCAATCTGGTGGGCCGCCCGCTGGTGCAACTGCTGCTCAACGAAAACGCGACGGTCACCATCGCGCATTCGCGCACCCGCGATCTTGCCGAGATCTGCAAGCGCGCGGACTTGATTTATGCAGCGGTCGGAAAGCCGGAGATGATCCGGGGCGACTGGATCAAGCCGGGCGCGACCGTGATCGACGTCGGCATCAATCGCATTCCAGGCTCCGACGGGAAAAACAGGCTGGTCGGCGATGTCGCCTATCAGGAAGCGCTGACGATTGCCGGCGCGATCACGCCGGTGCCCGGCGGCGTCGGCCAGATGACGGTGGCGTGTCTCTTGGTCAATACGCTGCGCGCCGCCTGCGCGATCAGGGGGCTAACCGAGCCTGCGGTGTGAGTGGGAATTACCGACCCGCGGTGTTCTGCATCAGCCGCCGGTAGAACCGGATCATGTCCGCGTAATTGTCCACGCTGAGGCGCTCGTTGGTGCCGTGAAAGCGCGTGAGATCCTCGGCTCTCGCGCGCACTGGCGTAAAGCGAAAGATATTGTCCGCTATGCCCGCGTAGTGGCGCGAGTCGGTTGCGGCCAGGCTGAGGCCCGGCGCAACGACGACGTCGGGAAAAATTTCGCGGATCGTCGTGCTGAGAGCGCGATAGCTGCTGCTCGCGGTTCCGGTGACGGGCGGCGGATCGGAATTGCCGGGGCCGGGCGCGATGGTAATGCGGTCATTGTTCACGACTTGCCGGACATGCGCGACGACGCTGTCCTGGGTGTCGCCGGGCAGCAGTCGGAAATTGACAGTGGCATCGGCCTGTCCGGGCAAAACATTGTCCTGCGAACCCGCATTGAAAATCGTCAGCGCGATGGTGGTGCGGATGGCGGCGTCGGTGGTCGGGGTCTTTGCGAACTCGCGCTGCACCAGCGGCTTGAACAGCCAGAGGTTGGAAAGCACGACGCGATTGAGCGGGTCCATCTCGGGGGCGAGCGCGTCGAACATCTCGCGGGTGGTGCTGCGAATCTCTGCGGGGAATCGCTGGTCCTCAAGGCGCGCCAGCGCGGCGCTCATCATGCCGATGGCGGATTCGCGCGCCGGCAGCGATGAATGACCGGGGACTGTCGATAAATTCAGCTGCAGCGTGACATAGCCCTTTTCCGCGACGCCTATCACGGCAGCCGGACGGTCCAGCCCCTTGATGATGCCGTCGGCGATCAGCAATCCTTCGTCGAGCAGGAAATCCAGCCGGACGCCGCGCGCTGCGAGCAGCGCCGCCATGGCCTTCGCGCCGCGCTGGCCGCTGACTTCCTCGTCATGTCCGAACGCGAAGTAGATCGTCCGCGTGGGGCGGAAGCCTTCCTTCGCCAGTTGCTCGGCGGCTTCGAGAATCGAGAACACGCAGCCCTTGTCGTCCCATGAGCCACGGCCCCAGATGAAGCCGTCCTGAATGACGCCGTCGAACGGCGGATTCTGCCATGCGGCTTCCGTGCCCGGCGCGATCGGCACCACGTCCTGATGCGCTGTGAGCGCAATCGGCTTTGCTGCGGGATCGGTGCCCTTCCATGTGTAGAGCAGGCTGTATTTCGAGACGATCTCCCGGCTGGCCACGGCGCTGAAGGCAGGATAACTCGCCTCGATGTGGGCGCGCATGCCTTCAAAGGCGTCGGCGTTCTGGTCCGGATTGAGAAAACTGGAAATGGTCCGGAACCGGATCGCATGGCCAAGACGCTTCGACGCGGCGTCAATGTCGATGGCGACGCGCGGCAGCGCTGCAACGTCGATCTGGCGCGAGGTGCGCGTCAGCGCGTTGAAGCCCAGCACGGCAACAAGACCGGCGATCGCCGCGATCAGGAGCAGCAGTACATTGCGGATCAGCCTGATCGGTCGGCGCATCGGGACAATGCTCGATTTCTTATTTCTTCTTGGCGCGTTCGATACCTTCAAGGATCAGCCGATGCGCGTCGTCCGCGCCGCCCCAGCGCAAAACCTTCACCCATTTTTTGGGTTCGAGATCTTTGTAGTGCTCGAAGAAATGCTGGATCTGCTGCAGCGTGATCTCGGGAAGATCGCTGTAGGTTGTCACCTTGTCGTAACGCTGGGTCAGCTTCGACGACGGCACCGCGATGATCTTCTCGTCGCCGCCGGCCTCGTCCTCCATGAACAGCACGCCGACTGGCCGCACGGCAATCACCGCGCCGGGCACGATGGCGCGGGTATTGGCGACCAGCACGTCGCACGGGTCGCCGTCGTCGGACAGCGTGTGGGGAATGAAGCCGTAGTTTCCGGGGTAGCGCATCGCCGTGTAGAGAAAGCGATCGACCACCAGCGTGCCGGCTTCCTTGTCCATCTCGTACTTGATCGGCTCGCCGCCGACCGGCACTTCGATGATGACGTTCACTTCGTGTGGCGGGTTGGCTCCAAGTGAGATCGCATCAATACGCATGGCAGGCCTTGTGTGTTTCAGGCGAACAGGGCGGCATCCGGCAAAGCGACGCCGTGGCGGTAACGGGTTGTTCCGAAGGAATTCAGTATCAGGCCGTCCAGGCGAAGGCGACCTTGTCGAGCGACTTGCCGCCGAATCGCTCCGAGGAGCGCGCGACCATGCGCCCGCCCAGGGTCCGGTAGAATTCGACCGCCGGTTCGTTGTCCGACAGCGCCCAGATCACCATGCTCTTCAGCCCGCTGTGCACCAGATCGCGCTTGGCGGAGGCGAACAGGCGGCGGCCGAAGCCGAGCCCCTGAAATTCCGGACGCAGGTAAAGCTCGTAGATCTCGCCTTCGAAATGCAGGCTGCGGGCGCGGTTGCGGCCGTAATTGGCATAGCCGGCAATCCTGTCGCCGAAGCACAAAACGCTGACGCGGCTGCCTTTTCGGATCGCGCTGTCCCACCATTGCGGGCCGCGGCGATTGATAAGCTTCTCGAGTTCGGCACCGGGGATGATTCCCTGATACGCGGCGCGCCAGGCTTCGTCATGCGTCGCAGCGACTGCGGACGCATCGGAAGCCTTGGCCGGCCGGACCTCGATCAGGATCGTGCTCATGGTGCAATCAAAGCAACTCGCGAGCCCGCCTTCAAGGTCCATCGTTAATTATCGGTTAATATGTGGGCTTTTTGCATCAGGTGCGGCGCGGCATTGTGCCGAAAGAGGACAGAAAACCTGCAAACCCTGCTAGTGATCGCCCCGATGACAAAACTGGAATTGCTCAAGGCGGCGGCTGTGCTTCTCGCAGTCACCTTTTCGTCCGATTCGCTCGCAGTGGCACAGACCCGGCCCGGCGCGCAGGGTGGGGAGGGTTCGCCGTTGCGGCGTCAGGACTGGCTGGTGCCGACGCAGGACCACATCACGCTTTCGCGAGCAGTTTTGTTTCGTCCCGAGGGCAAGGGGCCGTTCCGGCTCGCGGTCATTGCCCATGCCTCGACGCAGAACCGGCTGGCGCGCGCGCAGATGCCGCAACCGGAATATCCTGCACTGGCTGCGGCGCTGGTGGCGCGCGGTTTTGCCGTGCTGGTTCCGCAGCGGCTCGGTCACGGCAAGACCGGCGGGCCTTATCTGGAAGACCAGGAAGGCTGCGAGGCCGCCGAATATGCGATGTCGGCACAGGCGACCGCCGAATCGATCATGGCCGCTCTCAACTACATGCGTGCGCAATCGTTCGCGCGAAAAGAGGCGGCGGTCATCGTCGGACATTCCGCGGGCGGCTGGGGCGCGCTGTCGCTGGCGGATCAGAGCCCGAAAAACATTTCAGCGATCGTCGTGTTTGCGCCGGGGCGCGGCGGGCGCTCGAACGACCGCGCGGGCAACATCTGCGCGCCGCAAAAACTCATCGCGGCGGCAAAGGATTTCGGCGATGGCGCGAAGGTGCCGGTGACATGGCTGGTGGCGGACAACGATTCGTATTTTCCGCCGGACTTCTCGCGGCAGATGGCGGACGCGTTTCGCGACGCCGGCGGCAAGGTCGATTTTCAGGTGCTGCCCGCGTTCGGCAACGAGGGCCACTGGCTGGCGGAAGCGGGGGATCAA